>JACPKW010000004.1 GCA_016186825.1 Candidatus Giovannonibacteria bacterium
AAAAGGCAATTGATTATTTAATAATCCGTTCAATTTAAAATTTAGGCAAAAATGGCAAACGGGCTATACCAAACTGAAGGAATAATTTTGAGCTACTTTGATACGGGAGAAGCCGATAAAGTTTTAAATGTCTTCACCAAAGAATTCGGGATGCTTAAGCTTTTCGCGCGCGGCGTGCGGCGGCACGCCTCGAAGCTAAACCGCTATTTGAATCTTTTTTCATATGGGCGTTTTGGATTTGTCTCCGGGCGCAACACTTGGCATCTGGTTGACTCCGAACACCTTCGGTATTTTGACGGAGTTATGAGCTCCGAAAAGAAACTCATGCATCTTGGAGAGGTTTCTAATTTTATTGGGCGCTTTCAAAAAGGAGAAGGCGAAGACGCTTTTCTCTGGAGTATTATTTTTTCCTTTTTTGAGGCTCTTAACGAAAGGGGAGATGATGAAATAAAAGACCTTGAACAAATTTTTTATGCCAAAGCGCTTTTTGTGATGGGATATCTAAACGAGCAGAGCATTTTAGAACTTGGGCCGGACGAGGAGAAAGAAAAATTATCAAAAATTTTTCATGATTCGGGTTTTAAAGAAATTTTGCTGCCGCTTTCAGGCGGACTTTCTTCTTACCTCGCGGACGTAATTAAAACGGGAATAGCTGCAAGCCACCTTTAGAGTTATCATTTTTTTTAAGATATAATTAAAAAAATGGCGGATGATCCACTCGACGAATTAAGAAAGCGGCTCTACAAACAAGGAGAGTCGTTTGAAAGGAGGTTCAAGCGTCCCGGGCTTTCGCCTGACGTTCAAAAAGCTCCTTTGTCTTGGAAAGAACCGCCAGCGCTGCAACAAAACAACATGCCGGCAAAAAAGAAAAATTCGCGGAGTTATTGGTGGGGGTTAGCAATCGCTCTGGTAATTCTAATTTCCGGCGTGACTTATTATTTCATAAGTTACGGAACTTTTTCCCCAAATAAAATAGATTTTAGAATCAATGCTCCCGAAAACATTGATGGCGGCGAAAAGATGACATGGGAAGTTTCCGTTTCAAATAATAATTCAAAATCGCTTGAGTCGATGGAAATAATATTTGAGTATCCCGAAGGATCTAAAATATTAGATGCGGATGCGCGCGGAACGAGAACCCGGCGCGCTATCGGGTTTCTTGGCCCGGGCGAAATGTTCAAAAGCACTTTTGAGGCTTTTATTTTCGGCGAAGAAGGATCTGAAAAAACTGCGCATGCGACTTTGGAATTTAGGCCGTCCGATTCAAGCGCGGTCCTTGCAAAAGAAACGGAGTTCAGCGTGAAAATATCGCGCTCACCCATCGGCATTTCTTTTGAAATGCCAGCCGAGGTGAAATCCGGACAGGATCTCGAGCTAAAAATTAATTACACCTCTAATGCAAAAGAAAGCCTTGACGAACTGGTTTTAGCGATGGAATATCCTCCGGGGTTCAGCTTTAAAAAATCTTTTCCCGAGTCACGTGATGGCGGAAATTCATGGCTTATCAGAAATTTGCGCCCTGGACAAAGCGGAACTATCGCTCTGGCAGGGCATATCACCGGCGAAGACCTTGAAGAAAAAAGTTTTAAGGCTTCCATCGGCCTGAAAGATCGATCAAATATCTATGGAGCTTACACGCAAACTCTCAAAGTTCGGCGCCCCTTTCTTAATATTGAAGTCAAAGTTAACGGACAAAAAAGCTTAGCGGTTGACGGCGGCGACGGAATTGATGCGGAAATTTTTTATAAGAATAATCTGCCGGTGGCGGTTGAAAATGCGACTGTGGAATTGGTATTTATTGGAAACGGGTTAAACGAAAACCAAATTAATCCAGGAGGAGGGACATACCGTCCCAGTTCGAAAAGCGTTATTTGGAATGCTTCAACGCAGGGCGGTTTAAGACTTTTAAATCCCGGAGATTCAGGCAGTTTCCGCGCCCAGTTTTCATTTCTGGATCCGCCGCCGATTAAAAATTCAGCAGACAAAAATTTCAAACTGCTTTCTGAAGCAAAAATTACGCCAGGGAAAGTTCCCGCCGGGTATGACGGCACCGATACTAGCGGAACGGACAGCGCTGAAGTGCGTCTGACTTCTTCACTCCAGCTTGTTTCGAGAGGCTTTTACTATTCAAATATCATTCCGAATAGCGGACCAATTCCACCGCGAGTCGGAAAAGAAACAACTTTCACAATTATCTGGTCCCTCATTAATTCCTCAAATGATCTTGAAAATGTCACCGTGCGCGCTCCACTTCCTTCATATATGGCTTGGAAGGGAGTTGTTTCTCCGGCTTCGCAGGATGTAACTTACGCTACGACAACCGGAGAGATTGTCTGGAGGGTCGGCAGTCTAAAAAGCGGCATCGGTTTTATAAGCCCTGCAAAGGAAGTTGCTTTTCAGATCGCTTTTACACCTTCAGAGAGCCATGTTGGGAGTGCGCCAATAATTCTGGACGAATCGCAGGCGCAAGCGTTTGACACTTTCGTTAGAGAAAATCTTTCAGCTTCGGCGGATTCAATAAATCTAAGTTTGCCTGACGATAACCGACTTGGCGGAGCGGATAATAGAGTGTTACCGTAAGAATTATGCTTGATCTAAATACGATTGTTTCTTTAGCCAAACGGCGCGGCTTTGTTTTTCCGGGTGCGGAAATTTACGGTGGGCTCGCGGGCACTTGGGATTTTGGGCCGCTCGGCGCGGAGCTTGCGCACAATATAAAAGATTTGTGGTGGAAACATTTTGTGCGCGCCCACGAAGAAAATTACGGGCTCGCATCTAGCGTTTTAATGCCGGAGGCGGCATGGAAAGTATCCGGACATGTTGAGAGCTTTACCGATCCCTTAATTGAATGCAAAAAATGCAAGCGGCGTTTTCGCGCTGATGAACTTGGCAAACTTCATCCTCCAGCCAGCGGATGTCCAGAATGCGGCGGCGCTCTGGGGGAGGCGCGGCCGTTTCAAATGATGTTCAAAACAAATATAGGAGCTGTTGATTCGGAGGAAAATACAGTTTATCTCCGTCCGGAAATTGCGCAGGGAATGTTTGTGAATTTTAAGAACGTGCTTGACTCAATGCATCCAACACTCCCGTTCGGAATTGCGCAGATCGGGAAAGCTTTTCGAAATGAAATCGCCCCGCGCGATTTTCTTTTCCGTGTCCGCGAGTTTGATCTCATGGAATTTGAATATTTTATTCGCGAGGAGGAATGGGAAGAGCAGTTTGATCGCTGGCGGAAAGAAATTTGGGCTTGGATAGAAAAACTTGGGATCGACAAAAATTTAGTGCATGAATTGGAAGTTCCGGAAGGGGAGCGCGCGCATTACTCCGAACGAACGATTGATTTTGAATTCGATTTTCCCTTCGGAAAAAAAGAATTATATGGGATTGCGTATCGTGGTGACTACGATTTAAAACGGCACATGGAATTTTCAGGCATTGATCTTCGCTATACCGATCCGGTTTCGGGAGAAAAATTTTTGCCGCATGTGATCGAGCCGACTTTCGGACTGGGCAGGACGATTCTCGCGCTTTTATGTTCGGCTTATCGCGAGGACGAAATGAATGGAGAAAAAAGAGCTTACTTGGCATTTAAACCGGCAGTCGCTCCAATCAAAGTTGCAGTTTTCCCGCTCGTTTCGAATAAAGAAAATATTATTTCCAAAGCCCGCAAAATTTATCTCGAACTAAAAACTAATAACTATCAACTATCAACTATTGCATGGGACGACATCGGCAACATCGGCAAACGCTATCGCAGACAGGATGAAATTGGAACTCCCTGGTGCGTAACGGTTGATTACCAAACGCTAGAAGACGGAACTGCGACTGTTCGTGACAGAGACACAGGCAAACAGGAAAGAATCAAAAATACCGAGCTGGATAAATATTTCCTCGAAAAACTTTCCTAACAAAACATTTCGGGATTAACGGCCAATTCTAAGAGCTTTTCTTTTTATAATTTTTGTGTTTCAATTTAATTGAAATTACTTTACAAGGAGGGTTTTAAAATGAACAAAATGAACGAGCTTCAAGAGGCGCGAAGCATACTTCGAGAGTTAGGAGTTGTCGGGGAGGGGATTTTAAAAAAGCTTCATCGAACCAAAGAAGCCCTGGTGAAAATCGTAAGTTATACACGAGATCACGGGGAACTGGGTCTTTATTCCACCCGGGCTTTGGAGGATGTCAGTGAAGTTGAGAGGTTTATGCAAAAGTTGCCGAAGAAGCTGCTAAAGGCCGAAGTCCGGGTAGGAAATCGGCTTTGCATAGAAGCAAAACTTAAGGAACTTATCCTCCGTTAGGGTTTTTCCAAAAGATCGGCCCTTTGCAGAAATGTGGGGGCCGATTTTTTATGATAAAATTTATATATTGTTTCTGAAAAATAATTCAAGATTTTAAAATGTTTGACTTCAAAAACACTTTCAGGGCGCTTCGCTCCCGCAATTTTCGTCTGTTCTTCATCGGACAGGGAGTTTCTTTAATTGGCACATGGATGCAAAGAGTTGCGATGAGCTGGCTTGTCTATCGCCTTACGGATTCTGCCTATCTTTTGGGCATTGTGGGATTTGCGAGCCACATTCCGATTTTCATTTTGGCTCCGTTCGCGGGAGTGTTGATAGACCGCTATGATCGGAAAAAAATTCTGATGATTACGCAGACCGTGCAGATGCTCCAGGCTTTTTTGCTCGCTTATCTTTCATTGACGGGCCAGATTCAAGTTTGGCAGCTTATTTCACTAAGTTTCGTTCTTGGTGTAGCGAGCGCTTTTGATATTCCTTCGCGGCAATCTTTTTATGTGCAAATGGTGCGCTCGAAAGACGATGTTTCGAACGCGATTGCCCTTAATTCGACTTCATTCCACATCGCGCGCTTCGCCGGCCCTTCTCTCGCTGGACTCGCGATTGCATTTTTGGGCGAAGGGATTTGTTTTCTTTTGAACGGCTTTAGTTATGTGGTTGTAATCGCAGCTTTGCAAGCTATGAAAATAAAAGCATTGAATTTGGAAGACCGCACGAGAAAAATTTATGACGAATTCAAGGAAGGCGTCCAATATGTTGTTGAGAGCGCCGCGATAAAAAAAATCTTACTGCTCGTTGCCTCAATGAGCCTTTTCGGATCCGGATATATGATTTTGCTTCCAATTTTTGCAAAAGATATTTTGGGCGGGGGGCCGCTTACGCTGGGGCTTTTGACTTCTTTTACCTCCGTGGGCGCGCTTGTGTCCTCTTTTTATATTGCTTCGTGGAAAAAAATTGACGGCGCTGAAAATTCCGCGATCTTTTTCGGGTTATTGTTTGGGGCGGCAATTATTTTATTTGCGTTTTCAAATCTCTTGGCTGTCTCGGTATTTTTGATTGCTTTTGCCGGTGCGGGAATGATGGGGCACAATGCCTCGATAAATTCTTTAATCCAGAACTTAACTACAGAAGAAAAGCGCGGGCGTGTCATGAGCTTATATACTTTTTCGCATCAAGGCATCATGCCCTTCGGCGAACTTCTCTTGGGATTACTTGCCGGTCTCTGGGGCGGAGGGAATGCTATCTTCTTGTCGGGAATTTTTTCAATGTTTTCGATCTTAATCTTTGGGCCTGCCTTGGTTTCGGCTCTAAAGACTCGCAAAGCGGGCATTTTGAAGGAAGCATAGTCTTTTTAACCTGAAATTTTTGAACTCTTCCCAGAAAGCCCTGTTTTTTGGTATTCTTTTTTAAACGAAACTAAGGATGATGAGGCGACGCAGGGTTTATTATTTTATTGATTTAAGCTATTATTTTTAAATGCATTTCGAAAAAAAGACTTTAAAAAACGGGCTCCGGGCAATTGTCGCGCCGATGAAAGACACCGAGGCGGCTACGCTCTGGGTGCTTTTTGGAACCGGTTCCAAAT
Source organism: Candidatus Giovannonibacteria bacterium (assembly GCA_016186825.1). Classification (GTDB taxonomy): domain Bacteria; phylum Patescibacteriota; class Minisyncoccia; order JACPKW01; family UBA11713; genus JACPKW01. The sequence goes on from JACPKW010000004.1 coordinate 5,881, forward strand.
ATGAGACAAAAAATCTAAACGGCATCTCGCATTTTTTGGAGCACCTTTTTTTCAAGGGAACAAAATCGCGCCCGAAGCCCGGGCAGGTGAACCGCGAACTCGATCGCTTGGGCGCGCAATCAAACGCGTTCACCTCAAAAGAATATACGGGCTACTATGTGAAAGCGGCCGCAAAGCATTTTGACACTGCGCTCGACATTGTTTCTGATATTTTGCTCGAGCCTTTATTTAAAAAGGAGGAAATCGAAAAAGAGCGCGGAGTTATTTTGCAGGAGATCTCAATGTATGAAGACGATCCGCGCAGACAGGCTTTTGAAATTTTTGAGGAGCTCGTTTATGGCGATCAGCCGGCGGGGTGGGATACGGCGGGCTATCCTCACACCGTAAAAAATATCCGCCGCGAGGATATTGTTAATTACAAAAACAGCCACTATTTAACTTCGAACGCAGTTGTTGTCGTTGCGGGGAATCTCGATCCGGCGCTTACGTTTTCAAAAATTGAGAATGCTTTTTCTAAAATGCCGTCCGGAAACAAGCTTGAAAAGTTGAAAGTTGTCGAAAAACAGAACGCACCGCAAGTACGCTTCAAAAAGAAAGATGTTGACCAGACGCATATTCGCCTCGGCGTCCGCGCTTATGACATGTTTGACGAGAGAAGGTATGCGATGATGGTTTTACAGACCATTCTCGGCGGCAACTGGTCGAGCCGACTTTTTATGGAACTGCGCGAAAAGCTGGGGCTGACTTATTACGTGCGCGCTTTCTTGGAGGAATATACAGATTCTGGTTATTTAATGGCCGCCGCGGGAGTTCCGCACGGTGTTTTGCCCAAAGTTGCAAAAAAAATAATAGCAATTTTTAAGGATGCAAAAAGCAAAGGTGTAACAGAAAAAGAAATTGGTTTTGCAAAAGAGTACTTGCGGGGATCCATGGCGCTTCAATTTGAATCTACGGATGAAGTTGCTACTTTTCTAGCCGCTCAAGAGCTTTTCTACGAAAAAATTATGACGCCCTCGGAGATTCTAGCTAAAATTGAAGCGGTTAAAAAAGATGATATCATGAAAATATCAAAAGAGGTTTTCCGCTCCAATAAAACGAATCTGGCGGCGATCGGCCCCCACGAGGACACTGCCATTTATAAAAAAATATTGGCTGAGCTTTAGAAACTTTAATGGAAAAAAGAACTCTCGAAATATCAAACGGCACAATTATCCGGTTTTTTTTAATTCTGATTGCTTTTTGGGCTTTGTACCAGTTGAGCGAAGTTATCGCAATTATATTGATGTCGGTTGTTATTGCGTCTGCGATTGAACCTGCCGCTCGGTGGCTCAAAAATTATCGAATTCCAAGAGTCTGGGGCGTGCTTGTTATTTATTTGGTTTCGTTTGCTTTTCTCGGAGTCATGTTTTATCTGGTAGTGCCGCCGCTTTTGTCGGAATCGGTTGATTTTTTGGTTAATCTTCCAAATTATTTAAAATCAGCGAATATCAACAGCACTATTCCTTTTTGGCCGAACTTGCCGCTCGACATTTCTGGCTTCCTCTCCAATTATGTTTCCGATTTCGAAGCATCGCTCGGAAAAGCGACTGGGAGTTTTTTGCAGGCCGCATCAGGAATTTTTGGGGGCGCACTCTCCTTCGTTTTGATTATCGTGATTTCTTTTTATCTTGCGGTTCAGGAGCGCGGCATCGAAAATTTTCTGCGCATCGTAACGCCGAAAGATTACGAACCATATATTTTGGATCTTTGGTCGAGGACGCGGAGAAAAATTGGCTGGTGGTTGCAGGGCCAGCTTCTCTTGAGCGTGCTAGTGGGAGTTTTGGTTTTTTTGGGTCTAAGCATCTTGGGTGTTAAATATGCGCTCTCGCTTGCAATTCTTTCTGCGCTTTTCGAAATTATTCCGATCTTTGGGCCGGTAATGGCGGCAATCCCCGCAGTCGCAATCGCTTTTGTGCAAAAACCAGTCTTGGCCCTTTCGGTTTTGATTTTATACGTGATCGTTCAGCAGTTTGAAAATCATTTGATCTATCCTTTGGTTGTCAGAAAAACAATCGGGATTCCGCCGCTCCTTGTGATTATTGGACTCCTGATCGGGGGGACGCTCGGAGGCTTTTTTGGACTTCTTCTTTCAGTTCCGATCGCGACGGTTTTGGTTGAAATTATTACTGATATAGCGCGAAAAAAAGAAATCGAACTGTAAGAACTTAAGAAAGTTAAGCAAAATGAGTAAATTTTATATCACGACTCCAATTTTTTATGTAAACGCGCCGCCGCACTTGGGGCACGCTTACGCTGATATCATTGCCGATATAATCGCACGTTATCATCGCTTGAGGGGCGACGAAACTTTTTTTTTGACGGGCACGGACGAGCACGGCGCAAAAGTTGCCCGCGCGGCGGAAAAAGCCGGAGTGGAAATTCCCAAATTTGTTGAAAGTGTCAGAGAAAATTTCCGTAAACTCGCGAGCGTGCTCAACATCTCAAACGATGATTTTATTTTTACCGCGGACGAAGAGAGGCATTTCCCGGGCGCAATCAAACTCTGGAAAAAACTTGAAGAAGCCGGTGATATCTATAAGGGAGTTTATGAAGGAATGTATTGCGTGGGACACGAAGCTTTTATCACGGAAAAAGATTTGGAAGACGGAAAATGCCCTGACCACAATGAAGCGCCGCAAATTATAAAAGAAGAAAATTATTTTTTTCGGCTTTCGAAATATACCGAGCCTTTAAAAAAAGCGGTTGAATTCGGAGAGCTCGCCATTTTGCCAAAAAAACGTGCGCATGAACTCTCGAGTCTATTGGAGGAAGGGCTTCGTGATATAAGTTTTTCGCGCCCCTCGAAAGATATTTCATGGGGAATTCCAGTTCCGGGCGACCAGACGCAAACAATGTATGTCTGGTGCGATGCTTTGGCTAATTATATTTCGGCGCTTGGCTATGGGCGCGAGGATGAATCAAAATTTCAGAAGTTCTGGCCGGCTGATGTCCACTTGGTCGGGAAAGACATTCTCCGTTTCCACACAGCATTCTGGCCAGCAATGCTTCTGTCCGCGGGCCTTCCTTTGCCGAAAACAATTCTTGTCCACGGCCTTGTTCGCGTGGGTGGGCGCAAAATGTCAAAAACACTCGGCAATGTTGTTGATCCATTTGAGATTGTAAAGAATTACGGCGCGGATGCCTTTCGGTACTATTTATCGCGCGAGGTTGGCTTGTTTGAAGACGGCGAGTTCACAGAAGAAAAGTTCGCGGCGGCTTACGAAGGGAATTTAGTTAAAGGAGTCGGTAATTATGTGCGCCGTGTCTCTACTATGATAGAAAGTTATTTTGCGGGGTCTCTCGGCGAGATAGGCGAAGAGCGTGTCGCGGCAGTGCCGCTTCGCAAAGGCTCGCTTGATTTTTTAAATATTGAGAAAAAAAGCGACTCCGAAATCGAATTTTTTTCAATCCCGTATTTTGTTAACGAAATTTTATGGAAAAAATACGTGGAAGCTTTCGCTTCTTATGAAGTAAACCGCGCCGCTGACATCGCATTCGGATTCTTGAAAGAGCTCGACAGTTATGTCGATGACTACAAGCCTTTTAAACTGATCGAAACCGATAAAGAAAAGGCTGAAGCGGTTTTATGGAGCCTTTCATATGGCGCACTTGCGCTTGCCAAAATGCTTTATCCTTTTATGCCCGCTACATCGGAGGAAATTTTGAAAATTTACGGCGTTGAAAGTTTTGACCAGAATAGCTGGAAAACATTTAAAGTTTCTAAACACGCGCAATTATTTCCGAAAAAGGAATGAGATTTTTTGACGTTCACACGCATCTGCAATTTGCAGCCTATGACTCGGATCGCGCAGAGGTGATTTCAAGAACGCTTGAAAGCGGAGTTTTCGCAGTTAACATCGGAACGCAAATAGATACATCAAAAAGCGCTCTAACGCTTTCAAAAAAATATGATGGCATGTGGGCTGCGGTCGGACTGCACCCCATTCACACAGAAAAATCATTTCATGATGCCGATGAGCTTGGCGGAGGAGAAGTGGCGAAAGAATTTACAAGCCGCGGAGAAATTTTCGAATATGAAACGTATAAAAAACTCGCGAGCGACTCCAAAGCGGTGGCGATAGGCGAGTGCGGCCTCGATTATTATCGGCTCGAGGAAAAAACAAAAATTCTTCAGCGCGATATATTTGAAAAACAGATCGAACTCGCGCGAGAGTTAAAAAAGCCGCTGATGATCCACTGCCGTGAAGCTTTCTTGGATCTAATCTCGATATTAAAGTCAAAAAAAACCGATTTCAGCGCTCCTGGAGGTCCGGGCATCGTTCATTTCTTTTCCGGCAGTTTGGACGATGCAAAAAAACTGCTGGATTTAGGATTTTCCTTCTCTTTCGGCGGAGTAGTAACTTTCGCCCGAAGTTATGATGAACAAATCAATTATATTCCGCTTGAACGCATGCTTCTGGAGACGGACGCGCCTTATGTCGCCCCAGTTCCTTACCGCGGAAAGCGAAACGAGCCAAGCTTCATAATAGAAACGGCTACGAAATTGGCGGAACTGAAAAAAGTGAGCCTCGAAGAATTATCAGAAACAACTTTCACAAACGCCGCGAAAGTTTTTTCAATAAGTTTGTAAGAAATTACTGCTTTTTGCAGTCATAAGTAGGTAATCAAAAAACCTTTCTTTAACAACAGCACTTCTAATTGATAGGGGGTGAAATTATGTGTGGGATAACCGGTTACGTCGGAAAACGAAACGCTGCGGAAATTGGGTTGAAACTGCTCGAGAAACTTGTTTATCGTGGATATGATTCTGCCGGATTCGCTTCGCTCGACGGGGCGAATTTTTCAGTTATGAAGGCCGTGGGGCATATGGATCGGCTTTACGATAAGCTAAACGGTTCAAAACCAAAAGGCGGCGCGGCAATTTGTCACACGCGCTGGGCAACTCACGGCATTCCCACGGAAAGGAATGCTCATCCTCATAGCGATTGTGCCGGAAGATATTATGTCGTGCATAACGGGGTCATAGAGAATTACAAAACACTTAAAAGAGCGCTCGAGGCATCGGGACATGTTTTTGCGTCCGAAACAGATACGGAAGTCCTCGCGCATTTGTTCGAAGAAACCCGAAAAACGACCCCGTCGCTTTTCGAAGCGGTGCGCCTCGGCTTGCAGCAAGTGCAGGGTACTTTCGGTCTTGTTTTGATTTCGTCTGAAACTCCCGAAACTTTGTATGTCGCGGCGCGATCGAGCCCGATTTTGCTTGGAAAAGGCGATGGGGAATATTTCATCGCATCAGATCCGCGAGCTCTGATCCTTTACACAAGGGACGTGGAGGAATTGGGTGACGATCAGATTGCGGTTGTGACAGCAAAGGGACACCGAGTTTACGATTTGGACGGGGTTGCAAGATCCTTGAAGGCGCAGCGAATCGAGTGGTCTGAAGATGAGGCGGAAAAGGGCGGATATCGCCACTTTATGGAAAAAGAAATTTTTTCCGGTCCTGAAGCTGTCGCGAATTCGATTCGAGGGCGTTTACTTATCAAAGAAGGAAACGCGCGGCTTGGCGGATTAAATGTTGACGGAGTTTTGGAACGTCTTTCGAGCGCAAAGCGGATTTATCTCTCGGGGTGCGGAACATCGTACTATGCCGCTCTATTCGGACAATATCTGTTAAAGCAGGCCGGAATTCCGGCGGAGGCGGGAATCGCGTCGGAGTTTCGCTACTCTCCGCCGATTTTTGATCCGGACGATGTGGTAGTGCTGATGTCGCAGTCCGGAGAAACCGCGGATACCATCGGATTTTTGAGGGAGGCGAAAAAGAAAGTCCTGACGCTTGGCATTGTGAACGTGGTGGGATCAAAAATAGCGCGTGACACGGACGCGGGGATTTACCAGCACATCAGTCCAGAGGTTGGGGTTGCTTCCACGAAGGCGTTCATTTCGCAGATAACGATACTTTCCTTGTTTACTCTTCTCCTCGCGCGCCAACGCGGAATGCCAGTTGAGAATGGGCAAATGATTGCCCAATCCATTGCGCGGGTTCCGGACCTGATGCAGTCCATGCTTTCAGATGAGGGGTGGATCAAGCACATCGCAGATCTTTCCCAAAAATACGTGAATTACACTAACTTCCTCTATTTGGGGCGCGGGATAAATTATCCGACAGCTTTGGAGGGTGCACTTAAACTGAAGGAGGTGAGTTATATTCATGCTGAAGGCTATCCGGCAGGTGAGATGAAGCATGGGCCTATTGCGATGATAGATGAAAACTTTGTATCAGTTTTCATAGTTCCAGAAAACGGTCATCGCCAGCGCGTTTTTTCAAATATGGAAGAAATCCGGGCGCGTTATGGGCCGGTTCTTGCTGTGGCAACGGCGGGCGACCTGGAAGTTAACGAACATGCCGATGACATAATTACAATACCGCCTATCGAGGACACTTTGAGCCCGATTTTGGCAACAGTCCCGCTTCAGCTTTTTGCATACAAAGTGGGAACAGCGAAGGGCATCAATGTCGATATGCCTCGAAATCTGGCGAAAAGCGTTACCGTCGAATAAATATCGGCAAACAAAAACCTAACGGGGAGCTCGCTCTGGCTCCCCGTTTTTTTTTCTTAGGATTGAAAAATGGTCTGAAAAATTTTAATATTTTTAAATACATGAAATATGCGGCGATAGAGAAAAAATGGAATAAGCTCTGGCGGAAAGCCGGAGTTTTTGAGCCTGACTTTAAGCGCGCCAAGAAACCCTTTTATAATTTGATGATGTTTCCTTATCCTTCTGCGGAGGGGCTTCATGTCGGTAATATGTATGCATTTACCGGTTCCGATATTTACGGTCGCTTTAAGCGTATGCAGGGGAATGATGTTTTTGAGCCGATTGGCCTCGATGGGTTCGGAATCCACTCGGAAAATTATGCGATGAAAGTCGGGCAACATCCGGCGCGGCAGGCAAAAATTTCAGAGAAAAATTTTTACCGCCAGCTTGAAATGATTGGAAACGGATTTTCGTGGAATGAAAAGCTTGAAACTTATGATCCGACATATTATAAGTGGACGCAATGGATTTTTGTGCAGATGTTTAAGCACGGCCTCGCTTATCGCAAAAAAAAGGCAGTGAATTGGTGCCCGAGCTGCATGACTGTTTTGGCGGATGAGCAGGTGATAGGAGGCGAATGCGAACGCTGTTTGACAAAGGTCATTAATAAAGATTTGGAGCAGTGGTTTTTTAGAATAACAAAATATGCAGAGAAACTTTTAAATGACCTCGAAAAAATTGATTGGTCGGGAAAAGTAAAAATTGCGCAGAGAAATTGGATCGGGAAATCCGAAGGCGCTCTGATCAGATTCCCCCTAGTGTTTTCCCTATTGACATCCGATGTCAATAAAGGGGCCAGAATGGGAAATGTTGCTGTCGAGATATTTACTACAAGGCCCGACACGTTATTCGGGGCGACCTATATCGTTTTGTCGCCGGATCATGAAATTATTGAAAAAGTCAAAGCTCAAATTTCAAATCTCAAAGAAGTTGAAAATTATATTTTGGACGCGAAGAAAAAAACTGCTGAAGAAAGGGAGGAAGCAATGGAAAAAACAGGGGCAGAGTTGAAAGGAATTTATGCGATTAATCCCGCGAATCAAGAAAAAATTCCTGTTTGGATTTCGGATTATGTGTTGGCCGGTTATGGCACGGGCGCTATTATGGCGGTTCCGGCGTCAGACGCCCGCGATTTTGAATTTGCAAAAAAGTTTAATTTACCGGTTCGAAAAGTCGTTTTGCCGAAACCATTATTTTCAATTGTTCGAAATGCGGAAGACCTCGCGGCAGGCGCAAAACAAACATTACGCGTTGCTGGTGAATGTTACGAAGGTAGCGGAGAACTCATCAATTCAGGAGAGTTCAGCAGTATGGATTCCGAAAAAGCCAAATGGGAAATTACAAAATTTGTGGGCGGTAAACGTAAAACCCAATATCGCCTGCGTGATTGGCTGATTTCGCGCCAGCGCTATTGGGGGCCTCCGATTCCAATGATTTATTGCGAAAAATGCGCGGATGCCGGAAAAGGCGAGCGAAAGGAAATGCCGGGATGGTATGCGGTTTTGGCAAAAGATTTACCTGTTAAACTTCCATATATAAAGGATTTCCGTCCAAGAGGTTCAGGCGTTTCTCCGCTGGCGCGTTATCCAAAATTTTTTAAGGCGAAATGTCCGAAATGCAGTTCCATAGCGCGGCGCGAAACAGATGTATCTGATACATTTCTCGATTCTGCTTGGTATTATTTGCGATACATAGATCCTAAAAATAATAAAGAAATTTTTTCCGATAAATTGGCCAGAAAATGGCTTCCTGTCGATATGTATATCGGTGGCGCGGAACATTCGGTTTTGCATTTGCTCTATGTGCGTTTTCTTGCAAAAGTTTTTAATGACATGAAACTCACCCATTTTGACGAACCTTTTTTAAAATTCCGCGCGCACGGTTTGATCGTCAAGGACGGGGCAAAAATGTCCAAGTCAAAAGGCAATGTAGTGAATCCGGACCAATTTATAAAGAAATTTGGAGCTGACGCGCTTCGAATGTATCTAATGTTTATCGGCCCATTTGAAGAAGGGGGCGATTTTCGCGATCAGGGGATCCTCGGCATTACAAGATTTCTTGCGCGCGTTGAAAAAATATCGCTAAAAATTTCAAAGAGTTTGAAAGCCGGACTTTCTGAAAGCTCTGAAATTTTTTTGCATCAGTCCATAAAAAAGATAACGGAGGATACAGAAAATTTGCGATACAATACTGCAATTTCACAGCTCATGATTTTATTAAATCATCTCGAAGAGCTTCCCGAAATTCCGAGAAAAACTTATGAAACTTTTCTGAAACTGCTCGCCCCGTATGCGCCTTATATAAGCGAGGAGCTTTATCAGATGTTTAGCAGAAAGAAAACTTTTGGGAAAAAAGATTCACTCCACTTATCAGTTTGGCCTAAATATAATTTAAAAAAAGTAATAGAAGAAAGTTTTTATTTAGTCGTTCAGGTCAACGGACGGGTCAGGTCCACCATCAAGGCTAAAAGGGGAATATCACAGCTTGAAGCAGAGGCACTTGCCAAAAAGGACAATAATGTGTTAAAATATATGAGCACTGAAAATCTGAAAAAAGTCATATTTGTGCCAGACAAACTTATCAATTTCGTCTTATAAAATAACGAAAAAATGAAAGCAGTAATCCCATGCGCGGGAGAGGGCGTTCGAATGCGTCCTCTTACGCTTACTCGCCCAAAACAACTTTTAGAGTTCAAAGAACGACCAATTCTTGAGCATATTTTTGAGTCTTTGCCGGATTCAGTTACCGATGTGGTATTGGTAATCGGGTATTTGGGCGATCAGATTAAAAGTCATTTTGGTGAAAAATTCGCGGGGAAAAATATTCAATATCTTTGGCAGAAAGAAAAACTGGGAACGGCTCATGCGCTCGGACTTGCAAAAGAAATACTCGGAAAAGACCGTTTTTTAATGCTGTACGGCGATGATTTGATTGATAAAAAAAGCATCTCGAAATTGCTAAACCATGATTTGGCTTTGCTCGTTAAAGAGGTCCCGGATCCGAGAAGGTTCGGAGTTGTGCTTACGGACGAAAAGGGAAAAATTATTGAGCTGTTGGAAAAACCGGAAAATCCGCCCTCAAAATTGGCGTCAACCGGAGTAAAAATTCTGGATTCGCGCATTTTTGAATATCCCGCGGCAAAGCATCCTAACGGCGAATATTATATTACTGATTCTTTGGCAAAGCTTGCGAGAAATCACGATATTTTTATTGAACATGCTGATTCTTGGGTAACTTTTGGAACTCCGGAAGACTTGGAGCGCTTCAATGCGGATTTTAAAGTTGTCACGGGAAAAATTTGATTCTCTGATTGATGAAGCTTCCAACTTCCTTAATAAAGGAGGTGTAATAATCATTCCCACTGACACGGTTTATGGATTTGCGGCGGATGCCACGAATTCGGAGGCGGTAGCTAAAATTTTCAAAATCAAGCAAAGGCCGGAAGAAAAATCTTTTCCGGTTTTTGTTGGTTCCATTGATGCCGCAGAGAAAATAGCCGTAATTAATGCTCCACAAATAAAATTTTTAAAAAAAATTTGGCCCGGAAAAGTAACATGCGTTTTTAATGTTAAGCAAAAATTAGCGGCTGGAACTTTTTTTGGGAATACTGTTGCGATTAGAATTCCCGACAATGGTTTTGTTTTAAAGCTGCTTTTAAGATTGGGCAAACCGCTTGCTCAAAGTTCGGCAAATATTTCAGGAAAGTCGGATTCTCTAAAAATCGCGGATATTATTAAAGAATTTGAAAAAAGAGAAAATAAGCCTGATTTGATAATTGATTCTGGAGATTTGGCTGATTCTCTCCCCTCGACAATAGTTGATTTAACCGGAGATGAGCCGAAAATTTTGCGCGAGGGGGCTGTCTCGAAAGCAGCGATTTTTGCGCTATACTGAAAAAGTGAAGGACAAGGTATTAGAAAAACTTATCAAGTCCGAAGAAAAACGCCAAAAAGGCGTGATTAATTTAATTGCGTCCGAAAATTATGCGTCAAAAGACGTGCTTTCCGCGCTTGGATCGGTGCTCACAAACAAATACGCCGAAGGATACCCGGAAAAAAGATATTACGGAGGAAACCAAATAGTTGATAAAATTGAAAATTTGGCGCGCGCGCGCTCACTAAAACTTTTTGGCCTATCGCAAGAAAAATGGGATTCAAATGTCCAGCCTTACTCCGGAACGCCCGCTAACGCCGAAATATATTCGGCGCTCGTGCCCGCAGGAGAAAAAATAATGGGTTTGCGCCTGGATATGGGTGGTCACTTGTCGCACGGGCACAAAGTATCTTTTACTGGCAAATTTTGGCAGCAAATTTCATACGGCGTCTCTCAAAAAACTGAAATGCTTAATTATGAAGAAATCGCGGAAATTGCAAAGAAGGAACGTCCGAAGTTGATTGTGGCGGGATTCACGGCTTATTCGCGGATCATAGATTTTAAAAAATTCAGAAAAATTGCCGATGATGCTGGGGCGATTTTGCTTATAGATATGTCTCATTTTTCCGGATTGGTTGCGGGAGGAGTTTATCCGTCGCCGTTTCCTTATGCGGATATTGTAATGACAACCACTCACAAGACTTTGCGCGGACCGAGGGGCGCGATAATTTTTTCTAAAAAAGAGTTTTCGACCGCGATCGATAAAGCGGTTTTCCCCGGATTCCAAGGAGGTCCGCATGAAAATAATATTGCGGCGATCGCAGTTGCTCTGAAAGAAGCAATGAGCCCGGCTTTTAAAAAATACGCGCGTCAGATTGTTAAAAATGCAAAAGTTTTAGCAGCAGAACTTCAGAACAAAGGCTGGAGAATAATTTCAGGCGGCACGGATACCCATTTATTTTTAATGGATACATGGTCAAGAGGAATTTCCGGAAAAGCCGCGCAGGATTTGCTCGAGGCCAAAGGAATTGTCGTAAACAAAAATACGATTCCTTTCGACATACGTTCTCCTTTCGATCCTTCTGGAATCCGAATTGGTACTCCCGCGGTTACAACACAAGGGATGAAAGCAAAAGACATGAAGGCAGTTGCAAAAAAAATTAACGAAATACTTTCCGGCGGGAGAAAGTTCAATTAAGTCAATGATAATTGATGGTAGAGCGCTAGCGCAAAAAATTAAAGATTCGCTTCGCGCGGAAGTTTTAAGTTTTAATAAAAAAATTCGTTTGGCGGTGATTAAAGTTGGAAGTGATTCTGTCATGGAGAGATTTATCTCGCAAAAGAAAAAAGTTGCGGAAGAAATCGGGATTGATGTGCGGATTTACGAATTTCTAGAGGATATTTCCACAAATAAACTTCGCGAAAAAGTTTCTGAAATCGTCCATATTACAGAAAACGATGGAGTCATAATTCAACTGCCCTTGCCTCCGCAAATAAATTCGCAATATATTTTGGATGCAATAATACCTGAAAAAGATCCTGATATGCTTTCCTCAAAAAGCTGGGGAGCGTTTGCAACAGGAAAATCAAAAATTTTACCCCCGGTTGTAGGAGCGATCAAAACCATTTTGGACGAAAGTAAGATCAGCCCTAAAGGAAAAAATATCGTAATCGTGGGTGCGGGAAAGCTTGTTGGAAAACCTGCCGCAACTTGGTTTTTAAATCAAGGCGCAACTGCTTCTGTGGTAGATGAAAATACTAAAAATCCACATGATTTTACTACAAAAGCAGATATTATTGTAACTGGTGCAGGGAAGCCCGGCATTATTAAGCCCGAGATGGTTAAAGAAGGAGTAATTGCGATTGACGCTGGAACTTCGGAATCAGCTGGGAAATTAGTAGGCGATATTGATCCGGAAATTGCTGACAAAGCTTCTATTTACTCTCCTGTGCCTGGCGGAGTCGGTCCGTTAACTGTAGTTTACTTGTTCAAGAATTTAATCGATTTATCAAAGTGAATTTTTTTAAACAAAGACTTAAGCGCGGCTTTACGTTAATCGAGCTTCTCGTCGTGATTTCAATCATATCTTTGCTTGCGAGCGTTACATTGGCTTCAACCAAAGAAGCGCGAAGGAAAGCGCGGGATGCGCGGCGTCTGCAGGATATGCGCCAAATAACTATTGCGCTCGAATTATATTACGGAGAGCATGGAAAATATCCTTTAGCTGATCCGGGCGGCCAGAAAGTTTGTGTTGTTCGAAGCAGCGCCTCATGGGTCGGAGGCGACTGCATTGTTGTTCAAGATCTTAATAGCGAACTAGCGTCTTATATTCGATCCCTCCCGGTTGATCCTCTAAACAACAATGGCGGTTTTCCTCCTTTTATTTGCTGCGGGTATACATATTTTGTTAGGCCTGACGGATCGGACTACGATTTAATATCGATTTTCGAGGATGATAACGCACAAAGATGCTCGCGTAGAAATTGGGTATCTCACACTGGCGGTTGGCCTCCGCCGCTTCCCGAGTACCCCGGGGTTGGAAATTCATGGTGCGGAAGTAACATGACCCCCTTTCCAGATGCCCAATACATTTGGGCGGATCATTAATATAAGAATATTTTTCACAGTTCTCCGCGACAAAAAACTTTGTTTTGTGCCTCGGGAGGGGGTCGGTCACAACTCTCGCTTCGCTCGGTCGCGACCCCGCCTCGCGGTCCCGCTAAAAGCGGGACATCGTTCCGGCTTTCGACCCCTCACGCAAACGAAAAAATTCGTTTGCTCCGCGATAAAAAACAATCGTTTTGTGCCGCGGGAGGGGGTCGAACCCTCATGAGCTTGCGCCCGCAGGATTTTGAGTCCTGTGCGTCTGCCAGTTCCGCCACCGCGGCATCTGTGAATATTAGGTTACTAAAAAATATTGTCAATCATTTCAGAATATCCAGATTTCTTACAAGAAGTATTCCGGAATGCGCGTCTAAACTTAATGGACTTTCCAGTTTCTGCCCGAGGACATTATAAAAGTTTTCGCTAAAAATATATTCGTGCCGATCCGGCGTCGGGTTTACTAAAACTCGTGCGTTTTGAAAATCTCTTTTCCAAAGTTCATTTGATTCTGAAAACTCTTCAAGCGGCGCGCCAATGTTCAAATCAAATTCTTTAAACCAGAAGTGGGGAATATCGGAATCTCCCTCTTTAAACGTCCAATAAATTTCGCGTTCGGGCGCCGCTACGAGCAAATAAGTGTAGTACGCGTAAAGAGTAAGATCTGTATTTCCTTTCAAGCCTTCATAATTCGGAAGACCTGTCGGCGTATTTAATAAATGGATTTTCCCCTTCGGGTTTTCTTTCAAAAGTTCAAGATAAGCCTTGATCTGTTCTTTGTGGGTGTAGCCGTATTTATCAGCCGAGTGCATCACAAAAACTTCCGTTTCAATGCCTTTCGCAATTTCTTTCACTTTTTTATAGAAGTCCGGATCAGTTTCAATTATCGCAGGCTCGGTATTAACAATAATCGCCGTGTTTGCCTTGGAAACGACAGTCTTAATGAACTCAAGCTGTGCGGCGCGAAATTCTTCATCCGTTTGGTATTGCTCCGGAATTCCGGCGCTCCAAAAAGAATCATAACTTGTTTTTTGCACATAGAAATCATCAAGCAGAATTCCATCCCATTCGCCGCCGGATTTTCCAAAGGCTTCGTTCAGCTGGTTCGCATAATATTCTTGAAATTCTTTATTTCCGGGATCTCCGAAATATGTAAATTCATTGCCCCCGCCGCTTTTTAAGGGCTCACCCGCGCCATTTTTTAAAAGCCACTCCGGATGATTTGCCCAAACCCAAGCGGTTGTTTTTTCGTTGACTGATCCTGGGCCGGTCAGAGTATCAGGCCAGGGGCGAAGCGTGGAATCAAAATACATCAATATTTTTGCTTTTGGGTTTAACTTTTTTATAGTTGGAATCCATTTGCCGCGTTTTGCTATCATTAAAAATAAATCATAATGAGGGGCGATTTTCTTTATTTCGTTTTCCGTGGGTTCAAAAGCGGAAAAAAGACCGGTGGTGCGATGTTTGGCAGGGCGATAGTTAAGGGATGAATTTTCCGGATAAGTTCCGATTTTGATTGCTGTGATTTCGTGATAAATTCTGTTTTTTTCTTCAGAGCTCGGATTTCCAAAAAAACGATATTTAAGGGGAAGCTCGGGGAGGTCGGGCAGGCGCGTTAAAGTAGTGGCGCGTGGCGTTTCAATGGAACCTGATCTAAAATTTATTATTAAATATAAAATTACCAGCAATATCGCCAATAAAGAGCTGAAAAATAATGTTTTTTTGGCCACTTGAATGTTATGGGAATCTTGTCAATTAAAAAGTTTTCGGCTATTCTTATTTCATTATGCCAGATCAATATCAACCCACAAAACAATCCAGCATATTTTTTATTGAAATAGATCGGATTAAGCCGAATCCTTTCCAGCCGCGGCGGGATTTTGATGAAAACAAATTAGGGGAACTTGCCGAATCAATCCGCCAATACGGAGTGCTGCAGCCTTTGGTGGTTGTCAGGGTGGAAAGAAGTTTGCCTACCGGCGGGGTTGTTACTGAATATGAACTTATTGCGGGGGAACGCAGGCTTCGCGCTTCCAAACTTGCGGGACTTCGTGAAGTTCCGGTTATGATCCGTGAAGAATCTGCAGACAAAGTGAAGCTAGAGATGGCTCTCGTGGAAAATGTCCAGCGCGAGGATTTAAATGCGATTGACCGTGCAGTCGCTTTTAAAAAACTGAATGAAGAATTCAGCCTTACCCATAAAGAAATCGGCGCGCGCATTGGAAAATCGCGTGAGTATGTGGCAAATTCTGTAAGGCTATTGGCGCTTCCTGCAGAAATGCAGCAGGCTTTGAAAGAAGGCCATATTACGGAAGGGCATGCGCGTCCGCTCTTGATGCTCGCGGGCCGTCCGATGGAGCAAAAGAAACTTTTTGAAGACATTCTTTATAGAAACGTTAATGTTCGTGAAGCTGAAAAAATTTCGCGTCAGATTGCTTTCGAGCGCTCGAGGCATCCGGAAGCTTTAGATCCCGAAATCCGCCGGCTCGAAGAAAAACTTCGCGAAGCTTTGGGAACGCGTGTTTCGATAGAGAAAAAGGGGACGAAAGGAAAAATTTCGATTGAGTTTTTTTCGGAGCTGGAGCTCCGCGACATTTTTGAAAAATTCATCCCGTTAGAAACAGCTCGCCATTTTGAAAATGATCTCAAAAATGAGGCAGATGACCCCAAAAAATTTCTAACGGGATTCATCCGTGAAGGAGGCATAGCTAAATCAGAACCTCAAGTTCCTAATGCGGCAGAAAATATTTTAGCATCTGAAAGTGAAATCAATATTCCCGCGCCTGCCTCGTTTTCACCGGAAAGTTATCAGCCTGAAAATCCGATTTTGCCGGATTCTGCTCTTGGTCCGGGTGCCGTCGCTTCAAAAGAGGACTTGGAAAATTTCACTATTTAACTTTTGATTCCACGCGGGTTACTCCTTCCACTTTTTTAAGTACTTCGGTCAGTTTTTTTATCTGCTCTTCTCCCTTGGAAAGAAAATTAATTTTTATCGGCGCGGCTTCGTTTCCAGACCGATCGGCATTCAGGCTTTGGATGTTTATACGCAGCCGACTGAAGACCGCAGTGATGTCTTTAATAAATCCGATGCGGTTTTTCCCGTATATTTTCAAATCCACGGGGTAGGAATTTAAACTTAAAAAAGACTTGCTTCCGGAAATCTTTAATTCACGGCGAATAAAGTTTTTTGCCATACTCGTTTTAACCATGCTTAGCCACTCTATCGACGGCTTTTTATTTTTTTGCGTCATAATTTCAATCACATCGCCTGAATTAAGTTCCCGCGAAAGAGATACAAGTTTTTCATTTACTTTTGCGCCGCTCGCTTTGTTTCCGATTTCAGAATGGATATGATAGGCGAAATCGAGCGGAGTTGCGCCTTGCGGGAGGTCAATCACATCGCCTTTCGGAGTAAGCACGAATATTCTATCCCTGAAAAAATCTATTTTCAGAGATTCGAGCATTTCTTCCGAAGAAGAGTTGCTTTTTTCCAAATCTTTTTCCCACTGGGCGAGTTGGCCGATCCAATTGAATTTTTTTCCGATTGCTTTGAAGCCTTGCTTTGGTTTTCCGGCTTCCGAATAAGCCCAATGTGCTGCGATTCCTGACTCGGCTTCTTTGTGCATTTCCTCAGTCCTTATCTGAAATTCCACAACGACCCCGTCTTCAGCAAAAACGCTCGTGTGCAAGCTTTGATAGCCGTTTGGTTTCGGAAGCGCGATGTAATCCTTAAAGCGCCCGGGAATCGGTTTCCATAATTTATGGATAACTCCGAGTGCCCCATAACAATTTTTTATGTCCGGAACTATTATTCTTACGGCCAGCAAGTCAAAAAGCCGCGACCAGTCGCCCTCGTTTTGTTCGAGCTTTTTCCAAATTGAGTAGATGTGTTTTTCGCGGTAAGAAATATCACTTAAAGGAATTTTTTCTTTTTCAAGCTCAACTTTCAAAATTGGAACAAGTTTTTTTAAGAAACGCTCGCGCTCTGGAAGGCGCTTTTTGACTTCCGTTGTTATTTTTTCGTATTCCTGCGGATAGACGTAGCGCATGCTCAAGTCCTCGAGTTTTGCTTTAACATTCCACATGCCTAGCCTGTCCGCGAGAGAAGCATAAAGGCTTAAAGTTTCTTTAGCGATCCGATCCTGTTTTTCTTTTTTTTGGTAAGAAAGCGTTTCCATGTTATGCAGCCGGTCCATCAGCTTAACTATAACGACTCGGATGTCCTGGGCTACGGCCAAAAACATTTTTTTGACTGACTCCATCGCGCGATCCGTCCCGGTTGCGTGCACGCGGTCAACCTTGGTTACAGAGTCTACAAGGAAAGCTACTTCTTCGCCGAATTTTTTTCTGATTTCTTTTTGCGCCTGGGGATCTTTTTCCACGACGTCATGCAAAAGCCCAGCCGCGACTGTAGCCGCATCCAATTTTAAATTCATTATCTTTATTGCGACTGCGATCGGATGAACGATATAGTCATCGCCTGAAAGCCTTTTTTCTCCTTCGTGAATTTTCGAGGCAAATTCAAAAACCTTCTCGAGAAATGCGCGGTCTTTTTGCGAAAAACCGGAGTCGAGAAGGTGTTTTTCAAAATTTCGCCAGTTCATTTATTCTTTTTTAATTTCCTTTGCCTCAAAATCGCAGGACTTTGACGAACATTTTATTTTGCCTTTTAGCTCGACAAGCGGAGAGGAGCATTTCGGACAAAGTTCTCCGGAAGGCCTTTGCCAGCTTGCAAAAGCGCATTCAGGATAGCGCGAGCAGCCGTAAAATAAACGGCCGCGCTTGGTTTTTCTTTCGACAATTTCGCCTTCGTGGCAGACCGGGCAGGGGATATTTAAGGAAACTGGCGGCAGGGGTTTTGTATTTTTGCATTCAGGGAAACCAGAGCAGGCGAGGAATCTTCCGAACCGTCCGAATTTGATCACCATTTTTTTCCCGCATTTTTCGCAAACCTGGTCGGTCTCTTCTTCCATGTTCTGTTTTTCCACTTCCTCGTACTTTACGGCCAAGTGCTCTGAAAAAGGCTCATAAAATTGTCCGATCACAGGCTGCCAATCTTTTCTGCCGGCTGCTATTTCGTCGAGTTCCGCTTCCATTTTTGCGGTGAAATCTATATCAACCACTTCCGGAAAATGTTCCACAAGCAAATCATTTACCAATAATCCCATTTTCGTTGGGTGAAAGCTCTTTTTTTCGTCTCTCTCAACATAGCGGCGGTTTTGAATTGTGCTTAGAGTCGGGGCGTAAGTGGAAGGGCGCCCGATTCCGGCTTTTTCCAGCATTTTTATTAAAGATGCGTCGCTATAGCGTCCCGGGGGTTGGGTGAAATGCTGAAGGGGATCAATTTTAATAAGCTTCACCTCGTCTCCTTGAGTTATCTCTGGAAGAATAACATCCTCTGTTTTCGTTTTATAAACTTTGAGGAAGCCGTCGAATTTCAAGACTTGCCCTGTTGCGCGGAAAATCGCATCGCCCGCTTCAACATCCACTATCGTTGAATCAAAAATCGCTTCCGGCATTTGCGTAGCCAAGAAACGTCTCCAGATTAAGTCATAGATTTTAAACTGGCGCGAGTCGAGTGAATTTTTTATCGATTCGGATGTGCGCGCGGGATCGCTTGGACGGATTGCTTCGTGCGCTTCCTGCGCGCTTTTGGATTTCGTTTTGAAAAATCGGGGCTTTGGCAGTCTGTAATTCTCTCCGAAGGCGGACGACAGAAAGTCCGCCGCTTCCGCCACCGCGCTTGCGGCTAGGTTTAAAGAGTCGGTGCGCATGTATGTAATCAAGCCGACTTGTCCTTCGCCTGTATCGATTCCTTCATAAAGCTGTTGGGCAATAACCATTGTTTGCTTGGCTGAATACCCGAAACGCCTTGAGGCTTCCTGCTGAAGCGTCGAAGTCGTAAATGGGGGCAGGGGGGATCGCGCGGAGGCTTTTTTCTCCACATTTTGAACTTTCCACTTTTCTTCTTCGGCTTTTTTGGAGATTGTGTCGGCGTCTTTCGCGGTTTTTATGTCGAGTTTTGAGAGAGTTTTGCCGCCTATTTTATGGAGAGAAGCTTTGAACTTTTCCTTCTTTTTTGTTTCGAGTTCTGCTTCAATGGTCCAGTATTCCTCCGGTTTGAAATTCTCGATTTCACGCTCCCGTTCCACAATCAAACGGACTGCAACGGATTGCACACGTCCCGCAGAAAGCCCGCGCGCGACTTTTTTCCAGAGAAAAGGGGAAAGCTTATATCCGACTAAACGGTCTAGGATTCTTCTTGCCTGCTGGGAATTAACCAGATTCAAATCCAGTTCGCGCGGATTTTTCAGAGCCTCTTTGATCGCGCGTTCCGTAATTTCATGAAATACAATGCGTTCAATTTTATCATCGGGCTTTTCTTCCAGGCCGAGCGCTGTGATCAAGTGCCAGGCGATGGCTTCCCCCTCGCGGTCTTCGTCAGTTGCGAGGATAATTTTATCCGATTTCATCGCTTCTTTTTTTAATTGGTTCACCTGTTTTCTGGATTTAGTCGGAATGATGTATTTAGGTTCGAAATTTTTTTCTGTATCTATTCCCAAATTCGATTTAGGCAGATCGCGGACATGGCCGTACGAAGATTCTACCTTGAATCCTTTTCCAAGAAATCTCGATATGGTTTTTGCTTTTGTTGGCGATTCTACGATTACTAAATTGTTCATAAAACTTTTATCCAGACGCCGCCGGACTGTTTTAGAATTCCCGCGATTTCGAGCTCAATTAATTTTCCACTGACAAGAGCCGGCGCTGCGCAAACTTCATTAATGATCTGATCCGAGTTTTTTGGCTCACCCAGACATTGGAGGATAGATTCTGATATTTCGTCGAGTTTGTCAAATTTCGTTCTTTTTTCTTCCGGATTAATGCCGAGCAAATAAAGCGCATCTTCTGCGTTTAAAATGGGATGCGCTCCCTCGCGTAAAAGTCTGTTCGAGCCGGCAAAACTTGGGCGCGTGACATCTCCTGGGATAACTGCAACTTCACGACCAGCCTCTAAAGCGAGACGGGCAGTGATGAGTGCACCCGATTTTTCGGGGGCTTCTATTACTATAATCAGTTCGGATAATCCGGCGACGATTCTGTTTCGCTCGGGGAATGTTCCTTTATGCCCTTCAAAGTCTGGCGGGTATTCGGAAATCAAAGCTCCCTTTTCTTTAACAATGTTCTCTGAAAGCCTAACATTGGCGAGGGGCCCTACTTTATTAATTCCCGCTCCGAGGACGGCCCAAGTAATCCCGCCCCCTTGAAGCGCTCCTGCATGCCCAGCGGCATCGATACCTAAAGCCAATCCGCTCACGATAACTATTTGGCGTCGCGCAAGCGCTTCGGCTATTTTAAACGCAATTTCTTTGCCGTAAGAAGTTGCCCGTCTCGTTCCGACAATCGCGATCCGCCGCGAATTTTGTTCCAGCTCTCCTTTTATATAAATTCCTTTCGGCGGCCACGGAGTTTCCAAGAGGCTCGCCGGAAAATTTTTGTCCTTGGCGGATAAAAATTCGATTTCTGTTTTTGCTTTCAAAAGAGGCATTTCTTAATTTTAGCGTCCGAAATGCTTTTTGGTAAGTGATGAAACTATATTATCAGCATTTACGTCATTATTTTATGTCCCGCCCCCTCTTTTCTTTTTAAGAAAAGCAGATATAATGAGTAAACATGAATCCCGTTAGAAAATTAGAAAATCATAAAAATTGTGAAAAGATGCACCGTTTCTTGCGGGATTTTGGTTTTGGGCATAATAAAGGTATTAATTTTCTAACGGCATGAAAATGATTTCTAGAAATGTAATAATCGCTTTTTTGGTATTAATGCTGCTTGCGGCGGCTTTTTCGCTGATTAGCGACGGCTTGAAGCAGAGCCCTCAAATTTCACTGACAGAGCTTGTTCAAAAGATAAATGCGGGCGAGGTTTCGAGGATTAAGGTAAGTACGGACGATCTGGACGTTACGCTCAAAAACGGAGAAACGTTAATGTCAAAAAAAGAACCCCAGGCAACATTGATTCAAATTCTTGAAAACTACGGGGTATCAAAAGAAGCGCGTGACAATGTTGTAATTGAAGTTGAGAATCCTTCCGGTTTCGCTTTCTGGGCCGGAGCAATTTTACCCTTCCTGCTTCCATTTCTTTTGATTGTCCTTTTCTTCTGGCTCGCCGCGCGTCAGGTTCAACGGGCAAACGTGCAGGCTTTCACTTTTGGGCAGTCGCGGGCGCGGGTAATCCAGCCTGATTCAAAAAAAGAGCGCGTAACCTTTAAAGAAGTAGCGGGAGTCAAAGAAGCAAAAGAAGAGCTTCACGAAATCGTGGATTTCTTAAAAAACCCCGCGAAATTTTTGGAAATCGGGGCGAGGATTCCCAAAGGAGTATTGCTGATGGGCGCTCCGGGAACAGGAAAGACGCTTTTAGCGCGCGCTGTTGCGGGGGAGGCGGGTGTGCCGTTCTTCCATATTTCGGGTTCTGAATTTGTTGAAATGTTTGTTGGAGTCGGAGCTTCACGCGTGCGGGATCTTTTCAAAATGGCAAAGCGGGCGGCTCCGGCAATTGTTTTCATCGACGAGATTGATGCTGTCGGAAGGCATCGCGGCGCGGGGCTTGGCGGAGGGCATGACGAGCGCGAACAGACTTTGAATCAAATCTTGGTGGAGATGGATGGTTTTGAACCGCATGAGTCAGTGATTGTAATGGCGGCGACCAATCGTCCCGATGTGCTTGATCCGGCTTTGCTCCGCCCGGGCAGATTCGATCGGCGCGTTATACTTGATTTGCCGGATATAAATGACCGCGAGTCTATTTTAAAAATTCATGCGGCAAAAAAACCGATTGATAAGAATGTAAATATGCGCACAGTCGCCGAGCGCACGCCCGGATTTTCCGGCGCCGATTTGGCAAACTTGATGAACGAAGCTGCGATTGTGGTGGCGCGGGAAAATAGAAAAACTATTGAACAGCTCGATTTGGTCAGGTCAATCGAAAAAGTTCTTCTTGGTCCCGAGCGTAAAAGCCACATTCTTTCTCCCAAAGAAAAAGAAATTTCAGCTTATCACGAGGCGGGGCACGCTTTAGTGGCGGCAGTTTTGCCTACGAGCGATCCGGTCCATAAGATTACGATTGTTTCGCGCGGCCGCGCGGCCGGATATACTTTGAAATTGCCTTCGGAAGACCGGCACCTTTATTCTAGGAAAAACTTTCTCGATGAGCTGGCTTCGGCTCTCGGAGGATATGCTTCAGAGAAAGTCGTTTTTGGCGAACTTACGACAGGCTCATCTGACGACATTAAAAAAGCGACCGCGCTTGCGCGCGACCTTGTTACGCGCTATGGCATGTCCGAAAAAATTGGCCCGATTACACTTGGCGAAAGAGATGAACTTATTTTCCTCGGCAAAGAGTTGGGGATGGAAAAAAATTATTCGGAAGCTGTGGCCCAAGAAGTGGATTCCGAGATAAAGAACTTTATTACGAACTCATTTGTTACCGCGGAAAAAATCATCAAGAAATATCGGAAGGTTCTTGATACGCTTGCAAAACGGCTGATCGAAAACGAAACAATCGAGCGCGAAGAGTTCGAGTCTATTTTGGGTTCTTTCGGATTATCGCAAGTTCGAACAGCGTAGAACTCGCTGTTCATTGCGGCCCGTAGCTCAATGGCGGAGCATCGAGCTTATACCTCGACGGATGTAGGTTCGAGTCCTACCGGGCCGACTTTTATGAGCGCGCCCTATTCTTATTTGCATATCGCAAACGCGAAACAAATTTCTGGAAAAGACCGGTGGCTATTGCGCGTGCTTGAAATTATTCCCGGCTTTTTTGCGTGGGGAACGCTATTGGGCATGGTGCTCGCATCCTGGCTCTGGCCTTTGGGTGCTGCCATTTTTATAATTCTTTTTGATCTCTATTGGCTCGTAAAAACAGTTTATTTGTCGCTGCATCTCCGCGGTAACTGGAAACGGATGCGTCACAACTTGAAAATGAATTGGGCCGAACGCGTTGAAAATCTGAAGTGGGATCATACCTGGCAAATTGTAATCGCGCCTTTTTACAAAGAGCCGCTTGAAATCGTTGAGGCGTTCGTAAAATCTATTGCAAACTCAAAGTGGCCGAAAGAACGGATGATCTTGGTTTTAGCCGCGGAGGAAAGGGCAGGCGCGGAAGCGAAAAATATCGCGGAAACCATCCGCGAAAAATATAAAAATGTTTTTTTGCATTTTTTAATTACAACTCATCCGAAAGATTTGCCCGGAGAACTTGCCGGCAAAGGTTCCAATGCCGCATGGGCGGGGGAACAGGTTAAGAAGGTTGTTGATAGTCTAAAAATTCCGTATGAAGATATCATGCTTTCCTGTTTTGATATTGATACGCAAGTTCCTGATCAGTATTTTTATATCCTGACTTACAGTTATTTAACGACGGAAACCCCCGAGCGCACCTCCTTTCAGCCGGTTCCGGTTTATAACAACAATATCTGGGATGCGCCCGCTTTCTCGCGCGTAGTTGCGATGTCGGGAACTTTTTGGCAGATGATGCAACAAGAGCGTCCGGAAAGGCTGGCAACTTTTTCGTCCCACTCTATGAGCTTTAAGGCTTTGGCAGAGATGGGTTTTTGGCAGAGAAATAATGTCTCGGAAGATTCGCGGATTTTTTGGAATGGGCTTCTATATTATAAGGGCGATTATAAATCGGAGCCGATGTCATATCCGGTTTACATGGACGCGAACATCGGAAAAAACTTTTGGGAAACCGTTAAAAATGTTTATAAACAGCAGCGGCGCTGGGCTTGGGGCGCGGAAAACTTTTCTTACGCGGTTTTCGGTTTTTTGAAAATTCCGGAAATCCCTCTAAGAAAAAAACTTTTTTTCACGATGATTATGCTTGAAGGCCTTTGGTCTTGGTCTACGAATGCGCTTTTGATGTTTTTCTTGGGGTGGCTGCCTTTGGCGCTCGGCGGAGAAGCATTCAATTCAACTGTGCTTTCGTATAATCTTCCCCAGGCAACGCGCTTGATCATGACGTTCGCAATGGTCGGAATTGTAACTTCGATTGTAATTTCGACGAGCATGCTCCCGCCGCGCCCTGGCGGCATAAAAAAACATAAATCTCTTTTCATGATTTTGCAGTGGCTTTTGATGCCCGTCACGTTGATTGTTTTCGGTTCTGTCCCTGCGCTCGATGCGCAAACCCGCTTGATGCTCGGAAAATACATGAGCTTCTGGGTTACTCCTAAATTTAGGAGTAACCCAGAAGCAGAGAAAGGGGTCGGGGAAACGGGTGTTTCCACGTTGAGGAAAGCAGCGACGAGCGTTAGCGAGGAGCGCTGAAAACCAAGAGGTTGTCAGGGAGGCGCGTATGCGCCGACGATTCTGGGTTACGCTAAAGTTTAGGCGCGAGCAAAAAACAGAAACGGGAGCAGGGGAAACAGTTTCAGAAAGAAAGAAAAAAGTACCGCTATTTCTCAAAAATAACTACTCGAAATGGAGTGATTGAGATTGCGAGTTGATGCGTTTGATAATTTCCGGATATTTTTCGAGCAAATCGTTTTCTATGATATTTCTTGCTTCTTCGCGGGCGGCTTCTACCATTTTAATATTTTTCAAAGCTTCCATTCCGACATCTGAAATGCCCCACTGCTTATCGCCCGTAAGCTCGCCCGGACCGCGGAGTTCGAGATCAAATTCGGCGAGTTCAAACCCATTTTTTGCTTCCGTGAGCGCGATCATACGCGTCTTTGTTTTTTGAGTCACAGACTCCGTAAATAAAAAACAGTACGGCTGATGTGTGGAGCGGATTACTCTTCCTCGGAGCTGATGGAGTTGCGCCAAACCGAAGCGTTCCGCGCCTTCGATCAATATAACTGTTGCATTTGGTACATTAACTCCGACTTCAATTACGGAGGTTGCAACCAGAATATTTATTTTGCCTTCGCGGAATTCTTTCATAATTTTTTCTTTTTCTTTGGGCAGCATTTTTCCGTGGAGCATCCCGACTGAAAATTCCGGAAAAATTTCCATGGATAATTTTTTATGCTCAGTTTTAACGTTTTTCATTGAAAGCGCCAAAGCGCTTGTTCCGTTTCCGCTTTCTTCGATTCGCGGACAGATTACATATGCCTGCCTTCCGGAATTAATTTCCTTTCTTACATGTTCATAGGCGTGTTCTCGCCTCTCCGGGTCAATTATTTCTGTGATTACTTTTTTTCTTCCGGGCGGCATTTCATCTAGAAGCGTTAAATCAAGGTCTCCGTAAATTGTGAGTGCGAGCGTGCGCGGAATTGGCGTTGCCGTCATTGAGAGGAGGTGAGGAACTTTTTCAGAGTTCTTTTGCGTTAATTTCAAGCGCTGGTTTATTCCGAAACGGTGCTGTTCATCGACAATCACAAGCGCTAAATTTTTGAATTTTATTTTTTCCTGAATCAATGCATGCGTTCCGATCAAAATTTCTATTTCTCCGTTAGCGAGCCACTTCAAAAGGGGAGCGCGCGCGATATGCGTGGGTTTTCCTGCAAAAGCCTTTGACGGATATTTTAAAAATTCCGAAGATGTAGCTAGCCCCATTTTAATGTTTTGTTTTCCAAAAAGACGCATGAATTCTTCGAAATGCTGTCGCGCGAGAACTTCTGTCGGAGCCATATAGGCAACCTGAAAACCATTTAATACCGCGGCGTAGCTTGCGAGCGCCGCAACGATTGTTTTTCCCGATCCGACATCCCCTTCGAGCAGGCGCGACATGGGTTTTAGTCCGCCGGTCGGATTGAAATCTTCAAAAATACGTCCAAGCGCTTTTTTTTGAGCGCCGGTAAGTTCAAACGGCAACGTTTCGATTAAATCATCATTTTTTTCCTTTTCGATTTTAATTAAAAAAGAAGGGTGTTCATCGCGCTTTTTTCTGTAGCCTTGTCGAATTAATTGGATTAAAAATATTTCTTCAAATGAGAAACGCTTGCGTGCGGCTTCGGCGCGTTTCAAATCGCGCGGAAAATGGATTTCATGTAGGGAGGTTTTTAAAGAGGGAAGTTTATATTTTTTTAAAATCTCTTCTGGAATAATTTCAATCAAATCGCTATCCGAAATTTTTTCAAAAATTCTTTTTATTGCAAACCGAAGCCAGCGCGAAGTAAGACCGCGCGTTTCAGGATAGACGCAAACGAGCATTCCCGATTCGCCAGTTCGTGAATTAAAATCAACTTCGCCCTGTTCAAAAACTGGGTTCATCATGGAAAATTTCCCCTCTTTTGAGCGCTTGATTGTTCCAGTAAATGTGTAATCCTGGTTCGGCTTCAATATTGCAGCCATATAGGGTTGGTTGAACCAAGTGATTTCAAGCGCGCCCGTTCCGTCTGAAACGAGTACCTTCGCGATATTAATTCTTTTTCGAAAAGTTTTTTTAGCTTCCGTTTTTATGACACGCGCGTGAATTGAAGCGCGCTCGTCTGGGATTAAATCCGCAATGGCCTTTCTTCCGGCAAATCCTTCATAGTACCTCGGAAAATGCCATAACAAATCACGAACGGTTTTCAATCCGATTTTATTCAAAATCACAATCTGTTTCTGGGTCAGACGAAAATAATTCGAAAGTGGAGAATCAAGCATTAGTATATTATAACTGCGCGCCCACGAGGAATCGAACCTCGATCTCAGGTTCCGCAAACCTGTACTCTGTCCGTTGAGCTATGGGCGCATATTGCAATTAACAAAAACAAGTGTACTAGAATCTGAAGAATCTCGCAATCGTTTCAGAGAGCGGCTCATGGATTTCTTTTTCCTCCAAGAATTTCAGGAGGTGCTCGCGGATCTGATTTGGGTTAGCGTTCCCGAGCGGAATAGAAATCTGCGGCATGAAAACTTTTTTCGAGATGATGTAAAGTTCCTTAACATGCGGCGGATCGTAATTTAACCAGAAAGATTTCAAATTATCGAAAGGATATAAAACTTTTCCAATTTTGAGGCCTCTAGATGTGATTGCGAATGAAATTACGCGCGGGCGCTTTGCGCCGTACATGGAAAAACTCAAGCCCGCGAGCAAAATTAATATTGCGAAGAGAAAATTTTGAAGAATAATTGCAACCGCGAAAAATGCGATTGTAACAATTCCCACCGCCCAATACCAGTCAGAGCGCTTTTCATGATATTCAAATTCCGGAGCCTCCCAGGCGGAGAGCGTCAAAAAAGCGCTGGGCGGAGATTTTTCTTCTGCGTGATCTTCAGGCATAATCCATTATAACTTATTTGGATTTAATTTTGTCCAAATAGCGCTTCTTGGGTTTTCTTTTTTGGATAAGTAGGAGGTTCGCCAAAATCCATTTTTATATCGAGAGTGATTCCATAAGGTCCGTGATCCGAACCGGGCGTTTCCCTTTGAGTGAACGCGCTTTCAAGCGAATTTTCAAGTTTTTGAGAAATAAAGATATAGTCGATTCGCCACCCAATATCGCGCTCGCGAGCGCCAAATGCATAAGGCCACCAGGTATAAGCTTTCTTTTCCGGATAAATTTTCCGAAAAGAATCTATATAGCCGATTTTTTCGAGCAGGTCTATTTGTTTTCGTTCTTCAGGCGTGAACATGGTATTGTTCTCGTTTTGTTTCGGATAATAAAGGTCGAGCTCGTTATGCGCAATATTAAAATCACCGCAGAGCAGGGTTTCTCTTTTTGAGTATTTTTTTAGTAAAGAGAAAAGCTCCTTGTAAACGTCGAGCTTGTATTCCATATCAGATTTATCGCGCGCGCCGTTAGGAATATAAAAATTGAAAAGAGAAAAATTTTCGAAAGTTAATTTTAGGCATCTTCCTTCCGAATCGAAGCGGGGGATTTTCAATTCTTTTTCAACTTCGAGCGGCTTAATTTTCGAATATATTGCGACTCCGGCATAACCGCGCCTCGAAGCGGAATTGAAATAGGAATGGTAACCGTCTATTTCAGTGAATTCTTGGGTTAATTCGCCAGATGAAATTTTTATCTCCTGCAGGCACAAAATATCGGGATTTTCATTCGCGAGCCAGTCTTTGAATCCCGCTTTGAATACGGATCGTATTCCGTTAACGTTCCAAGTAATGATTTTCATTACCTAATAATATAATTAAGCTCTATCGATTAATAGTAGAATCGTTTGCGGATAAAAAATTCTGTTTTATAATTAATATGATGTCGCGTACGAAAAAAATTTTACTCGCACTCTTAATCGTTTTTTTCATTTTTATTTTATTTCAATATATCAGGTTTCCCTTAAGTGATTTACTCTATTCAGATTGCGATTACGAAAATTATGCATGGGGAGCATACCGAAATAGTTGCACTTGTTTGGGAATAAAAATTGCTTCAAATCCTCCTGCTGGCACGAGAGATGCGGGGACGGGGAGCGGATGTGTAGGGCTCGTCATAAGTAAAGAATGTTTTGAAGGCGAAGATTCTTCCGGCCCTTGGAAAAAAGTTCCGTGCAATTAAAATTGCGGCAATTTTTTTATTTTGGAATTAGACCTATTTTTTGGAAAAATTCCTTTCCGCCCGGAATTTGTTTTACACTCGGTAATTCATCGGGGCCAAACCAGCGAATTTCCATCAAGTCGTCGTTAAGTTCAACTTTAATTTCGTCCGCCAGTTTGTCTTTGATATCAACTCTGAATCTATTAAATTCCATTTTGATTAACACTTTCTCACCTGATGACAAGGTTTTTTCTGCAATACCGCTGCCTTTTTCAGGAATTAAAATGGGGTTATAAGATGAAATATCAATTCCAACTTCCTCTATAATTTCCCTTTGCAGAGCTTGTTGTAAAGTTTCTCCTTCGTTTATCCCGCCGCCGGGGATGTGCCAACAATCGGGATATACGCCTCCTTTGGCAGGATCTTTTTTCCCCATGAGTAATTTACCATCTTTGCTGAAAATTAGTGCAGATACAATTGTTCTATGAATTTCTCGCATGGGTTCAGATCCCTTTGGATAGATTAAATTTTTTCATGCGGACTTTGTCCGCCGAAGCCGCGGGCGAAAGCGGAGGGTGGAGGATTCGAACCTCCGAGGGGATTGCTCCCCAACTGGTTTTCAAGACCAGCGCTATAGACCGCTCAGCCAACCCTCCGTGGTGTCTATTTTATAAACTCTTTTTCGGATTTTTTCAAGCCGAATATATAATATATATTTTATATATATTATTTTCCGTTGAATTTTACTGTTGACGGATCTTCGCCTTTCAGGATTTTATCAACCATTTCGATTTCTTCGCGGATGCCGTCGATAAGATCGTATTTTTTTGATTCTTCGAAATCAATCCAGGCGTAATCAACCGATTCTGAATTTATTTTAACTTCTCCGGATTTGTACGGCGCATAAAAACTCAAAGTGATGACTGGCATTTTATCAGGCCGGATAAAAGCTAAATCCAAGAGATAATTTACTTTGCCGATTTCAATTCCGACCTCTTCGGTTACCTCGCGCCTGAGCGAATTTTCAAGCGCGAAATACCAAATATTATTTTTGGTAGTTGGAGGGGTGTTAACGTAGTCGTCGGTTTCGAGCCCGCCCCCCGGCACAGTCCATCTTCCCGGAAATACTTTTTTGTCAGGCGCGCGTTTTGTGATCAAAAATTTCCCGTTCTTCTCAATGATAGCGGTAGATACAATCCTATGCAGTTCGCGGTTTTCCGGCAGTTCCATTATTGAATTATAAAATAATGCGAGAAAGATTTCACCTTTTTTATATCCCTAAACACAACCCACCGCTTGAGCTAACATAAGGACGTGAAGATAAAAAGAGAATTGGCTCTTATTGGCTTGATTATTATTGCTGGAGTTGCAATCTGGATATTTTCAAAGAACCGCTCCGAAAATGAAATTAAGAAGATAGAGCAGGAAACAGAGGATGCAGTTTTAACTATTGCCGAGCCTATTGGCGGAAATTTGACGTTTGGGCCGTTGTATGTTTCTGCAGATGAAGAATACGGCACATTTGTAAGATATATTGCTTCAAAACTTGGGGACTATGGAATAAAAGAAGGAAAGTTTATTGCAGTTCAAAATCCTTACGAAGCTAGTGTGCTCCTAAGGCAGGGGAAATTGGACATTTATGTTGACAGCCCTTTTCCAGCTTATATTGTTTCAAAACTTACAGGATCCGAACCGATTGTTAACCGTTGGAAAAGGGGAAATGAAAAATATCACAGCGTTATTTTTGTAAAAAAAGAAAGCGCGATTAAAACGCCTGAGGACTTGAAAGGTAAGATGGTCGCATTTGAAAAACCGGATTCTACTTCCGCTTATTTTTTACCGAAAGCTGAACTAATTAAGAGAGGATTTAAACTCACTCAAAAAACTGGACCGAATGATCCGGTTGCACCTGACGAGATCGGTTATTATTTCACAAACCGCGATTTAAAAACCGTAACTGATGTAATTGAAGAAAAGGCCGACGCAAGCGCGGAGAATGAGCAAGATTTTCTCATAATCTTAAAAGATTTAGAATTCACAAAAAGAGATGATTTCAGGTTTATTTTTCAGAGCATCGATGTTTTCAGGCATGTTTTTGTATTAAGAGCCGGAATGGATCCGAAGCTGAAGGAAGCCATCATAAAAATTTTAGTTGATATGGATAAAACCCCCGAAGGCCAAGAAATTCTAAATAAATTTAAGAAGACCAAGAAATTTACTCTTTTTGAGCCTAATGCAGATGTAGCTTTTGCGGGCATTAAAGAACTTGCTGGTTTGGTAGAAAAAGAAATCATTGGCAAGTAATGCCATTTTTTATTAAAAACCTTTCTTTTCGAAACAAACTTCTCTTCAGCTTTTCTTTGATTATTTTAGTTTTTTTGCTTTGCGCCTTTCTTTATCTAAGGTCGGCTGAGAAACTTAACCGCCTTTTTTCGGAGCTTGAAAGGGAATATAAAATATTGAATTTAATGTCTTACTTGGAGTCCCGCAATAAAAAACTTGGCGATTATGTTGAGGATTATATTGAAACAGGAGAGCAGAATATAGAACTTTTATATGATAAAACCTCGCTCGAATTTGATAATACAATCCAAGAGCTTAATATGTTGGAAAATAATGAAGAATATTTATCAGAAGTCAGCCAGTTTAAGAGTCTCATAAACGATTTGAAAGGGACCGAACTTTTGATATTGTCTAAAGTTCGTGAAGGAGATCCGGTTCTGGCGCTCCAGTACTTTGAAGATAACTATGACGAAAGAAAGAGAGCGGCTTCACATCTTGCGGTCGCGATTGTTGAGAAAAAATTAGGCGAAGTTTCAAAAAAAATTGCGGAAGGCAACAATATTGCGGATAATACCAGAAACATATTGCTATCCATGCTGATCTTTGCGGGAAGTTTTATGATTTTCGTTGCTTTTTTGCTCGCTTCCTATATTTCTCGGCCGATAAAAAAATTAGTCGATGCTGTTATTAAAATTGGTGAAGGGGATTTAAAAACAAGGGTGGATATTAATTCCAACGATGAGATTGGAATATTGGCTAAGGAATTTAACCGGATGACTGCGAAGTTGGAGAAGTCCTATGAAAATTTGGAGAGCAAGGTCAAATCAAGAACGGAGGAGCTTGAAGAAAAAGTCGATGAACTCGAAAACATTCGCGAAGGAATGGAGCGAGCTGTTGAAACTTTAGATGAAGTTAGGACCTTGTCGAAATAGCTTTTTATCTTCATTAATTCATCTTCTGAATTTGTATTAGATTGCCGCACGTATCATCAAACTTCGCTATTGTTACCGGACCAGCTTGAGTAGGTTCCATCGTAAATCTAACACCGAGTGATTTTAGGCGTTCGTATTCGCTTTTCATATCCTCAACCCAAAACGAGGTTGCCGGAATACCTTGCTCAAAAATCGCTTTTTGATAGGTTTTGGCGGCTGGGTTGTCATTAGGTTCTAGCAGGAGCTCGGTACCGTTTTGGTCTTCTGACGAGACGACAGTGAGCCACTTATATTGTCCAACTGTAACATCTTGCTTTTTTACAAGCCCGAGTTTTTCAGTATAGAATTTTAATGCCTTTTCCTGATCTTCTACGAATATACTGGCGACGACAATTTTCATAGCTGTTTTATTAGTTACTAGTATTAGCCGCTACAACAAATTGACCCATTTTCTATCGGAGTTCGAATCCCTTTGGGATTCTTGCATTTTATCACTTTTCGGTTTTGAAATGTAGCGCAAAATAAGGGAATTTTGACTACCGCTTTCCAAAACTACTGGCGGTGTATTCTTGAATTAGCTCGAACGGAATTCGCTCCTCGCCGCGCACAGCGCGGCTCGGAATAGGCGGGCGGGCAAAATGAATTCTGAAGCCGAGAGCATTAACAATTTTCCGCCAGAGGCGGATCTGCCTATGGCATGACAAATTTTTAATTGAGTTAAGTATAACTCAATTCAGTGAATTTTTCAATCATTTTTAAATTGAAAAATTCACTGGCTTTGGCGGCAAATTTTAAAATTCTAGACCCGAACTGATTACTTTAGAGATGCATTTTCTGATGTCAAGTTCCATAAAAGGTTATAAAGATTGGCTACCTCATCCACTGGTGGCCCATATGAATTAATTATTCGGACTTTCCCAGAATCTGAAAGTATGAGCAGCACATTAAAATCTGCAGTGATATTATTACTGGAAAAATTTTTATTTGAAAGCCATATTTCGTTGGCAATCGAAACTATTTCTTCAAGATTATGTTTCTTTAAAATTATTTCTTTCTCCTGTGATAATTTTTCGTAAGGTGTTTGATTTTTATTCTGGCCTATTCCATATGACAAAAGATTTTTACTTATATCAACTGTCAGTCGTCTCGGGGTGGATACAAATCCGCCAGAAACGAATAAAAAACCTTTCGCAGGGAGATATTTTTCTGCTCCTTGGGGAATATCAGAGACATTATCAACCTGTGTTTTTACGTGCGCGTATTCCATTAGGGTTTTATTTACACCTTTTTGTACTTGGTCTGTTAAATTTCTCTGGCGGTATACAAAAAAAACCACAACAAGAATTAATAATAGAATTATAAATATTAAATAACGCATAATGTATGATGAAAAAATTTCTTTTGCCCTTCATTGATAAATCATTTTCCTTTTCGCCAAAAAAGCCCTTTCAAATCCTAGCCGAGCGGCGCGTTCCGCGCCGCGAGCTTGCCCCTGCAAATTTGCTTTTTCCCAATTGGCGGAGGAGGTGGGATTCGATTTCCTACCACGGAAATCCCGGGGAAGTCCCACGGACTTCCCTTCGAATCCCACTTTCAACCATTAATGCCAAATTTAATATCCAAAAGATATTTAAATTTGCCATAGCGGAGGAGGTGGGATTCGAACCCACGGACGGCTTTTGACCGTCACGGCTTAGCAAGCCGCTCGTTTCAACCACTCACGCACTCCTCCAAATTTTCTCGGCGAACCTGCCTGCCGGTAGGCAGGGCCTCAACCACACACCCGCAAAGTTTATAGACCGTAGTTTATATTTAATGGCCGCTAATTTCAACCGCGCGCGATAACAAGCCCGATGACTTTTTTAGCTCCGGCATCCTTTAAAACTCGGGCTGCTTCGTTCAATGTTGCCCCAGTCGTCGAAATGTCATCAATCAAAAAGACAGTACGGCCCGCAATTTTTTCGGAAGTTGAAATTCTAAAAGAATTTATTACATTTGAAATCCGCTTTGCGCTGGAAAGCGCTGTCTGCGTGGGCGTGTCCTTAACTTTTAAGATGATATCAGACATATTTTCTATCCCTGTTCTATCGGACAAAGCTTTTGAAATAAGCTCTGCCTGGTTATATCCTCGTTTTCTAAGGCGTTTTTTTGAAATCGGAATCGGCAAAAGAACGGCATTCGTTTCCGAAGTGAGGTAAGTGCGGAAAAGATGATGGAGCATTTGGGAAAAAGGATGAGAGAGGCGGGCAGTACCATGGTATTTAAAACGGCGGATTGCTCTTTTTAAAACTCTATTGTCGTAAAATCCAAAACTATAAAGCTTATCCAAAAATGGCCCAGGATTTTTTATTTCGGATTCTTTTTTGGCTTTTTTGATGCACAATTCGCAGAGAAACACTTTTTCTTTTAGACATCCAATACAGCGCTCCGGGAAAAGCAGCGAGAAAAAATTATCTAATCCTGTGTGGATAAGTTTAAACATAGTTAAGTTCAGCTTCTATGATATAATAACTAGGAAGAAAGGCGAGCGATAATTTTTATCATTGGGTACTCATGCCTCTCCCATTTCTTCTCGCAAATTGGATTTTTAGAATAGAATAAATGGAAGGGGCATGGATATACCTTTTTTCAAAAATTTATCATTGGCCAAAGGGCTTGCTCTTTTTAAGCCGAAAGCCGCGAGTGTTTTAGGCATCGATTTAGGCACTTCGAGTTTTAAGATTGTTCAGCTCCGGCGCGACAAGGAACAAGGCGTGCTCGAAACATATGGAGAGCTTGCTTCGGGTCCTTACGGAGGCGCAGAAATTGGGAAAAGCGTTAAGCTTGTGGATCAGAAGATCGTCGAAATGATCGGGGATCTTTTAAAAGAGACGAACGCCACTTCAAAAAGCGCAGTCGTTTCGATTCCGCTTAGAAACAGCTTTGTCACGAAGATTTCTTTGCCGCTAATGTCGGAGACAGAGTTAGCCGAGGCAATAACTTATGAAGCGCGAAGATACATTCCGGTTCCTTCCAATGAGGTAATCATAGATTGGATGCTTCTGCCCCAATCGATTGCATCAAGTGATCGGGAGGATGAGGGTTTTGCAAAAGAGCGCAGATTTATGGATGTGCTTTTGGTTGCAATCCATCGCGAACTGGTTGAAAAATATCAAAGCATTTTCAAAACCGCTGATCTCAATGTGCTGGCTTTTGAGATAGAAGTTTTCAGCCAGGTGCGCTCCGTGCTCGGAAGGGAAGTTGCTCCGGTATTAATAGTAGATATCGGCGCGCAATCTACGCGCTTGACCGTAGTTGATTACGGAATCGTGAGGCTATCGCATAATTTGGACCGCGGCTCGCAGGATCTCACCCAGGCGCTTTCGCGCTCGCTCAACATAGATTTCGAGCGTGCGGAAAAATTAAAGCGCGAGACGGGTTTGTCAGGACGCCCGGAGCATAAAGAAATTGTCGGTGTGATTCAACCTCTGCTCGATTATATTTTTTCCGAGGCCGAACGCGTTTCGACTGATTATCACCAGCGGAATAATAGAGCCATTAAGAGGGTAATTTTGGCGGGAGGCGGCGCAAATCTCAAGGGCATTGTGGATTTTTCAATAAACAAGTTTGGTATCGAAAGTTCTACAGCCAACCCTTTCAGCAGGGTTACCTATCCGGCCTTTCTCGAACCAGTGCTGAAGGATTTGGGCCCCACATTTTCAAATTCATTAGGTTTAGCATTAAGGGCTTTGCAGGATTAAAGAAAATTTAAATGGCAGAAATTCCATCGTTTATTCCGAAAAGTTCGCCAGTTCATATTCCCGCCCCGCGTGAGGGCATAGGAATTTTGCTTTTTTTGGGCATTGTTTTAATGGTGCTCGCTCTTGTTTTATTCGGCGGGGTTTATTTTTATAAAACTATCATTGAAGGGCAGATCAAGGACGGGAATAAGACTTTAAGCGAGCTCGAAAAGAAATTCAACAAAGAACAAATTCTCGAATTCGCGAAAGTTGCGAAATCCATTGAGGCTTCCAAAGGCCTGCTTCAAAGCCACATCTCGGTTTCACAGGTATTTAAATTTTTAGAGGGAAAAACTTTGCCGGAGGTGCGTTTTTCGAACTTCGGTTTTAAAACTAAAGGAGAGGATCTTTTAATGGCAGGCGAGGCAGAAAGTTATACCGATCTGGCTTTGCAGATTGCGCTTTTGCAACAGCAGAAAGGAGTAATAAAGAGCATTGGATTATCAGGGATATCTTTGAAAGAAGCGGGCAACGTGAATTTTTCTATAAGCCTAAACTTTGAACCGAGCGTTTTGACTTATCGATAATTTTTTATGGTAAAAAATATTTTAGCGATCATATTAATAGTTGCGGCGGTTGGAATAGTTTTTATGTGGGTTAAGCCACTTTGGGCAGATATCCAGGGATTGAATTCATCAAAACAGGAACTTCAAACTGCGATCAATAATATGAAAGAGCGGGCGAAAGACCGGGATCGGCTTTTGGAGAAATACAACGCGATTGCCGAAGAAGACCTCGCGCGATTAAACGAAATGATTCCGCCGGATGTCGATATCGCGAAATTGCTTGTGAATATGGATGATCTCGCAAAAACCAATGGATTGATTTTGAAAAGAATTGATGCAAAAGAGTCAAAAGAGGGGTCGGCCGTAGTCGGAGGAGGGCCGCAGAATTTTGAGCCTATTAGCCTTGAACTTTCTGTTGCCGGTTCTTACCAGTCCTTTAGAAACTATCTGGCCGCGCTTGAGAAAAATCTTCGTCTGATTGACGTTGCCGATATTACTTTTTCAGCGAGCGAAAAAGATTCTTATGAGTTTACGATTAGGGCCGTGATTTATTCGCAGAAAAAACAATAAGATGCCTGAAAAAAACTTTTTGATGACAATTATATTGGTGATTGTGCTCCTGGCGCTCGGCTTTGTATGGTATAAATATTTTTATTCAACTGGCGCGGCAATTCCTGTGCCGGAAACCGGAACTAATATAAAAATCGATAAAGAATTTATCACGCTTGCGAATATCCTCGAAAAAACCAAAATAGACACCGCGTTTTTTGATGATTCTTTGTTTGTAAATCTTAAAAAGAGCGTTCCTTTTCCTGAAATTCCTGAAAATCAGGGGAGAATAAATCCTTTCGCGCCTTTGCCTTAAGGACTAAATTTGCATGTCAGATACGCGTTTTGCGGATATCCTTATTGAAAAAAAGCTTTTATCGAGCGGCGATTTAAACGCGGCAAAAGAACAGGCGCATCACTCGGGCCTGCTTCTGGAAGAGGCGCTCGAAGAAAAGGGGATCGATGAAAAAACCATTTTGGATGCGAAAACCGAGGTTTTCGGGATTCCCGCAAAAAAATTAGATGATGTAAAAGTGCCTTTTGAAGTATTGAAGTACGTCCCCGAGGATTCCGCGAGGCACTATAAATTCGTGCCGATCGGACTTAAGGACGGGGTGCTTGAAATCGGGATGCTCGATCCAAGCGACATCGATGCCAAAGAGGCGCTGCAATTCATCGCTTCAAAATTAAATATGCCTTTTCGGGTGTATTTAATCCTGCGTTCTAATTTTTTAAAGATTGTAGAAGAATATCGTGGCCTTGGGGGTGAAGTTAATAAAGTGCTCTCGGAACTTGAAACAGCGCTCGTTGAGAATGCGCCTCCGTCGGAAAAAGAAATTCAAAAAATTGAAACAGCAACGGCTTTTGCCGAAGAGGCGCCGATAAC
This sequence comes from Candidatus Giovannonibacteria bacterium, assembly GCA_016186825.1. Taxonomy (GTDB): domain Bacteria; phylum Patescibacteriota; class Minisyncoccia; order JACPKW01; family UBA11713; genus JACPKW01. Next base: position 43,312 of record JACPKW010000004.1, read on the forward strand.
AAAAATGGTGGCGGTGATGCTCAAACACGCGACAGAGGGAAGGGCTTCCGACATCCACATCGAGCCTACTCGCGAACAAATGCGCGTCCGTTTCAGAGTGGACGGAATTTTGTATACAAGCCTCATTCTTCCGAAAAAAGTTCATGAAGCGATTGTTTCTAGGATCAAGATTCTTACAAACATGCAGCTTGATGAAAAGCGAAAGCCGCAGGACGGAAGGTTTTCGGCAAGAGTGGATGACCGCGATATTGATTTTCGTGTCTCGACATTCCCGACTTATTTCGGCGAAAAAGTCGCGATCCGTATTTTGGACCAGCAATCCGGGGTCGGCACGTTAGGCGCTTTGGGTTTGGACGGGCGGAATCTCGAAGTTGTAAATGAAGGATTAAAGCGTCCCTACGGAATGGTTTTGATTACCGGTCCCACAGGTTCCGGAAAGTCAACGACTCTTTATGCGATGCTCCAGCTTTTAAACCAGGAAAGGTATAACATTGTGAGCTTGGAAGATCCGATTGAATATCATATTGAAGGCGTTAACCAATCGCAGGTCCGTCCCGAAATAGATTACGATTTTGCCTCCGGCCTCCGGTCTATTCTGCGTCAAGATCCCGATACGATTATGGTTGGCGAGATCCGCGACAAAGAAACCGCCCAGCTTGCTATTCACGCCGCGCTAACCGGGCACTTGGTCTTGTCTACACTTCACACAAACACTGCGATTGGCGTCATTCCGCGTTTGATTGACATGGGGGTTGAGCCTTATCTGATCGCGCCCACTTTGATTCTCGCGATCGGACAGAGGCTTGGCAGAACCCTTTGCAAGGATTCAAAGCGTTCGATCGCGCTTGAGGGCCCGGTTAGGAACAAACTAGAAGAAGAAATTCAAGGAATGCCCGAAGCTATTAAGAAAAAGATAAAAATACCGAAGGAAATTTATCAGGCGCTTCCGTCTCCCTCCTGTCCCAAAGGAACTCGCGGACGCATTGCCGTTTTTGAAGTTTTGAATATGACGCCAGAACTCGAAAAAATAATATTGAAAGTCCCTACTGAAGCGGAAATTATGCAGGAAGGGCGCAGACAAGGTATGATAACTATGAGAGAAGATGGCATTTTGAAAGTGCTTGAGGGTAAAATTGGTTTAGAGGAGTTGTCTGAAATTACATAGCTATGTCTGAATCAACTAAAAAAATTCTGATAGTCGATGACGACGAGTTTTTACTCGAAATGTATGCGCTCAAATTCAGGGAGTCGGCTTTCGAAGTCGAGGTTTCGCATAGCGGCGAAGAAGTGCTAGAAAAATTGCGTTCGGGCTACGCGCCGGATGTGCTTCTCCTTGATATTGTTATGCCCGCGATAGATGGCTTTGAAGTGCTAAAGATGATCAAGAAAGAGAATCTTTTGCCGAGCGCCTTGCTTATCGTTTTAACGAATTTGGGGCAAAAAGAGGACGTAGAAAAAGGGTTGCGGCTTGGAGCAACAGATTACATAGTAAAGGCGAATTATACTCCCTCGGAGGTGGTCAAAAAAATTAACGATTTATTCGAAAAAAAATAAGCAAGTGTAAATTTAAAATATGAAAGATTACGGCGAAGAACTTAAGGAACTTATTTTGACTGTCGCAAAGGAGCAGGCCTCCGATCTGCATTTAACCGCCGGACGCTACCCGACTTTGCGCATTGCAGGCGAGCTGGTTCCCTTGGTAAAAAGGCAGGTTTTAACCCCGGAAGACACAAAGGGACTTGCGTTTGCGATGTTAGATGAAAAAAGCCAGGCGAAATTTTTGGAGGAGCGTGAACTCGATTTTTCATACAGTTTCGAAGATAAAGTCCGTTTTCGAGTAAATATTTTTCATGAGCGGGGATTTATGGCGGCCGCGTTGCGGCTTGTTCCGGTTGAAATCATGACTCTTAAGGAACTTAACTTGCCTGAAATAATAAAATCATTTACCCAAAAGGAGCAGGGTTTTTTCTTGGTGGTGGGGCCGACCGGACATGGCAAGACTACAACGCTTGCGAGCCTGATTGATATCATTAATAAAACGCGCGCGGAGCATATCATTACAATTGAAGATCCGATCGAATACCTTTTTACCTCTGATAAATCTATCATTGTTCAGCGCGAGGTGGGGCCTGATACTGACGATTTTCATAAGGCGCTCCGCTCGATGTTTCGGGAGGATGTAAACGTGGGGATGATCGGCGAGATGCGCGATCACGAGACAATTTCTGCGGCAGTTACCGCGGCCGAAACAGGGCACCTAATCATGTCGTCTTTGCACACGAATAACGCGGCGCAGACAATAGACCGTATCATCGACTCCTTTCCGGGAGGCCAGCAGAACCAGATCCGCTCCCAGCTTTCAAGCTCGCTTTTAGGAATTTTTTCACAGCGTCTGATCCCGCGCGTCTCCGGCGGGCTGATTCCGGCCTACGAGCTGATGATCGCGACTACAGCTGTAAAAAATCTCATTCGCGAAAATAAGGTTCATGAATTGGATTTGATAATCGAAACCTCTTCCGAGCAGGGGATGATAAGTTTGAATCAATCTCTGGTGGATTTGATCAAACAGGGCGAGATTACGTATGAAAATGCGCTTGCGTTCTCGCTTAATTCGAGAGAGCTTCAAGCTTTATTGGGTAGGTAAACACATTCGATCATGCTTTTTAAATATGTAGCAAAAACGCCAGAAGGGGAGACTCGTGATGGATCGGTTGACGCCGCAAGTCTTGAGCTTGCTATTTCATCTCTTCAAAGGAGAGGTCTTATCATAACTTCGTTAGTCCCCGCAGAGAAAGCTGGAGCGTGGTACGAGAAGGGGCTTGCGAGTTTTGAAAAGGTAAAGATGCGAGATATTGTGATTCTTTCGCGCCAGCTCTCGACTTTATTTGAAGCTAAAGTCCCGATCGTTGAAGCTTTGAGAGTTTTGACAGCAGAGACTTCGAGTTCGGTTTTAAGGAAACATCTTTCCGAAATTCTCTCCGACATTCAGGGCGGGCTTTCGATTTCGCAGGCCTTGGCGCGCCATCCCGACGTTTTTTCAAGCCTTTATGTAAATATGGTCCGCTCCGGCGAGGAGTCCGGCAAATTGGAAGAAGTCTTTTCGTATCTTGCGGATTATCTGGAACGCTCTTACGAATTGCAGGCAAAAGCCAGAAATGCCTTTATTTATCCCGCTTTCGTTCTATCCGCTTTCATAATTGTTATGGTTCTGATGTTGGTTGTTGTGATCCCGCGTTTGTCATCCTTGCTTACTGAAACCGGACAGGATATCCCCCTTTATACCAAAGTTGTGATCGGCATGAGCGAGGGCCTGCGTTCATACGGACTTTATATTCTTCTCATGGTTATTGTGGGCATAGTTTTACTCTGGCGCTACACAAAAACAGCTTCGGGCAAATTGGCCTTGCATAGGTTTATAATAAACATTCCCGTGATCGGCGGACTTTATCGAAAAATTTATCTTTCACGCCTCGCCGATAACATGCAGACGCTTTTGGCGGGCGGCGTAACGGTTCTTCGCGCGCTAGAAATTACAGCGGACGTCGTGGGGAATGAAATTTACGGATCAATCATCAGGCAAACCAAAGAGGAAGTGAAGGGCGGGGCATCAATTTCGCAGTCCCTTTCAAAATTTGAAGATATTCCTCCCCTGATGACGCAGATGATCCGGATCGGGGAAGAGACCGGAAAGCTCGATTATATTTTAAAAACCATGGCCGGGTTTTACCGCAGAGAAGTTGATAATGCCGTAAACAACCTCGTGAGCTCTATTGAACCTCTTATGATTCTGGTCTTGGGTCTTGGGGTGGGGCTCCTGGTGGCGGCAGTTTTAATCCCGATTTACAACATTTCCACGTCGCTATAGCCAAAAAGCTTATCCACACGCCGAAGCCATATATAGATGATTTAGAGGTATAATTAATCTATTAAAAGTTTAAAAACTTAATTATATAAAGGTCATATAAATCAACAAAATTAAAGGTTAATTATTAATTAAATAAAATAAATGAAAATTTTTAAGAAATCTCGCGGTTTCACCTTGATTGAGCTCTTGGTAGTCATCGCGATCATCGGTATCTTGGCCGCAGTCGTCTTGGCGAACCTCTCGACTGCAAGAGCAAAAGGCCGCGATGCTAAAAGAGTATCGGATTTGCAAAACATGTCGAAGGCGATTGCTATTGGAGATGCTGATAACCCGATTCCCTCATTGTTAGTTGCTCTTGGGGGTGCAAATTGTGCGGCTGCAGCTAACTCCAAAGCAAATACCTGCACATATCCAGTCGACTTATCTGCCTTTGGCGATCCTTCTGTAGGAACCGCCGGAGCCGCTTGCACAGTAGCTTCAGCGTCTTCATGCCAGTACTCAATTTCCGATGCAGCAGGAGGAACAGACGCAACAACACAAGACTATAGAATTTGTACTCGTTTGGAAACTGTAACTAACTTTGGAGCAGCGGGTCTGTATAAAATTACGAGTACAAATGCTAGTATATCCGCAGGTTGCCCATAATTCTTGATAGGACGTTGTTCCCGATGCATTTTGTTGTTAAACAGGTTTCTAGTGGCTTTTCCCGCTCTTCAAAAAAGAGCGGGTTTGGCTTTGAAAAAAAAGGTTTTACCTTGATTGAGCTTCTGGTGGTAATCGCCATCATAGGCATTCTCGCTTCCGTCGTCCTTGCTAACTATAACGAAGGGCGTAAGTCCGCCCGCGATGCGCGCCGCGTATCCGATCTAAGGCAGGTCCAGCTGGCGCTTGAGAATTATTTTCTGAACATGAGGAATTATCCGGCGGGAAATACATGGTCAAGTTTAACGAGCCCTCTCTCTACATATCTGCCTGTAGTTCCGGTTGATCCTTTAAACAGCGGATCTAACGTTTATAACTATAAGTCTCTCACGGCGGCGGGTGCGGATTGCTCTTCTGCATGCACTTCTTATGTCTTGAGAGCGGTAACGGAAAGAGATGCGGCCAATAACCCTGTTTTTTCTAATGACGTTGATGGCTCCTGGGGCGGGTATGATTGCGAAGATAATATAAAGGCCTATTGTCTAAGGCCGTAGTTGAAATATATTAAAAGAAAAAACCCCGCGGCCGCGGAGGTTTTTTCTTTTAATCAAAATTAAGACCAGAGTATAATTAAAGCATGGAATTTTTGACAGGATTCGCAGTTTTTTTGTTCGGGCTCGCAGTGGGGTCATTCGCAAATGTTGTAATTCTTCGCTACGGAACGGGGGAGCGCATTGTAAATTCGCGTTCGCATTGTTTTCATTGCGGATGCCAACTCGAGTGGCCTGATCTGATGCCGGTTTTGAGTTTTTTTGTCCTTAAGGGAAAATGCAGGCACTGCCACTCAAAAATCTCCATTCAGTATCCTCTAGTCGAACTGGTTTTTGGAGCATTATTTCTCTTAACTTTTCTGAAATGGTCGCGCGATTTTGGATCCTATGAGCATTTGCCGGTTCTTTTTCTCTGGCTTTTTTCAATTTTTCTGCTCGTTATTTTAAGCGCATATGATTTTAGGCATAAAATTCTGCCGGATCTTTTTTCGTTTCTTTTTATTTTTTCGGGCTTGGCTTTAAGCGTATTTTTTTTCTGGAACGGTGTAGAAAATTTCGTTCTCGCCTTGGCTCCCGCTTTCCTTATTTTCTTTCTTTGGCTTTTTTCTCGAGGGCGCGCGATGGGATTCGGCGATGCAAAGCTTATGCTAGGCGGAGGCTTGTTTTTAGGCTGGCCTTCGGCCCTGTTCGCGCTGGTATTTTCATTTTGGGCGGGCGCATTTTATGGAATTACCCTTCTTTTAATTGACCGGAGAATTTCTTTAAAAAGCGAGATCCCTTTCGGCCCCTTTTTGGTTTTAGGGATATTGATCGTCTTCTTTTTCGCGAAATCTTTTGAACAATTTTTTCAGATTCTCAACTTTTAAACGTGTTATAATTAGCTTATGCAAAAAAGCCCTTTCAATTCAGCGCGGGGGTTCACGTTGCTCGAACTTTTAATAACCACTTTTATTTTCATAATTGTAACCTCCGCAGTGCTCGCAAATTATCCTCTTTTTGCATCTAAGGTCCGTCTTGAACGGGATGCCCAGGAAATTGCGCTTTCATTAAGAAAGGCGCAGTCCTATGCGTTGGCCGTAAAGGAGTCATCGGCCGGATCGGGCGTTTTTCCTGGGTACGGCGTTCATTTTTCGAAAACCAGCGCGGATTCATTAATAATTTATGCCGACATTCCTACTGGTCCTCCTCTTCCGGAGGGTAATAAACTTTATGACGGTGATGTGGAAGAAGTCGAAACTTTCTATATTGAATCGGCGCGAATTGAGGATATCTGCGAGGGAGTAAAGTCGTCCGCGCCCGGAAATTGCGGCATTGAAACTGTGGATATCACCTATCTTCGCCCGGATCCGATCATTGATTTAAGAAATGGATCTACAGCATACAATTCCGACGTAGAAATTAAAATCATTTCTCCCACCGGCGACAGGAAAACGATCGTCATTTGGAAAACCGGGCAAATTTCTGTGGAATAATGAGATGAAAAAATTTTTTAAAAAATTCAAAACTGGTGAAGGGTTTTCCATACTTGAGACCCTGATTGCAATCACAATCTTAATTGCGGCCCTGACCGGCCCTCTAGCGCTCGCATCGCAGAGCATCCGCTCGGCTTACCGGGCAAGAAACGAAACTATCGCTACTTATCTTACCGCAGAAGCATTTGAATTCATCAGAAATAAAAGAGACACAAATACATTCCAAGGCGTGGATTGGATGACAGGAATTTCAAATTTATGCGCGCCGCCGGACGGATGTTATGTAGATTCTTATGGAAACGAAGGAAGTTCATACCAGGGCATTATCACGTCTTGCACTTCGGGGAACTGTCCTGAAATAAAATGGGATGCTTCATCCGGCCTCTATGGTTATTCAAGCGGCGAAAATAGCGGGTTTAAAAGAAAAGTGGTTGTAACGAATATAGCTGATCATACGAGCCCGCCTGACGGATTATTTGATGAAGTCAAAGTCGAGGTAACCATTTCGTGGACGGAGTTTTTGCAAACCCCATCATTTACCGTTCAGACTAATCTATTCAAATGGCATTGATGAATTTTTTAAAAATCAATATGAAGAAAGGGTTTACTCTTTTCGAAATGATTGTTGCTGTCGGGATTTTCGCGCTTGTAATGGTTATTGCCTTGGGAACTATTTTTTCAATTCTCGATGCCCAAAGAAAAGCTATCGCGCTTCAGACCGCATACGACAATCTCCGTTTCGCGATGGAATCAATGTCAAAAGAAATTCGCACAGGGACGGGATTTCACTGCGGCATCGATCTTTCCGATATTTCTGATACCCCCGAAAATTGTCCGCCTGGGGGAGACGGAACGCCGATCGGAGTCTCATTTACATTTACCAATGCTAGAGATGTGATCGTAACTTATCAGATTTGGCAGGGGCAAATTATCCGTATCCAAGGTTTATCCGCAGCCTGCAAGAGCGATAATACATGCCCCAAAATAACTTCTACTGACGTTGACATGACAAGTCCGAACGGCCGGCTGAACTTTTTTGTAACTGGGGCGGGCGAGGACTCAAAACAGCCGCAAGTTATTATCTTACTGGAGGGAACCGTGGTTGGAGCAAAAAGCAAAGCAACTTCGAAACTTGAGCTTCAAACGACAATCTCACAGCGGCAAATTGATTCATAGAGATGATTAAAGCGATGAAAATGATAAAAATTATGAAAAAGAAAAGCAATTTAACCGAGCGAAGCGGTTTGTCAACTTCATCGCTCGAGCAGGGTTTCACTCTTCTTTTCAGCCTCCTGATTGTTTCGGTGGCGCTCTCCGTTGGGATGGGAATTTTTAACTTAATTTATGGCCAGATCATTTTGTCTGGAACGGGACGCCAATCGCAATTTGCTTTTTATGTTGCCGACGCGGGAGTGGAGTGCGCATTCTATTGGGATTTGCAGAGGAGAGCATTTCTTCAGTCTGAATATGATGTCGATGATAAGATCCAATGCGGAGGGCAAAATGTTGATTTGTTTAATCCTCAAGGAAATCGATTTGCGTTTAATTTAGAGCTCGAAGACAACTCTTGCGCGGAGGTTTCTGTAGATAAAGTGGGCCAGGACACAGTCATTGTTTCGCAAGGCAAAAGCGCCTCGTGCGGGGAAACCACAAGCCGCACACTTCAGCGGGGGCTCCGCGCTGAATATTAATTTTTAAAAGCGAGAGGCGATTTCTTTCATGAAATAGGCGGTTTTTCGTGTTATAAAAAGATATGGAAAGACTTCCAAAATCTGAAGCAAAAGAAAGAATCGGGAAGCTAAAAAAGGCGATAAATAAATACCGCTATCAATACCATGTTTTAAATAAGTCTGAAATTTCTCCGGAAGCGCTTGATTCTTTGAAGCATGAATTGAAGCTGCTCGAAGAACAGTACCCGGATCTCGTAACTTCCGATTCACCGACCCAGCGCGTGGCAGGGGAGCCGCTTAAGGCTTTCAAAAAAATTATGCATCGTAGGCCGATGCTTTCGCTCGAAGACATTTTTTCAAAAGAAGAATTTTCAGATTGGGAAGCGCGGATAAATAAGTTGCTCGGCTCAAAGAAAACGCCTGAACTTTTTGCGGAGATGAAATTCGACGGGCTTGCGACCAGTATTTTTTATAAAAACGGCGTTTTAGAATATGCCGCAACGCGCGGAAATGGGCTTGTGGGGGAGGATGTTACGCAGAATATTAAAACAATCGAGGCGATTCCGCTGGCGCTCGAAGTGCATTCGGAAGTTTCGCCGTTCCTCAAAAAAAATATAGAGCGTGTGATTGAAAAAGGGGAACTCGAAATCAGGGGCGAGGTCATTATTACAAAAAAGGCTTTTGAAAAAATAAACTCTGCGCAAAAAAAGAAAGGCGGAATAGTCTATGCAAACCCGCGAAATTTAGCCGCCGGATCATTGCGCCAGCTTGACCCAAAAATTACGGCAGAACGCCACTTGGATTTTCATGCTTGGGATATTGTGGATGAAATCGGCCAAAGAGCGCATAGCGAAGAGCATGCGATTTTAGAAGCGCTTGGTTTTAAAACAGATAAAGGTGCAGGGATTATTTCAGAACCCGAAAACCTTTTCAAAATGCTTGAAAAAATCGGGCAGGAGCGTGAAAAATTGGCATATGAAATAGATGGCGTTGTTGTTCAGGTTAATGACAATGAAATTTTTCGAAGATTGGGCGTAGTAGGCAAGGCGCCGCGCGGGGCGATCGCTTTCAAATTTTCCCCGAAAGAGGCGACCACAATTATTAAAGATATCTTGATTCAAGTTGGAAGGACGGGGAAGTTAACTCCAGTTGCAATTTTGGAACCGGTGCAAATCGGGGGTGTGACGGTTTCGCGCGCATCACTTCATAACGAAGAGGAAATAAAGCGGCTTGGTTTGAAAATTGGCGACACTGTAATTGTGGGGCGTGCGGGTGATGTAATTCCGGACGTAAAAAAAGTTTTGCCGGAACTGCGCCGCGGAAAAGAGCGCGAATTTCATATGCCGCGCACGTGCCCGGTTTGCGGGCGCGAAGTCAAAAAAGAAGAGGGGACGCCGCTTCGATTTTGCACGAACAAAAAGTGTCCCGCAAAGCATCGCGAAAATTTATATCATTTTGTCTCGCGCGGGGCTTTCGATATTGACGGGCTCGGCCCAAAAATTATAAATGCGCTTTTGGATCAGGGGCTGATTCAGGACGCGGGCGATTTGTTTGATTTAAAAGAAGGCGATTTGTCTCCGCTCGAGCGTTTTGGCGATAAATCAGCTTCGAATCTTGTGAGCGCGATAAAAGATAAATCTAAAATTACGCTCCCGCGTTTCTTGGTCGCGTTAGGCATCTTGCATGTGGGGGAGGAGACGGCGCTCGATTTGGCGAACCATTTCGTGACGCTTGAAAAATTGCGCAAAGCTTCACTTGAAGAAATAAATGATATCCCTAACGTGGGTGAAGTTGTTGCAAAAAGTATTTTTGACTGGTTTCGCGACGATTACAACAAAAAGTTTTTAGAAAAATTACTCAAGAGAATCGAAATCGAGAGGTGTCACGCGCCGACAGGTAAATTAAAAGGGCTTACGTTTGTAATAACCGGAACGCTTGAAACGCTCTCCCGTGAAGAGGCCAAAGCGCGCATAAAAGAACTCGGGGGAAAAACTTCTGAATCTGTTTCCAAAGAAACCGATTACGTAGTAGTCGGCTCCGAACCCGGTTTAAAGTTCGAGAAAGCCAAAAAACTTGGAGTGAAAGTGATTGATGAAAAAGATTTCTTGAAAATAATCAGCGATTAAATAAGATTAACTGCTATCCTATATGATATAATCTATTTTAGGGAGTGTTGTCAAAAAGAGTTTTATATTATGATTTCTAAAGAAGAAATAAAAAAATTGGCCCAGCTTGCGCGGATTCATCTGACGGAATCCGAAGAAAAAAATCTAGCCGAAGATCTCCAGAATGTTTTGGGTTACATTGAAAAGCTTAAAGAAGTTGATGTTTCGCAAGCGCCCGAAATGACTCACGCAACGGAAGTAAAAAATATATTTAGGGCTGATGAGCCGCCGAAAGAAGTAAATGAAGCCGATAAAATTTTATTGTCGGGTCAATTTCCCGAAAGCGAGCGCGGTTATTTAAAAGTTAAAGGTGTTTTCAACTCGGAATAATTTTAGATTTTGATGAACAATATTCAAAATCTAACAATTGAAAAAATTAAAGATGGTTTACAATCCGGGGAATTATCTCTGCGCGAGCTGGTTTCTAATTATCTTGAAGAAATAAAAAGAAAAGATCCGGATTTAAACGCCTATCGGGAAGTATTTGAGGATGCTTTCAAGCATGCCGAAGAAATTGATGAAAAAATAAAACGCGGTGATTCTCCGCGCGCGCTTGAGGGTGTTCCGTTTGCGATTAAAGACAACATCATGATCAGAGGAAAGGCGGCGGGAGCGTCCTCAAAAATTTTGGAGGGCTACACTGCTTCTTATGATTCGACTGCTATAGCGCGATTAAGAAATGAAGGAGCAATTTTTCTTGGACGAACTAATTGTGATGAATTTGCGATGGGTTCATCAACAGAAAATTCAGCTTACGGCCCAACACGAAACCCGCGCGATCGCGAAAGAGTTCCGGGCGGATCATCCGGTGGATCGGCGGTGGCTGTCGCGGCGGAAATGGCGCATGCCGCGCTGGGTTCTGATACCGGGGGATCTATAAGACAGCCAGCGGCTTTTTGCGGGGTTGTGGGTTTGAAACCGACTTATGGAGCAGTTTCGCGCTCGGGTTTAATCGCGATGGCTTCAAGTCTCGATCAAATCGGGCCAATTACAAAAAATATTGAAGATACAAAAACTATTTTTGACGTCATAAAAGGAAAAAGCGAAAAAGATTTAACAAGTTCTGAAGCGAAAAACAACTCCCATCAAGTAAAAAAAATCGGAGTTCCGAAAGAATTTTTCTCTTTGAAGGACGGCGGAAAAGAAGGACTAAATGAAAGTATAGCGAAAAATATTTTAAAAGCAGTCGAACTTTTGAAAGAAAAAGGATTTGAGATTAAAGAAGTGTCTCTTCCGACAAGTGGATATGCGCTTGCGGCCTATTATATAATCATGCCGGCGGAAGTTTCTTCTAATCTTTCGCGATTTGACGGAATGCGCTACGGCCTTCGGGAAGACGGAAAAAATTTACTCGATGTTTACTCAAAAACGAGAGCAAATGGTTTCGGCCCAGAAGCGAGGAGAAGAATTATTTTGGGGACTTACGTACTTTCGGCTGGATATTACGATGCGTATTATGCCCGCGCGCAGAAGGTGCGCTATCTGATCCGAAAAGATTTTGAAAATGTTTTTAAGGAGGTTGATATTTTGCTCACGCCGACAACGCCGACACCTGCTTTCAAAATAGGGGAGAAAACATCAGATCCGCTTTCCATGTATCTCGAGGATATTTTCACTGTCCCTGTGAACTTGGCGGGTGTGCCCGCTATCTCTGTCCCGTTCGGCGCTGCGCCGAAGGAAGGAAAAGATTTGCCCATCGGCGTACAATTGATCGCACCCTGGTTTGACGAAGAAAGATTATTTTCAATAGGAAGAATTTTGGAAATTGAGAACGCCTGCAAGTAATATAGAAAAGCATTCCTGAATAGTTTTCAAAAACCGCGTTTGGTTTTTTTATTTTTTGTCGTGTGTTAGATTACTTCTGAAAGGGGGAATTGCACATGAAAATTATGCCTGCAGAGTGGGGAAAGCATGAGGCGAGTTGGGTAGCGTGGCCAAAAAATCAGAGCCATTGGCCGAACTTGGATTTAAAGCTGCTCTGGCCGACTTACGCAGAAATTGTAAAAGCGCTTTCGAAAAACGAGTGGGTTTATATCCTCGTGGATGATCCTGTCATACATGAGCAAGTTTATGGTTTTCTTTGGGAACAGAGAGTTGGTCTTGAGAATGTGACTGTCTTGCAATTCCCGACGGATTCATCATGGATCCGAGATTTCGGCCCGATTTTCATTTACGCTAAGGGCGCCCGGGATCCCGTCTGGGTTACTGATTGGGGTTTCAACGGCTGGGGTAAAGAATATCCGCCTTGGGACCAAGATAATGCTGTTCCTGAAAAGATTTCGGATTACCTTAAGTTGCCTTGCATCAATCTAAATAACTTTATACTTGAAGGAGGAGCGATTGATGTTAACGGACAAGGCGACTGTCTTATCTCTGAAGAGTTTCTTCTTGATAAAAGGCGGAACGATTCTCCCAAGTATCTCGAATATGATATGCGCGAGTATCTCGGGGTAACTTCGCTGATTAAACTTCCTGGGTGGCAGATAGCGGGGGATCATACGCGGCATATCGACAATATTGCACGGTTTGTGGCGCCGAACAGAATTTTGGTTTCAGCAGAAGATGATCCTTCAGATGAGAATTATAAATCACTCCAGGAAAATCTTCGCGCGCTTGAGCTTGCGCGTGATGTTTCGGAGAAACCGTTTCAGATTATAAAGTTGCCCATGCCTGATCCGGTGCACTGGTTGGACGGTCAAAGGATGCCGGCAAGTTACGCGAACTTTTACATCGCGAACGGAGTTGTTTTGGCGCCGACTTTCCAGTCTTTGCGCGATGCAAAAGCGCTTCAAGTAATCCAGGAGCAGTTTCCGGAGCGGGAAGTGACCGGCATTGACTGCCGACTTTTGTCAGGCGGCGCAGGCACGATCCACTGTTCTACAATGCAGCAGCCTGCCTAGATAGGGGGGCTCGCAATTGCATTAAAAAAGTGCAGCACTGGAGTGTTGCACTTTTTTCTATTCTTCTGAATTTTTATTCAAGCTGTTGCCATCAAGTATTTAGCCAAAAACGGCCAGACCTGTGTGGCATCGGCTTGGATCTCGGCGTATATTCCTTTGGGATCGGATTTCCGCCAAGATTCGTTTTCTGAATATGTGCATCCGGAAAGATGCCCGTAATACATCTGATCCGGGCAAATCCTAACGCCGTAGCTGAACCGTCTCGCCGGGTATAGCTCGTAGCCCATTCGCTCGTTGATTATTTCTATCAGAGGCGCGACGTTTTGCACATTGTTTCGTGGAACACCGCCGCCGATTGAAAAAATTCCAAAACCGGCTAAAAAAAAGAAATAGAAAAGCACTGGATTTTTCTTGGAGTGTTTTTTAAAGTCTTTTTGCGGAATTTGTCTTAAATCGACTTCGCGGCTAATTTATTTCGTATGAAGTTGAATTCAAGTTTTTGATTCGTAACAATCCAGCGATAGACGAGCGGACTCAAAATAGCTCCAAAAATAATATTTCCGAGAATATGGTTCAGAGTGAAAGGAATCTGTCCGATAAGGGCAATCATGAAGGGTTGGCCATTGAAAATCGGTCCGATTGTAAGACCAGTCGCGGCGTCATAAAGAATTGCTCCCACAATTCCAAACATGACAAAATTTGTTCGTGAAGCGCTGCGGTTTTTAAAAAAGTAATACGAAGCGATTCCGAGAAAACCGTATACAAAAGCTGTAACCCAGGTCCAGGATCCGATTCCGGAGGTTATGATATCAAAAAGAAAAATTGAAAAAAAAGCGAAAAGAAAACTTTCGAGTGCCGTGTAGCGTTTTGAAAATGGCATCAGTGTTGCCATGACCGGCTCAACATTCGGTGGGCGAAAGGGGATTAAGCGGAATGCGAAAACCACAATCCATCCTACTACATATTTAAACGAGCTTGTTTGGATTCCTTTCATAATAAAAATGAGGTCGTTTTTTAAATATACATGAGATTTGCATTTTGCCGCAAGCTGTTTGTGTAATAACGCGAGATAAAGTATATTGGCAAAAAAGCTGAAGGGGGTAAAAACATGGGCAGGTATTGGTTTGTGGGGAAATCGACGGAAACGGGGACTCGGCATGTTTTTGGGCTGACTCTGAAGGAGTTTAGAGAGTTTGGCCTCAAACATAAGCCAAAGGTGGGATCGAAGATTAATCTTGATCCTAAGGATCCTCCTTTTGAAATCACTTCGTTTCTTGATCATGAAACCGCCAAACAACTCGAAGCTTTCGAAGCGTTCGATGATGAGTTTTGCGACGGAACACTCTATGATCTGATCGATCGCTTGTGTCGCAAGGTCCAGGAACGCTAATGTTTGTTCCGCTGGTAAGTAGACAACTACCAAATATCAAAAGTTGTCCAAGCGCACTCTGCAAAACAGAGTGCTTTCATTTATATTAAACAAAAAGCCCGCCTTTCAGCTTTTGCTTACTCGGCGGGCTTAAATCTTCTTCACATCATGTTAGTCCCCTATGTCGCACTTCCAATTTTCTCGGCGAAGTTCCTTTCCGATATTTTTTCTTTCCTCCTCCTCTTTTTTCTTTAGTTCAAGAAGGTAGATGGCTCCGCAAACATAATCTTCAGTCAAAGAAACGTCGAGATCATCAGTGTGCTTATCGCGAAGCTCTTTTTGCGCGTCGAAACTTATGTCAGGAAATTTATCTCGAACCCTTTCCACTAAATATAGCGTTTCAGGTCCAAGTCCTCCGGCCATACCGAAGCCGATTTCGATTCCTTTCTCGCGAAATTCTTGGAAGTATTCCATAGTTCTTTCCACGTCGAGCGGCTTTCCCGTGCCCGCACTTTCGTCGATTAAAACATCGTCAATTAAATCGGCATAGCGCATAAGATGTTCCGCCACTTTTTCGCTTGCTCCGCAGTTGATCCCCAGAAGTGCTTCACGACCGACTTGGAGAACTATACGAAATTTGAAATCAGTTATCGCGCGAAATTTCTCTAGTTCTCCAATTTTTGGCCACGCGATATTCAGTTGAAAGCCGGTCAGATTTTCACCGCCGACATCCACAAGCGTCAATAACTGCTCGCATAGAGAGTCTGGTTTATCTGAGCTGTAGTGGATCAGATTGACAGAGCAATGGTGATTCTGAAAAATCTCACAAACGCGGCCGACACTAGGGAATTGCCTGGGGTACTTATTAGTCAACCCTTTTAGAGTTTTCGAGCTGACAAGCACGCCAACCATTAGCTTTCGGATCGACGTTTTGTCGAATTGCCTTTGGATAAGACGCACTTCCTGCGGGGTCATGAATCCCGTTACTCCGATATACGGCATGAATCTCATATTTCCTCCTTCCTTTTCTTTGGTTGCATTTCGGGATCGCGGCCAACAAGATGACGCCACTTGGAATTCAGGTGGCAGGTTAGCATAACGACAAGAGCAACTGTGGAAATGCCCAATGCGGGCAATATAACGACTTTAATGAACTCCATAAACACCTCCTCTTTAACTCGTATATTAACGCTAAACTCCAAAACCAAAAAACCGCCTTTTGGCGGTTTTTTGGAAAGATGTTGCGGAGTTGCTACGGGATTGGCAACTAATAGTGACCGATATTAAACGAAATCAATGTTTTAGCTACTATTTAAAGTTTAGTTTTAGACATGTCTAGAAAATAAGGGGTGGAGGTAAAGAATTGGGGGGGTGGGTATGTTGAAAGAATTGTCAGTGAAGATATTCAAATTCAGGATTAGTTGATTTCTAATTTTATCATTTTGGATTCGATATTATTTTTCATTTTTGAAATATCATGCTCAATTATTTTATCTATACGGTCAATAACCGCAAGTTCATCTGAAGATTTATTTTTCTCATTTATTAATCTAAAGAAAAAACCAAATCTCCTTCTTAATTTTCTATTGTAGAAACGAATTTGACATAGATTTGTAATAGCAACTGCGATATAGCTAGAAGCAAAGTTTTCGATACTCTCGGCAAAGTTTTCTAAATTATCCGCGAAAGATTTATGCTGAAAGGCCGTTTCTCTTGCGCTTATCACCGAATCATTCTGAGCTAATCTAGTGACGAGTAATTCATTCTGATAAAAAATACTTTCGAAATTAGCTTTTAAATCTTTTATGACGTTGTTTAATTCATTTATACCTGCAAGAGCCATTAAAATTTTATTGTGTAGGTAGTAACTCTTTGTCTTAAATACTGGAGCGTCTGAATAATTATTAACGATTCTAATCGTAATAAAATTAATCCTATAAATAGCGAGTTCATTTTCTTTAGTTTCCCTCACTTTTTTTGTGAGTTCTCGCATTCTTTCCGCCTGGAATATGAGAGCTTTTTTTACATTGTATACATCATTAAGGCTTGTCGCCGTGCTTATTTCTATCAGCCTGAAGTTTTCTCTTCTTTCTTTCCGATTATCAATCCAAGTTTTCAATAAGTATGCAAACAACGCAAAAACGACAGCAACAAATGAGCCAATCGCGCCACCGTAAAGTTGTTGCCATTTTTCGATGTGAATTAAAATGTCAGAGTTAATTTCCAAGTTTAGATTTCCTCCCCAATTATTTTATGAAATATTTCTTAACATCTATTTCTTTTATTATGTTCTTATCGTCATTAAATTTTTCAGAAAGTCGCATGAAATAATAACCCAAACTTATTCCTCCCCAAAAACCAACTAATTCAAGCCAACCATGAATAGTAAATAAAAGAAAAATGATATTTAAATCATCGTCGGCAGGAAATCCTAAAAAATCATAAAACATATCAGTCCCTGGGTCATGCTTTCTAAATGAAATCATAATAGATGCAAAAACAAATGCTGCTATGATTAGAACCCAACCAAGTGTATAAAGGAAATTAGAAAGCATTTTTTGCGATTATTAAATAGCCTTATATTAAAGTTAGTAATTTGATTCGCACGCGCCACCAGCAACTAGCGCCATAATTACTGTAGCGCCGCCATATTGTTTAAGTTTTTCATTCATAGAGGAAAATTAAAAAACCGTATAGTCTTTAATGAGGTCTGCATTATATCCAGAATTTTCTAAAATATATTTTGCGTAATCTCTTTTTCCTGCCGCTGTTTTCCTATCGGTTTCGTCCTTACTTAAATATGGGTAATTGTAATAATAATCTGGAAAATCCTTCAATTGTTTGCTAGTAGATGAATCATAAATTCTAAATGAATTTGCGGCGTAGTATTCTTTTGCGCCAAAAGCAGACTTTTCTGAATAATATGTGACGTAAAGACATGAATTCATACTGGGGCTGTAAAACATAAACTTAAATTCCTCGTCATCTGAAAGGTTTTCTTTAATACTAGGTGATAGTTTTGCGCATTCGTTATTTTTTGAGAATGCCTCATCTTTATTTAGGGAAGAAGACTCCCTCAGTTTTTTTACCCTATCCTTCAATTCTGCTAAGGCTTTCTCTGAATCCGCGTCTCTGCTCAATTCCACCACAGAATAAAGAATAAACAGGTCTTGAAGATTCGAATGCTCTTTATCGTAGCCTTCTCCAAGCTTTTTAAATTCTGAGCTGACATGCTCATATTGTCTATCATCAAGCAAAGATGCGTATGCTCCAATGTTTCTATAGAATTCAATATCTTTATTTAGCTCATTTAATTTTTCTTCTAGTCCAGAAAATCGATTATCGGTTTTTGTTGGTAGCCCACTCGCGCCTTTTTTCGGAATAAAATATCCAATCACAAAGCTCAAAAAAGCTACAATTATCAGAAGAATTATTACGTTCTTTGAATTCATATTATTGCATTAGAGAATAAATATTAATGCTTTTATGAAATTACTTTGCGCATATTATTAACCGAATATTTTAGTTATCTTCAAACAAACTACCTGCAATCCAATCGTAAATAGCTGCTGCAGTCCGACTCAAACCACCACTAACTGCAGAGAAATCACCATTAGCTTTGTTATCCGTTCCGCCAGCAACTGAACTATTATTGCCGCTAGCAATATTGGCAGAACCTCCACTAACTGACGAGTAGACTCCATTTGTGCGATTAAATCTTCCGCCACTGACAGAAGAAAAGTCACCGAAAGCTTCATTGTCTTCCCCGCCAGTAACAGATGCTCCATTCCCGCGAGCCTCGTTAGAATGTCCACCGATTGCGGATGTATATGGACCGCTTATAATATTTTCATTTCCCGCAGCAATTCCTCCATAGCTGCTGTAAGTATTTTCTGGACCGATAATAAGATTATGAGAACCGCTTCTGTCATTAGGAATACTTAATGTGTCTTCGTTATAGCCAATGATTAAATTTCCTAATCCATTTTTTGTGTCGGTATTTCCGGAGCCATTAGTGATATGAACATTACAACCTTCAAAATAGACATCACTCCCATCTACTCGTACACAAGGTATTTCTGTTCCATTTTCACCCGCAATACCTTGTAGCCCTTGTTCACCTTGCGGACCTTGAGGTCCAGCAATTCCCTGAACATTCCAAGTCATTAACTGTTCATTGTTTTTACAGCCTGTTCTTTTGAAGCCTGTACCAATCATGCGCATTTCCCCATTCTTATTGACGCAGACTGATATAATTTCTCCTTCTGCTCTAGAAAAAAGCTGTAGTCCAAAGAAAACTGCAACCGCTGTCAAAAGTCCTAGAAAAGTTTTTTGATTCATAAAATTTTTAAAATTAAATTAATATTTTGGCCTTTTCTAACTAAATCGCACTTTCGATAGCGTCGGAACTAACTTAGTTGCGGGGGCCGGAATTGCACCGGCGCCTTGAGGTTATGAGCCTCACGAGGTACTGCTCCTCCACCCCGCGATATATTTTTTGATTAGATCACTGTCGTGCAATGATTTCAAATACTTTTCCAATTTCATTGCCCGTGATCTGGTTGGCAAAGATTCAACATAAACTAATTTCCACGGACGATATCTTTTCGTAAAACCTTTTCCAGTTTCGTTATGTTCAGTAATTCTACGCATTACATCATTTGTCGAGCCGATATAATATTTTTCGGCAGAGTTACTAAATAAGATATATACACTATACTCCATATGATATGAGTCCCGGCGCAGCCGTGGATACTGCTCCTCCACCCCGCGGTATGGAGGTAATTATATCTTTATGAAGGAATAAAGCAAGAAAAATGCTTGTAATTTTCTATTAAACCAAGTGTTGACGCGGACGAAAAAATCCAAAAAAGAGATGCAAATCCTATAACTCTGGATTTTGCTACAGCTCGCCGCGAGAAAAAGTTCGTTGTAGCTTTCCTCGCGGTGGCTTTTTCTTTCTTAAAAAAAAGGAAAGCCAGTTCCGCACTGCGGATCTGGCTTTCTTCGCTTGAGTGAGTCGCACTTAAATATTGCAACTCGTTATGAGCTCGAGTTTTAGCCGGAGCTCACTTTCGATGAGTTGTCGGATCTTTTCTTTGTCGTGAAGGGCTAGCCAGCATTCGGCGAATTTATCACAGAACTCTTCCACGATTTGAATTGGCGTGTGCTTTTGTCGAATCCTTTTTGGGATCCTGTAGGTTAAATCTAGACCGAAAGTATGGCCTATCTCATGTCCGAGCGATTGCGGCCGGCTTTGGGGATCCGCCCAGTCTGCGAAAACGACGCAAATGTTGCCGTCGTCCCGCACAATAATTCCAGCGCCGAGCGTTTGCATTTCTCGAAACTCGACAATTCTCCTCTCCTTTAATTGCAGGCTGATGGGTTTCTGCTTAGCGGTTAAAAGAAATTGGTCGGCGTTTGCCGCAAAAGAGAGTCTCGGGAACATCTTTATTAAAGAATTCGTGGCTTCCTCCGTGATCACAAGTTCTAATTAAACTAGCAAACGAATGTATTTCTCGCAACTAAAAAATGATAAAATTAATAATATTTCAAAATTAAATTGTAAGGAGTCAACCGAAGTCTTCGTCTTATCACATGAGGAGGATTATTGGTTTAATTAGTTTCTAGAAAACATATGGTAGGAATTCTGCTCGTTATTGCTTTAGTTTTAGGAGGGGGCGTTTCTTATTCAGCTCAAGACGCATTGCCGGGCGAGGCGCTTTATGTGGTTAAAACCGGGGTGAATGAGCGATTTGAAAGTTTATTTACTTTCTCGAATGAAGGCGAAGCGCGGCTTGCTGCGGCGGTGGCTTCAAGAAGGCTCGAGGAAGCCGAGGAGCTCGCGTCGAATGCCAAGCTTTCGGCTGACATTCAGGCTGATCTTGAATCGAGATTTGAAAATAAAATTGAAGATTTTGACAAAAATATTGAGGAACTAAAGAAAGGCAAAAAATTTGAGACTGCGGCGGAAATTTCTTCGAATTTAGAATCTTCTCTGCAGGCGCACGGACGCATTTTGGCTTCGCTACAGGAAAAAGTTGCAAATGATAAACTTGTAGATTTAATTGTGAAAGTAAAAAGCCGCAAAGAGGATGTTTCCAAAAACAGAAGTGAAATCGAAGTAAAAATTAAAGAAGAAGGCGGAGCGAGTGTCGAAGCTGCTGCTCGCGGAAAGTTGACGGCCGCAGAAAATAAAATAACTGAAGTCAAAAAATTTATAGAGCAGAAAAAATCTGCGCTTGGGGCTGATGCGACGACTGAAGCGGAGGCGCGTTTGAAAGTTGCTGAAAATATTTTAGCCGAAGGAAAAACTCAAGTTGACGCAAAAGCATACGGTGATGCATTTATGAAATTTCAGCAGTCTGCGAGAATAGCGCAGGAAGCAAAAATGCTCGTGCAGGCGCGTGTTGAACTTAAAGTTTCAGTTGATTTGGATGGATCTATTTTAATAGATGATGATGCGGATGAAAATGATAACGATGAGGATATAGATGAAAGCAAAGTTTCCGCAAATATTAAAACTGACAGAGGGAACATTTTTCTTTCGCATGACAATGGAGAAATAGAATTGTCAGGAACGCTCCGGCGCGGAACTCCCTGTGTGAATTGGACTGTTGAAACAAGTTACTCAAAAGATTTGCCGCCTTCTTCCGTAACTTTTGACATTAAAGACAAGGCTAAAGGCGTGATCTGCATACAGGTTATAGGTGAGCCGCAAAGAATTGAATCCAAAATAAAAGCGGCCACTGATGCGGATATTACGGTTAAGATAGAAGGGGAGATTGTGTTCAAGGGCAAAGTAAAATAAAAAAAATAGGCTAACTACTAAACCCGCCCGGCTCACCGGGCGGGTTTAGTTATTTCTTCCTTCAATACCGCTTTTATTTTTCAGAGATTTTATGTATTCTATAGACTGTTAAGCCAGCGTAGTTCAACGGCAGAACGGAGGACTCATAAGCCTTTAATAGAGGTTCAACTCCTCTCGCTGGCACATACTTTCGGAAATTGGGCGCCCCGTTAGAAAATTTACTTAGCGCCGAATATTCGTTGGTATGGTTTTATAACCTGGGCGCGTAGTGTAGCCTGGTTAACACGCCTCCCTGTCACGGAGGAGATCACCGGTTCAAATCCGGCCGCGCCCGCTAGTTTTAGTATCGAGAGACCGAGGGGCCTCAAAAAACAGGATTATGGAACTACAAGAATTTATTAAAACAACTCTTATTAGCATTCGAAATGGAGTGCATTTAGCCAACGAAGAATTATTGAAAAACAAAGAAGGAAATCGTATTTATGGACTGCGGTCTCCTAATGAATCTTAGGGCTAATGCCCGCTTTTTCGTTTGATTCTGATTTACGCGACTTTCGGATATAATTAATTAATCCAATCATGTTTCAGAAATTCGGCGGGAATAAGATTATTTTGGTTTTTATTTTGTTGGCTTTTTTTGCTTTTGTCTGGGGAAATGAGCGAAAAAATCTTTTTTCGAATAAATCTAACGAAACTGATGCATATTCCGAAGAAGAGAAAAATGATACTTCTCCATTCGTAATAATTCAAGAAAAGAAAATTTACGTGGAAATTGTTAGAGAAGATGTGGAGGTGAAAAAAGGTCTTTCTGGCAGGGCGTCACTCGAAGACGATCATGGGATGCTATTTATTTTTCCGAAACTGGATGTTTATCGCTTTTGGATGCCTGACATGCATTTTCCGATTGACATCATCTGGATTGAAAACGGAAAAATTATTGGAGCTGAAAAAAATGTCTCGCCGGAATTTGATCCGTCTCGGCCCCGTTTCTACACTTCTCCGGCGCCCGTGCAATATGTATTGGAAGTCAATGCTGGATTTGTTGAAAAAAATGGAATTAAAACAGGTAATTCGATTAGCTTTTACAATTTTTGAATTATTTAATGGATATTCACCCCATAAATGAAGTTGGTAAGGAAAATTGGAACGCTTTTGTTGCAAAGCATTATCCTCCGGTGGGCGCTTTCATGCAGACGTGGGAGTGGGGGGAGTTTCAGAAAGCGCTTGGTCGAAAAATAGAGCGATATGTTATGGAAGCGGATTCCGGAGAGCATATCGCCGTCTTTACCGTCGTTTATCATTCGCTTCCGTTCGGTTTTTCCTACGGATATTCGCCCCGCGGCCCTGTTATCTCAAAACATCTTGACGGGGATGCTATTAACAAAGTATTTCAAAAGATTGCGCTTTGGACGAAACAAAATTTTAAGGATATAATTTTTCTTCGTTTGGAGCCGCCGCTTACATCTGCAATTCGGGGCTTGCGTGATTCTGAATTTCGCCAGCCTGCTTACTATATTCAGCCGCGCCATAATCTTTTTGTTTCCTTGGCACAGACTGAAAATGAAATTCTCGAAAGTTTTCATCCCTCAACGCGCTCTAATATCAAACGCGCACTTAGAAGGGGAGTTCGGGATCAGGTGAAACATGCGCTAAGCGGATCGGAGCTCAAAGAATTTTATTTGATGACTGAAGACACGATTAAAAGAAACAGCGGCAAAAATGTTTATCCGCATCGGCATTATTTTGAAACACTTATCAGGACAATACCCAAAATCGGCGAAAAAGCTAATCCGGACAAATTAGAGCTCGGAATTCGCTATGCATACCAAAATGAAAAAGCTGCTGCTGCCGAGTTCACGGTTTTTTTTGGAAATACCGCCACATATCTTTATGGCGCATCATTTTCTGAACGTTTGTCTTCGAAGGCTACAACTTTTCTTCACTGGGCTGAAATCCTCGAAGCAAAACGGAGGGGATTTTTGTATTATGATTTTGGCGGGATAGATGAAACCATTTGGCCAACTCTCACAAACTTTAAAAGACAATTTCGGGGCGCCGAATTGAGCTATATCGGGAATGTCGACATTCCCTTAAAGCCGAAAATGTATCAAGCTTACAACTTTTTCAGGAGAGCGGCCAAGCTGAAATAAAATTTCCCGCGCATGGCAGGAGTAATCCGGAAACAGAATTGATGTTTTCGGATATAATTGAGTTATGGCGATAGAATGGTATGCTTTTTCACCCGAAGAAACGTTTGCAAGGATTGGAAGCGGAGATAACGGGCTTTCAACAAATGAAGCCCGAAAGCGGTTCGATCAATACGGCCCGAACGTGCTTCCGGAAGAAAAACCTGATTCCAAGCTCGTAGTTTTTATTAGCCAATTTCAAAACCCCCTGATTTATTTGCTGTTCGCGGCTGGCGCTGTAGTTTTTTTGATGGGGGATATTATTGACGGCTCTATAATCTTAGCTGTGCTTCTATTTAATGCTGTTGTTGGCGCGATACAGGAGGGAAAAGCTCAACACACGCTTTTAGCTCTTAAAAATTTCACAAAAACAAATGCCACGGTGTTTCGCGATGGAGGGGAATTTATTATTCCTGATCAGGAAGCGGTGCTCGGTGACGTTATTATTCTTCAGGAAGGCGAAAAAGTACCTGCTGATGCCCGAATTATATTTTCCCAAAATCTGAAAGTCGATGAAGCCTCACTTACAGGCGAATCTAATCCGGTTCATAAAACTGTCGATCTGATTCGGAAAGGAAATCTTTCGACCGCCGAGCAAAAAAACATTGTTTTCAAAGGAACGCATGTTGTCGCAGGGAACGGCAGGGCAGTTATCATTGCTACCGGTTCTTCAACTGTCATTGGAAATATTGCAAAAGAAATTTCGTCGCTTGATACGGAAATTCCTTTGAAAACCAACATTCGCTATCTTTCCCACGCAATCATTGCAGTCGTTGCTTCAATCAGTGGGATACTTTTTATTTCTGGCATTGCGTTTGGTAATCCCGTGAGAGAAATGTTTAAAACAGTTGTGGCGCTTTCGGTTTCGGTCATTCCCGAAGGGCTTCCGATTGTAATGACTTTAGTGCTTGCGACGGGAGTTTGGCGAATGTCGAAGCAAAATGCGCTTGTTAAAAAAATGCATGCGGTTGAAGCATTGGGGCAGGCGCGAATTATTGCAGTCGATAAAACAGGAACAATTACGCGAAACGAGCTCATCATTCGCAAGGTATGGGTCGACGGCAAATCTTTTCAGATCGGCGGGAGCGGATATCAGCCAAAAGGGGAAATAAAATTGGCTGGCGATTATATTGATCCTGTGAACCACAAAGAACTTCTGTTTTTTGCGCGTGCAGCGGCTTTTTCTGCAAACGCGAGAATTTCTTTTTCCAAAGAAGAAAAAAAATGGCTTATTTCAGGAGATCCTACCGAAGCTGCGATTATCGTTTTTGCTGAAAAAGTTGGTTTTCACAAAGCAGAACTTTCGGAAGAATCTCCACAAATTTCAGAAATTCCCTTTGACTACAAACTAAAGTATCACGCGACTGTTCACGAAGTTGGAAAGCATTCATTGCTCGCCGTTGCTGGCGCACCGGAGGTCATCCTTTCTCTCTCTACGGACATCAAGCGCGGAGAGAGAAGGCGTCCTCTATATGAAAAAGAGAGGAAAGAACTGGATAAAATTTTTTGGCAGATGTCCAACGAGGGGCTGCGTGTAGTGGCGCTTGGAATTAAAACTGACGCTGAACGGAATGTAAGTCCGGAAAATGTTCGTGGGCTGTCATTTGTCGGATTTATGGGCATGCAGGATACTTTGCGTCCTGAAGTTGCCGAAGCTGTGAAGCGAGCGAAGGAAGCAGGGATCAGAGTTGTTATGATCACGGGAGATCACAAAATTACTGCGCGGGCTATTGCGAAAGAAGCCGGGATTTATTCGGAAGGCGATGAGATTCTGACTGGCTTGGATATCGATTCGCTTTTTGAAGAAGAGCTTCAGGAAAAACTTCCGCGGACGTCTGTATTCGCGCGCGTTACGCCCGAGCATAAAATGAAAATAATTAATGCTTACAAAAAGCGCGGAGAAATCGTCGCGATGACTGGTGACGGCGTGAATGATGCCCCGTCGCTTGTTGCAGCGGATCTTGGCGTGAGCATGGGAAAAATTGGAACCGAAGTTGCGAAAGAAGCATCTGACCTTGTGTTGTTGGATGATAATTTCGGAAGCATCGTTTCTGCGGTGGAAGAGGGGAGAAGTATTTATAAAACTATAAAAAAAGTTATTCTTTATCTTTTTTCAACGAGTGCCGGAGAAGTCCTGACAATAACCGTTGCCCTTTTTCTTGGCTATCCCTTGCCGATTCTGGCAGCGCAGATTATCTGGCTCAATTTTGTGACGGACGGATTTCTGGATGTTGCGCTCGCGATGGAGCCGAAGGAAAAGGGCCTGCTTTCGGGGACTTTCGAGCGTTCCAAAAAATATCTGGTCGATTCGCTTATGTTGAAGCGCATGTTTTTTATGGCGCTTCCGATGATGCTCGGCACATTATTTCTTTTTCAGAAATATTTTGAGTCGGATCTGGCGAAAGCCTGGACAATTTCTTTAACCACGCTCGCTGTTTTCCAATGGTTTAACGCCTGGAATTGCCGCTCAGAAAAAGAATCTATTTTTAGAATGAATCCTTTTTCAAATAAATTTTTAATTGGCGCGACAATAATGGTAATTTTCTTTCAATTAGTCGCAGTTTATAATCCGATTGCGCATAAACTTCTCCAAACAGTTCCGCTTGAATTTTCGGAGTGGCTTGTGATAATCCTGATTGCGGCTTCGATATTGATAGTTGAAGAAATTCGAAAATTTTTCAGTCGTCAAAGTCCCGAGCTAGCTTGAAACGCATTCATCTTAATTCGGATGCGAATTGCTTTGATGTTTCACGGTAAATTTCAGACTGAATTTTATCGATTTCTTCGTTAGTGAGTGTGCGCTCATTCGAGCGGTAAACTATTCTATACGTGTAGCTTGTCTTATCTGCTCCGAATTTTTCAGCGTTTTCGTATTTATCCAAAAGCGAAACTTCTTCCACTAAATCTCCGCCGAGATCTCTTATTAAGTCGAAATAATTGTTTGGGATGAAGGTGTTTGAAACAATGAATGAGATATCGCGAGTTATTGGCGGAAACTTTGAAACTTCTTTGAATTTATTTCCGAGCTTCAGTTGTTTTTTTACCCGCTCGTCTTTTGACCAAAGCAGGCGAATGTCGGGCAGATCCATCGAGAGCATAGCGAGACGTTCCAAGCCGAAGCCGAAGGCCCAGCCGGTCCATTTCTCTGGATCAACACCACATTTTTTTAAAACTCTGCCTTTTACTACCCCGCAACCATTTCCTTCTATCCATTTATCACCGACTTTGATTTCCATTTCCAAGCTTGGGTCTGTGTAAGGGAAAGTATCTGGATTGAAGCGATATTTGACATCGGGACCAAAAACAGCTTTTGCAATACTTCCTAGCACATCCTCTAAATCTCTTTGGCCTATGACTCGTTTGCTCTTAGGCGCCAAGAGCCAGCCATCAATCTGATGGAAGACATTCATGTGTTGGCGATCAATTTCGTCCTTGCGATAAACTTTGCCGAAAGAAAAGGAACCGACTATCTCCTCTCGCGCCATTCTCTCTTTGATTTGTGGATCGTTGAGGTAGTAATACCACATGACAGTCGTGTGTGTGCGCAGGACATGCGCTTCACTCGCGTAATATGTGTCAGATTTCGAGCGCGCAGGATGATCAGCCGGAAAATCGAACAAATCAAAGCTTACATTCGCAGGAACGATTTCTGGAGCTTCGACAATATCGAAATCTTTAAAATCTTTAATATTGATTATTTTTCCAACCATATCGGCGAGAGGGGATCCCGGAGTTCTGGTCAAATCGGGCATATTTAAAAAACGCAGCATTCTTTTTGCATCCGCGTCCGATCTATTTTTGAGAGATTTCACTAACTCTTTTTCCTCGGGCGATTCTATTTTTATGTTCATAATTAACAATTAACAGAATTAAATTTTTTTTTCCAGTCTTTTTAGAAAAACCATTTATCCCGTTAGAAGTAATACCCGTCGTTTGCGGCGTGGGTTGCCCGTTGGGTCTAACACCCGCAGGGATTCAAATACCCCGCGGGAATTTCTAACGGGATTCATTTTTAATATAGCACCTGATATGATATATCATACAATGCCGCATGTATCGAAAAGAAAGTTGAAAAAGAAAGTATATTCAAAAATTGAGACTAATTTTATTGAAGTGTTTCTTAAATTTCGGTCAAGAAAAGAAACATCTTTATTGTTGAACGATCTTCTGACACGAACTGAAAGAGTGATGCTCTCAAAGAGAATAGCAATAGTTTTAATGTTGGAAAGTGGATACTCGTTTAGTACGATTGAGCGGACTCTGAAAGTGACAAAACAAACGATTGTGAGATTCATGAAAATGAGAAAATCTGGGAAATTTAGATACTTGGAGGCTAAAAAGGAAAGTAAGGAAAACGATAGTCTGATCGAATTTTTAGAGAAATTTCTTCAAGCGGGCCTTCCGCCGCGAGGAAAAGGGAGATGGGCCAGGTTTTATAAAATGGCGAATGATGAATAATTTCCGTCTTTATTCACAATCGACTTGTAAAGTATTAGTTTATTTTAATGGCTAGTATGATATATCATACTAGCCATTAATTTGAATTTTGCGTATCTAATTGTTAAATTATTGCTATTATTTTTTGGAGTTCTTGAAAATACGTCATTAATTCTTGGTTCGCATTGTTCTCGAATTTTCCTAACTATTATGCTATAATTGGTTATTAACATTTGATCTGAAGATGGCCAAAAAAACAGTAAAAATTAAAACCGCCGGCAACGGGGGGAAGGGGGAATCCGTTAATAACCATTCTAACAACTACACCGCGAAAGACATTTATGTTCTCGAGGGTCTTGAGCCTGTTCGGAAGCGTCCCGGGATGTATATCGGCTCCACCGGGGTTGATGGTCTGCATCACTTGATTTGGGAAGTTTTTGACAACTCGCTCGATGAGGCGATGGCGGGATATGCCAAAAATATTTTAGTGACTTTGCTTCCGGGAAATAAAGTGCGGGTAGTGGATGATGGACGCGGAATTCCGGTTGAAACGCATAAACAGACTAAGAAATCAGCTCTTGAGACTGTGATGACGACATTACACGCCGGCGGAAAATTCGGAGGCGAATCTTATAAAGTTTCAGGTGGTTTGCACGGCGTCGGCGTTTCCGTTGTAAACGCTCTTTCGAAATCTCTAATAGCTGAAGTTTGCCGCGATGGGGAGCGTTGGCAGCAGGAATACGAACGCGGGAATCCTAAATCCAAAGTAAAAAAAACCGGCTCATGCAAAGGCACTGGAACTGCCATCACGTTCGAACCAGATTCGGAAATTTTTCGAGACATCCGTTTTAATTGGGATACGATTCTTGAACATTTGCGACAGCAAGCTTATTTGACGGCAGGGGTCCGGATTCAGATCCGCGATGAACGTGAAAAGGAAGAACATTTGCATAAGTCCTACGCTTTTTGCTTTGAGTCCGGAATAAAATCTTATGTAAAATTTTTAAACCGCAGTCAGAAAAACAAAAACGAAAGTATTTTTTATGCATCCAAAGAAACAAACGGCATTTTTGTGGAAGTCGCGCTTCAATATATTGATGACCTGACTGCGCGCGAACTTGCATTTGCAAACAATATTTATAATCAGGAGGGCGGATCGCATCTCACCGGATTTAGGACCGCTTTGACGCGCGTATTGAATGATTACGCGAGGAAGAACGGATATTTAAAAGATAAAGACGGTTTGACGGGTGAAGATGTGCGCGAAGGTTTGACAGCGGTGATTGCAGTTAAAATTGTAAACTCGCAGCTGCAGTTTGAAGGTCAGACAAAATCCAAATTGGGAAATCCCGAAGCGAGGGGAGCGGTGGAGAGCGTATTCGGGGAAGCTTTTTCTGCTTTCCTTGAAGAAAATCCGTCCGAGGCGCGCGCTATTTTGGAAAAAGTGATTTTGGCGCTCGAGGCGCGCAAAGCCGCGAAAGCCGCAAAAGATACGGTTTTACGAAAAGGAGTTTTGGATGGGCTGACTTTGCCCGGGAAGCTCGCCGATTGCCAGTCGCGAAAAGCGGAGGAGTCGGAGATATTCATAGTTGAGGGCGATTCCGCAGGCGGGAGCGCGAAACAGGCAAGGGATCGGAGAACGCAGGCGATTTTGCCTTTGCGCGGAAAAATTTTGAATGTGGAGCGCGCGCGTTTGGATAAAATGCTCGCGTCAAAAGAAATTAAGGCATTAATCATAGCGCTTGGAGCGGCAATCGCAGAAGAACTGGATGTCTCAAAAATCCGCTATCACAAAATAGTTATCATGACTGATGCTGATGTTGACGGCGCTCACATCAGAACTCTTCTATTAACTTTGTTTTACAGATACTATCTGCCCGTGATCGAAATGGGTTACTTATACATTGCCCAGCCTCCTTTATATCGCATTTCAAAAGGAAAGGACGTCAGATATGCCTATTTGGAGGATGAAAAAGAAAAAATAATTAAGGAGCTTGTAAAAATCGCGGAAGCTAAAACCAAAAAAGGAAAGGAAGAAAAAGAAGAGAACGAAAATCCGGAAGTTCAGGAAATTGAAACCGAAGGGGAAAATCCGCCAGCCGGAGGACTGCCAGCCGGCGGACGCGGTGTTTCCATTCAGAGATATAAGGGCCTCGGAGAAATGAATGCGGAACAGCTTTGGGAGACGACAATGGATCCGGGAAAGCGCGTTTTGAAACAGGTTACAATCGAAGATGCGGCGGAAGCTTCTAAAACTTTCGATATTTTGATGGGCGATGAAGTCGCGCCTCGCAAACTATTTATACAAACACACGCGAGAGCGGTGCAGAATCTGGATATTTAATTTAGTGAATTAAATCTGGACTACTTGTGTAAATCCTGTGGAAAATTTGCGTGGTTGGCTTTACCATTTTTTAATTTAGAGTTAAGCTTGATCTAACGATTCCCGAGAGGAGGTGATCTTTGATGACATACTACCTTGGACCATAATTCGACTTTTGTTTTAGAGTCTACCTAAAACTAAAAAGTCGAAAAAAATGGGTGGAGGAAAAAAATGAACGGATTAGAGAAAATAACTGCTGTGAGATGGAACAAGGAAGCTAGGAGGGTTGAGATAATTCCGGTGGGAGACTACAGTAATGAAGCAATGAGGGAATTTCAAAAAGAAGCTCCCTCAACCCAAAACTACTGTGTTCTTATCGGCAATAACTCATCCGGGAAGCCTTCTATTTTTCTTATTCCGCGATTTCCGGCTCAAGGGGATTTGGCGCGACGAGAAATGTGTGCGTTGGTTCGCTGGTCGCAAGCTAGATTTGCTGCGCCAGTTATATTGGATTCAGAAATTCAACGTTTTCTTGCAGCCTGACCCCTTCCACCCCGAAAATAAGGTTTTGATATTAATACAAAAGGCCGGCATGTTACATCGCTGGCCTTTTGACTTTTTTGGAGACTTTGCTACGATTGTGGATGAGCCCTGCGGGGCTTTTAAAAAACTCAAAATTTAATAATGATTTCGAGACTCACAAATTATTTAAAAGAAACAAGGTCAGAGCTTAAACACGTCAATTGGCCGAACAGAAAAAATACAGTCCGTTTTACAATTTTGGTAATCGGAATATCTCTTGCGGTTGCGATTTTTCTTGGGGCTCTGGATATTCTTTTCCAATTTTTATTAAAAAGGTTTGTTTTATAATTTGGCGACACGCGCAATTAACTATTTTACTACTTAACCATTTAACTAATTAATGGCAAAGCAAACTGGAGAATTCGGGCGGAATTGGTATGCGGTGCATACTTATTCAGGATATGAAGACGCAGTTGCAAGAAACTTGCGGCAAAGAATTGAATCATTGGGAATGGAAGACAAAATTTTCAATGTTTTAGTTCCGATTGAGAAGAAAATAAAAATCAAAGCAGGCAAAAGGCGCACGGTTGAAGAAAAAATTTATCCCGGGTACGTGCTTGTAGAAATGGTTGTGACTGACGATTCATGGTATGTTGTTCGAAACACTCCGCGCGTGACCGGATTTGTTGGTTCAGGCACTACTCCGACGCCACTTTCTAGAGAAGAAGTTGACAGCCTGCTCGGCAAAATGAAATCGGAAGAGCCGAAATTCAAATTCGATGTTTCGATCGGCGATACCGTCAGAATTATTGACGGTCCATTCAAAGAATTCGAGGGGCGCGTTAACGACGTGGATGAAGCGCGCGGCAAGGTTAAAGTTCTTGTTTCGATGTTCGGACGCGAAACGCCTGTTGAACTTGATTTTTTGCAGGTAAAAAAGCTATAAACAATTTATGGCAAAACCGGTTAAAACAATTTTGAAATTACAATTACCAGCCGGAAAAGCGACGGCGGCTCCGCCAGTGGGGACCGCGCTCGGACCGCATGGAATTAATATCGGTGAGTTTGTTAAGAAATTTAACGCCGAGACCGCGCCGATGGGGGATTCAATTATTCCTGCCGAAATTACGATCTATGAAGACCGCAGTTTTACATTTGTACTAAAAACTTCTCCAGCGTCTGACCTTTTGAGAAAAGCGGCTGGCATTGAGAAAGGATCCGGCGATCCCTTGAAAACGAAAGTTGGAAAAGTAACGCGGGCGCAAATCCGTGAAATTGCCGAGAAAAAAATGGAGGACTTGAATGCAAACGATGTTGATGCCGCGATGAAAATCGTCGAAGGTTCCGCCCGTTCGATGGGAATTGAAGTAACGAATTAATTTTTTATGATTTTATCAGACCGTGACATTCAAACTCTAATAAAAAAACGGGAGTTAATTTTTAAACCGTCGCTTTCTCCCAAACAAATCGGTCCGGCTTCAATCGACTTAAAGCTCGGGCCCGAATTCAAAGTTTTTCATACAAGTCGAGTGAGCCTTTTGGATCCAAAACAGGGGCTGCCGAAGGATTTTATGGATACTCATATACTCAAGGGCGATGAGCCTTTCATTCTTCATCCGAGCGATTTTGTACTCGCAAGCACAGTAGAATATATCGCGGTGCCGAATGGATATATCGTTAGAGCTGAAGGGAAAAGCACGCTTGCGCGAATGGGAATATTGGTGCACACGGCAGGTTTTGTTGATCCAGGATTTGAGGGGAACATTACTCTTGAGATTTCTAATCAATCCGATTTGGCAGTCGCGCTATATGCAGGAATGTATATATGTCAGATCGCGGTAGAAAAAATGAGCTCGCCTGCTGATGTTCCCTATAACAAGCGTAAAACATCGCTTTACGCAGGTTCTAAAGGAACAATTGAAGCAAAACCCAAGAATCTTTTTGAGTAATAGTTTATACACTTCCGAAAATAGTAATTTTTATTTACGATAAAGTTCCTATGAGGAACTTTTTATGTCTCTTTTCATAGCTTTCGAAGGTATAGACAAGTCCGGCAAAGAAGCGCAGGCGACTATGCTTAAGGAATTTCTTCGTGAAGAAGGACTTGAAGTGGTCTTATTTTCGGAGCCGAATTATCAAGCGCCGCTCGGTAATATAATCGGGAGTATTCTTCGGGGCGAGACTCCGATGCCCGAAAATTTTGAATTACAGCGCATGTATGTTCTCGACCGCGGCGAAAATATCTTAGTGATTGTAAAACCGGCCCTAGAACGGGGAGCTATTGTAATTTCTGACAGGAATTTTCTTTCCACTGTGGCTTACGGCATGCTTTCGGGGCGTCCGGCTGAGGATTATATCAAACTTCATCATGACGTTTTGGGAGCGCATTTAAAAGTTCCCGACCTTACTTTTTATATTGATATTTCATCGGAAGAATGCGTTCGAAGGATGAAAAAAATGGAAGCGACGCCGGATTTTTTTGAAAGAGTTTCTGAAAATCAGAAAAAAGTCCGCCAAAATTATTTAAAACTTTGCCAGCGGAAGGATCTCGGTGAAATTTATATAGTAAACGGCGAGCGCGCTCGCGAAGAAGTTTTCAATCAAATAAAAGAAATCGTTCGTTCAAAACTGAATATCAAACAAACAGTCTAATTTTAAAAAGGAGGGGAGTGAAATGGTCGATTATAGACACTGGAAACTGATTCAGTGGCAGCGAGAGCTCGGGTTCAAACGAAATGGGGCAAAAAGGCGCTGGACGAGATCTGATTATCTGCTACACGTTGTTTCAAACCTCGGGAGTATTTGCGAGACTTTAAGAAAGCAAGAACGGCATGAGACGATCGATTTATTACCGGAGCTTTTCATAAGCCTTCTTGTTTTCGCAAACGTTTCGAAAATAAATCTGCAAGAAGCGGCATGGCGCAAATATCCGGGAGTTTGCCCGAGTTGCCTCGAACGGCAGGACTGCAACTGTATTCGACGCGAGAAGGTAATTCGAACAGACGCAGATCTTGACCCATACCGTCAATCTCGCCGCCTTATGCCCGAAACGCTTGATGATTGGCAGCTGATGTCATCGAAAATTTTTGGAAAACAAAACCAGGTCCAATGGCGGGAAAAAATTTGGTATCACTTCGAAGAGGAGGTCGGCGAAATTGCAAAAGCCTTGCTCTTTCAAGGGCCGCGCGAACTTTCAGATGAGCTCGCCGATGCTTTTGCGTGGTACGTCGCTTTCTCTAACAGAATGGCCGTCAGTATCACAAACTTGCTCGTCGCAAAATTTTTTTCGCACAGCTACTCGCTTGCGAAAATTGCGTAATGGGCGTTTTTATGGGTCTTGCTGCATCGAATGCGGCAGGACCCTTGTTTTTTTATTGAGCGGTTGCTAGCTTTAAGAAAATTCTGAAACGGAGGAAATAGTTCATGAACAATTCAAGATATCAGCCGGATTTCCGTCCGGATGAATGGTCTGATGAAGATAGGCGGCTTTTATATCCTTTTGTGACAAACCTCGACGGGCTCGTCACGGTGTTACGAAATATGCCCCCGGAAATGGTGGGTGCGCTCTGTTCGAGAGCAAGCCGGGCAAACGGGTATTTGCTTCGAGTTTTGCTCGACGAATATCTTTACCCAGTGTTGCGGGGCGAAAACAAAGCTGAAGCAGCGGAGCTCGAAGCCGTGATCGATTTTTATCACAAACATGGCGTAACGTCGGCGCTTAACAGTGACCGTGCCCGAAAGTTTTATGCAAGAAATCACGCAGGGTATGGTGACGAGTCGGTGGCGCAGATGACGGGGACGCATTTCGTCCTGTGGGGAGTTTCGCAAGTTGCGATGAAGCTACTTGAAGATTCCCGTATCGGCGCGGCTCCGCAGGAAAAATCAACCAGAATGGTTGACTTTACAAAGAAGGTTCAGGGCAAGTACTTGTATTACACCGACCCGGATATTGTTCAAGCGAGACTCGGGGACGAATACAAGCTCGTCAATGATCGTCTTTTCGCGAGGAACGCCGAAATGGTAGATCTGCTTAAGGACAGGTTCGCGAAAAAGTTTCCGGACGTGCCGAAGTCGGTGATCGAAAAAAAGGCATTCGATACGGCGCGCGGTTTTTTGCCGATGTCCACGCTTGGACAGGTTGCTTTTGATGTAAATGGCCAGGCGGCGGAATACATGATTAACAAGTATCGAAAGCACGGCCTCGGCGAAATGCGTTGGATAACCGAGGCTCTCGAGAGAGAGCTTGATTGCGAAATCCCGTCTCTGCTTTACCGACTCAAAGAAACTGATCCGGGCCGTCTCCAGAAACTTGAGGATTATCAGATGTATCTCGCGACGAGAATATCGCGGATTGAGCCATTGGCGCGTGAACTTTTCGATAAATATCAGCTCCCTTGGCGCGGTCGGCCGACTTCAACGGTCAAGCTCGTCGATAATGATGTTTACGGGGAAGTGAACATTATCGCTGGGATTCTTTTCCCCGCGAGTGAGCAGTCGCTCCAAAATCTTATTGTGGCTGTTCGCTCCATGACTCCGGAGGAGCGGTGCCGGATTCTTCTGAAATACGTTGAAGGCAGGACCGAGCGCTGGCAGAAAGTCGGAAGGGCTTTTGAAAACGCCTTCGTAACCTACGAGATTTTGGTAAACGGGGGCGCTTACCGCGATATCCACCGCCATCGTCTACTTACTCAAGAACGCCAGTATTTTACTACACAGTTGGGATATGACGTGCCTGTCGAAATTGCCGAGCTTAGGCTTGCTGAGCTGGTCCATCAAGCCATGGAGTGGATGGAAACGCTTTGGCAAAAAGTTGCAAACGAGCTGGACCGGGAGCATGCTCAATACTGCTCGACTCTCTTCCATCGCGTGCGATTTTACCAAAAAGAAAACCTGCGCGAAGCTTTCTGGGAAATAGAACTTCGGACAAAACCGGACGGTCACCCGGATTATCGAAAGATTGAGCAGGAAAAATATCGCCTGCTCAAGGAAGCTTATCCGGGAATCGCAAAGTTCATGCTGGCGGACTTAAACGAGTATGACTTCGCGAGACGCGGCATGGAGGAGCGCGCTGCAGGGAAGATCGAAAGGCTTGAAAAGCTCCTTGGAAAGAAGTGAGGATTTTTGGAAAAAGGGCTGGACTCAACATCCAGCTCTTTTTAATTCATCAATCAATCTTTTTCCCTCATTTTTATCGTTTTTAAGATGGC
The DNA here is from genome assembly GCA_016186825.1 of Candidatus Giovannonibacteria bacterium. Classification (GTDB taxonomy): domain Bacteria; phylum Patescibacteriota; class Minisyncoccia; order JACPKW01; family UBA11713; genus JACPKW01. The sequence continues at coordinate 79,432 of JACPKW010000004.1, forward strand.
CTCATCTTTACGCTATAGCGTAAAGATGAGGCCTATGTAAATAAGAGATTTGAATAGATAGGCATTGAAGATAAAAATAAAAAATGATAGTCTAAAAAACAATCCGATAATTTTTATAAAATATCTCGGATGCATTTATGGCAAAATACAGATTGTTTGCTATCGGTTTCTTAATTTTAGGCCTCATCGCGGGATTTTTTGCATCCGCGAATTTTTTAAACTTCACGCCCAATTTTCTAAAACTGCCTTTTCGGTTGGGGCTCGATCTCCAGGGCGGGACGCATTTGGTTTACAAAGCGGATACTTCGCAAATTCCTCCTTCGCAGTCTTCGGAAGCTGTTTCCGGTTTGCGCGATGTTATTGAGAGGCGCGTAAATCTTTTTGGAATTACAGAACCGGTCGTGCAGACGGAAAAAAGGGGATCGGAAGACCGCCTGATTGTTGAGCTTGCCGGGGTTTTTGATGTAAACCGCGCGATTCAGATTATCGGTGAGACGCCGTTTTTGGAATTCCGAACGCTTGCGCCCGGAGTAGACTTTGCTGAAATTCAGAGAAAACAGGAAGCGGGAGAACAAATTAATATTCTCGAATTCTATGCCCCCACTCCTTTAAACGGGCGCTATCTTCGCGATGCGGCGCTTGATTTCAACCAGAATTCGCTTGAGCCTGTTGTCGTGATCCGATTCAATGACGAGGGCTCGAAACTTTTTGCCCAGATTACGAAAGAAAATGTCGGAAAGCCGGTCGCGATATTTTTGGACGGGCTTCCGATTTCAGCGCCGATCGTGAGAGAAGAAATTACGCAAGGGACGGCGGAAATTTCCGGGCGCTTTACGCCCGATGAAGCGCGCACGCTTGTTAGGCGCCTGAACTCCGGAGCGCTCCCAGTCCCAATCTCGCTTGTTTCCCAGCAGACGATCGGCCCGACCTTGGGTGCGGAATCTCTTACGAAAATGATCAGAGCGGGAGTTTACGGAACTTTGCTTGTCGCAATATTTTTGGTTATTTTTTACCGTCTTCCCGGAATCGCCGCTGTTGTGGCGCTTGGAATTTACACTGCAATTCTTCTCGCCATTTTTAAATTGTTTGGCGTAACGCTAACAGCAGCGGGAATCGCCGGCGTGATTCTTTCTATCGGGATGGCAGTGGATGCAAACATTTTGATATTCGAGAGAACACGTGAGGAATTGCGTCTTGGAAAAACGCTTAGGGCCGCTGTTGAAGAAGGTTTTTCGCGCGCCTGGCTTTCCATTCGCGATTCAAATGTTTCGAGTTTGATTACCTGCGCGATTCTTTTCTGGTTTGGAACGAGCATCGTGCAGGGTTTCGCGCTGACGCTCGGAATCGGAATTCTCGCGAGCATGTTTTCAGCAATTACCATAACCCGCACATTCCTGCGCGCGCTTGAACTTAAAGAATCAACGATGATTAGAAAATTATTCGGAGCACGAGCATAAACATTAAATTTTTATGAATTTAATTCGAGCAAGAAAATTTACATACGCGATCTCGATAATTTTGGTTCTCGCAAGCATTGTCGCGCTCTCCGTTTATAAATTGAAACTCGGAATTGACTTTACGGGAGGAGCGATTTTGGAAGCGGAGTATGATCTGTCAACTGGCGGATTTCCTGAAATTCAAAAAGTTCAAGAGAAAATGTCGAGCTTGGGTTTGGGGGACGTGAGAGTGCAGAGAGCAGGCGAGCGGGGTGTGATTGTCCGCACACGCGATTTGTCCGAAGAAGAACACCAAAAAGTTTCAACTGCCCTTATGCAGTTTGGGAAAGCGAAAGAACTTCGGTTTGATTCAATCGGCCCCACGATCGGTCGCGAACTTCGAAATCGCTCGCTCTGGGCGATTCTCGGAGTTTTAGTCATGATCGTTCTTTACATAGCTTGGGCTTTTCGAAAAGTTTCAAAACCCGTGTCCTCGTGGTTTTACGGACTGTTCGCGGTTGTTGCGCTTTTCCATGATATTTTGATTCCGCTCGGCGTATTTTCGATTTTGGGAAAATTTAAGGGAGTTGAAATTGATACCTTGTTTGTAACTGCGATCCTTACCGTGCTCGGTTTTTCGATTCATGACACGATTGTTGTTTTCGACCGAGTCCGCGAAAATTTGCGCATTCAGAATAAGACCGAAACTTTTGAAGAAACTGTCGGGCGCTCGCTTTCGCAGACTTTGACGCGCTCGATCAACACCTCGCTTACGGTGTTTATTGTGCTTGTGGCGCTTTTCTTTGTTGGATCCGAATCCACAAAATATTTTTCACTCGCACTTATCATCGGCGTTATCTCCGGAACATATTCATCAATTTTTATCGCGTCTTCGCTCCTGGTTACGTGGAATAACTTCAGGTCGCGAGCATAGCATGAACAAAATGCTTCTTAAGACTCGGCGCAAGAGAGGGGCATTCCACATCTCTCCCTAATTTCAATTTGGCCTCACGGCCTGCGGGATCCCTCTCTTGAGGCCTCCCTATAAGAAGCATTTTGTTCATGGTCTTGAACTACCTAGTAGAAACTTCACGACCTGTTTGACAAGTTATATGACTCGAGTATACTAAAGGCACGATTGTGTCACGGGTGATACTTACTCGTTAAAAAAGTACGAGTGGCAACCCATAAAACGAAATAGCTAAATATAGAGTAGAGCTCCCTCAAGACGGCATATAGAGGGGGTTTTTGCTTGTTTTTGGTTGTTTTTTCCAACTTTTATATCTAATTTTTTAAAGGAGTTTAAATTATAAAACCATGGTAAAAAAGTATTTTTCGCGTTATCGCGAACCCTTAGCATCGCTTCCATATCTGGCGGAGGTGCAGATCGAGTCCTTCAGGTGGTTTTTAGAAGAAGGCTTGAAGGAAATTTTTAAAGAGTTCTCGCCTATCAAGGATTACGGCGGTGAAGATTTGGAATTGGATTTCGTGGATTTTTCTTTTGATGAACCGAAATACGATGAATATCAGGCCAAAGCTCTGAATCTTTCATTCGAAGCGTCTCTTCGCTCCAAAATCCGCCTCACGAACATGAAAACCGGGGAAGTGAAAGAGCAAGAAATATTTCTGGCGGACATGCCGGTCATGACTCCGCGCGGAACTTTCATCGTAAATGGAGTTGAACGTGTTGTGGTCTCACAGCTTGCGCGTTCATTCGGCGTTTATTTTACAGATAATATTTTGCGCGGACGAAAGTTTTTCGGCGCAAAAATAATTCCTTCGCGCGGCGCCTGGATTGAAATTGAAACCGATTTAGATCAGGCGATCTACGCGAGAATCGACCGCAAGAGGAAAATACCGATTACGTCGCTTTTGCGGATTTTCGGAATTGATACGAATGAAAAAATCCTGAAGCGCTTTGAGAAAGTTGACGACGGCGAAGTGGCTTTCATTAAAAAAACTTTGGATAAAGACATAACGAAAAGTGCGGGCGATGCCTTTGTGGAAATTTATAAGCGCATCCGCCCGGGCGAGCCTGCCACAGTCGAAAACGCGAAAGAACTTCTGTCCGCGATGTTCTCGGAAGAAAGATATGACCTTTCGCTTGTCGGAAGATATAAATTAAACCAGCGTCTGGGGCTTCCCGACGTAAAAAAGAATACCCGCGAGGGGCGCACACTTTCTGGAGATGATCTCGTCAACATAATTTCTTTTATTATCAAACTGAACAACACGCCGAATGCCGAGGCTGATGACATTGATCACTTGGGAAACCGCCGCATCCGTTCTGTTGGAGAACTTTTGCAGCAACGATTGCGCGTAGGATTGACGCGGATGAAGCGCACCATTCAGGACAGGATGTCCACTTTGGATGTTTTGACTTTGACTCCCGCACAGCTGATCAACGCGCGTCCGTTCATGGCTGTGATCAAAGAATTTTTCACGACAAACCAGCTTTCGCAATTTATGAACCAGATCAACGTGCTCTCGGAATTGGAGCACCTGCGCAGGCTCTCCGCACTCGGTCCGGGCGGGCTTACGCGCGAGCGCGCGGGCTTTGAAGTACGCGACGTGCATCCTTCGCACTACGGCCGCATTTGTCCGATTGAAACTCCGGAAGGTCCGAACATTGGACTTGTGGTCCACCTTTCAGGCTACGCGCGCGTAAACGAATATGGAGTTTTGGAGACACCTTATCGAAAAGTTAAAAACGGAAAAATAACGGACGAAGTAATCTACATGACTGCTTTCGAGGAAGCGCGCTATAAAATCGCGCATGCTGGAATCAATTATGACAACGCTGGGAACATTTTGGATGAAGTTGTGGAGGGGCGACTTGAAGGTCAGCCCGGTGTGATTGCAAAAAGCGACGTTGACTTCATCGATGTTGCGCCCGAGCAGGCGTTCTCTATTGTGACTTCCTTGATTCCTTTTCTCGCGCACGACGACGCGAACCGCGCGATGATGGGTTCGAACATGCAGCGCCAAGCCGTGCCCTGTATTAATCCGGAAGTGCCGTTGGTTTCGACCGGCATGGAAGCGCGCGCCGCGCGAGATTCAGGAAGAATGACCATCAGTGAAGTCGAAGGAGTCGTTTCTTTTGTTGATGCTTCAAAAATAATTGTTAAGTCCGGTAAAAAAGAACGGACTTATCCTTTGGTAAACTTTTTACGATCAAACGATTTCACGGTGATTAACCAGCGCCCGATCGTAAGTTTGGGCGACGAGGTTAAGAAAGGGCAGGTGATGGCGGACACTTCTTCCACTGCGGAGGGAGAGCTCGCACTCGGACAAAATATTTTTGTCGCTTTTCTCTCATGGGGCGGCGCCAACTTTGAGGACGCGATAATTCTTTCCGAAAAATTGGTGCGAAAAGACGTTTTTTCATCGATCCACATTGAAGATTTTTCTGTCGATGTGCGCGATACAAAGCTTGGTCCGGAAATCACAACGCATGACATTCCGAACGTTTCTGAAGAAAAATTAAAAGATTTGGATGAAGAGGGAATAATTCGAATCGGCGCGGAAGTGCGTTCGGGCGATATTTTGGTCGGAAAAATTACGCCGAAAGGCGAAGTGGAACTGACTCCAGAAGAGCGCCTGCTTCGCGCAATTTTCGGAGAAAAAGCGCGCGACGTGAAAGATACCTCGCTGCGGGTGCCGCATGGAAAACGCGGGCGCGTGGTTGGAATAAAAGTTTTCTCGCGCGAACGCGGCGATAAGCTCGACACGGGCGTAATCAAACGCGTGCAAGTTGAGCTTGCACAACTTAGAAAAGTTTCAGTTGGAGATAAACTTGCTGGGCGGCACGGAAACAAAGGAGTCATCTCAAAAATTCTTCCGATCGAAGATATGCCTTTTTTGGCGGATGGAACTCCGGTAGATATTATTCTAAATCCGCTCGGTGTTACTTCTCGTATGAATCTGGGGCAGATTTTGGAAACGCATCTCGGCTGGGCAGCGCGCGTCGGAGGATATCAGGCAATCACTCCTTCGCTTCGCGGCGTCAACGAAAAGGAAATTAAAGAAGAACTTCGCAAAGCCGGTCTTCCAGAAAACGGCAAAGTGCAGCTTTTTGATTCCAGAACCGGTTTGCCTTTTGAGCAGGAGGTTACTGTCGGCGAAATTTATATGATGAAGCTAGCGCATATGGTGGAAGACAAAATTCACATGCGTTCTGTTGGTTCGTATTCTCTGATCACCCAGCAGCCGCTTGGGGGAAAGGCGCAGGGCGGAGGACAGCGTTTTGGAGAAATGGAAGTCTGGGCGCTCGAAGGTTACGGGGCTGCGCACACTTTGCAGGAAATGCTCACGATCAAATCCGATGATGTGCTTGGACGCGCGGCAGCTTATGACGCGATTGTCCGCGGCGAGAAATTCAGAAATCCGAATTTGCCCGCTTCCTTCCACGTTTTGGTTAATGAATTGAAAGCGCTCGCGCTCGATGTGGAGCTCAAAGGTATTGAAAAAGAAGAGGCTGCGGATAAATCTTCAACTGGCCGAACGAAGGATGACATTGTGATACGCATTTAGTCATGGACGGGCGCAATTTTTACAAAAATTTTTATCGTTAAACTCAATAATTTTTAAAAATTATGGAAACAAAAGTTACAGATTTCAAATCAATTTTAATCAAACTCGCTTCGCCCGAGCGGATTTTGGCGTGGTCCCGAGGCGAAGTTACAAAACCGGAAACAATTAACTACAGGACCCAGCGCGCCGAAAAAGACGGTCTTTTTGACGAACGCATTTTCGGGCCCGAACACGATTATGAGTGCTACTGCGGAAAGTATCGGCGCATCCGCTACAAAGGAATCGTTTGCGATAAATGTGGCGTGGAAGTTACGCGCTCGATCGTGCGCCGCGAACGAATGGGGCATATCAAGCTCGCGACTCCAGTTTCACATATTTGGTTTTTGCGCGGAGTGCCTTCGAAACTCGGATTGATTCTCGACCTTTCGATTCCGGAACTCGAGCGCGTAATTTATTTTGCGGGCTACATTATCACAAAAGTAAACGACAAAGCCCGCGAAGAAGCTGTGCGGGATCTCGAGCATGAATATAAAACTAAAACAAAAAATGCCGATCTTAAAAAAGACAAAGCCGGCCTTAAAGATGCTTATGATGCGGCGAGAAAAGAACTTGAACAGATAAAACTGGGACGGGTTATTACTGAAGTCGAATATCACCGCCTTGCTATGCGCTATGCGGAAGTTTTTGAAGCGGGAATAGGCGCGGAAGCTCTCTACAAAATTTGCAAAGAAGTGAACTTGAACGAACTTCACTCGGCGCTCGAAAAAGAATACGAAGACGCGAGCCCCCAGCAAAAGAAAAAATTAGTTAAGCGCTTGAGCCTCATAAAATCCATGGTGCGCTCGGGTGTGCGTCCGGAATGGATGTTTTTGGCCGTTATTCCGGTTTCTCCGCCGGCGCTCCGTCCGATGGTACAGCTCGAAGGAGGCAGGCATGCGACTTCTGATGTAAACGATTTATACAGGCGCGTGATCAACCGCAACAATCGTCTGAAAAAACTTTTGGAGCTTCGCGCGCCCGAAGTAATCGTCCGCAATGAAAAAAGAATGCTTCAGGAAGCTGTTGACGCTTTGATTGATAACTCGATCCGGCGCGGGGCGGGAGTCGCAACCTCACAGGCCCAAAAGCGGCCGTTGCGCTCGCTTGCCGATATGCTCAAAGGAAAGCAGGGGAGATTTCGCCAAAATCTTTTGGGCAAACGCGTGGATTATTCCGGCCGCTCCGTTATCGTCGTCGGCCCTGAACTTAAACTGCATCAATGCGGACTTCCCAAGCAAATGGCTTTGGAACTTTTCCGCCCGTTCGTAATTAACCGCTTGATTGACGGCGGGCTTGCGCATAACATTCGAGGCGCAAACCGTTTGATTGACGAAGCGACTCCGGATGTCTGGTCCGCGCTTGAAGAAGTTATTAAAAATAAATTCGTATTGCTGAACCGCGCTCCCACTTTGCACCGCTTGGGCATTCAGGCTTTTCAGCCGGTATTGATCGAAGGCGATGCAATCCAGATTCATCCGCTCGTATGCGCGGCTTTCAACGCGGATTTTGACGGCGACCAGATGGCGGTGCACGTTCCTTTGACAGACGAAGCGCAATGGGAAGCGCGCGAAATCATGGCCGCGTCAAAAAATCTTTTGAAGCCCGGGACGGGCGATCCGACCGTAACGCCTTCGCAGGACATGGTTATCGGTTGCTACTGGCTTACAAAAATTGTTCCAGGCCTCAAAGGCGAAGGAAAAATTTTTGCAACTCCGAACGAAGCGATTCTCGCATATGAATTTGGTGATGTGCATCTGAAAGCGCAAGTGAAAGTTCGCGCGACTAAAACTGCAAAGTATAAGCGTTTTGACGGGGGGATTATTGAAACTTCTGTCGGGCGGCTTTTATTCAATTCCGTTTTGCCCAATGACTTTGAATTTTTGAACGAAGAGATGAGGAAAAAAACGCTCGAGAAAATTGTCTCAAAACTGATAGTAAATTATGGTGTCTCTGAAGTCGGGCCCATTCTCGACAAAATAAAATCGTTTGGCTACCGCTACGCGACTCTTTCCGGAATCAGCTGGGGGATGGACGACGTGATTGTCCCCCCGATCAAAGCGGAAATTATTGAAGCCGCGCTGAAAGAAGCCGAGAAAGTTAAGGAGCAGTATAACGAAGGCCTGCTCACTGAAGATGAACGTTATGATAAAGTTATTTCAATCTGGGCGGATGTTAAAAGAAAAGTTGATGAATGGGTGCCTAAAGTTCTTGATGAATACGGACCGGTCCACTCAATGGTTTCTTCCGCCGCGCGCGGCACTTGGACGCAGATTACGCAGATGTCTGGAATGAAAGGTCTTGTCCGAAACCCAGCCGGAAAAACAATCGAGCTTCCAATTATTTCTTCATACAAGGAAGGCTTGAACGTGCTCGAATACTTTATTTCAACTCACGGCGCAAGAAAAGGAACTGCAGACACCGCCTTGAAAACAGCGCACGCGGGCTATCTCACGCGCCGCCTCGTTGATGTTGCGCAGGATCTGATTATCCGCGATGAAGACTGCAAAACTTCAGACGGATTTAAAGTTTGGAGAAAAGATGTCGAAGAATACGGCAAAGGACTTGCGGCAAGAATTTTCGGGCGCGTGCTTGCGGAAGATGTTAAAGATGCTGACGGAAAAATGCTTTATAAAAAAGGAGCGCTTCTCTCCGTTGATGATGCTGAAAAAATTGATAAGGCGGGCGTGCAAGAACTGATTGTCCGCTCGCCGATCACGTGTAAAACGCTTCGCGGAATTTGCCAGACTTGCTACGGCTATGATCTCGGATCGAACGCTCCCGTGAAAATGGGGGAGGCGGTTGGGATTGTTGCAGCGCAGGCGATCGGGGAGCCGGGCACGCAATTAACAATGCGCACGTTCCACGTCGGCGGAGTTGCGGGAGCTTCTGACATTACGCTCGGTCTGCCGCGCGTTGAAGAAATTTTTGAATTGCGGATTCCGAAGTCGATTGCTGTGCTTTCCGATGTTGCGGGAGTAGTGATGGAAATTGAGGAAAACGGAAAAGAAAAAATTGTAAAAATTTTGGTGGATCGTGAAAAAGGAAAAAAGGCGGCGAAAGAAGCTGACGAAACACGCGAGTTTGCCGTTCCTTACGGACGCGCCTTGTTTGTCTCAAAAGGAAGCCATGTTGAGTCAGGCGATGCATTGACTGACGGGCCTGCTGATATCAAAACTTTATTCTCGCTTGCGGGGCGCATTACTGCTCAAAATTACATTATCCGTGAAGTTGCCCGAATTTATAATTTACAGGGCGCTTCAATCAATGACAAACACATCGAAGTTATCGTTCGGCAAATGTTCGGGCGCGTTAAAATCAAAACTCCGGGCGCGACGCGATTTGCGATTGGAGATGTTTTGGAAACCGCGGAGTTCATCGAAGAAAATATGCGGATGAAAGAAAAAGGTGCGGAAGTTGCGGAAGGATCTCCGCTTGTGATGGGAATTACAAAAACTGCGCTTTCAACCTCGAGCTTTCTCTCGGCGGCGTCATTTCAGGAAACGACTCGCGTTTTGATTACGGCCGCGCTTGATGGAAGAGAAGACAGATTAAACGGCCTTAAAGAAAATGTCATCATTGGGCGCTTGATCCCCGCGGGAACGGGGTATAGAAAAGATTTTCCGGTTGAAGAATTTGAAGATGCGCAAAGGGAAGTGGAAGAGGCGATGGAATAAATTGCGATCCAAGATATTCAATAGATTCACTACTTCATATATTCACGATCGTGCACATATGAAGTAGTGAGAAGAAGAAGAAGTCATAGCTAGGTCTTAAAGTGGAATCCCAAAAAGCCTTTAAATATGGGCTTTTTTGGTGTTTAAAGCCTAGTTAGTTTTTAGGACTTGACATTGGAAGCCGCAGGTGCTATAATGCTCCAATAATAAGGAATTAAGGCAATTTGAAAACTTTATAGCCCGCCTACGCTAAAGCTACGGCGGACGAAGAGAGAGCGGATCGCAAACACCGTATAGTTTGCAAAAAGGCGATTTCGCAATCTCTTAATAATGAAGAAAGTGCGAAATCGCCTTTTTTCATAGTCGAGACGGGAGGAAGATCAAAAATAATTTATAAAGCGAAAAAAGAAAGGAGGTGATAGTGTGTGTCCAAAATGTGGTGGCCTGAATTGCCCTCGATGCGGGAAGTGTCCCGCGGAAGGGGCGGAAAAATGTTTGCGGTGCGGCCAAGACCTCCGGCCGAAGCCAGTTCCGGAGGCAGAAGTCAGAACGGACGAAATCCATTTCGATTTCTCTGAAGAGTTCGAGTAAATTTCACCGGTCGCGGACGTGAGGTCGGTGCATCGAAAGATGCAAAGTCTCGGGGTGCTCTCGAGACACGCGTAAAAACAAGCAGAAGGCACTGCTTGCCGAAAAGTTCCGAGGTGCGCTTGGAACATGCCATATGGGGAGCTTGGAAATATCCAAAAGCTCCCCGCCAAATTTGAGATCTTACTTGGTTAAAAAAAACTGATCGAGCTCTCAAAATTGGTTCTTCGAAAAAGTTTTTCCTCCGATTTTGTGCGCTGGAGCTCGGCGCATAAAAAATAAAAGGAGGAGAAAAATGGAAAAGATAAAAGTGTTGGGGCGATTGCCCCTAGAAAAAGTTGGGCGGCGGTTTTTCCCGCTGTCCCAGCCGGTGCCTGCGCACATTTGTGCGCATAATATTGGTCGCGACGCGTACCGCAAATGCGGGGCGTCGCTAAAAAAAGATGGAGCTTGCCCAAACTCGCGGTTTCACCGCGAGCAAAAGGCAGTCTAACCCGCACGCGATGTTATATCGTCGTGCGGCGGATTGAAAGGAGGTGAACCAATGTTGTAAATATTCAAACTCGAAAACGAGTTTGAGGGCGTGGGCAGAGCCAGATAATCTGCCCCTCAACTAAGTTTTTATCCCTAGTCTAAGGATTACAATTGGGATGAAAACTTTGAGAGAAAGTTCTTAAAAAAAATAAGAAAGGAGGTGATGATGTGGCGTGGTTCCGATTTTTTTTCGGAACTCCCCGGAGGTTTCTAACGACACTGGCCTTCGTCGGGCTTGTGTCCGTTATGATATCTCCCGGGTTGCTTCGCACCGCGGTAGAAAGACTGCTTGCGGAGTTAAATCCGCTGTTGGGGCCGGCGCTGACGATCATGATCGTCTTTGCTGGAATCCGTCTGATCCTTTTCGGTCGGCGGAGATAACCCAAGGGGACGTCAGCTGGAGACGACTTGTCCAGCTACTCGGATCGCGCCTAGCCGAGGAAAAATAAACGCGATTAACCCAAGGCAACAGCTCAATAACGGGCAAAGCTTGAATGATAAGTCCTTGGTTCTCCCGCGAAGGCGAGGAGGTAAAAAATAAATCAAGCTTTCGGTTGATTTTAACCGGAGCTTTGATCAAAGTTTCTGATCGTTGAATTAAAAACACTTCGATATATATGTAGTGAGCTCGCCGAACTATCGAAGTAAATACTATGATGCATCATAGTATTAAAATTCGAATGGAAATTTTGATGAAAGCTCTTTAATACTTTCAGATTTTACTAAATTGAAAAATACGGATTTGTTATCGCTATGATATATCATAGCAATTTGAAAAAAAGAAATTGAGAAAAAGAAAGCTGGGAAGAATTATGGAGATTTTGAGAGAGATTAAATCCAGGCATTAAATTTATTGGCCTTGGCGGGCAGGGACGGGATCGGATCGGGAAAGCAGTGCGAGAGTTCGCTAACTGGTGAATTCGAAAACTTTGAGAGGTAAAACAACATCCCAACAAACTGGAGTTTATGAGGATGAGGAAAAGTTCTTTAATAAAATTAAGATGCTCATCTGTAAATGTCTTTTCGGTGAGCTACACGGAGGAGCTGGATTGTTTTAGGATTAATGAACTGAAAAATAACTCGCCAGTCGCGAGTTATTCGAAAAGAATAAAGCCCTGAAAGTTTTCCAACCAGTGCTTTTGTGTGCAGTTGTGGATGAAAAACATTTTTTTCCAGAATTTCTGTGAGCTTCGAAAGTTTTTCTTGTTGATTTCGAGGAAGTCGCGCGGCGCTATCAAGAAATTTTTCAGTGAAAAGTATTCTTATCATGAACGCCGACGGCGCAATTCTCCTAGAAAGGCCTTTCTGCCCTTGAACTTATGCGCTGGTTTTTCTTTGCTTGCTTTGAGCATTTCCTCGACGAATTCAGGCTGGTATTCTCCTTCGGAATCCTTTCCTGCGATGCCAATCACGAAAGAACGCAGCCGTCTTACTTCCGCTTTGAGGTTTTCCATTTCTTTTGGATAGGCTATGGCCCTGTTCACTTTCATATTTTAGTATGACGAGATTGATGCGGTCAATGTTTCTTTAAAACCTGTCCTCGGATGTGTATCCGGGCTGATGAGTCGAAAACGACGAAACAGGAAAAAGTTCTTTTTCAAATAAATTTCTAGCTGCTGTTTTCCTTCGACAAGCTCAGGATAAGTCGTTCTGAATTTGGAATGAAAACGGCAGCCGGAATTCACGAGATCTGGCTGACTAAAATTTATTGGAGGAAAAGGAAATGGATTTTAGAAAATTCGTGGACACGATGGGTGGAGATGCAGTTCGGAGTCTGGGAAGGGTACCTGACTCCACTGAGTCTAGGGAGATGCTAAAACTCAAGGCTGAAGAAGCCTTGGGTAAGAAACTTTCTGGTTACAGGTTTACCGGCAGCATCCTGCGGAGTGAAAATCCGCAGGGCTTTGTCGGGATAGTGGCCTGGTAAATAACCTTTGCGGCGGAGGAAATGCAGAATATCGCATTTCCTCCGCCAGCTTCAATTAAGTTTTTGTCCTGCGTGAAATTGAAGGACGAAAACTTTGAGAGGTTATAATATCATCCTAACAAACTCAAGTTTATAAGGATAAAAAAAGTTCTTTACAAAATGTTTCTGGCTGTGGTTTTGGTGGCTTTCCCATAATAATATTATTTTGATGGGTTTAAATTAGCCGCCAAAATCGCAGCCGGAAATCTGAAATACATTCGGCTAGCTTTTCGGAGAGGAAAAAACAAAAAAGGTCAAAGCAGAGGACGAAATTGATTTTTTTGGCTTTATCCCAAAGAAAGGGGGGGGTGGCTTTATGACGTTTGTGGGCTTGATCGGAGCGGTGTGGGTGCTGCAAATTCCTCTCGGTCTCTTTCTGGTGGGGGTTGCGTTGGTGGGGAGGTTTGAGAGGAAACACCCCACTTGGGAAGAGCTCTGCCGGGCGAAAGCGGAGGAAAATTTTGCGCGGGAGCGCAAAATTTTGAAGCACGTCGAGCGGTGCTTGACGTGCTCGGAGAGCGAAATAGGCAGGCATATTAAAGCGAGCCGCGATTTTTTCCAGCGCTGGCTCGCGGCGGACGGAAAACTTCCGCCGGAAGAATGGAGGTGAGACCGAATGAAAAAAATCAGGCCTTGGCGCGGATATAATCTGCACCAAGGCCCCTGATCAAAGTTTCTGATCGTTGAACTAAAAACACTTCGATATTCGATATATATGTAGTGAGCTCGCCGAACTATCGAAGTAAATACTATGATGCATCATAGTATTAAAATTCGAATGGAAATTTTGATGAGGGGTTCGTTAAAAAAACTTTTTAGAGGAGGACATATTATGAAGTATTTTTTTATGTTTTTGTTGATGGCGGTCTTATTGACCGCCCCGAGCTGTGGGATCGAGAAAGGGGGAGATGATGGGGGTGAGGATGCCCCCATCGAAACATAAAAACGAGAGGTGGGTCGACGAAAAATCGGCTCACCTTCTCAAAAATTCAAGTCGCTATGGAGCCGTGGAGTTAGTTTGTAACATTCAAAAGATGAAACTCTCTCTTTGTCTTTTGTTCGAACTAGCTCACGGCTCTATGGCGATTTTTTGTTTTTTTCTTAGTTCTGTGGTCTAGAAACATTTGTGGATAATAAAATAGCTATGCGGTCAAATTGAATCTACACTTAGAGCAATGAAAATTAGACCTGCCATATTGGTTTTATTGCTTATATTTCTTTTTTCGTTAATAAATTTCCGCGAAAGCGATGCGGAAATTGTGCCAGAAGCTCCGAGGGTTTATCTGCAGACGAACTATAATCTTCCAAAAGGTAAAACCATTAATGTCCAAGCTGGCGGGGATTTGCAGTCGGCTTTGAATTCAGCCCTGCCGGGGGATGTTATTATTCTTCAAGCGGGCGCAACTTTTACGGGAAATTTTTTGCTCCCGAACAAATCCGGACCGGACTGGATTTACATTCAGTCTTCCGGACTTAACAATCTTCCGGAAGGAAAACGCGTGAACCCGACGCAGGCGAATTACATGGCAAAAATAGTCACTTCAAATACTGCGTCTGCCGTTTCCGCCTCATCCGGCGCCCATCATTACAGATTTTCCGGAATTGAAATTACGACTACTTGGGCGAGCACGAACGCGACAATGTATAATCTTGTTTCGCTCGATTCCGGATCCGATATTGTTTTCGATCGCGCCTACATTCATGGCACGCCTGGCGGAAATGTGCGCCGCGGGATTGCCCTCAACAACGCGCGGACTGCCGTGATCGATTCTTATTTTTCCGATTTTCACGAAGTTGGGATGGAAGCGCAAACCATTATGGGGTGGAGCGGCCAGGGTCCCTATAAAATAGTAAACAATTATTTAGAAGCGGCGGGTGAAAATTTGATGTTTGGCGGACAGGACCCTTGGATTTCTAATTTGGTTCCCGCGGACATAGAAATCCGCGGAAATTATTTTTATAAACCCATGAAATGGAAAATTGGAGATTCAAGTTATGCGGGAACTCACTGGACCGTGAAAAATATTCTCGAATTAAAAAACGCCGAGCGCGTTTTGATTTCCGGAAATATTTTTGAAAACAACTGGCCAGACGCGCAAAATGGTTTTTCAATTTTACTCACGCCGCGAAACCAGAATGGCACCGCGCCCTGGTCGAAAGTGCGCGATGTTAATTTTTCCCATAATATTCTGAAAAACATTTACGCGGGAATAAATATTATGGGCCGGGACGATAATAATCCCAGCGGACAAACGGAACGGATCGCAATAAAAAGTAATATCTTTTCCGGAGTTTCAGGAACGCTTTTTCAGATTTTAGACGGACCTCGCGATGTTTCAATCGAGCATAATACGGGAATGCAAAGCGGAAATATTTTGCTCGCATCGGGAAGCGAGGCGGCCGGTTTTGTTTTCAAAGATAATATCGCGAATCATAATCAGTACGGCGTGATCGGAACCGGAATGGGAATTGGAAATCCGACTATCAGCCGGTATTTTCCGGGAAGCGTATTTATAAAAAATGCTCTGATTGGCGGAAGCGCCGGAAGTTATCCCGCAGAAAATTATTTCCCGTCGAATTCTGCCGCGATCGGCTTTGCCGACATGCCGAACGGGAATTACGCTCTTTTGAATTCGAGCACTTATAAATATATGGGATCGGACGGAAAAGACATTGGCGCGGATGCAAGCGAGGTAAATTCAAATACCCAGTGCATAATTTCCGGGTATTGTCCGACCATGACAGCCATTTTGGTTTCGAGTCCGGCCGCGCTTTCTTCTGATCCTTTGCCTTCTTCTCAGGCGAGCGCGGCTCTGCCACTGGCAACGCAGACAACGTCGAGCTTTGTCCCTTCAGCTGCCTCTGTCGAAGGAATTACTTGGCGGGGCGCTTCGAATGTTTCAGCAAGTTCGGATTCAATTAAGAAAACTTCGGGATGCGATGGATGCCCTGATGCCGGAGCTTTTTCTGAAAATTCTCTTTCGGGTGATGGATATCTTGAATTTAAAGCGAGTGAAACAAATACAAATCGTCAGATAGGCCTCTCAAACGGAGATACCGATTTTTCAGGAAACGACATAGATTTTTCCTTTCAAATGCATCCGATTGTCTCGAATTATAATCTCGAGGTTCGCGAAAACGGCGAATATCGCGCAAACACTTCTTACAAAACAGGGGACTTATTAAAAATTTCAGTTGAAGCTGGAACGGTCAAGTATTACAAAAATGGATCGCTTTTATACGGGAGCGCTAATAAGGCGCTGTTCCCGCTCATAATAGATACCTCCATCCTGAATTTGGGCGGAACGCTCGATAAAATTGTCTTGTCTAAAAGCGCGTTTGCTTCAAGCAAGCCCGCGGCTCCAAAGCCAGCGGCAGTTGAGTCCGGAGGGACAATTCAGCCGCCCGCAACCTCTGCGCGGCAATTAATTTTGCCGGTGAAGCCCGCCGCTTTTTTTAAGATAGGTGACAGAGTTTACACCATGGCTTATCTCCGTGTCCGAAGAACCCCCTACGGCTTTACCATCGGAATTCAAAAAATTAATTCGTATGGAAAAATTTTGGCCGGGCCTTCGGCTGTCGGAGGTTTGAAATGGTGGAAAGTTGATTATGATAAAGGCGTGGACGGATGGTCTGCGGAGAAATGGCTTAAAAAATAGGCAGAAGGAAGCTCTGGCAGAAATCAAGCATTTTTCGGCGTTTTTTGATATAATCATCTCATAATTCAAATTTGTTTTTTTGACGCGCAATAACAGTAAGAAAAAAAATAACGGGCCCAAGTGGCATCAGGGGTTGAAAGACGAAACGAAGCAATCGATTTTCGGGATTTTTGCTTTTGCGCTCGCCATTTTATTCACGCTTGCCGCATTCGGCAAGGCGGGATTTATCGGGACGAAATTGCAGGGTCTTTTCGAGCTTCTTTTTGGAAGGGCTTTTTTCCTGATTCCCCTCATGCTTTTGATGGCTGGGATTTCATTTATATTTTCACTCCGAAAACATTTTCTCGCTTCGACGATGATCGGCGCGATTTTATTTCTTTTGTCATCGCTCGGAATAGTTGACCTTTTTTTCAGCGACGCGGCTGCGTCTGCAAACGATCGGGCGGCGGGACTCGCGGGATTTGTTTCAAGCTATCCTTTTATGAAGCTCTTTGATTTTTGGGCAGCGCTTTTGATTCTCGCAGTCTTTTTGGCCGTGGGAATTTTGATCATGCTGAATATTTCGCTTCCGCGAAGGAAAAAAGAAAATGAATTTCAGAAGGCTGGTCAGATTCAAATCAATCAGCCTATGGCGGCTGTGGCAGTTGCGGAAAAACCGCCCGAGCTTGAAAAAATGCCCGAACCCGAAAAAATAATTCCGCGCCAGGCATCGGGTTTGAAAAGTGATGAATTTGTGACCGCTCCACTGAAAAGAATGCGCAAAGGCAATTTTCTTCTTCCGCCTTTGGATTTGCTCGAAGATGACAAAGGAGTCCCTTCGTCAGGGGATATAAAAGCGAATTCAAATATTATCCGGCGCACGCTCCAAACTTTCGGGATCGAAGTTGAAATGGCTGAAGTCAATGTTGGCCCTTCGGTTACGCAATACACTTTGAAACCCGCGGAAGGCGTAAAGCTTTCGAGGATTGTAGCGCTTCAAAATGATTTGGCTTTGGCGCTCGCCGCGCATCCTTTGCGCATTGAAGCTCCGATTCCGGGGAGATCGCTCGTCGGGATTGAGATTCCGAACCGTTCGATTGCGCTTGTGGGCCTGCGCACCTTGCTTGCGGCGGATGAATTTCAAAAAACTTCAGCCCTCCTGCCTTTCGCGCTTGGCCGCGATGTTTCGGGGCAAGCAGTTTATGCCGATCTCGCGAAACTGCCGCACCTTTTGATCGCTGGCGCGACGGGAACCGGAAAATCTGTCGCGATTCATTCTATTTTGATGAGCATGCTTTATAAAAATCCTCCAGAGATTTTGCGTTTTATTATTATCGATCCCAAACGGGTTGAGCTTTCAGCTTATTCCAAAATTCCGCATTTACTGACGCCAGTTATAACGGATTCCAAAAAAACAATCCTCGCGCTGAAGTGGGCGGCGAAGGAGATGGAGCACCGCTATGAAGTTTTGGCGAAATATAATGCAAGAAATATTTCCTCATACCATGCGCAAATAATGAAAAATCTTTCTGACGTGAAAGATGTCGAAGCGATGCCTTATCTTGTAATTGTAATCGATGAACTCGCCGATATCATGGCAACTTATCCGCGCGAACTGGAAGCTGCAATTGTCAGGCTCGCGCAAATGTCGCGCGCAGTCGGAATTCATTTGATGCTCTCGACCCAGCGGCCGTCTGTGGAGGTGATTACTGGGTTGATCAAAGCAAATATTACCTCGCGAATCGCTTTGCAGGTGGTGTCGCAAGTGGATTCACGCACAATTTTGGACGCATCCGGCGCGGATAAATTATTAGGAAACGGCGATATGCTTTTTCTCGCGGGCGATGTAGCGAAACCCAGGCGCATTCAGGGCGCGTTTGTGTCGGAGAGCGAAGTAAAAAATGTTACAAAATGGCTTGCGGATCATGTGGAAGAAGGCGGCGAAGGAGATGTCGGGACGGCGGAGGACATGTTTGCAGGCGAAAACGGCTCGGGCCTCAAAAATATTCTGGAATCGCTTGAAAGCGGGAGCGAATCTGATGATGATCTTTACGAGGAAGCGCGCAGGATTGCAATCGAAGCCGGAAAAGTTTCGGCGTCTTATTTGCAGCGCCGCCTTCGTGTCGGCTATGCCCGCGCGGCGAGGCTTCTCGATATGATGGAAGAGCGCGGAGTAATCGGACCGGCAGACGGCGCAAAACCGCGCGAGATTTTGATGAAATCAGACGATTTTGAAAGCGCACCCGAATTGCCCGTAAGATCTAGCGCCCAGGAAGATATATCTCAAGCAGATAATTCAAACGCATCCAAAATGAAGGCGGCGCTAAAACCCAAAAATGAAGAAGATTCGGATTTTTATTCCAGTTTTTAATAATTGAGGGTTTCACACAAAAAATTTGTTTTGATATTTATGCTCGTTATAATCGCAGCTTATGGAATTTGGCAAGCGCGGAATTTTTTACGGGGTCCCATTATAAGATTGGAAATTCCGAGAGAGGGAGAAGTGTTTAATGAAAGAGTGGTTACGGTCAAGGGAACTGCTCTTGGCGCAGGCCACCTTTTATTGAATGGCCGCGCGATACTCACTAACGAGAAGGGGGAGTTTAGCGAGACTTATGTGCTCGCACCCGGAGTAAATGATATTGAAATTCGCGCCCGCGACCGCTTCGGACATGAAGAGACTGTAAGACGGATGGTTTTTTTGAAATAAAAGCAAGCAATGCACTCTTAAGAAGCGCTTATATATTGTTTGTTTCTTTTCCAAAGTGGTAAAATATGAATCATGATTAAGCCGAAAAAAGCAGACGAAAAAAAAGAAAAAAACTTGGGAGTGGAATCAGCGCTCAAAGAAATTCAGGCGAAATATGGCGAAGGGGCGATAATGAAACTGGGCGAAGCGCGCAAAGTTGATGTTGATACGATTCCCTCGGGCTCCTTGGGACTGGATTTGGCGCTTGGAGTCGGCGGAGTGCCGCGCGGAAGAATTATAGAAATCTACGGCCCGGAATCTTCGGGGAAAACTACTCTCGCCTTGCATATTGTCGCAAACGCCCAAAAAAAAGGCGGGCTTTGCGCATATGTGGACGCGGAGCATGCGCTTGATCCCGAATATGCGAGAAAAATCGGGGTAAAAATAGATGATCTTTTAATTTCCCAGCCGGACACCGGTGAGCAGGCTTTGGAAATTACGGAAAGTCTGGTGCGTTCCGGTTCAATCGACGTTTTGGTGATCGATTCCGTCGCGGCTTTGACGCCGCAGGCTGAAATTGAAGGAGAGATGGGACAATCTCACATGGGCCTGCAGGCGCGATTGATGTCGCAGGCGCTTCGGAAACTTACTGCGATAGTCGCGAAGTCAAAAACGGTTGTGATTTTCATCAACCAAATCCGGATGCAGATTGGAATAATGTTTGGAAATCCGGAGACAACTACTGGGGGCAAAGCTTTAAAATTTTATGCTTCTGTGCGGATCGAGGTGCGCAGAGCCGCACAAATAAAAAAGGGGGAAGATATAGTTGGAAACAGAGTAAAGGCTAA
This sequence comes from Candidatus Giovannonibacteria bacterium, assembly GCA_016186825.1. Taxonomy (GTDB): domain Bacteria; phylum Patescibacteriota; class Minisyncoccia; order JACPKW01; family UBA11713; genus JACPKW01. Next base: position 99,377 of record JACPKW010000004.1, read on the forward strand.
GATTGTTAAAAATAAAGTCGCGCCTCCCTTCAGAACGGCGGAATTTGACATTATGTATAACGAGGGCATTTCTTATGAGGGCGATTTGATTAACTTGGGGCTCAAGTACGAATTGATAAAAAAATCCGGCGCTTCGCTTTCTTTTGGCGAGGCCCGTTTGGGGCAAGGCTATGAAAATGCGAAGGAATATCTGCGCGCTAACCCTTTAATTGTGAAAGAGCTGGTTAAAGCTGTGCGTCAAAAAGCTGTATCTTGATTTATTTTCGAGTATAATAAGAGCATGGCGAACAATTTTTATGATTATGGGATGATGCAGAACCTCTGGTTTTGGTCCTGGCTCGGGCCATTTATCCAGGTTTTGGTTCTCGTCGTTCTCGTTTTGTGGACGGTAAAACTTTTCAAGGAAGTTACCAAAACAAAATAATTTTATTTTTCAGACACAAATATTCGGAGTCGTTGGTTTTGCTATTCTATAAATGAAATACATTATTTTATTATTGTTACTGGCTGCGGTCACGGTTTCTTTTATTTATTTCGGACGCGGCCGCCTGCAGACCGAAATTAAAGAAATTACGGTTGATAGCTATAAGCTAAAGGTGCAAGTGGCGCGCAGTGAAGCGGATTACGAAAAGGGCCTTCAGGACGTAAAAGATCTCGGAGAGAACGAAGGCATGCTTTTCGTTTTTGATAAACCGCGGCAAGCTCTATTTTGGAATAAAAACACGCGGATTGATCTCGATGTGATTTGGATCCAGAACGGGAACGTAGTCGGCTTTGGCTTTTTGCCCAAAGAAAGTTCACGCAAAACTTATCTGACTTCGCCAAGCCCTGTGGATATGGTTCTTGAGGTGAATGCCGGCTGGGCGGAACAGCATGATATTAAAAACGGATCGACAGTGGTCGGATACTGATTATTATTCTAGAATATAAACGTCCGGTGTGTCCCAAGTTGTGCCGGACGGTCGAAGAAAAATATAGGAGATTTTTATCTATGTGGCAGAACTGGGTAACCGGTATTTTAGGCCTTTGGGTCATTTTAATCCCTTTTTTGGGGATGGAGCCTATTCGGCAAAATGTCCTGATCGTAACAGGAGTAGTAATCGCCGTATTGGGTTTTTGGTCTGCTTCAGGATCAAAAACGGAGGGAATGTAAATTCCCATTGATCCGTTTTTGGAAACCTCCGAAGACCCCGTTATTAAGCCGTTTTCCTTTTTAAGCTTTTTAAGAACGTGAGTTTCTAACGGGGAAGCGAAGGCGTTTTTGCATTGTTTACCCCGTTAGAGAACTCGTGCGGGGCATTAAACCACGCACTCGCATTAAAATACTAAAACCCTCGCGGCAAGCCTCGAGGCATTCTCTAACGGGGTAAAAAATGTTTAACTACGATTATTTGATTATTGGCGGAGGAATTGCTGGAACGACTGCGGCGGAAACTTTGCGTAAAAATGATTCGGCGGCAAAAATCGCCATTTTGGAAGATGAAAAACATCTTTTGTATTCGCGGGTTTTTCTTCCCAGATTCGCAATGGGGGAGATAGGTTTGGATAAAGTAATGCTTCGCACTCTCAATGATTATGAAAAGAACAACATCGACATTTTTCTTTCGGAACGTGTAGTGAAAATAGATTTTGAGAAAAAAACTGCTGATACTGATTCAGGAAAAAATTTTTCATACAAAAAACTTCTGATTGCCTCCGGCGGGCGTGCGGAGGAATGGCAATTTTCAGACGGCATAAAAGACAAAGTCTATCGCCTGCAAACATTGGATGATGCGCTGGGCCTCAAATCTTTATTCGAGCAAAAACCTCATGGAAAAGTGCTGGTGGTGGGCGGGGGTTTAATAACGCTTGAATTTCTGAATATTTTTTCCAAATACGGCTGGGAAATCACTCTTTTGATGCGCGAACGCTTTTTTTGGAACGGCCTTGTAGAGGAGCGCGGCGGCGAGCTTTTTAATAAAATTTTTTTGCGAGGAAAAATAAATGTTATTGCTGGCGATGAGGTGCATGCAATTAAAGCTGAAGAAAACATTTTAGCGGTCCGGACGAAAGGCTCAAAAATTTTACATGCTGACGCGATCGCGGTCGGAGTGGGACTGAAAAGAAACCTGGAATTTGCGCGAGGACTAAGCACTGCGAGCGGAATAAAAGTGGATAATTACTTAAAAGCGGGTGACGGTGTCTGGGCGGCGGGAGATGTCGCGGAATATGTGGATCCGTTTTCAGGAAAATCTAAAACAATCGGAAACTGGACACATGCTTTTTTAACCGGCCGGATCGCAGGAATAAATATGGCGGGCTCGCCCGCTAAGGCAGGCGACGAAGAATTCAGATCGACCGCATCTTATTCCACTGAAGTTTTAGGTGCGGTAATAACAATCATCGGGGAAATCGCTTTGCCCGAAGCTGAAACATTTGTGTCACTGGATGAAGTCAGCGATAAGTATTCAAGGTTTTTTCTTAAAAACGGGCGTTTGATCGGCGCTTTTCTCGTAAATAGTCAGCAAATAAAGCCTTTTGCGGCGAAACTGATCGAATCTGAAAAAAATGTTTCAGGCAGAGAAAATTTACTCTTTTACGAAAGCGGCCTCAAGGAATTGCTTCGAGATGACACCTAAGTTCGCTGAATTTAAGAAAAAAGTCAGGTGGCGCTTTTGGGCATTACTTGCGGCTATATTTACTGTGGCTGGCGGAATTATTTTCGGCGCAAAAAACATGGCAACTGAATTTGTAGAGCCCCTTGAGTATGTTGCGCGCGCTATCGACAATCTCCCGCTTTTGCAAAAAGAACCAGCGACGCAGCATTTATCAACTCCTGCGATTGTCCGCGGCATTTACATCTCGAGCTGGGTTGCTGGCACGGCTTCATGGCGGAAAGACCTTGTGAGCTTCGTTGAAAATTCAGAATTGAACAGCGTTATAATAGACGTCAAAGATTCAACGGGAAAGGTTTCTTTTATTTCTGACAACGAAAAATTGAAGGCGCTTGGCTATTTCGAAAAAAGAATTCCCGAAATTAGAAAAGTAATAAATGAACTCCACGAAAAAAATATTTATGTAATCGGGCGGATTGCAGTTTTCCAGGATGGAATTTTGGCGCTCAAGCGCTCTGATCTTGCAATCAAGAGAAAATCGAACGGAAATCTTTGGGGGGATAAAAAAGGGCTTGCGTGGGTGGACCCTGCTTCGAGGGAAACATGGGAGATCGCGGCGCTTGTAGCGAAAGAAGCCGAAAAAGTCGGATTCGATGAAATCAATTTCGATTATATTCGCTTTCCTTCTGACGGCGATCTTTCGGATATGTCATTTCCGTTTTGGGACGGAAAAACTTCTAGGTCTGGGGTTATCGAAAACTTTTTTGAGTATTTAAAAAACGAACTCGGAACGCTCGGGGTTCCGATATCGGCAGATTTATTTGGCCTTACGAGCTGGAATTATGACGATTTGAAAATTGGGCAAACTTTGGAAATTGCCGCAAAACATTTCGATTATGTCTCACCGATGATGTATCCATCGCATTATCCCGCCGATTTTCAGGGATTTAAAAATCCTGCCGCTCACCCGTATGAGGTTATCAAAACGGCTTTGACGCGTGCGAAAGCACGGATTATCGCGATTGGAGAGCGTCCGGAAAAACTGCGCCCGTGGATTCAGGACTTCGATCTCGGAGCGAAATACGACGCTTCCATGATTAAACTCCAGAAACAGGCGATCTATGATGCGGGGCTCGGTTCGTGGCTTTCATGGGATCCTGCGAATAAATACACGCGGGATGGATATGACCCTGTTAGAAATTAGCAGGTCTTGAAGTTGCGCGCGAAAAGGAGATTTTTAACGCGGCAAAGATGTGCATAAGCCGATTTAAAAGTGGCTCGGGATTGCGTATTATTAATACATGGATAAGCGTGAGAAGATTCAATTGATTTTTGCGATACTTGCTTCGCTGCTTGTGGGATATGTCGCGGGTTATTATGTTATTTCAGACGAAACTGAAAAAATTCAGTCGGAACTTACAAGTTACAAAGAGCGGGAGCGTGCACTTGATACTTTGAGTGCGCCAATTCGCGGTGCAAATGTCAGCTCCAAAGTTTTGGACTCATTAACAGCTCCGTCAGCCGGCGAGAGCCGTTAGCTATTAAAAATAATTTTTAAACCATGAAAAAATTCACGGGAGATTTAATAAAAGTGACTGCTCTTGCGGGAGTGCTTATGGTGGTACAGGTTTTTGCATGGGATGAACCGACCCAGGCGCCTCCGGGAGGGAATGCTCCCGCGCCCTTGAATGTGAGCTCAATCGGGCAAACGAAAGCCGGCGGGTTATTGCTCAATACCGCAGGAGCGGACAACGGTTTGCTGGTTGATAAAGGAAATGTTGGAATCGGGACGCTCAACCCTTTGCAAAAACTGCATGTTGTAGGCGGTAAGGCGCAGGCGGATGATTTCTGTTTGAACAGCGATCCCGCGAAATGTTTGTCAGGTTCAGGCGGCGGAGGCGGGGGAGGGGTTGGCCAGAAGATGTGCATTGCGAGCCACAGCGGGGACAACTGGTTTGTGACTATGCAGGTGCCATCAAGTTGGACGATTGCAGACTGCAAGAAAACAGTAAATATGAGCGCGCATCCTTTTAACGCCGCAAATCGCTACCAGGTGGGTTGCGTTTTTGCGAATTCCGTTTCAGTTGGGCCGATTGTTTCCCAGTCTGGAAATGCTGCGGCACCATCGCCGAACTGCGGCTGGTAATATTTTAAAAATTAATTTATTCCGTGATTTTCAGATATAAATTTTTTCGGATTCCGGTAATTATGCTCGCGCTCGCTTTTTTTGCGCTGGTTTATTTTGTAAGCGCGGGCAGCGCTGATGATCTTTCAGGGTGGGCTTGGTCTGAAAATATCGGCTGGATCAGTTTTAATTCTGTGAATTTGAATAGGGGCGCGAACTACGGAGTTCGCATCAGCAACTCTGGAAATCTTTCAGGTTATGCTTGGTCTGAAAATATCGGCTGGATAAGTTTTAACGAAAATTCCGGATGTCCGAAGTCGCCTTGCGTCCCGAGATTAAACCGCGACACTGGTGAGGTTTCGGGATGGGCGCGTGCGCTTTCCGCTGATAATAAAGGGTGGGATGGATGGATAAGTTTCCGTGGCTCGGGATACGGCGTTACTGTATCAAACTGCCTTTGGGATGGCTGGGCTTGGGGGTCAGATGTTGTCGGCTGGGTTCATTTCAAAGGAGCTGGATACGGTGTGGCTGCTAAAGACCAAGGCTGTATCGAAGAGCCTCTGCCACCTCCGCCACCGCCTCTGGTGTGTCCTTCTGGACAAGTGCGCCCGCATCGAACTTGCGAGGACGAGGTCTGCAAATTGGTTGATTCATGCGGAGTTTCTTCGTGCACTTCATCTTCCGAATGCAAGCCCAAAAAAGTTACCCAATGCTCGGATGGCATTGATAACGATGGGGATGCAAAAGTTGATTATCGAACTTCACCGCTTCGTGCGGGACGCCCGAGCGATCCAGGCTGCTCCTCCCTCGAAGACGACAATGAGCGAAATTTGATTATTGAGATTTGATTGGCTAAAACTTTTTTTGTGACGGTTGACCGTCCTTGATCGTTGTAATAAGGTATTTCTATGGCGAAGACAAAAAAACAATTCACCGCCATTTATAAAAAAGCCGGGGGATGGTATTTGGGATGGATTGAAGAAATTCCCGGAGTCAACAGCCAAGGCAAAACGCTTCGAGAAGTTAAAAATAATCTCAAAGAGGCCTTAACGCTTATAATTGAAACAAATAAAGCGCTTTTGTCCAAAGATGAGCCTTCCGGCAAAAGAATTCGAGAAGTGCTCTCGGTTTCTGTTTAATTTGTTTTTTGATGAGGCGCGCTGACTTAATCCGTCATTTAGTAAAAGAGGGTTGTATTTTTGTTCGCGAAGGGGGTAGTCATAGCGTATTTTTTAATCCAGCAACTAGGCGTTCATCAACTGTACCGCGGCATAATGAAATTCATTACTTTTTGGCTCGAAAAATTTGCCGTGACTTGGGGATAAGAGAGCTTAGAAAAAAATAATCTCATGCAGTTACCTTTTTGCGCTAATTGTCTCATAACATTAATACAAGAAAACTTCGAACGGAAATTTTATCTATTATCAGACGCCCGAGCGATCCAGGCTGCTCCTCCCTCGAAGACGACAATGAAAAATTTTAAGAAGAAGAGGTTTAATCAATTCTTTCTAGACAGTAAACCTCGTTTGCATCCGTAGAGACAAAATATCTTTTTGTGTTTTCATTATAAACTACTTTTTGAGTAATTTTTTCAGTGACCTGGAAAACTCTTGTTGCTTTTCCAGTTTCCGGATTGAATTCATATAAAGTTCCTCCATTAGAGCCCACATAAACATTTCCATCAATAATATTTGGGGTTGCTATAATTCTGCCACTCGTTGCAAACTGCCATTTCATTTCTCCGGTTCTTAAATCAAAACAGTAAATATTTTTGTCTGTGGATGTAAAATAAACTTTGCTGTCTCTTACAACCGGACTCGAATAAATAATATCTTCTGTTTTAAATTTTCCAATAACGTTTCCCGTATCAAGATCCAATGCATATTCGTTTTTATCAAATGAACCAAAGAGGAGAAGATTTGTTTCAATGTCGAATGCAAGGGAAGCTTTTATTTCGCCTCCTGTTTCATATTTCCAAAGAAGTGTTCCATTTTTCGCATTGAATAAATAAACTGTATTATCATTTCCTCCGATCGCAACAATTTGTTTTTCTTTGCAATAAGCCGGTGAGCAGTGCACATATTCCGGCACTTTATAATCCCAAATTTTTTCTCCGGTATCCATCTTCAAAGCGGCGATTCCTCCCTTTCTTTTGAAAAGTCCAAACTCTAGTCCTATGAATACCAAATTTAAATCTGGCGCAAGAGCGGGCGATGAACCGATCCAGTCTGCTTCAGAATATTTCCAAATAATCTTTCCGTCTTTCGCATTCTGGCAGTAAAAATTACCATCGTAAGAGCCGAAATATATCATTTTTTTATTTATTGCAGGTGAAGAAAAGATACTTTTACCCATTGAAGGATAGCCAACTTTATATTTCCAAGCCACCGAACCGTCATTTTGATTTATGGCCCATAAAAATCCGTTATCACTTCCGAAATAAATTTTTTCATTGTCCATGCACGGTGTTGATTTCGGTACAACGTGAAAAAGATTTGCATCAGGGGCCTGAAATTTCCACATAATTTTGAATCTTTCTTGGGGAGTAAATCTTTTTTTAGGACTCATTGAAAGCCCGAAGTCTTTTAACGAGAAAAGATAGGTCAAATTAATATTTCTTTTTTTAATAAAATCGAAATCATCATTTCCGCTGAAATTCATTATTGGAAAGATGCGGGAAACAATTTTTCCCGTTTCTTCTATAATCCGGATTTGACGCAGAAAAGTTGATCCGCTATTTATTATATCGTCAACTAAAATAATCGGCGTGTTATCCAATTCTCCTTCAATCAATTTTTGGAGTCCTATGCTTTTGCGAGCTTTTCTGATCATAAAACCGTTTACTGGTTTGCCGATCTGATGGGAACGAAGAACAATGGCTCCAATTAACGGCACGGCGGCTAATTCTTGGCCTCCGACTTGAAATGGATATTCTTTTTCAAATTTTTCCCAAAAAATATCAACGATTAAATCAAGCGCCTCGGGCTTTAAAAAAATATTTCTTAAATCAAACAGCCAATTTTCTCGTTCACCAGTTGGAGAAATGATTATATGGGTTTTTGAAGTGGGAAGAGCGTCCCTTTTAATAATATTTTTAAGCTTTTCTAATTTTTGTTCCACTCTATTGTAATTTGCCTAAAACTGATAAGTGAACTGTTGATTCTTCTTCATTGTCAATATCCAGCATTAGTTCTATTTTTTCATTTGAATAGCCAGCTAAATGGCAGCACCCTATGTTCAAAGCCGAGCTGATAAGCGCAATATTTTGCATTAAATGCCCTGATTCATTTAAAACGATTTTATATCCGAAGTCTTTGTATTTGATAAAATTTCTGTCCCAAACTGACGTAAGGATAACAAAAAGAGCTGCGTCCTTTGACCATGGATAAAACATAGCTTCTTTAATAATTTTTATTCCTTCAGATTCAATCAGCTCTTCAAGCGCATGTTTTTTTACATTGTAGTGATAAATGCCTCTGTCTAAATCAGTTACATTTTGTGCTCCGATATAAATTTCTAAGGGGTATCGTGACCCGCCTGAAGGATAGAATCTTTTTGATCCATTCCATTCCCCATTATCCGGAATTTTTCTGATTCCGCCCCCGAAATATAGAAGAGTCGAAAGTTCTTCAAATGTAATCGGTTTATTGCTGAATTCTCTTGTTGAATGGCGGTTTTTAAGGGCAGATTCTAAATTTCCAAGCTCTAAAAAATTCCATGATAAAGGAATCAAATTTAATCGAGGATATTCTTTGAAATACACTGTTTTCCAGGATTTCGGCCAAGTTTTCGGGTCGCTAGGCCCAGTCCCGGATTTAAATTTAAAATTTATTTCTTTATGAAATAATTTTGAGAGAGCTCCAATCATGGAAAAGGATGAGGTTCTTGATTTAATGTTAGCGCGGCTTTATATCCCATTTTTTCAGGGATTTCTTTCAGGCGTTTGCCTCCGAAATATGGGATTGACTCGTTTAAGTGCATTGGCTGGAGTTCAGAAATAATTACTTTTGCGCTAAAAATTCCAAGCTTTTCAATTTCAGGTGTAGTTATTTTAACATAACAAGCTTCATAATTTTTTTTGCTTAATTCATCTGATAGGATTTTTAATTTTTCCTTGAAATACTCTTGTGTTTCTCTCAACTCGAACATTCGTTTTTTCAGATCTATCTTCACTTTTTCTCCGCTAAATATGAATTCTATTTTGTTCAAATTTTCTGGCCTGGACCAATAAATTAATCTTTCTTCTCGTCCTATTTGTTTTTCATTTATATCATTTTTGAATTTTCTTTTTAATGAATAACGAACTATTAATGCTTCTGACAACGAATCGATTATTGCTTGCTTAAAGTCAAAATCAGCGCTCGCACCTACACAAAAAGCAGGGCCTAATCCTGTTCTATCGAGTATTACGGCGAGGTAGATATGAACGGGAAAATCGCTCGGGAGTCGAACTATGTATGGTTCGAGCCTATATCGCTGAAAGTTTTTAATTATTGCATTTATTTCCTCATCTTGAGCACTGACGTAATCTAGATCGACAACTTCGGGCGATAATTTATTTAAATAGGTGATCATAAATGCATCTCTTTCGATAACTTCCATAATTCCTTTCACTATAGCTTCAACCATGTTTCTACCCGAGGCTAACCCTGTTGTTATGCACCATCTAAGAAGCGGTTCTTTTCGATTTTGTGTCGGGCTTAATCTTTGATTTCTATAAGCAAAGTTGGAGCTTGCAAGCTGAAGAGGGCAATACATTTTTTCGTTGCCCTGAACTGAAAAAGCCTCGAGCCACCTAAGCTCTGTCTGAGTATTAAATTTGAGATTCGATAAATTACTTTTTTGCTCTTCCGAAAAACCGGCAAGTTTAAATATATTTAATGCCTTGCCTTTCAAATCTTCATAATTGCTTTCAACTGAATTTTTCAGCAAATGGTCTGAACTGGACCAAAGTGATCGTTCAACTCCTTCTGCGGTCGCGCGCCATATCGCCTTCACTTCGTTATTGAATTCCACTCCTGTGCCTAATTTTATATTGCTTTCTTTGTTGCTATTCACGTTGTAAATATATATGAAAGGTTCATCTGGATAACGTCTCCCCTTTTTTATATTTTCTATTATTCCCATTGACTGAAGTTGGTACAGAGTATCAATGGCAACCAGCATCTCTTGACTTTTGTCAGCTAAAGTATCAGGGATTTTAACTAAAAGTTCAGAGCCAAAATATTTTTCAAGGTTTTTTAATAAAAACTTGGGCCATATAGAGAAAATCCCACCCTTATTAGGTTTTTTTAGGAAATCTTCGGCTTTTTTAGTAATTTCAAGTTTTTTTCCCATTTACACACCTATAGTAGTTGTGGCTTCTAAATTAAATGTCTATTATTAAATTGTGCTGATAACTTCAATATAGATAGGTTTAATTTACATTAGCGTCTTAAAAAAGGGAAGCCGTGGTTTTTACGTGATTGACTCAATAAATCAAAAGAAAATAGGCGCACTAGATATAAAAAATATATTATTATTAGTTATTATTTTAATAATAGGAGTATTCTTGTACACTAATTTTTCTTTAAAACCCGATTTAAAACCCGATTTTCAGCAAGCTTTATCTCAGGCAGCAGAGCTGAGAGATATAGATTCCAAAAAAGCTGCTGAGAAATTTGAGATCGCACTTGCTTTGGCAAAAACCCCCGAACAAAAAGCTATTGCTAAATTATTCATTGCAAATAATTATTTGGATGTTGAGCCTGCAAAGGGGATGAAGCTTTTAAAAGAGATTGTGGCAGATAATTCTATGCCTTCGATGCAACGTGCTTTTGCAATACAATTTATTGCGGATAAATATATGCTGGGTTTACATTCTACGAAATTTGCTCGAGAAAATATTTTCAATGATTCTCCTTTCGATTCGTTTATTTTACCTGGTAATGATAAAGATACAGATGCTGCGAATATAATATTGAAAGACCGAGTTGGCATTAGAAAAATTTATGAATTTGCCACAGATACTTTCCCCATTCCGGTCGCGAATTTTTGGGTAGCAGAATGGCATGCAAGAAGAGTGTTAATGTCAAACGAATATTCAAACTTGCCACTAGTTGAAGAAAGAGTGGAATATATCAAGAAAACTAAAGAATATATTGAAAAAGGTGATTTGGCGCTACCTGCTTTTATTTTGCATGAAGGTGAAAACAGTCAAGTGGCTTACGCTTATTGGGTGAAGGGATTAGCGCTCGGGTATCTTTATGAACTAGAAAAAAAATCTGAGTTACAAATTGAAGCGGAAGAAAGCTTTACAAAAGCATTGCAGATTCTGAAAAGTGGTTCGACTGATTATATGAAATTACAATCCCTTTGGGCTAGTTTCTATTATGCTGATTTTCTTGCAACAAGTTTTGGTGTTGACAAAAAGCTTGAAGTTAAGAAAAGTCTTTCATATATTATGGAGCCACGTTTTTTTAATGATTTCGTTTTTTTGAAATATTTAAGGGTTGTAAAAGATGATAAAGACAGCTATACCCGAAAAAGAATAATGCGATTGACTGAGCAGAATGTAGAATTCAAAGATTTTTTAATACGTTTAGGATGGGAGTTCAATTAGTAAATTTTATTTTGCAACAAATAAAAATATGGGAGTCATAAAAAAACCAACTCGCAAGATCATTTCTCTAATACTTCCTGTCTTGAGCATTTTGGGTTTGGCTTTAATGAAAATACCCAAAGGCGAATATCATTTAAGGGAGGCTGACAGAAAAATTTCTAAACTCTTTAAAATTGATAACTTTGCAGTTAATGAAGTTAATGCTGATATTGTCGAAGGCGGTTCCGGCGGAGATGGTGGTGGTTCTGTAAGTGATGACGGTTCTGGTGGTTGCGGAAGTGGCGGTTGCGGTTCTGGCGGAGATGGTGGAGGTACTGATGGCGGATGTGATGCGGGAGATGGTGGTGATGACAGTGGCGACGACGGCGACGGCAAGTAAATAATTTTTTTTCTCTTTATTGAAAAGAATTTCTTTTTCTTTGTATTTTATTATATGGAAAATCATGGAAAATTGTACTGAAGATCTAATAATAAGACCTGAAAAATCATTCAAACCTAGTATAAATTTTTCAAATCTTCTTGGAAATTCTCATTTCGCAGAAAATTTAGAACCAATAATAAGTTCTCTCCGCGAATCGCAGTATTGGCCATTATCAAAGTTGGAGCAGATTCGCGAAGAGCGATTTCGAAATTTATCTCATGATATTCGATCTTCTAAATTTTGGAGTGAATATTTCAAGAAATATGCAATTTCTACTTCTTCAAGTGAGGTATCAGAAGAATTATTAAAATTTCCTGTTATTAATCGAAATGACTTCAGGAACTGGGGTAAGAATGTCTTTATTTATCAAAAAGATTTAAATATATTCAAAACTATTACAAGTGGGACAAGCGGGACTCCTTTAGAAATTATTCTGGACAAAAAAACTGCATCTATTGCTTATTTTTCCTTTTTCTTCAGAAATCCAATTTTTGAAAAAATTGATTTAGGTATATTGAATAGAAAATTTATTGTTAGTTTGGGAAACCATGGTTTAAGAAGATGGTTTAGGGATTTTATTTATCTATTTTCCATTTCTCCATCAGATCTTGAAAAAAAAGAAGTTCGCCAGAAAATATATAAACAGTTTGAAAAAATACCTGATGGAATGCTCGGAGGGTTTGCGTCTGTTGTCTTGAAGTTCGCTGAATATGCCGCCGATGAAAAAATAAAATTTCCGGGTCTATCTGCGATTAAAATCAGCAGTGAAGGGATTGGTTTGAATGATAGAACTTTTATTGAAAAGACTTTTGGCGCTCCTGTCCTGAATGAATTGAATTGTTCTGAAGCTGGCATGATTGGGTTCGAATGCCCTGAAAACCTTGGAAAATTTCATCTTAATGCTGAAAGAATAATCATGGAGATTGTTGGAGAAAACAATGAAGCATTAGGGAAAAATAAAGAAGGTAAAATTATAATCACAGCCTTGGACCGTATAGCGATGCCTATAATTCGTTATGAAATAGGAGATCGTGGAAAATTACTTTCTGAAATTTGTCGTTGTGGAAGAACTCTGCCATTGTTTGAATTTACTGGTCGTCAAAACAATAGTTTAATTTTTTCTGACGGGAAAAAAATTCGTTCAATTATAATACAAAGTGCATTAATCAAAAGTGGTTTGGCGAAAAAATGTAATTTCATCCAACTAAAGCAGCTAAATCCATACGATTTCCAATTCACAATTATTCCTTCACCTCTCTATTCCAAAGAGGATGAAACAAAAATAAGGGTGATTCTAACAAATCTTACGGAAAACAGAAAAATAAAAATTGATTTCGAATATAAAAACATTTCCGATTTAAAAAATAATAAACCATCTTTTTTTGTTCCTTTGCAATAAAAAAGAGGAGCGATGTTACAAATCGCTCCCCCTTAGAGCTCCGTCGGCAGATGCTAATTGCGGCGAGCAATATCCGGACTTCGGTTGCCGGAGTTAATGAGTTCGATCTCCCTTGTTCCACCAGGAGATCCTCGAGAAAAGCTCTCCATTCTGTACTTCGCGATGACCTTTTTGCTTTCGCAGTAATAATAGGTCATTTTGAGTTCGATGGATCGAGCACTCTCCGTCCTCGAGAGCTTTATCGCACTGCAGTTGCCGGCGGCCGTAGAAATGTTTTCCGTCCCGACGATTGCAGTGCCTGTTTCCATGCGGGTGCTCCTCGGACTGGTCGGCCTCATATAATTTCCATCCCATTTATCAGCGAGTGGAAATTTTAAGAGGTCTTTTCCTGTTCCAGGCAACATATCTTGGAGCACGTAGACCTCTTGCCCGTTGGTGTCGAGGGGAACTTCCCGATTCTTAGATCTGTCGAGCCAAAAAAAGGAGAAACTCGAACCATCATACACGGCGAGGTATTCCTCACCGTTCATGACAGCCATTTCCTTCCTAACGAAGTCCTTTTCGACGACCTTGAAGACCCAGAAGTCTCCCGAGTTGTAGCTCGGTTGCGCATGAGCAAACGAGGTTAAGGCCGCTAAAGCAATGACGACGAAAAAAAACTTTATTTTCATATATTGGCCCCTCCTAATGGCCTTTGTTAAACTATGAAAATCATAGCTTAAAACGAAAATTTTGTAAAGAGCCTTTGCTTTCGTGCTATAATTTTAACATAAAAACGGTATGGAAAGTTTTAGCAAAAAAGATATTCTGATTTCTTTAATTTTTTTACTGTTTTTAGGATTTTTTACGTTCCAAGATGATTTCTCTGGAATTGCATGGGGGAAGTATAAAAATGCAGATTTTGCCCTGGCGCTCAATGGAAATAATGCAAAGCTCGCATATGAAATTGGAGATTATTATTTCAACGGGCGTGCATGTGTTGAAACAGCCGGAAAAGGATGCTATGACCTGGAGAAAGCGGAGGCGGGATATAAAAAAGCGATTTCGATAAACCCGAAATTTGAACGCGCGCATTATCAGCTTGCGAGGATTTATTTTGTTAAAGGCGAGCGGGAGCGAGCGATGAAAGAAATTAATTTGGAACTCGAATATTATCCCGATTACAAGCGGTCTTATTACGTGCGCGGGCTTATAAACGGCTATGACGGCAGGTTGGAAGCTGCGGAAAAAGATTTTCTCGAATTTATTTCTTGGGCGCCTTACGAATGGGGAGGATATAACGATCTTGCATGGATTCTCTTGAAATCAAGCAAATACGAGCAAGCAAAAGAAATTGCGCTTGCGGGATTAAAATATCCGAGCACCCGAGATAACCCCTGGCTTTTGAATGCTTTAGGAGCGTCAGAGCTTAATTTAAGGGATTATGATTCTGCAAAAAGTACTTTCGAAAAAGTCAGCGAAATTCTCATGGATTTTCCAGAAAGCGAATTTGAGAAAGCTTATCCGGGTAATAATCCGCTATCAGTCGGGGCTGGGCTTACGGCATTCAAAACCGCCGTTTTAGAAAATTTAAAAAAAAGCGAGGAAGGGACGCGCAGGGATTAAAAGGGGTGTTAATAACCTTTGCTCGAAATGAGTGTCTTAAGACTTATAATAAGATTAATGCAGAAATGGATTGAGACCAGCGTTTCGGAGAAAATCACAACAGGGCTCGGGTTTTTTATTGTTTTGTTATTTGCTGTAGCCGTCTTTAATTCGAGCGCTGCAAAAGTCGGTCAGAGCGCAAAATGGACCCAGTCTGTAGGGAACGCAATAACAGTTCCGGCATGCGTTGGAAGCGAAGATCATGATGTCATGATCAATCTTTCCTTGACAATGGATTGCGCCTCTGACCCGAAGCGTGTTGTTTTGACTTGGAATGATATCAATGAAATTGTGTCAGAGAGCGGACAAGATACGGTTAAATATGATATTTACAGGTGCGATGGTGCTTGCGTTGAATTTATTAAAATTGGGAGTGTCCCCGATACTTTGGATGGTATTGGTAATTACACATTTTCTGACAGCTCCGGCGTTCCAAGCAGTTCGACCTATCAATATCAAATCGAGGCGTCCGATGCCGTAAACAAAACGGCTTATAGTAATATAGCTTCCATAGTCCCAACTTGTGGCGGGGGTTCTCCCGAGCTCTCTGCGGATTTGACGGCGGAACCGTCTAGCGGGGCGGCGCCTTTGAACGGCGTGGATTTGTTCGCAAGAATTGACGGGACTGCACAGGGCGCGATTAATTATTCTTTCGATTGTAATCCGGCGGATGGCAATGATACGCCAGAAGAGCAATATAAAGGCGTTGGAGGTGGGCTCGTTGGCCATTGGAAATTTGATGAGGCGGCTGACGGAAATATTGTCGCGCGGGATTCATCCGGGTATGATAATGTCGGCACGCTTATCAACGGCCCTGTAAGATTGGACGGCAAACTCGGCCGCGCCCTGGATTTCAACGGTTCGAGCAATTATGTTGAAATTTCTGATTCTGCCTCGCTTGATGCTTCCCAGATGACATTTTCTGCGTGGATTCGCACAACAGATGATCAGGGCATGATCGCGGAGCGCTACAGTTACGATCCCATAACCGGGGGACATGGCTGGAGGCTTGAGGTTTGGCCCGGCGGAACTCTATTTGGAGCAGTTTTTATAAACGGCAATAATTATAATCCATGGCCTTACGGCAAGGGTCCTGTAATTAATGACGGGAGCTGGCATCACGTTGCAATGACCGCGGACGGCTCAACAGGAATATGGTACTTCGACGGAAATGTCGCCACGGGACCGGGACTTAATAATCCATTCGCGCTTGCGGGACCGGTTGATGATACCGATGCGGGCGTTACAATCGGCAATGGTGTGGCGGGCTTCTTTAACGGTGTAATTGACGATGTTCGTTTGTATAACCGCTCGCTTTCAGCTGGGGAAATCAAAGATATGTATGACGCGAATGTCGCAGGATATCTTGACGGGAAAAAAGCAGTTGACATTTGCAGTTATCCTGTGAAAGGAGATTATTTTCCAAAAGTAACGGTTACGCGCGGGGGCAAAGCAGCAGAGGACACGACGGACATTCCAGTTTCTGTAACAGGTTGTACGGATGATAGCCAGTGTGCAACCGGAAACTGCAACGAGGCAACCGGAATTTGCGAAGCCGCCCCCAATTTCTTTCTCGAAGATTCGGGTCCGATGAAAGCGAGAATTATCGGGAACAGTTCAACCTGGTCGGAGCCGACTACGATTAGCGTGACAAATGTCGTCAACTTTTCGGATAATGTTAAGCTTTCGCGCGATGGTTCAAAACCCGTCCGGGACTGCGTTACCAATGTGGAAAAAATCTTTTCCGGCACCTATAACTTTGATCCCTCGCAGATTTCATCTCCCTACTCAAGCGGATCGGAATTTAAAATCAGAGTTGCCGCCACGAATCCTCCGGGCTGCTACAAAATACCTATCAAGGGTGAAGGCGGAGGAATTTCGAGAGAGCACGAGGTTAAGCTGAACGTAGATATAAATAATCCCTCGTATAAAGAAGTATTTGCACCGACGCTTCGGTTATTGGCATCCCTGTTTAATATTTTTTAGGCATTTTATGTCGAGTCAGTCTTTTTTTCTGAAGCCCTCATTCCAAAGAGATGTTTTTCGGATTGTCATCGGAATATTTATCGTATCTTTGATCTTGCTCGGGCTTTCTTATCTCCCGTTTAGGAGTTCTATTACTTCAGCGGAACCCATTTTCGGGACGATTACTTTTTTAGATGAGTATCAGAAATTCATAAAAATTCAAGCGGATGGGAATCCTCCGAAAACGTGGGACGTTATGATCCGCGGCGTAAAAATAAACAAAGATACAGGCGGCAATGTTGAGGAAGGCGCAATGGGCGATTTTTTGATCGGCGCGAAAATAAAAATCACGGCGAAGCCCGATTCAGCTGATCCGGAGAATCACGTTATTACCCCGGATTTAATTACGATTATCAGATAATGAAAGATTTTAAAATTAACCGGCTAAAAATTGCGTCTGCATTTTTTATAATATCCCTTGCCGGGTTATTGGTTTTTATTCTTGAAAAGAATTCGCCAATTCAAACCGCCGAGGCCGCTTCGGCGCAAAACGGAGAAGACGGGCAAGCGGGAGGATGCTTTAACCAAGGCGACGATTGGACCGGAAAAACTGGCGGTCTGGCTAGTGGACTGAACGGTGGCGCAGGAGGAAAAGGCGCACCTGCTGGCTGCGGGTTTCCCGCTGGGCGCGGAGGAAATGGCGGAAGAGGCGCGGATGTGGCAACTCTCATAACTGCGGGCCGCGGAGGAGCGGGTGGACAAGGCGGCAGCGCATGCAGCGCGCCTGGGGGAGATTGTCTAGGCCAACCGTCTGAAACAGCAGGAGATGGAGGGCGCGGAGGCGATGGCGGCGATCTTACATATGGTTCAAACATCTCCGGTCTTGCCGCCTATGCGCTCCGCGGAGGACAGGGAGGAAATGGCGGCGCGCCAGGTGCTGGAAATAACATGGGCGGAAGAGGAGGCGATGGCGGTAACGGAGGAAGTGTAACCTTGAATGGCGATGTAACCGTAACGAGCGGTGACTTTGTGACTGACTATGTTTTTGGCGATAATATTATTTGGGGAGGTTTAGGGGGGACTGGAGGAGGCGCTTATGGAGTTCTATCCTATAAAAAGGAATACGGCAGTGGCGGAAATGGAGGTGATGTGACAATAAAAGGCAAATTAAACATCGCGGGAGTTAGCGGCCATTCTGTGGTAAGAGGCGGCGGAGGAGGAGTCGGATCAAATGGTGGCAATGGCGGCAATGTGCGCGTTTTAAATATTTTTATCCAAAATTCCGCACTTAATTACGATTTTTTTGAATCTATCGATGGTGCGCTCTCCGGAGGCTCAGGAAATTTTGCAACAAGCACCCTCATCATTTCGGGAAGAAAAGGGGGCGATGGAGGTAATGTGGTTGTTGAGGGTAATGTTGAGCTGCTTAACACAGTAGGCCAGCAAAAAATATATATGGCGTGGGCTGGCGAGGGGGGCGGCGGTAATTCGGGCGTACCGCTCGGTTCTTCCTATGCTGGAAAAGGCGGCGAAGGCGGAAAAGTAATTGTAAAAGGCGATTTATCTTTGAAAATTTCGGCGGCTGCTGACGGAGCACAGCAAAATGTCAATGGTATTGGGGGTGGCGCGGGAGGAGGGGGACTTGACGGAGGCGGAGCAGGAGGATGTGTGAGAGTTGGCGGCAATCTGATCAGAGAGAGAAATAATAGGGGGAGTGACATTGGTATGAGAGGGTTTGTTGGGGGACAGGGTTATTCCCAGCCGGGTGGAAAAGGCGGCGATGCGGTTTTAGACGGGTCTATCACAAATATTTTATCTACTTCCATGGACGTGCTCGTAGGATCCGGAAATCTTGGAACTCCGAGTGGAGCAGACGGAAAAACAAAAGCTGAAGGCGGTGTATGTGATGGGGAGCCAATGATTCCTGCTGTAGTTATTACAGCGACTCCTTCAACGCCATCGGATACTTGCCCGGCTTTTGTAAATTTAAGCTGGTCGGACGCGCACACAAGCAATTACAACATTTACCGCTGTGAAGGCGCGGGATGCGCCCCCTCTATTTGGCGCATAGGGTGGACTTCAACAAGTTTAGTGGATAACACCGTAACAAGCGGCGGAATCTATAGGTATATAATTAAGGCTTTTAATGGGGCTGATTTGAGCGCGGAATCAAATATCGTGGAAGGTGTGCCGCAATGCGCATGTCCCGTGGGCGAACAAAATCCTCATTATACTTGCGAAAACGGGGCTTGTGTCGAAAAAACTTTCTGCGGTGTCCAGACCTGCACAGGTCCGGGAGATAATTCATGCCTCGTTTCTGATTTTTCAATTGTGAGTTCAAATTCGATTTTTGCCATAGTGATTGGCACAAGCCACGCTGAATCCACGGAATCAACCATAAGCGTTACTAATGCACAGGGTATTACAGGTGATGTGAAATTGGGTTTTGATAACGCGAGAGCGATAATAGATTGCTCAACCGAAGTTGAAAAAACGATTCCGGGAGCGCAGTATCTTTTCGAGCCTTCGAAAAATATTCCCGAACCGTATTTAGAAACATCTCAATTTAGCGTGGATGTGCCCGCGCAAACGCCGAACGGATGTTATAGAATTCCAATCAAGGGCGATAACGGCAATGGCATAAATACTATTACGCGCACTACTACTGTCGATTTGAATGTCATTTCCGCTCCGCCGGCATTTAAAGAAGTATTTAATCCTTTATTTAGATTATGGACAATAACAAAGACTCCCGTCTCATCCCTGCTAGTATCATTGCCGCTGGCTTTCTGATCGCGCTTGCGGTTATTTATTCAAAAGGGGAAATTTCCAAGGATTCAAAAATTTCAGAATCAAACACTGCCGCTCAAGGGAAGAGTGTAACTTCGGGCCTAGACAATCTGCGGCCGATTGATTCGGGCGATCATATTTTGGGAAATCCAGACGCGGTTTTAAAAATCGTGGAGTATTCTGATTTGGAATGCCCTTTTTGCAAAACTTTTCATAAAACAATGCATCAGATCATGGATGAATACGGAAAAGACGGGCGTGTAGCCTGGGTTTACCGCCATCTGCCGATCGCGTCGCTTCACCCGCGCGCTTTTAAAGAATCCGAGGCTTCCGAATGCGCAAATGATCTCGGCGGAAATCAGAAATTCTGGGCGTATATCGACCGGATTTTTGAAATAACACCATCAAATAACGGTCTTGATCCGAATCAGCTTTTGGAAACGGCTCGGGCGCTCGGATTTAATGAAAGCGATTTTAAGGGTTGCCTGGATTCTGGGAGGCATTCAAAGCGGATTTCAGAGGATATTTCAAATGCATCAAAGATAGGAGTTGACGGGACTCCCTATAGCATTGTCGTTTTGCCTGATGGAAAAAAACTTACGCTTTCGGGCGCGCGTCCATATGAGGAAGTCCGAGCTTTTATTGATCAAGCGCTTGGATTCATCAAGTGATTTAAATTGCCTCGGATGTTAAAATTATGATAGCTTTAAGCGGAGCTATTATTGGGTTTTAGAGTCTAAAGTATTTTATGGCTCATTGCGATTCTTGCGGCCATGATCATGTAAAAGCTTGCGGATGCGGATGCCCGCGGACTGTTTGTGTAGTGTGTAAACACCACCATTCGAAAGAAGACGGCGGTTGTTTTTGCGGATGCAAAGTAAAAGTCAAGGATACCGAAGAAGAAGGAGATGAGGAACAATCTTGAAAAACGAAACCTGAAACCTTTGTTTCTTATATTATTAAAATGATGCTTCAAGCCCATGTTATATGATCTGATCATCATTGGCGGCGGACCAGCGGGAGTGGCGGCGGGAGTCTATGCAGGGAGAAAACGCCTGAAAACATTGCTGGTTACTGATGCTTTCGGCGGGCAATCGCTTGTTTCCAATGAAATCCAAAACTGGATTGGCACAAAGACTATCTCTGGTTTTGAGCTTGCCCAGAAAATGGAGGAACATCTTCGTGCGCAGGAAACGGTTGAAATAAAAATCCCGGAGAGAATTAAAGCTGTTGAACTTAGAGAAAAAAACTTTTTGATCCAGACGGAAAAAGGAGAGGCTTACGAAACGAAAGCGCTGATTGTTACGGCGGGCGCAAAGCGCAAGCGCCTCGGAGTTCCCGGCGAAGATAAATTCGAGGGAAGAGGCGTGGTTTATTGTTCCACGTGTGATGCGCCTTTGTTTGGAGACAAAACCGTTGCGGTAGTTGGCGGAGGAAATGCTGCTCTTGAGGCCGTGGTTGATCTTCTCCCTTATGCAAAAAAAGTTTATTTATTGGTGCGCGGCGAGAAGTTGAAAGGCGATCAGATCACGCAGGAAAAAGTCGAGCGCGCCGAAAAAGTGGAGGTTATGTTTAATACGGAAATTGCTGAAGTAAAGGGTTCAAATTTTCTTGATACTGCGGTTATTAAAAATAGAAAAACCGAAGAAATGCGCGAACTTCCAGTTGAGGGCGTTTTTGTTGAAATAGGATCCGAACCGAATTCCGAAATTTTAAAATCACTTGTGGAGCTGAATCATTTCGGCGAGGTTGTAGTTGATCATCGGACAGGAAAAACTTCGCGTTCAGGAATTTTCGCGGCGGGCGATATCACGGATGAACTTTATAAGCAGAATAATATTTCCGCGGGGGATGGTGTAGCCGCTGCGCTTTCAGCCTATAATTATCTTTTGGAGCGGGAGCATCAAAGCCCGGCTTCAGAAAAACTAAACGGAAATGGCAGCTGATTTTTTTAAAAATTCGTTAAAAAATTTGGATGAAGCTGGCCGAGTCGGGAAAATTGACTCTGAAGTTTTAAAAATTTTGCAAAGTCCCGAGCGGACGCTTGAAGCGAATCTTCCGGTGCGGATGGATTCGGGCGAGCTGAAAATTTTTAAAGCATGGCGCGTGCAGTATTCAAGCTCGCTCGGCCCTTACAAGGGCGGCATTCGCTTTCATCCGGAAAGTTCACTCGAAGAAGTCGAGGCGCTCTCATTTTTGATGACTTTTAAGAATGCGGCGCTTGGGCTTGCGTTCGGCGGCGGGAAGGGTGCGGTTAAAGTTAATCCCAAAGAAATGAGTTCTGGAGAACTCGAACGCCTTTCGCGCGCTTTTGTGCGTGGTTTTTATGATGTGTTCGGTCCGGACAAGGATGTCCCCGCGCCGGATGTAAATACAAATCCAACAGTCCTCGGCTGGATGTCAGATGAATTTGATAAAATTGCAGGCAAAAAAACTCCCCGGGCTTTTACCGGAAAACCGCTCGAATTAGGCGGCATAGTTTCGAGAGAGTCTTCCACGGGCTACGGCGGCTTTATAGTTATTCGTGAAATTTTGAAATTTGCGGGATATCCTTCTAGCGCCTTGAAGGTGGCAGTGCAGGGTTTTGGAAATGTTGGTTCGCATCTCGCAGAAATTCTTGATGAAAGCGGTTTTCGGGTTGTTGCAGTTTCGGATTCCAAAAGCGCGCTCTATGCGAATGGCGGACTCGACATCAGAAAAATAATCAAAGATCGTGAAAAAGAGGGGCGGCTTACAAAAAACATATGTTATTATAAAAACGTAGAGAATCTTTCATCCGAAGAAGGGTGCGAAGTTATTTCAAATGAAGATCTGCTTAAACTCGATACAGATATTTTAATTCCCGCGGCTATAGAGGGAGCGATTAATGCTTCAAATGCGGGAGATATTAAAGCCAAGATTATTCTTGAAATGTCGAACGGAGGAATTTCAGAAAATGCATACGAAATTTTGGCGGGAAAAAATATTTTGGTAATTCCAGATATACTTGCCAACGGCGGGGGAGTTGCGGGGAGTTTTCTAGAGTGGCTATCAAACAGGGAGAATAGACTTCTTGGCGCTGAAAAGGAATTCAAAAAACTGGAAGAGTATATGGCGAACGCCGCGAAAAATATCTGGGATAAAAGCCTTGAATTAAAAACCAATTTGCGCATCGCGGCCTATGTCGTGGCGCTTGAGAGACTGTCTAAGGAAATTAAAAATAAAATTTAAATATGGCAAAAATAGCGATTAATGGTTTTGGAAGGATTGGGAGGTCGTTTTTCCGAGCCGCTTTTGGAGATTCTGATCTCGACGTCATTGCAATAAACGATTTAACTTCGCCTGAAACGCTCGCTTATCTTCTGAAATACGATTCGGTCTATGGAAGATACGATAAAGAAATTAAAATTCAAAATTCAAAATTCAAAATTGAAGGGAAAGAAATTCAAATCTTTGCCCAAAAAGATCCGGCGAAACTGCCTTGGGGCAAATTGGGCGTTGACATAGTGCTCGAATCCACAGGATTTTTTACTGACGGCGCAAAAGCGAAAGCGCATCTCGACGCCGGCGCGAAACGCGTTGTAATCACGGCTCCCGCGAAGGGAGATGTTACGACGGCATTGATCGGTGTGAATAACGATTCGTTTGAAAGCGCCCTTCCGATTACTGCTAACGCTTCCTGCACGACGAATTCTGTTGCCCCCGTAATGAAAGTGATTTTAGAAAATTTTGGAATTGAGAAAGCGACGATGACTACAGTGCATGGTTACACCGCAACTCAAAAACTTGTAGATGGCCCTGATGAAAAAGACATGCGCCGCGGACGCGCCGCAGCGGTTAACATCGTCCCATCTACGACTGGTGCGGCGGAGGCGGTGATTCAAGCGATTCCCGAACTCGAGGGTAGATTTAATGCCGAATCCATGAGAGTCCCGATAGTTTCAGGCTCAATCAGCATCATTTCAGTGTTTATAAAAAAAGAGACGACGGCAGAAGAAGTAAATGAGATTTTCAGGAAGGCGGCGGGAGAAAAACGCTGGCAGAAAATTTTAAAAGCGACCGATGATCCGATTGTTTCCACTGATATAATCGGCGAGCCCTACGGCGCGATTGTGGATTTGACGCTTACGAAAGTTCTCGGAGGTGACTTCATAAAAGTTTTTTCTTGGTACGACAATGAAGCAGGTTATACCGCGACATTAGTGGAGCATGTTAAAAGGATAGTTAAGAATTTGAATGAATAGATTTTTTCGGGCAATTTTAATTGGAGTTGAACGTTCTAATGAAAATTTATATCGGTTCTGATCATGCAGGCTTCGAACTTAAAGAAAAACTCAAGAAATTTTTGGGTGAGTTGGGGCATGAAGTTGAGGATAAAGGCGCCTTTGAGCTGAATTTGGAAGATAACTATCCAGATTTTATAAAACCTGTTGCAGAAGCTGTCGCAAAAGATTTTGTCAGCTTTGGCGTAGTTATCGGCGGATCAGGACAGGCGGAAGCGATTTGCGCGAACCGCGTGAAAGGCGCGCGTGCCGCAGTTTTTTACGGTCCGAAAGCTACCATTGGTGCTGCTGATGTTACAGGAAGGATTTCAGAAGATCCTTTTGAAATTGTCCGGCTTGCCCGCTTGCATAATAACGCAAATATTTTATCAATCGGTGCGCGTTTTGTTTCGGAGGAAGAAGCGAAAGAAGCGGCTAAAATTTTTCTTTCGACTGAATTCGAAGGCGGACGGCATCAGAGGCGCGTGAAAAAAATTGACAATTTGTAAGAAAATAAATTGAACGCGCGTCCTAAACATGGAACGCTCAAAAGATAAAGGTCGGGATTATAGAATTATATTCTTGATATGAAAAGATATTATTTGATTGCAGGTTTGCTTTTGACAGTCGGACTTCTTGTTTTGCCTGTCATTGCTAAAGAAAATAGTTCAACAATGGCTCTCGAAAGAGCAATAGATAAACTTGAAAAATTCGAGCTTCCGGACGTGGAATCAACCGGCTCACATAATCAGTCGCTTTTTGTAGGTCCGCGGGGACAAGTCCGAATAATTTCCGGTGAGGTTAAATCTATCGCAAGTTCGACGATTTCTGTCGAGGTTTGGGGACTCACTTTGCAGGTGAATATCGGCTCTGCTTCTTTTAGGCCAAAGGGAGAATTGGCATCCACTCTGAAAGTTGGTGATAAAGTGAATATCAAAGGAAAAATGAATAGCGCCGGCGGAGTAGATGCGGAGGTTGTCCATAATCTTTCGCGCCGAAAGGCGGTTACGGACGAGCTTTCAGCTCAAATCAGAAAATTGATTGAAAGATTGCGCGAGCTCCAACTAAAAGCGGGCATGCCTTTAACGCCGCTTCCCGTTGCCACTTCCACAACTCCGTAGTTTTCTAAGATTTAAATCAAAATGCCCCGCAGTTTGCGGGGCATTTTGATTTTTCGCTATTCACATAGCGAAAATGATATTGTGCTATCGTTTATATGTAAATACAATTTTCGATGCCAAGCCCAAGGTATATTTTTATTGTAGGCGGAGTTATGTCCGGCATAGGTAAAGGCATTGCGACTGCATCAGTGGCCCGTATTTTGAAGTCCAAAGGATTCAATGCAACTTGCGTTAAAATCGATCCTTATCTGAACGTTGATGCCGGAACAATGAATCCGATCGAGCACGGAGAAGTTTTTGTGACCGAAGACGGGATGGAATGCGATCAGGATATCGGAAATTATGAAAGATTTTTAGGCGAAAATATTTACGCAATGAATTACATGACTTCCGGCTCTGTTTATCTCTCTGTAATCGAGCGGGAGCGCGCTCTCAAATATGAGGGGAAATGCGTGGAAATAGTCCCGCATATTCCGGAAGAGGTTATCAGTCGGCTTTCGAAAGTAGCAAAGAAAACGAAAGCCGATTTTATTTTGGTTGAAATCGGAGGCACGGTCGGGGAATATCAAAATCTGCTTTTTTTGGAAGCGGCGCGGATGATGCATTTGAAAGATCCGAAAAATATCATGTTTGTTTTGGTGAGCTACCTTCCGATTCCGAAAAAAATCGGAGAGATGAAGACGAAGCCCACACAATATGCAGTACGCTCGCTTAACTCCGCGGGAATCCAGCCGGACTTTATTATTGCGCGCTCCGAAGCGCCGCTCGATGAGCCTCGGAAAAGAAAACTTTCAATTTTTTGCAATGTGCATGCCGAAGATGTTATTTCCGCCCCCGACATTGATAACATTTATCAAGCGCCGGTTAATTTTGAAAAAGATAAGCTTGGCGATAAAATTTTAAAAAAATTTGAAATCCGCCGGCGCGAAAAAGATTTGGTTGAATGGTCGAAAATGCTGCGGCGCGCTCTTTTTTCGCGCCGAGAAGTCAAAATCGGAATTGTTGGAAAATACTTCGGAACAGGGAAGTTCACACTTTCTGATTCCTATATTTCCGTGATTGAAGCAATTAAGCATGCCGCGTGGCATTTTTCTCGCAAGCCTCGAATTTTCTGGCTTGAGGCCGAAGCTTATGAAAAAAATCCTAGAAAAATAAAAGAAGAGCTGTCGGAGCTCGACGGAATAATCGTCCCGGGAGGCTTCGGAAACAGGGGAATTGAGGGCAAAATCAAAGCGATTGAATTTGCAAGAAAAAATAAGAAACCGTATTTAGGCCTGTGCTATGGAATGCAGCTTGCGGTCGTTGAATTCGCGCGGCACGTAGCCGGCATGAACGGAGCGCATACGACGGAGGCAAACCCAAAGACAAAATATCCCGTTATTGATATTATGGCGGAACAGAAGGAGAAGATTTTTACAAAAAATATGGGTGCTACGATGCGGCTCGGCGCCTATGCCTGCAGGCTAAAGGAAAAGACACTTGCGTTTAAAGCCTATGGAATAAAAACGATTCATGAAAGGCATCGGCATCGCTATGAATTTAACAGCGCGTTGCAAAATGTTTTGGAGTCGAAAGGTCTGATGATTTCTGGGGTGAATCCCGAATCGGGGCTTGTTGAAATAATTGAGCTGAAAGATCATCCTTTTTTTGTCGGCTCTCAATTTCATCCGGAATTCAAATCGCGCCCGCTTTCTCCGCATCCGCTTTTCAGGGAATTTATTAAAGCGGCGATTTCAAAAAAGAAATCTAAAAGATAAAGAATGCCAGAACTTCCGGAAGTTGAAATTACAACGAGAAAACTTGAGCCGCTTCTGATAGGGAAGCGGATTTTAAATTTTTGGACAGACTGGCCACGCGGATTAAAAATGTCCAGCGCAATGTCAAACATCAGAGGTTTGACAATAAGGAAAGTTTTTCGAAGAGGCAAGGTAATTTTTCTGGAACTTTCCAAAGGATATTTATTGGCTTTCCACCAACGCATGAGCGGGAAATTGTTGGTTGTTACAAAAAATATTCAGGATAAACACATTCATCATCGCTTCGATATATCGAAGTCAAGAGCACTTATTTTTCACGACGTTAGAAAATTTGGAGTTGTTTGGTTTGGGAAGGAAAAAGAAATTTTGAAAGATAAATTTCTTTCTGGGCTCGGGCATGACCCGCTCACCCTTTCTTTCAAAGATTTTAAAAAATCGCTCGCGCCTTTCAAGGGGGCGATCAAGCCGCTTCTCTTACGCCAGGATGTTCTCTCCGGGATCGGAAATATTATTGCCGATGAAAGTCTGTGGCATGCCCGGGTTTATCCAAAGAGAAGGAGAGAGAATTTGAGTGAAAGTGAATTAAAAAAATTGTATTCATCGATTCGTTTTGTTTTGAGAAAGTCTATCCGGCTCGGAGGAACGACTATGCGCGATTGGCTGCATCCGGATAATTCAAAA
The DNA here is from genome assembly GCA_016186825.1 of Candidatus Giovannonibacteria bacterium. Taxonomy (GTDB): domain Bacteria; phylum Patescibacteriota; class Minisyncoccia; order JACPKW01; family UBA11713; genus JACPKW01. The sequence goes on from JACPKW010000004.1 coordinate 126,716, forward strand.
GGGAGATATTATGCAAGAAGATTTGTTTACAAACGGGCGGGTGAGCCGTGCTCGCACTGCGGGACGCTTGTAAAGAGGATCAAAATAGGCTCTCGGGGGACTTTCATTTGTGAACAATGCCAGAGCGAAAAATAAGCTAAAATAGATGCAATGATTGAAGTAGTTCCCGCGATTAACGCTGAAAGTTTTGAAGAGGTTGTTCGGAAAATAAAAAAAATTGAGCCTTTTTCTCGCTGGGTTCACATCGATATTGCAGACGGTACTTTTACGCCAAATTCGATTTGGCATCATTCCGAGGACTTGATGACCCTTGATACTCCATTGTTTGTAGAGCTTCATTTAATGATCGCTGATATGGACTTGCGCTGGCGCGATTGGACCTTGCCAGCTGTGAACCGAATAATTTTTCATTTTGAAGCGGCGCATGATCCGACCTTGGTAATCGGAAAAATTCATGATGCGGGGCAGGAAGCGGGGATTGCGATTCGTCCGGAAACCGATTGGCACAAAGTTGAGCCTTTTTTAACTACCGCGGATTTGGTTCAGACTTTAGCGGTGCCCCCGGGAAAACCGGGCCAAGAATTTCGACCCGAGGTTATAGACAAGATTCGCGCCTTATCGTCTCATCACGATGAATGTATAATTGAGGTAGATGGCGGGATTAATCAAAAGACGGGAAAAGAGTGCGTGGAGGCTGGAGCAAAGATTCTCGTTTCCGCAAATTATATTTTTAACGCTCCGGATATTGGGAAAGCGATCGAGGAATTGCGGTCAGTATAATCGTAAAATTGTTTAAATAGTTCTGATAATGCATCTTCACGACGAAAAAATTAAATTTCTGGAGGAGACCGCGAACAAAATTCGTGAATCTATCATTGAAATGCTTGTGGAGGCTGGAAGCGGGCATACCGCGGGGCCTTTGGGAATGGCGGATATTTTTACTGCGTTTTATTTTCATATTTTAAATCACGATCCAAAAAATCCGCTCTGGCCGGATCGGGACAGGTTATTTTTATCAAATGGCCATATTTGCCCCGTGCAATATGCCGCACTTGCGCATGCGGGATATTTCACGCTCGATGAACTGAAAACGCTTCGAAAATTTGGAACACGACTGCAGGGTCATCCCCATCGCGGGGCTTTGCCCGGCGTTGAGTCAACTTCCGGACCTTTGGGTTCCGGCCTTTCGCAGGCCGCGGGATATGCGTATGGGGCGAGAATGGATGGAAAAAGATTTCGAGTTTACTGCCTGATGTCAGACGGTGAACATGACGCGGGAAATATTTGGGAAGGCGCGATGTTTGCTGGCAAATATAAACTCTCGAATTTAACAGGATTGATTGATAGAAATAATATTCAGATTGATGGGATGACGGAAGACATCATGCCTTTGGAGCCGCTTCGAAAAAAGTATGAAGCGTTTAATTGGCATGTCATAGAGATAGATGGTCACAATTTTGAAGAGATTGTGAATGCGGTTGAAGAAGCGAAAGCGATTTATGAAAAACCGACACTTGTAATCGCGCACACGATTCCCGGAAAAGGGATCAAAGAAATCGAGTTTGATTATAAATGGCACGGCGTACCTCCCAATAAAGAGCAAGCCGCGAAGTTTTTGTCGGAACTTCGCACGCTCGGCGGAAAAATTACAAGCGAACATCAATAAAATGAAAAACAGGAAAAAGGATAAAACAGAGTCAGTTTTATATTTTGCTATTTTTACGCTTTTCAGCATCTGGATGGCGGCGGTGATTTATAATTTTTCGTTCGACAATATCGCCCAAGAATATTCTACGACAGTAAGCGCGATAGATATCAATAAATGAAACACATGAATCCCCAAACCAAGGCTATAACTTTTATCGCGGTTATAGTTCTTGCTGTAAATCTATGAAAATTGATTACGATAGATTTTATAAAACCAAACAGGCTGAATCCATCTACTATCTTTTAATTTTTATTTTTTTTGTAACAAGCGTAACTTCGGTTATCTATAATTTTGCATTGGATAATATTATTCAGGAAGTTTTGAACGAAATAGCTAAAGATAACCTGAATGTGGCGAAGTTAAATAAGAGCGATTCGGATTGGAGAACTTATCGAAATGAAGAATATGGATTTGAAATGAAATATCCGGAAGATTGGACTTATTTTGATGGATATGATTATGTTAATTTTGCCAAGTTCTTTTCTCCCGAAAATAAAAACGAAATGCCATCCATCCGCATTTCGCATTACAAGAGCGGTATTGAAGTAGATGATTATATTTCAGAAGAACGGTCATGGATTAAGCAGGATGAGGAATGCGAAAATATTATTTTTTCATCTATTCCTGCAGTCAGATGCGACCCAGCAATAACTTTTGCGGGATCAAACTTTTATTTTTTTAAAAATGAAGGAGTTATTTTCGATATCGAGGATTCATTAAGAAACATCGTTTCCGAGGGGATTCTTTCATCCATTAAGTTTTTTGAAAATATTCTGTCTTGGAAAACTTATAGGAATTATGAATATGGGTTTGAGTTTAGGTATCCTCTAATTGGTGATAAGCAGAATATAAAAGTTAAATCGGGCGATTATTGGAGCGAAATTGCCATTCAGACGAATAATGGCTTCGGCGGTTTCAGCGATTATATTAATTTGATTATAAATAATAATCCCGACAATCTTTCTCTCGGCGACTATTTTGAAAAAAATATTGATTATAAAAACCTATTAATCAACAGCGGCGCTTACAGAAAACATACGCGACCTGACGGAATCGAATATATTAGTAGTGAATCAGTGCCACTTCCTAACGAATGGCTTGAAGCTCGTGGTCCAATTTTTGTATATATCGTTGCCATGTTTCCTTCAAAATTAAATCTCGTGACTTTTTATTTCTCCCCAGAGTTTTTTGGCGAGTATGCGGTAGAAAAGAATATTAAATTTGATGATTTGGCGCACAGAGTATTTTCAACTTTTATGTTTACTGAATAATGAAAAATTTCTATAACACCAAACAAGCGGAAACGATTCTGTATTTTGTGGTTCTCGCCTTGTTCAGCGCATGGATCGGAACCGTAATTTATAACTTTGATCAGGAGACCGGATTGGTAGAACGCTCGGCAGATGCGATTTTGACGCATTCTCAAAAAATTTCGGATGTAGAATCGGACTGGAAAACCTATCGCAACGAAAAGTACGGGTTTGAATTTAAACATCCAGCAAACAATACAATTAGTGAAGTTACAGAAAAAATTTCTACAACTCAAGGAAACAAGAATGTATTTAAGGTTTTAATAACAACACCGGATTCTAAGCGCTTCAGCGAAGCTACTACAGGTGAAATGACGGATGCAATATCAATATATCCCAAAATTGAATCAGAAATATTGCAGGAATTTCTAGGCTTATCTAAACCACTGGAAAACAGTGAAGAATATTTTGATTCAAAAGATTTTGCTAATGGATTTAACACAAATCTAGGAAGTATTAAAATAGCTGACAGGATAGGTTTTCAATTTATTCATTTAGAATTTGTAAATGATGTATATACTATATTTCAAAATTTTGATGGAACTTGGTTTGTTGTCTCGCGTATAGAATCAATACCCTATGATCTGTTTCTAACTACTTTAAAATTTACCGATATCTCAACCTGGAAAACCTATCGCAACGAAAAGTACGGGTTTGAGGTGAAATACCCAGAGAATTATTGGGCGAGTGTTTTGATTGAGCCCGTATTTTCTTGCAAATATGATTTATTTATAGGCGAAAGTTGTAAATATTTGCTGATGACAGACAGTAAAGTCGACAACTTTGGTAGAGGGCAAATGGGGTTTGGTATTGAGCATAGCAATTTAAACGAGAGTCAGATAATAGTAAAAGTTAATAAAAATAAGCTACCAACTTATGACGTCAGTTTTTCAAAAAAAGTAATTGGCGGAAAAAATGTGTCGTTTTTTAGGATTAACGATTTAGACTCGGGAACTTTTTGCCAAGACGATTCTTATATTATTCCTGTTCTAGAAGGGAGTATCGTTTTAGGATTCGGTCAATGTTCAGCTACAGGTGATGGTACGGCAGAGAAGCCGTTTATAGGTTTTATTCCTGAAGCTAAACAATTGAGTAATCAAATCCTTTCCACTTTCAAATTTATCAAATAAATTTTACATTTTGATTTCTGAATTTTAAAGTATAGATATGTCTATAAATCCAAAAGCGAAATTAGTTGAACATATTCTGGATCTTCGGGCGATCGAGCAAGTGCCTACGAGAAAGGGATATGGGGAAGGGTTATTAGAAGCTGGGGAGAAAGACCCGCGCGTTGTTGCGTTGTGCGCCGATCTTACGGAATCCACGCAGACGCACTTATTCGCAAAGAAATTTCCGGAGCGCTTCATCGAAATGGGAGTAGCGGAGCAGAATATGGCGACAGTGGCGGCGGGACTCGCGAGCTACGGCAAAATTCCTTTTATCACAAGCTATGCCATGTTTTCGCCTGGAAGAAACTGGGAGCAAATCAGAACTACCATTTGCTATAACAATGTTCCTGTGAAAGTCATCGGATCGCATGCCGGAATTTCAGTCGGCCCGGACGGCGCTACGCACCAGGCGATTGAGGATATGGCTATTACGAGGGTAATTCCTAATATGACTGTTATTAATCCTTGCGACGTGCACGAAGCAAGAAAAGCAACGCTCGCAGCGCTTGAAGTCGGGCCGGTTTATATCCGCCTGCATCGTGAGAAGACGCCGGTGATGACTACTCCGGAAAGTCCCTTCGAAATCGGCAAAGCTGTTACCGTTTGGGATTCTGATTCAAACAGAGTTGACGCATCGATTGTTGCCTGCGGTCCCTTGGTATATAACGCAATTCTTGCCGCCTCCGAACTTGAAAAAGAAGGATACAAAATTCGAGTGTTAAACAGCCATACGGTTAAACCGCTTGATGAGGAAGATGTTTTAAAAGCTGCGAAAGATTCTGGCGCGATTGTGACGGTTGAAGAGCATCAAATTACGGGGGGGCTCGGATCTGCAGTTGCCGAATATTTAGCAAAAAATTATCCAGTTCCTATGGAGTTTGTCGGAGTTGAAAACCGTTTTGGGGAATCTGGCGCACCCAATGAACTTTTAAAAGCGTTCGGGATGGAGAGCGCTGATATTAAAAAAGCAATATTAAAAGTTATTTCCAGAAAAAAGTAATTATGGAAAAATACGATTTCATTTCGATCGGCGATACGGTAACTGATGCTTTCATTAAATTGAAAGACACTTCCGCTCATCTCGATATAGATAAAGGGACGAGAGAATTATGCATGGGCTTTGCGGATAAAATTCCCTATGAAGATGTTTTTGTTGTGCCCGCTGTTGGGAATAGCGCGAATGCTGCCGTTGCTGCTGCGCGCCTCGGCCTCAAAAGCGCGCTTGTTTCAAATGTGGGCGGTGATTATTTTGGCGATGAATGTTTAGAGGCGCTTAGGAAAGAAAATGTCGGCACGAATTTTGTTATTAAGAACACCGGACGCAAAACCAACTATCACTACGTTTTGTGGTACGACGATGACCGCACGATTTTGATTAAACACGAAGAATACGATTATATTTTTCCGGATATTGACGATCCCGCTTGGATTTACCTCTCATCCGCCGCGGAAAATTCGCTTCCGTTCCATGATGTGCTTCTTGGATATCTTGAAGCGCGCCCGAATATCAAGCTAGCGTTTCAGCCCGGCACTTTTCAGATGAAATTCGGGAAAGAACGTTTAGCCGGATTATATAGGCGCTCGGATGTATTTATCTCCAACAAGGAGGAGTCAGAGCGAATTCTTAAAACCGAAGAAAATGATATAAAAAAATTGCTGGAAATGATCCGCGCGCTTGGGCCTAAAATCGCGGTAATTACCGACGGTGTTAAGGGCGCTTACGCTTCAGACGGCGAGAAAGCTTTGTTCATGCCGCCATATCCTGATCCGAAACCGCCGCTCGAGCGCACTGGCGCAGGAGATGCCTTCTCTTCGACATTTGTTGCAGTAATCGCGCTTGGCAAATCGGTTGAGGACGCATTAATGCGCGCCCCCGTTAACTCAATGTCTGTTGTTCAGTATGTCGGCGCTCGCGAGGGTTTATTGAACATGAATCAAATTGAGGAGTTTTTGAAAAATGCTCCACATGACTACAAGCCTACTTCGATATAGAATTAAACCATGGGGTACGGAGGTGTTGAATTTGAACCGGGCGGCGGCCCTGAAATAAAAAGAGGATCTATGCAGGCAGGCGATGGAAGCGGAAGTTCAAAAATGGCTTCTTGGCTGGTTAAGCGCGGAGTGGTCAAAACAGGGAAACAGGCGACGGTTTTTTTGGTTAGCATTGCTATTATATTTTTTATTATTTCTTTATTTTTCTGGATTGGCGCATTCTAATTTTTTAAAAATCAGTAAACGAGGCTTCACTTTGATAGAACTTATGGTGGTAATTGCCATCATAAGCCTGCTTTCAAGTCTGGTTATTGCACAATTGCAGGACGCAAGAAAAAAGGCGCGGGCGGTCAGAAGAATTGAAGATTTAAAAACCATGCGGGATGCAATCGAGCTTTATGCGCAGTCTGGATCGTACCCGGTTAACGCAGACGGTAGCGCATTTTGGTGGGATTGTTATCCTAATAACACTCATTACAACGATTTTATTCCCGGAATGAGTGCTTATTTACCAACTCTTCCTCACGATCCTTCGCAAGGTCAAAATTGTCAAAATGGAGGTAATGCTAAATTTAATTATTCTTATCGTTCCAATGGAATAGAATACAAAATCGAGGTTCAGGTTCCCAACGGAACAATGGAATACTGTGACTTTGGAAAAAATCTAGGTTTTGAAGATCCAGTCCGTCCTTGCACGAGCGGTGATCCTGCCTGGGCAGTTTATTCTCCCGGCGCGAGCGGGTGGTAAATATGAGCAGTTTGGAAAAAATTTTGCATATAGCGTTCAAAGAAAAATGGTCAACAGGCCATTTTAATTTTTCGGAATCCGACCAGCTCCGCGCAATTTGCGAAGCTGCGGCTGAATTAAAATCTCCGGTGCTTGTGGGAACATCCGAAGGCGAAGCAAAGCACATGGGCTATTTAGAAGCGCGAGCATTGGTAGATGCTTTCAAACAAGAGCTCGGCGTTCCTATTTTTTTAAACTCCGACCATCATAAAAGCGTCGCGGCTGCTAAACGCGCGATCGACGCAGGGTATGACTCGATTCACATCGATCTTTCTGCTTCGCCATTCGAAGAAAATGTTCGCGGCACAAAAGAAATAGTTGAATATGCAAATTCAAAATTTTCAATTTTCAATTTACAATTTTCAATCGAGGGAGAATTAGGCTATTTAAGGGGGGACTCAAAAATCGAGAAGGAAAAAATTGAAGTTAAAAAAGAAGATTACACAAATCCCGATGAAGCCGGGCGATTTGTGCAAAAAACCGGTATTAACCGGCTTGCGATTTCTGTGGGCAACATTCATGGTATTTCTTTGGATGAGCCTGATTTGGATATTGAATTAATTAAAAAAATTCGCACGGCTTTGCCGGAAAATGTTGCGCTGGTTTTGCACGCGGGATCGGGCATTCCAGATGAAATGATTAAAAAAGCGATCGAAGCTGGAATTTCGAATATTCATATTAATACCGATATCCGACTGGCATATGCTTCAGCTCTGCGCGCTCAACTCGAGCAAAGCGAAGAGACAACTCCTTACAAATTTGATGCGTCTGCGCGCGAGGCTTTAAAAAAAGTTGTGAAGGAAAAATTAGAATTATTCGGATCAGTCAATAGAATATAAATATGCCTAAAGTTTTTGTAACGCGAATAATACCGGATGCGGGCATTAATAAATTAACCAGGGCGGGATACGAAGTTCATCTTAACCCCGAAGACAGAGTGCTCCAAAAAGACGAGCTGATCGGTCTTCTCGAAAAAGAAAGATACGATGCGGTGCTCGCGCTCTTAACTGATAAACTTGATAAAGATATTTTTAAAGCCGCTGGTCCGCAGTGCAAAATTTTTTCAAATATGGCGGTAGGTTTTGATAATGTGGATTTAGACGCAGCGAAAGAAATGCAAATAATGGTTTCAAATACGCCGGGCGTTCTCACGGATACGGTTGCGGAACATACTTTTGCGCTCTTGCTCGCAATCGCGCATAGAATTTCTGAAGCAGATAATTTTACACGCGCCGGCAAATATCATGGCTGGGAGCCGATGATGCTTTTAGGCTCTGACGTTTCTAAAAAGACTCTCGGCATAATCGGGCTTGGACGCATTGGCTCGCGCGTGGCGTATCACGCCCGAAAAGGATTCGATATGAACGTAATTTATTATGATGTTAAAAGAAGCGAGGATTTTGAAAGAGAATTCGGCGCAACTTTTTCTTCAGATGTAGAAGGTGTTTTAAAAGCCGCCGATTTTGTATCAATTCATGTCCCGCTTATGGAGCAAACGAGACATTTGATAAATGCCGAACGTCTGAAACTTATGAAAAAAAGCGCTTACCTTATTAATACCTCAAGAGGGCCGATCATAGATGAGAAGGCCTTGGCAGGGGCGCTTAAATCTGGCATTATACGGGGCGCCGCTCTCGATGTTTTCGAGGCGGAACCAAAAGTTGAACCAGAGCTTCTTAAATTAAACAATGTGATTTTAACGCCGCATATCGCATCTGCTACCGAGGAAACTCGCGATAAAATGGCGGAGCTTGCGGCGTTTAATATAATAGAGGCTCTCGAGGGCAGAACGCCTCCGAATCTCGTCAAATAATAACAATGCTCAAAAATAATAAAGGATTATTTTTCTCTCTTATTTTTTCTATTGTTTTAATTTTTTTCCTTTGGGGAATAAACATTTTTTTGAATGGATTTTTTGAAAAAGCTTACGTAAATATCGACGGCAACAACAGGGCAGAAAATCAGGGGGCGCTCGTCTATACAGAAGATTCGGAAATCACACTGGGGTTCGTTGGAGATATCATGCTTGATCGCGGTGTTCTCTACAAACTAAATAAATACGGCGGAGGAGATTTCTATTTTCCTTTTTTGAGAATTTACGAAGAGCTGCGCAAATATGATATTCTTTTCGGGAATCTTGAAGGCCCGATTTCTGACAAAGGCATAAATCAAGGGTCTATGTATTCTTTTCGAATGGATCCGCGAGCGGCGGATGCTTTGAAATTCGCGGGTTTTGACATTGTTTCGGTAGCAAATAATCACGCAAATGATTGGGGACACGAAGCGTATCTCGATACTTTCGCACGGCTGGATTCAGCGGGAATTAATTATGTTGGAGGAGGCGTAAATTTCGAAGAAGTGTGGAAAATAAAAATAATTGAAAAAAATAATTTGAAAGTTGCTTTTGTAGCCGCGAGCCAGTTTGGGAATCCAAAAAATCTAATGGCCGTGATCGATGGAGAAAAAATTAAAGAGGCTTTGAAAGAGGCAAAGGAAAATGCAGATATAGCCGTGATCTCGCTTCATTTCGGGGATGAATACAAGGAGGAGCCGAATGATTACCAGCGAAAGATTGCGGAAATGTCTGTGGAAAATGGCGCTGATCTTGTGATCGGGCATCACCCGCATGTAATAGAGAATTTGGAAAAATACAGAAATTCGTATATTGCATACAGCCTCGGGAATTTTATTTTCGATCAGTATTTCTCTCTAGAAACAATGCAAGGAGGCGTGCTTGATGTCAAAATCAAGAATAAAAAGATTGAGGGCGCAACTTTGAGGACGGTAAAGCTGAATTCAATGTATCAGCCTGCTTTTGTGGATTAAACTTGCTTTTAAAAATTTTCTATGCTTAACTTTTATTTATGATTTCTCTTAGAGCGGACAAACGCGGAATTACAGGAAAAAAAGTGAAAAATATCCGTGAAAGCGGCAGAATCCCTGCGGTGCTTTATGGCGCGGGTGAAAATAGCTTGCTTTTGGAAGTAAACCGCAAGGATTTGGAGAAAGCTTTCCGCGAAGCAGGGGAATCAAGTTTGGTTGAACTTGAAGTGGGGGATGCCAAAAAGAACGTTTTGATACACGATGTTGCATATGGCGCAATTAAAGGGGAACTTTTACATGTCGATTTCTTGCAGGTAAGGATGGATAAGCCGATTAGCGCGGATGTCTTATTGGAGTTTGAAGGCGAATCTCCGGCTGTTAAGAATTTGGGGGGCGTACTCGTCAAAGTAGTTAGAGTGATAGAGGTAGAAGCTCTGCCGCAAAATTTGCCGCACAGCATTAACGTTGATTTATCTGGGCTCGAAAATATAGAAGATAAGTTTCTTGTCAAAGACTTAAAACTGCCCGAAGGCGTAACTGTTCATACAGAACCGGAAGACGTTTTGGCGCTTATTGAAGCGCCTCGTGAGGAAGAAGAAATTAAAACCGAAGAAACGGAGCCATCGCTCGAGTCAATTGAAGTAGTTGGCAAGAAGAAGGAGAAAACTGTAGAAGGCGAAGAGGAAGAAGCAGCAGAAGCGGAAAAATAGCGAAAAAACAAAATTTCATCGAATTTGCTATAATAAAGCAATGGCGTTAAAAAAACGAACCAAATATTTTCTCGGGGCTTTAATGCTTATTTTTTTTGTGTCCCTAGCAGAGATGACTCCCGTTTCTAATTTTTTTAATACTTTATCTGCCTTGGCGCAGTCTAGTGTAAATCCAGTTTCAGTTAATCAGAGGCGCGCCCAGTTGGAAGCGGAACTTGCGCAAATTGAAAAGGAAATTGCGAATTACCAGGATTCCATTAAAACAAAACAAGCCGAAGCAAGAACTTTGGAGAGGGATATTTCGATTCTTGAAGCCCAGATCGCGAAATCAAAACTTGAAATAAAAGCGCGTAATATTACAATTGGAAATCTGCAAGGCTCGATTGAAGATAAATCCAAAGTTATCGGCGAACTCACGGACAAGATTGAAAAAGAAAAAGAAACGTTGGCGGAACTTTTGAGGCGGCTTCAGGAGCTCGATCAGGTTTCTATGCTCGAAACAGTTCTCGTGTATCGCAATCTTTCTGATTTTTTTGTTCAGGCGGATTCTTTGAACACGCTTCAATCTTCAATTCAGAATTCTGTGCGGAAAATAAAAATTGATAAAGCCGAAACAGAAGACGTGAAAAAAGATCTTGAAGAAAGAAGGGCAGAGGAGCTCGAGTTGAAAGATATCCAGGTTATGGAACAAAAACGGATTCAACAGAGAGAAAGTGAAAGAAAAACAATTCTTGCCGAAACCAGACGAAGCGAAAAAGAATACCAGAAAGTTTTAACGAACAAAGCTAAAGATGCAGCCTCGATTCGTTCGCAGCTTTTCATGCTTAACGGAAGTCCTGCGATTCCTTTTGCAAAAGCGCTCGAGTACGCGCTGACCGCTGAAAAAAGTACGGGAGTCCGTCCTGCGTTTCTTTTGGGAATAATTACTGAAGAATCAAATCTTGGAGCAAATGTCGGCACAGGAAATTGGAAAGAAGATCTCTCGCATGCGCGCTGCGCAAAACAAAGGACAGCTTTTCAGGATATTACTTCGCGTCTGGGTTTGAATCCCGATTTTGTTCCCGTTTCGAAAAGGGCCTGGTACGGATACTGCGGCGGTGCAATGGGACCGGCGCAATTTATTCCCACTACGTGGCTTTTATATGAAGATCGGATTGCCGCAGCAACCGGGCACAATCCGCCGAATCCCTGGGATCCGCGTGATGCGTTTGTCGCATCAGCTTTGCTCCTTAGTGATAACGGAGCCGCTTCGAGGACCTATAAGGCTGAACATACGGCGGCGCTCAAATACTTAGCTGGATCAAACTGGTCTAAACCGGCTTATCGTTTTTATGGTGATGAAGTAATGGCTTTTGCTTCTAAGTATCAGGACCAAATAGATCTACTCTCGAGATACGCGTCTCGCTAAGGAAGATAAAAATACTTACAATCTGATAAACCTTAATACTCCCTTATAAAAAAATCTCAACTTTTTTGTTTTTATGAATTAAAAAAGCCCGAGAAGCAGTTAATATTTAGCTTTCGGGCTGTTTTTCCCTCCTATTACGATTCCTCCTTTATTGGGAGAAAAGAACAATAATTTGGAAAGAACTACAGCCGTAATATCAATATAATTATGATTTAAAATCTGCTTTTTAGCAATAAAAATTTATCCACACTGGCAAGCTCAAATATAATGTAGAATTTAAATAGCTGGTGGGGTTAGTTCTAAAGTGGGAGAAAAGACAAAAACCGCACCAAAAATCTAAAGCTAGTTTTTATGAGTAGGCTTTCGAGGCCTATTTTTGTTTTGTATCAAATTTTATTGGTTTAATCATTTTTATGAAAAAATATTTTCTCCCAGTCCTCTTGCTTTCTCTAATGCTCAATGCAACGGGAATGCAGTCAGCAAAAGCCGCGAGCTTGGAAAATTCCGATATTTCGGAATCACTTTTCGAATTGAATACGGTTCTTGAGTCGATTAAGGAAACGTTAAATAATTTTGCCGCACCTTCTGCCGAAGGCGAGGGATCTGTCCTAGGCGCGAGCACTGTCTATACATCGCAAAAAGCGACGAGCGCTTTCAGATTGGGGTATAACAATAATTATTCCTATTTAGTTCAGACATTCAGAGTTAATGCTGATTCGAATCTTTCTTCCGTTTCTCTCGCACTCGCTCGCCGTGGCCTACCTACGGCGCCGATTCAATTAATTATCTCGGAACCTTACCGTTTAGGCGAAGTTGTGAATCAAACATTTTTACCTCAAGACTTGCCGACAACTTATCTAAAACCTAAATGGGTGGATGTCTCAATTGAAAAACCTGCTTTACTGAAAGCCGGAAAAGAATATCTGCTTTGGCTCAAATATAGCGATTACAATCTAAGAGGGAACAATCCGAATTATTACTTTTGGTCAGTTAATACTTCGAATCCTTATAAAGACGGATCGATACTTACTCCGTTCAAGAGTTATCCTAAATATGATTTTCTCGCCGGATTTAATTTTTCAGGCGCACAGCCAATAGCAGTTACTTCTCCGAGTGGCGGAGAAAAATGGCTTGGAAGTCCGAAAACTACTGATACTTTAAGCGGGAATGAAATATACACTCAATACATAAAATGGACTGGCGCTCCTGATGATTTTAGATCTATTTATGAAGGCAGAGTAAAAGCGTTTCTCGAAAAATACGAAAACGGCAAATTTATAACTGTTGGAAGAATTCCGCCTTTCGCGGCAGGCTCTATCGCATGGGTTGTCGGAGTTGTAAGCAAAGAGAATTGCGCCGAAATAAATGGAGTGGATGCAGATGGATGCTTTAATAGCGAAAATATCTTTGTTGCTCCGTCGGGAAGATATTATGTTCGCATTATAGATACAGAAACCAATATCTGGAGCAGGAGTAATGAGTTTAGCATTGTCGGAGAGACTTCCGAGGCTGTAAAAATTACTTCTGGAATTCAGCCACAAGCAACGCTTGCTCCAAGAAATTCCGTTGTTCCCTTCACAGTGATAAAAGTATCAACCTCGAAAGAAGTCAGCTTGGGAGAAATGACGGTTGAACGAACCGGACTTTCTTCCGACGGAGGCTTCAAGGAAATTGTTCTAATTGCAAATTCTGGCGTTGATAAAAACAATATCAATAGAATTATCGCGGCAGGAACTATTGATCCCGTAACGCACCGCGCGCGTTTGCTTCCGATAAATGCGCCCAAAATCAATGGTGAAGCTCAATTCACAGTTGCGGGAGTTATGAATGACAACTTGTCGAAATATGCCGGAGAAGTGGCATACCTTTCAGTTACAGGTGCGACGTTTAGCTCGGGTGCAGTGGAATCAATTTATTTTCCGATTACCGGAACCGCGCAAACGTTAAATGACTCGTTAACGATAGGCAGTGCGAAGATAACTTCTGATACCACGCCGTGGGTTTTATCGGCATCAAGCGTAGAGGAGCTGCTTTTAACCAAGGCAATCATAAAATTTGCGGGCGATTCAATAACTGTGGGCGGAGCTAAATATGCTTGCGAACCTTTCAGTTACAATCTAACCATTTCAGCCTGCAATTTTGGAAACGGCATAATAATCAGCAAGGGAACTGGCGTAGCGATAACTCCGGCTTCGTCTGATGCAAGACTGCTTGCGATGAGGGAGTTTGAAATGTCCGGCAAAACATATGGATACAGAATAATTCCGGGTCAAGTTTTCGCAGGAACGGGCTCTGCCTTAGCAGTCCGCCCTTCAAAATTATTTTCTGCGCAAAATGTTATCTCCGGCGCAATGAATGCTAAACTTGGGAGCTTTGATTTGGACGCTTCGAATTCAACAGGCGAAGTTAAAATAAACACGGTAAAAGTTAGACTAACTACATCCTCAAATCTGAATCCGAATCAACTCAATAGCCTGCAATTATACGACGGAGATACTCCGATAGTTTGGGGAAGCAATACGGTTAATCCGGCAGGCACGCAAGATTCAGATGATATTTTTCTTACTTTCAACTTAAATCAGCCGCTTTCGATTAAGGCCGGAACGACTAAAACAATTGATGTTCGCGGGAATGTCGGAACCGGAACGCAGAACGGTGACAATTTGCGTTTTGACTTCGAAAATATAGCTGACGGCGATTGGAATGTCATTGACGCCGCGAGCGGGAACGAGATTGTTGAGGATCTTGATACGGCTACTTTCGGTTCCATAATCACTATCGTAACTTCGGGAAAAGTTTCAGAACAAATTGATTTGACAAGCCCTGTCTCAAAAAATATTCCGGCAGGTTCTGCAAGTGTTGAAGTTTTGAGGTTGCGCCTGAGCGCTTTGGATGAAGACGTAAAAATTACTAATTTGAATGTGGCAATTGATTCGCCGGGTGATTTTTCTGCAGTCAGCTTATACGATGGCTCCGTTTTGGTTGGGCAAAAAACTTTCCCGTCGTCGAATTTGGTTCAAATCTATCTTTCTGAACCCTTTGTTGTCCCATCAAATAACTCCAAGGTCATATCAGTTCGAGTTGATGTATTGCCACAAGCGGGAGTCGGGCATATTTTCTCGGTGTGGACGACGACGGATCCGGGTAAAGGCGTAGGACTTGTAAGCGGTAATGAAATTAAGATTTCATTAACCGGAAATGTGACAAGCGGGTCACAGATGAAAATCGCTTCTGCAGGAGGAGAACTAAGTGGCGGAGGCGGGGGAGGTCCGGTAAATACAACCGATCTCGTTTCCAACTGGAAATTTGACGGAGGTACGGGCGATTCGGCGGGCACAAACAACGGTACGCTTATGAATGGGGCAAAAATCATTGATGACGGGAAAGTTGGGAAAGCTGTCTTTTTTGACGGGTCAGACGACCACGTATCAATCCCGAACGCGGCGTCTCTGATGCTCGACAAATACACGATCTCTTTCTGGTTCAGGCCGGTTGGGAACATAAATGAGTATGATTCTTACTCTCATGTTTTTCTAGGAAAAGGCTCGAACAACACGCTCGGAACCGCTAACCGCGATGGACGCTTTGAAATTCGCGGACCTTTGCCGCGAGCATATTCTTCATCAGCTAACTGGATTTCCGGAACATGGTATTTCGCGACGCTTTCTTTTGACGGAAGCTTACACCGCTTATATATAAACGGGAAAGAAGAGGGAAGCGCGGCAGGAAGCTATTCTTTGCTCGCAAATGACAATAAATTGACAATCGGAGGCGATCCGCAGCTTTTCTCCTGGTTTAACGGCGCGATCGATGAAGTAAAAATACATAACCGCGCGCTTTCTGCGGCAGAAATTTCCGCGCTTTATATGAGCAGCGCAGCTACTGCTTTGGAAAACAAATCTTCAACGGGAAGCAATCAGGTAGCGAGTTTGATAAGCGGCCTTGAAAAAGTTACTTCCTCGATTCTCGGATTTATAAAAAACCTTTCGCGATAAATTTTATGGAAGATTTGAGCGGCCAAAAAGTTTTGTTAAAAGACATTATGACAAAAAAAGTTGTTGCAGTCAGTCCGGAAACTTCGCTTATTGAAGCCGCTCGAATTCTTTCTGAAAAGAAATTTTCAGGAATGCCAGTTATTGATAAAAAAAACAAACTTGTTGGGATTCTCACCGAATACGATCTGATCAGCAAAGAAGATTTATTGCACCTCCCGACTTTTCAGAAAATTCTTGAGAATCTCGCGGTTTACCGCAAAAATCGCCATGAAATTTCTGCAGAGATAAAACAAGTCTCGCGCTTGAAAGTGAAAGATGTGATGAATGACGATCCTTTGACTCTTCAAGAAAATGCGACGCTTGAAAGCACAGTTAGGACATTCAAAGATCATCATCGCGTAAATCCCATTCCGGTCCTTGATCAAAACAAAAAAGTGGTCGGAGTTATCAGCCGTTTTGATTTAATAAAACCTCTTTATGCGAAGACTATCCGCGCGTAGCAGGACTAAAGCGAAAAGTTCGGATCTCATTGTCGCCGATGCCTTTCAGGCACTTCAAGAAGAATATGTTGTAATCGGAAAGGACCGCGTTCGTTCGTGGGATGCTTGGCTTACGTTAGGATTCATTGTCGGAATCTCTGCAACTCTAATTTTTGTATCGAATAGGGGAGGGGAATTTGAGAAATCGAGCGCTTTCGAGGACTGGTTCCCGGAGGATATGAACTTTTATGATATGAGCGATATCAATACTTCTTGGCTCGCAACGCAGCCAATAGTTCAAAGTGGAAATTATTTCTATCAGGATATTGCAAACAGCTTTAATTACGACGAAGTTGGATCGAATGATTTTTTTGACAGTCTTCGTGATACGATTACTGATTTTAGTTTAGACGTGAATTTAGAACAATATGTCAGAAATCTTCAAGACGAAGAATTTGAAAGTTTTCAAGATGATGCCGAGAATTATTTGAAATTTTTTGGAGTGTCAGAGAAGGAAATAGATGTAATTAATAATGAATTTTATTTCATTTCTCCCGAAGCGAGGGCGAAATTTGAATCGGAATTAAGCATTACTGATGATCCTAATGGCGATTTATTAATAGCAATGAATAATGCGCGCGCGGAAGAACTCGCTCGAGAATTTGACTTGTTATACGGTTCTGCCCAAAAAAGAATTTCCAAATTTTTTCCTAATATCGCGATTGGGTTCGATGATTCGATACATAATGTTAGGAAAGAAGCTTTTTTTGACGCGCTTGAATATATTTTGGTCAAATCCGGAGATGTAATGATGCAGAATGCGGATTTAAAAATTTTAGTTGTTGGAGAGCAGGAATATCTCGACATCCTAAAAATCGGGCGGAATAGTTTGGCTGGTTTGCCAGATGGGTTGACTGTTGTCAATGCTGTTGATGCATCGAAAAAAGTTTTTGGTAGTGAGTATAAGTACGGCATGATAATCTGCACGGATTGTTTAGATATGAAAGGTGAAGCTTTCGGGGAAGATTCTTTTTCGCACATACTTGCCCACGAGCTAAAACATGTATCTGATTTCGAGAGAAAAGGTGTTTTTCTTGATTCAGATGATAGAAAATTATTTGAAGAGTGTAAGTTGTTAGGTGGGGGCTGTTTTGCGACCGCTTACGCATCTTCTAAGGAGACTGAAATGGGTCCAGAAAATTTTGCGTGCGAAATTGTTGGCGCTCCATTTTGCACGAAAATGGAAAATATTAGCGGATCCTTGCCTGTATTGCAAAATTTTTCTAAGCAGTATGAAAAATTAATCCGCGACGGAGCATTGAACGTTTCTGCTGGAGGCGACGATGTTATTTTAAATAATGATTTTGGCGTCAGTCCTTTTAACCTTGCAGTTACCGATGGCGAAAATTTCAAGTCATTGCTTTCCGCAATAGACAGAAAGTTAACCACGGTTGCAGGCAACAATGCGAACTTATCTTTAAGCGAGACAGTTGAAATGACTAGAAATTTAGCTGGCGCTGCTGCAGACGTGGCGGAAATTGCTCACCTTGACGCTAGAGTTTCTATTGCGCGAAAAGATGAAGCTGACGAAAAAGCGGAGGAGTCTCTTGCTATTATTTCTGAGCTTGATTCTTACGCTCCCGTTCTTGCGTCGGGCAAGCGCGTGCTAGACGCGATCAGAAACGGGAGCATATCTGCTTATGAGATCTCGGAAATACTTTTGAAGGCCTCGATCGGAAGCAGCAAGTTGAAGTCTTTACAGCCAACAAAGACTAAAGTAAATATAACATCTCAGCCTAGTAAAAAATATTTGTCGTTTGAAACATTATTGTCCAAAGGAATGGAAGTGATAGCAAACGAACTCACTGCTACAGTTTTGACTAAGCAAGACAAAGATCTTATTAGCGCGTTGGCTGCTACGAGAGTTAAAGCGCTTGAAGAAGCGGGGACGGTCGGAGATAAAGGGATGATTAATGCGAAAAAAGCGCTCGATCTCGCAAATCCAAAGACAGTAGATCCTTTGATGGAGCAAGCCAATGACGCCTTAAACGCTGCGAGAGGTGCGGCGCATGCGAAAGGCACGGTCGCGGCGAATGAAGCATTCGTCCGCGCGCAGAGTGAATACAATAACGCGCTGCGCGCTTCAAATACCTTAAAATCCACCGTTGGCGGAAGCATTCGTGAAAGCGTCGGGTTTTATTCAAGAAGTAATGTTTTGCCTGCCGCGATTACAAAAGTTAAAAGCTACACTTCTTCAAAATCACCGCTCAAAAAAGCTTTGAGCGATTTTGCTTCGAAAGTCGAGGCCGCCCAAAAAGCGGAAATGGAGAAATTATCTGCCGCAAACGAGATGCTTGCATCCGCGAGAGGCGAGATAGAAAACGCTAAAGCGCGCGGAACATTTGGCAGCACAGCCGAGGCGCAGCTGAAAACGGGCGCTGAAAAAATCCAGCGCGCGCTAAATCATCTGGCCGGCAAAGCTCCCGCAAAACAGTATGCAAAAGAGCCCGCCTACTTAAAAACTGTCGCTTTCAAAAAGGCGATCAAAGCTTTGAACACTTCGAAAAAGAATGTCGATGCTAATCTAAAAAAAATTAAGTATCCCGAAAAGAAAATTGACCTGGTGCAGGATGTCAGGGATTACGCTTACATTATTAAAAATGAGCTCGCGGATGCTGAAAGAGAAACTCAAAATCTGAAAAACGCGATTCAAAATATAAAAGCTATCACCAATGGAATTAATACGGGCCAGGCGGCCGGAACTCTGCCATCGGACGAATCTGTTTCAAATAACACAAATACGCAGTCTAACGTAATTATACAAAACAAGATAACGACGGAAATTACTTCTTTTACAGTGGACAAAGACAGGATTAATTCTGGCGAGGTCGCAACATTCATCATTTCCGGAGCTGATAATTCCCAGCTTGCATTTGCTCTTTCCTGCCCTGAGGGAGTCTCTGCTAAATCTGCTTCAAATTCTGAAATCTGCAACACGGCGGTTACTCTTCCTATCGGAACAAAACAATATTCTCTTATATTTACGAATCCACATAATTCAGAAGCCGGAATTGCGGCGGTTCTTAAAATTACGGATGCGAGCGTTTCTATAACTTTGACGAGAACGCTGAAAGTAATTGCTACGCAAAGCGCTTCAGCTTCGATAATCTGTTCGGCTGTAAACGGGCTTCTCGCCCAATTTAAATTCGACGCAAACTCTGCTGCAGATTCTTCCTGCAGTAACAATAATGGGCAAGTTATCGGAGGTTCCTTCGCGGACGGGAAAACTAATTTTGGGAAAGCCTTGATCTTGAATGGTTCGGGCCAATACGTAAATATTCCGGACTCTTCTTTGCTCGACGCCTCGCAAATAACTATTTCTGCTTGGATTAAAACAACTGCAACAGCGGGAACAATCGCAGACCGCTTTCTATTAATAAACAACAAAGGCTACGGCTGGAGACTGGGCTTGCAGGAAATTAGTGATAAACCCGGCAAAGCGACAATTTTTGGAACTATCTATATAAATGGAGATAACCACAACCCTTGGCCGTATGGGCAAGGGCCGGTTATTAATGACGGAAACTGGCATCACGTTGCAATGACTTCAAACGGCTCTCAAGGAACTTGGTATGTTGACGGCATTTTCACTACAAATCAAGGCAACCCTTTCGGAACTGGAAATATAAACGATGTAAACGCGCCTTTAACAATCGGAAAAGGTGAGACCGGATTTTTCAACGGCTTGATTGATGATGTCCGCCTTTATAACCGCGCGCTTTCGTGGGGTGAGATTAATAATTTATTTCGCGAATCACAATAATTTAAAAAAATGCCTGCGATGAAAAAAGAAACAGAATTATTGATTTCAAAAACTTTCCGAGCGCTCGAAAAGGAATACGTTGTGATTGGAAAAACTAGAGTGCGTTCGTGGGATGCTTGGCTCGTTGTCGGCCTCTTTGCAGGTTTTTTAATTGCCATTCTTTTTATAGCCAATAAGGATGGAGGATTTGAAAGTTCCGATGCCGCTGATGTTGCCGCGGCAAGAGAAAATATTCTCGTAATCGGTAAACGGGCTTTGTATGGCTATCACCTGGGCTCTTCTTCCGCCACAAAAAATCTTGCACAATCATTTATTGCGCCGAGCAGGCCGATAAACGGAGTGAACCTATTTTTCGCTAAAAGAGGCAGTCCAACTTACCCGGTTAAAGTTTCAATTAAATCATCTCTTTCACTGTCCGAAGATATTGTAAGCACAGTCATAACTCCCTCTATTTCATCAACTAACCATAGAGTTCCGAACGCGGTCGATGTCACATTTCCAAGCCAAGTAAGTCTAGCTCCCGGCTCGATATACTTTCTTACGCTCGCCGTTGAAGATGAAAATCTAAATGCAAGAAATTATTATTTGTTGTCTGCAGATACAAATTCATATCCGAACGGGTCGCTTTACATAGTAAATAGACGAGCGAGTGCAGATGCACGTGTAAATTTTTACGCTATTGCTAACGTGCCGCCTGCGCAAGCCACGTCGTTTCCGGAACCTCCCAAAGACACAACCGCACCGTCTGTTTCTATTTTGACGCCCTCCGGCGGCTCAGCTGTAGCTGGCAATGTCTCCGTCCAAATTTCCGCTTCGGACAATCTGGGAATCAGCAAGGTGGAATTGCTGAAAGACGGAGTTTTGTTCAAAGTATTCACATCCGCGCCGTATTCTTATCTTTGGAATACCGCCGGCGATACAAATTCTTCCCATACTTTACTGGCAAGGGCTTACGACTCCGCCGGAAATTTTTCTGTATCGAATAGCGTGAGCGTTATTCTTAATAATCTTCCTGCCCAGACCACCCCAATAATTTCCTCCCTTTCAAGCGAACCAGACTTATTGGCTCACTACTCTTTTGATGAAGGCGTAGGAACAGAAGCAAAAGATTTTACAGGCAAAAATAAATCAGGGATTTTAATTGGAAGTCCGAATTGGGTGCAGGGGATTACCGGCTCGTCTTCAGATAAAGCTTTGCTTTTTAACGGAAAAACTGATTATGTTTCAATTCCAAATTCGGCGTTTCTAACTAAAAATCACCCGCTCACAATTTCTTTTTGGTTTAAACCGGCAAAAAAAATTAGTTCCGATGATCCCGAAAGCCACATAATATTTGGAAAAAGTGTATATGACAAAATTGGGTTTGCAAATAGCGATGGAAGACTGGAAATAGGAAACCCTCCAGACCGCTTAAACTCTGTCAACAATTTATGGGAATCTGAAAAATGGTATTTTTTAGCTTATTCGGTTGATAGTTCCGGCGCAAGGTTATCCATAAACGGTGCAGAAACTGACAGTTCACCCTCCATAACTAACTCCATTCTTTCAGGAAACAATGATCTGGCTATTGGAGGCGGTTTTAGCAATGGATTTAACGGGGCTATTGATGAAGTGAAAATTTTTGGAAAAGCTCTTTCGCAGTCCGAAATTAAGGAAATTTATAATAAAACGCCGCAGATGCATAATATAATTTCCTACGGGGCTATTCCGGATGATTTGCTTCCCGACCATGCGGCTATACAAGCTGCAATTGACGACGCGGCAATCAAAGGAGGAGGCATTGTTTTTGTTCCAAAAGGGACGTTCATAATTGGAGACAAAGTTCTGCTGAAGAATAATATTTCTTTATTGGGAGACGGCTGGGAAAGTATTTTAAAATCACAGGATGGCAGAAGCGGTCCGAATGTAACGATGGTGACGTGGATAAAAAATTATACATATACGGAACCGGGGCTAAGTAATGTTACGGTTAAAAATTTACAAATGGACGGGAATAAAGAGAACCAGGGCGTGTCTATTGGGGGCAAAAAGGATATTTCGGGGAGCGTTCTTCTTTTGGCTGGCGATAATCTTATTGTTGAAAATAATTATATTCATGATTCCGTGGATTCGTGCATAGGAACAGGAAAGATTCAAGATAAATATGGAGCGGGGAAAAACTTATTGATTAAAAATAACAAACTTGAGAGATGCGGTTTTGACCCTTATAGAAAAGCCGATGGGCAGTGGTGGGGCGGTATCGGCATTACAAGCGGAGAACATATTGTAATTGAGAATAATACGATCAGCGAAAGTATTTCTTTCGCAATAGTTTTGGAGCCTAACAATTCATACCCGGGTTGGATTATTCGCGATGCGCTTATAACAAAAAATAATGTTACCGATGGTTCTATTGCAGTTAACAGTCACAACCTGCCCTTTATTGTCGTGGACGATATTAGAATCATCAACAATACGCTGGACAATTCACGCTCCTATTCTGTTGGTATTAGAGTTGAAAATCAAACAAAAAGCGTTTTGATCAAAGATAATATTTTAACCGGCCCTAAATTATATAGCGCTGTTGTAGGATTACAAAAAACTAATGGAGTAAAAGTAATCAATAATAAAATCCATCAAACTTCTCAATATTACGATCCAAATATTGAATATCTTACGGATCTTGTCGGTATATTAATCTACGATACATCTAATTCTGAGATCCTAGGTAATAATTTTTCCCATGAACCTTCAGATGAATTTGTCAGCGGACCGGGCATAAAAGTAAAAGGAACGTCTGCAAATAATATGTTTGCAGAGAATATATTTTCTGACTCTATTCGCAGGCCATATGAATTCAATAATTAATTATTTATAAGATGTTTTAATTTTTTAAGGACAATGAAAAAAGGAAAAAATAGTTCGGAGTTAGTATCAAGAACGTTTAAAAAGCTTCAGAGAGATTATCTCGTTATCGGAAAAGAACGGGTGCACTCATGGGATGCCTGGCTTGCCATCGGTTTTATTGCGGGAGTTTTAGCGGCCGTTATTGTAATTTCAAACCGGAGCGGAGAATTTGATACTTCAGTTGCGGCGATCGAAGAATCGGCGGCAGTGTCAAGCTATTTCCCCGGGCGGATTTTGGTGAAGTTCAAAGAAGGTGTCTCGGACGCCGAACAGGGGAGGCTTTTGAAAAGCTGGGGTCTCGCTAAGAAAAGTGAAGTTAAACAAATAAAAGTTAAAATCCTGAATGTTCCAGAGGGGGCAGAAGAAGTTTTAGTCCAAGCGCTTTTACACAATCCAAAAGTTGAGTATGCAGAACTTGATGGGATTCTTAAGCCGGAGCTTGTGCCAAACGACCCGTATTACTCAAGCGAGTGGCACCTTTCGAAAATCGGTTCTGAATCAGCATGGGATGTGACGCAGGGGCAGGCCTCTGTAGTCATTGCAATTTTGGATAGCGGAGTAGACGGAGGTCATCCGGATCTTTTGTCTAAGTTGGTTGCCGGTTACAACTTTTACAGCAATAACACGGATACTTTCGATGTTTATGGTCACGGGACTAAAGTAGCGGGTGTCGCCGCCGCGGTCAGCAATAATGGTTTAGGCGTTGCGTCGCCAGCTTGGATAAATAAAATAATGCCCATCAGGGTGTCGGATGCTTCTGGTTATGCATATTATTCAACAATTTCAAGTGGCATAACTTGGGCTGCAGATAACGGTGCAAAAGTAATGAATGTGAGTTTCGGGGGTGTTGCGGGGAGTTATTCCATTACAAATGCGGCCAATTACGCAAAAAGCAAGGGGGCGCTTGTGGTAGCGGCGGCTGGAAATTGCAGCTGTTTTGACGGGACGCCGGAGAATACTTCAATGATTTCCGTTTCAGCAACAGACTGGAGCGATGCCTCAGCATATTGGTCAAGTGTTGGAAATTATGTGGATGTTTCTGCGCCCGGCACAGCAATATATACAACTACAGCAGGGGGAGGATATGAAGCTCCTTATGGAACTTCGTTTTCGAGCCCGCTTACGGCCGGCGTTATTGCATTAATGTTTTCAGCGAATGCTGATTTGACTCCCGCTGACGCGGAAGCAATTTTAGAATCAACCGCGCTTGATTTGGGATCATCCGGTTATGATTCCTCATTCGGCTGGGGCAGGATAAATGCCGCTGCTGCAGTAGCAAGTGCCGCGAATAATGCTCCGCCGCCCGATATTTCAGCTCCGACAACCTACATAACATCGCCCGCAGACGGCTCAACTGTTTCCGGAACAGTTTCTGTAACAATTTCTGCTTCTGACAACAATGCTGTTTTGAAAGTTGAGCTCTGGAAAGACGGAACACTTTTTGCATCAGACACGTCATCTCCCTATTCTTTTTCGTGGAATACCTTTAATGAAGTCAACGGGTTGCATACTTTACAATCTCTGGCATACGACGGCGCCGGCAATGTCGGGTATTCCGGGTTAGTGAATGTAAATGTAGATAATGTTGCTGACAGCATCGCTCCAAGCGTATCTATAAATTCGCCTCTCGAAAATTCTAAATTGCCATCCAGAGGAAACGTAAATATTTCTGTTTCCGCTAGCGATAGTGTCGGTGTTACGCAAATTGATATTCTCTTCGACGGGGTTTTGAGGAAGTCCTGCTATGACATAAATTCCTGTTTTTACAAATTAAATACAAATAAAATTTCTGCCGGAGCGCATACAATTTTGGCTAGGGCTTACGATCAAGCGGAAAATACCGGCTCGGCAGAAGTTAATGTAACCAAATAGAATTTAAATTTGCATCCATGATTCAAAACTTCCAAAATCCAGAACAGGCGAAAATTGAAACAGGTATCTTGAAAAAAGATCTGTTTTCAATCGGAACCAAGCGCGTTCATCCACATCGTGCTTGGAGTTTTATCGCAGTTGCGGTAATGATTTTTTCAGTGGCGATAACTGCGGCGGGAATTCCAACGATCGATGAAATAACTTATGCGGACGGTATTATTCCGGAAGGAAGCGGACTTAAAGTTCACTGGAAATTTGATGAGGGGACGGGAACGACTGCGGCTGATTCATCCGGCAATAACGTAAATGCGTCGCTACTCAACGGCGCAACATTTTCTGCAAGCGGAAAAGTCGGAGGAGCTTTGAGTTTGGATGGAGTTGATGACTACGCATTAGGAGATAGTGGACAATGGTCGGGAGCATTCACAATTTCACTATGGGTAAAACCGAGCTCGGCTAGTAACGAAGGTGGAGGAGTATTTGCTTCTTCAAATAACTGGGTTCAAGCAAACACTTTTGAAATTTCAACTGGCGGTAATGGTTGCTATGGTGCTTACAGATTTGAAGCTTATGGTAACGGAGGAGGTGGAATCCGAGGCTGTATGGGCGTTTATGGAGCAAACACTTGGACGATGTTGACTGCAACATTCGATGGAAATAGAAACGCCATACAGAGCGGAAGTACTGCCAGCATAAAACTTTATAGGAACGGGCAATTTATTGGTTTTGCTGATGGATATCAACAGTTTTCAGGACTTTTTACCACATATAAATTGGGCCGCGATCGCGGAGGAGAGGTTAATAAATCAAATTATTTTTTCAAAGGCGACCTTGACGAAGTTAGAATTTACAATCGCGCACTCTCGACTCAAGAAGTTTTGGATATTTATAATTCGGATAGCGGAACACCCTCTCCGCCTCCTGCGCCGGATACTACTGCGCCGACTGTTCCGTCAGGACTTTCTGCTTCAACAATTTCATCTTCACAGATTAATTTATCATGGAGTGCATCGACAGACGCAGTTGGCGTTACAGGATACAAGATATATAGAGGCGGAGTACAAATTGCAACCTCAAACACAATTTCATATTCTGATACCGGACTTACTGCTTCTACATTATATTCATACACTGTTGCCGCATACGATGCGGCGGGAAATACATCGGCGCAGTCTTCAAGCGCTAGCGCAACGACGCAGGCTTCCTCTCCAACTCCTACGCCAGATACAACAGCTCCTTCAGTCCCCACAGGGCTTAGCGCTACTGCAGTTTCTTCTTCACAAATTAATCTCTCTTGGACTGCTTCTACGGACGCTGTAGGCGTAACCGGATACAAGATATATAGAAGCGGAACGCAGATTGCTACATCAAACACAACTACATATTCAAATATAGAGCTTTCTGCATCTACTTTATATTCCTACACTGTTGCTGCTTATGACGCGGCGGGAAATACATCGGCGCAGTCGGGAAGTGCGAGCGCGACAACACAAGCTTTTGTTCCATCAACTTATTCCGTCTGTGTCCCAAGAGGAACAGTTGATCCGACTTATCGTTGGGATAAATTAAATATTTATAAAGATGCAAACGGGCTCGAACATCCAACGGCTTCAAGTTACACTTTTTTAAAAACAGATCAAACCAGCCAGATCGCCATTGATACTGCAAGAAATGTCCAAGTCGCTTTCATTAGCGGCGTAACAATGGAAGCGCCTGTAGGAACAGAAAATTGGACAGTAGTGCAAACACAAACTTGCCCATCTGCGCGCTGGGCAGGAGCGATGGCTTATGATTCTTTAAATAAAGAAATGGTGCTTTTCGGCGGAACGCTTTCTATTGCGGGTCCAACAAACGACACTTGGATTTATAATACTGTAAGCCGCGACTGGACAAAGCTTGATCCCGGATCCGCAAGTCTTCGCGATCTGCGCGCAAAAGTTGCTTTAATCGGCGAAAATTTAGAAACACTTCGTTGGAATTTATGGAAAACTTTGGAATGGAAAACTACTGGAAAAACAGGCGCGATGAGCGAGTCCGCTTTGAACTCCGATCTTTCTCAAATTAAAATAAATGTTTCAATTGCAAGTGACTTAGCTTCTATTCAGTCAACAACTATCACAGACACTTATGAAAAATCACAAGTAACCGGAGTAAGCACTTGGCTTATAAGCGCTGAAACTAAACTTGCGAGCATCGGAAGCGGAATTTCCGGCGGAACTTTAGCTGGGCTTGAAACAGATTACCGCTCAATTATTTCATTACAGAATGATATCGCAAGCGCAAAATATGCAGTTAATGCGGGGCCGACATCAAGATATTTCATTAGTTTAAATTACGATGCTTCCCAGAACGGTTTTACAATCGCAAGTACGGTTGGTGCGAGTTATAGTGAAAATTGGCTTTATTCTTTAGCAAGAAAGCGCTGGGAAAGGAGCAATCCCATAATTGGATCTGCAACAACTTTATCGCAGCCAACCGGAGAATTTGTTCTTCGCGACAATGCTACAGTCTCAAATCTTCAGAGCTGGAAAACATCAACAGATAATTGGAAAAATTCTATTCAACCAAATACATGGATGATCGCTCCAACTAACGGCACAGGACGTCCAAATTGGGGGCGCACTTGGAGTTCTATTGTTTACGATCCTGATCGCCAGCAAATTTATTACCGCGACGGGGGGCATGGAAGTTATCATGGAAGTGTAACGGATCACTACGACATATTAACTGGACGCTGGTTTAGAAGCGACTGGGCATCAGCGCCCGACTCAAGAATCATAGGTTCTTATTTCGGCTGGGGACGCGATTACAACTATGCTCCTTGGGCTATTCACAATTACAAGAGATCGCTTTTTTATAATCCCTTCACTGAAAGCCTCAATAGATATGTTATTTTTGGACCAGATGCGGCGGGAGGAATGAATGACTATAATCCTGATCAAGGTAAATGGTCTAAGGATATATTGACTTCAGTTCCCTCGAATGTACCTGCCGTGCCTGATGGATTTATATTTGTTGACGGTTGGGAAAGGTATAGTTCTAGACCGACTACAAAAGTTTATTATACAACCTCAACAGGGATGAAAATTTGGGATGATACGGGCAGGTTGCCTTATCCAGTTGATTTCGACGTAGTTCTTTCGCTCTTTTTTAATCCCACAACAAAAAAACTTTATTATTATGGCGGAAGCGATGCAGAATTGGGAGTTTATTCATTAGATCTTTCTCTTGCCAATCCGCGCTGGGCAAAGCTTTCAGCTACAGTTCGCGGAGGTGGATCGCTACCCTTTCCCAGTCGGGAAGTTACATACATTCCAAAATACAATGTTTTTTTAATGCTTGAAGGCTGGTCTGATTATAATGACACGCGCCCTCCTCAAGTTTGGGTTTTTGATCCAAATATTAACGAGTGGTCAAAAATGAATATGTCCTATGGATCAGGAGTTATAGTTGGGCAATATCCTGGAAATCTAAATCCGATGGGAATTTCTAGCGGACTTGCATATGATAATATCAACGACCTCGCATTTTACATAACCGGAACTGGGCAAGGAGGCACTCCCTCGCTTTTTACATTTCGGTACGCTCCTTCCGATTTAACAGCGCCGAGCGCGCCAACAAATCTTTCGGCAACTCCCGCTTCCGATACTCAAATAAATTTGGCATGGAGCGCATCATCGGATTCTGAATCGGGAATTTTGAAATATAATGTTTTTCGCAATGGCACGCTTGTTGCGAGCCCAAACACAAATTCATATTCCGACACCGGGCTTATCGGCGGAACTTCATACACATACCAAGTTTCCGCAGTCAACGGAGTTTTGCTTGAGTCTGCAAAAAGCGCTTCTGTATCGCAATCTACTTTTACGGATATTTCCCCTCCAACCATTGTTTCGGCCGCAGCTTCCGATTCTAGTTCCGTTTCTGTTATTTTCAGCGAACCTGTTGAACAAATAAGCGCGACACAAATTTCAAATTATGGAATTAGTAACGGCATAACGATTTCTTCTGCTTCGCTTGGCGCTGACCTAAAAACTGTTACTCTATCGGTCTCTTCTTTAACAGCGGGTACAAGTTACGTTTTAACGGTCAGCAACGTAAAAGACCGCGCTTCTCTTCCGAATACAATTTTGGCTAATTCGCAAACAAGTTTTACGTTTACATCTGGACTCGTAGCGCATTGGAAATTTGATGAAGGAGCGGGTTTTGTAGCCAGCGACTCATCAGGAAGCAACAACACTGGTAACATCAGCGCGGCAACTTGGACTTCCGGAAAAATAGGGCAAGCCTTAAGCTTTGACGGATCAAGCAGTTACGTTGACTTTGGAAATCCATCCTCACTAAAAATTACCGGAAGCCAGACAATCTCAATATGGCTTTACCCTACCGACTTTTCACAAAGGAGAAATCCAATTTCGAAAGCTTATGGCGGCGAAGGAACCATTACAGTTGAAACGGACGGAACTGTTAATTATTTCTACGGCACCTGCGGTGGGGATTGCACCCCTTATCAAGGGTTTACAATGACAAGCGCTCTTACGGCAAATAGTTGGACGAACTTAGTTCTTGTCCGCGATTTAAGCGCGATGAAACTACGATGGTACAAAAACAGTGTTTTAATTAACGAGTCAACCGCAAATTACTCAAGTGCCGTAGCTTCAGCAAGTTCATTGCTTGTTGGCAAAGGTTACGTTTATAATTTCGCAGGAAATATTGATGATATAAGAATTTATAATCGCGCTTTAAGCATCGCAGAAGTGCAAAGTATTTATACAAGCGTGCCTGCGCCGGTGCCTGATACCATAGCGCCTTCGGTTCCAGCTGGTCTTACAGCAACTGCGATTTCGTCTTCCCAAATAAATCTTTCGTGGGCCGCTTCCACGGATAATGTTGCGGTAACAGGTTACAAAATTTACAGGGGAGGAGTACAAATTGCAACTTCAAACACAACTTCGTATTCAAATATTGGGCTTACTGCTTCTACATTATATTCCTACACTGTTGCAGCCTATGATGCGGCTGGGAATACTTCTGGACAGTCGGGGAGTGCGAGCGCTACAACATTAGCCGTGGGACAAGTTGATATTACATCGGGGCTAGTTGGACATTGGAAGCTGGATGAAACTTCCGGAATATCCGCAGCGGATTCTTCAGGAAATAGTAATAATGGCACCATTTCAAATGGTCCTCTTTGGGCATCTGGAAAAATAAATGGGGCACTAAAAATGGATGGTGTTGATGATTATGTTACAGTTTCAAACTCGGCAAATTTAAATCCCGCAGTAATTACTTTATCAGCGTGGATTAATCCTGCGACAATCGCGCAAGAACAGAAGCCAATTATTTTAAAATCTTACACTTCGCATGTCTCGCCTTACTATCAGTATTATTTGTTTTGGTATAATACTGCTACTTACCCGAATACTATTGCATTTGGCATAAACGTTAACGGTTCTTTGGCTGGCGCCGCTAAATCCAATGCTTTTACTCCGCCGGGATGGCATTTGGTAACAGGGACTTTTGACGGAAGCGCCTCAAAACTTTACGTCGATGGCGTTGAAGCAAGTTCGGCTAATGTTTCAGGATCTTTGACTAGTTACCCAACAGAATTACATTTCGGTCGATATAGAAATATTGCTACCGATTCAATTCATAATTTCGCGGGTTCAATTGATGATATTAGAATTTATAATCGAGCGTTAACAGCGGCCGACGTTCAGGCGCTCTATGCTACAGCTCCTCCGCCCGCATACACGTTCTCACTTTCAAACGGCGGAACAAAAAGCATAGTTCAAGGTTCGTTTATTTCAAATTCAATCACGGCAACTCTTTCTTCGGGAATTGGACAACCAATAACATTTTCGGCTTCTGGTCTTCCGCAAGGCGCAAGCCATAGTTTTAGTTCAACAAGTTGCACGCCGACATGCGCGACAAATCTAACTATCAGCACGACGGCAACGACTCCGCCCGGAACTTACAATATTGTTGTCTCCGGAACAGGTTTGGAAGGCACAAAATCAACTTCGTTTTCGCTTAATGTGTCAACCGCTCCCACAGATCCTTCAACTGCGCCGCCTTTACCTGCGGGAAGCATTCAGGTGCCGCTTACGGTGAAAGAAGCATTGCCCGCAGGAATTTCCGGAATGTCTAGAACCTCTGAATTAGTTTCTGTCGGTATTCCGCTTCCTGAAAATAGCGGAGCAATCAGCACTTCGCAACTCGGACTTTCCGGAACAACTGCCGGACAATTTAGAACTCTCGCCAAATGGCCAAACGGGAACATTAAATGGGTGCTTGCGGATTTTCTGGCGAGCGTTTCGGCCGGAGGAAC
The DNA here is from genome assembly GCA_016186825.1 of Candidatus Giovannonibacteria bacterium. Taxonomy (GTDB): domain Bacteria; phylum Patescibacteriota; class Minisyncoccia; order JACPKW01; family UBA11713; genus JACPKW01. The sequence goes on from JACPKW010000004.1 coordinate 158,009, forward strand.
AACGAACGTCAGTTTAACGACTGGAGCAGGAAATTTTGGAGGAACGAATTTAGCCGCGGATAATGGCAATACGATAAATATAAATACCGGACCGGCACAATTTGTAATTAAAAAATCAAATTTCAATGTTTTCGACAGCGTGATAATCAATGGGCAAACTCTGGTAAACACAGGAAACAACGGTAAGTTGGTTATGCGCGATTCTTCAGATAACGAATATAATTCCTCAAATGATCCGTTCTCTGCGGCAGTCATTGAAGAAAATGGTCCAGTGAAAACAGTAATAAAAGCAGCAGGATCATTCAAAGATTTAAACGGAACGCGGCTTGCCGGATATACTTTGCGGATGACTTTTTACAAAGGCGATGCTTCCGTTAAAACCTTGTTTGCAATTACGAATTCGGACGTTGCAAGTCGAGCCCACACTAATTTTAACAGCGTAGAAGCTGTTGTTCCGATAAACATTGGCGTTACTAAAATAGCTGAATACGCAACGAAAGTTGGAAGCACATCTGGAAATATCTCATCTGGAGAAACATCTTACCTATTTCAAGGGTACAGTCTTGATAAATTGGATGCCAGCGGACGAGATTGCTTTAACTGGAAACCACCTGTGCCCGGAACGTGCGATTCGAATTTTACATATCAATACGATCAGTCTAAGGCTGGTCTTGAAATAAAAATAGGTCAGAATACTGCCAATGTTTTGGGAAATCAAAGTGATTGGACCGGAGGATGGGGCGAGTTGCGCGACTCATCCGGAAAAGGAGTGAGCATGGCTTACCGCTGGATGTCTTCCTACTGGCCGTCGGGTTTTGAAATGAAAGGCGATGGCAGTACTTCTATTGAAATATTTTCCAAACGGAACACAAAAAAGGGGCTGACTCTCGTTTTTGGGAAGCATGAAGCGAGAGAAATAATCTGGGATTTCCATTCTGCGGCAGGAAATAATCAAAAGACCCTCTATAAATTGCAGTATCCGCTAATCGCCCAAGCGCCATTTTCACATTACCAAAATACTAAGGCCATTTTTGGACAGGACGAATTTGTAACTCCCGCAGAGCAAACTAAATTTTTTACGGACATGGGAAAATCGACATGGGCGCCTAATCTTGGCAATCTTTCCATGTATCGTATTTATCGGTCGATCGGTTGGGGGACTGGAGGCGGAGGCAATCAAACAGATTTTCCGTTAAATGACTTGCAAGACTTTTTAAGAACAGGAAACCCGGGATTTTATCTTTTGGGCGAGCAAAGAACGTTGTTCAACAATACAGCATTTGTAAGAACTGACAACGGTGGAGTTCCATCTGGATTTGATCCAGAACCAAGCTGGTCTTCTAGTATTAATGGCAGTTTCATTGACATGGAACACGCACATGTTTTATCCACTCCTTTTTATTACTTACTAACGGGAAATGAATGGATAAAGGAAGGCTTTTTGGATTATGGAGATTATCTAGAGTACACCGAAACAGGATGGAAATATTATGCGATGCCAACAAATCCTTGGAATCGTTCTTGGGATAGAAAATTACGCAACATGGCGCTTCTGTACGAATTTTCATGCCAGACTGGAAACTGCAACACAAAATATCGCGATTATCTTACAAACTGGATGGATTATTATTTAAGTTCTCGCGATAACCCTTCCAACAAGTACGTACATGGGCGAAACATTGAGCGTGGATATCGGTATTGGGCCTATCCTTGGGCTGAAGATATCGGTTTGCGTCCAGTACAAGCTTTAACAGATGTCCAGATTCACTTTGAAGCGATGTATCAAGCACTTCGTGTGATGGAAGACACGGCTGTAACTTATTTGCGTCAAGAAGAATTGGAAGATTATTTGACTGGACTTTCGCAGTTTATATTCAACGAATATTATGACGAGATAAATGGCGGTGATGCTCTCGAGGAATTCGGATTTATGTATGGATATCCATTAGACAGCGCCTCAACTATAAATGGCGGCAATTACTGGCTGACACTTGCTCCCTACGACGCATCTCGACCCGCTTTTTGGGGTTATCAAAAAACCGGAGATGCCTCGATGCTTACTAAAGCAAATAAGTTAATATGGGCAATTACAGAATATGCCACAGGCCGCAGTCCGTCGGAACTTCAGGATCAGGCTTTGATGTACACTCATTTCAACCCTCCCGCAACATGGAAACCGCTTTCTGTTTCAGCCGCAAACAACGGGGGCGGTTCATACACGCTTTCTTGGAATGTTCCCGCAGGCACAACGAAGTATCAAATTAAATATTCACCCAAACCGATTGTTGAATGGCTTGGATTCAATAAAGTTACGAGAACATATCAATACGATCCTGCCCAATATACCGCTTTCTTTGCCGCGACAAATATTTCAAACGAGCCTGCGCCGCTTTCTAGCGGAACTCAAACATTCACACTCTCCGGCCTTTCCTGCGGATCTAATTGTTACTTTGCAGCGAAATATTATGACGGAGAAGTGGGATCTGTTACACCGCCTCCATCTGATACTCAAGCGCCTACAATCCCGACAAATCTATCTGCTACCGCAATTTCTTCTTCCCAAATTAATCTTTCTTGGACCGCCTCCACCGATGCAGTTGGCGTAACTGGATACAAAATATATAGAAGCGGAGTTCAAATCGCAACTTCAAACACAACTTCATATTCTGACACTGGGCTTGCTCCGTCGACCGCATATTCATATACAGTTTCGGCATTCGATGCGGCTGGCAACAACTCTTCGCAATCAACAAGCGCAAGTGCAACAACGCAACCGGCGTCTGTTCCCGTAGATACCACCGCTCCTGTTATTTCAGGAATATCATCTTCTGGAATTACATCTTCTTCTGCAAATATTTTGTGGAACACAAACGAGATGTCTACGCACCAAGTCGAATACGGGCCAACTGCTTCCTATGGACAGTTAACCACAGAAAATACGGCAATGATGACTTCTCACTCCGAAACAATTTCGAATCTTCAGTCTGGCTCAACATACAACTTCCGCGTAAAGTCCAAAGATGCCGCAGGAAATCTTGCAATCTCCTTAAATTCGAGCTTCAAGACTTTGAATGCTCCGGATAACATTCCACCAAATGCGATAAGCAATCTTTCGTCATCCGAGATCCAAACAAATTCTCTCAAGCTTTCTTGGACTTCGCCCGCAGATCCGCCTTCGAATTCAGCCGCGGACAAATATGATATCCGATACTCTATGAGCTTGCTTGGCGAATCAAATTGGCAGCAGGCTACCAGAGTTACCGGAGAGCCCGCGCCAGCCTCGCCCGGAGCCAATCAATCATATATTTTGGCTGGGCTCGCTCCACAGACTACATATTATATTGCAATCAAATCTTCGGATGCGAAAAATAACGATTCGGCGCTCTCAAATGTATTACAAATTACAACTTTAGCTTCCGAACCTCCGCCCGCTATTCTTTCAGTGTCGCCGATTACTGCAAACATCCAGGACGTAAATTCTACTTTGCCGGGCGTCCAGTTCTACGAAGGAATGACGGTCAGATATTCTTCTTCTGCTTCGGGGCATGCGTCTTGGGAGTGGCTGTATTCGGTCAACAACGGAACACCAATTTCGTATCTTAAGGGCACAGGCAATGTGGAAGATGCCATGTTCAAATATCCTTCAGGCAGTGCGGGAACTTCATACAAATGGATTTTCAGAGCTTCAAGTGGGACACAAATTAAAGAAGAGGCTCTCGATGTTTCGATTATTTCTAGGCAGACTGGGACAAATCCAGCAGTTATTTCAAATATCGCTTTCGATATCGGACAAACTAGCGCAACTGTTACTTGGGAAACCGATATTCCTGCCTCCACTCAATTGGAATTCGGCGCACATAATCTTCTCGGCTCCCTGTCGCCTGAACTAAATTCGACCTCTTTGGTAACCGCGCACTCTGTGACTTCTTCAAATCTTATTCCTTGCGCCCGTTATTACTTCCGCGTCCGTTCGCGCGATTCTTCCAATAACATTTCCGCTGGCGCTCCATATTCATATTCTACCAAAGGCTGTCTTGGCGGGGCTGATGTTGCATCAAGCACAGAAAAACTTATCCGGCGCGCCGAAGGCGGAACGATCAAGCAGAAAGATAAGGGCTCTGGTTTGACGATCACTGCTCCGATAAATTTTGCCTCCGATGATGCGGTATTCCAAATTCAAAAGCTTTCTAATAAAGTTTTCAGCACCGCGCAACTTCCTCAAAACAAAAAATTAATCGGCGATCACATATATGAATTGAAAGCTCTCTCGGATTCTTCTGTGGCAATTTCAGCTTTTGCTGATTCGCTCACGCTCACAGTCAAATATAATTCTGCTGATCTGGGGAATATTAATCCTTCTACACTCCGGCTTTACCGCTGGGTATCTTCAAGTAACTCCTGGCAGGTTCTGTCGTGCACTGAAAGCACTGCAGATGCTCAAGTGATCTGTTTGACAAATTCATTTTCATCATATGCTTTGCTCGGCGATGAAACGCAAACAACTGGAGGCGGGGGATCTTCGGGTGGCGGAACTTCAAGCGGGGGAGGAGGTATTATTATGCAAAGCGTTTCTGCTCCAGCCTCCTTCAAAGCTATCGGCGCCCCGAACCAGATTATTCTTTCCTGGTCTAATCCTAAAGATGCAAATTTTGTCCGCGCGCGCATTATTAAAAACCAAAACAGGGTTCCTCTTTCCGCAAATGACGGGGAAATAATATATGAAGGCGCAAAAGAAGAATTTATTGATACGAACGTAACTCTCAATGCCGTTTATAATTATGGCGTCTATGCGCTAGATCGGAATTTAAATGCCTCTGCGCTTTCGACACTTATCGTTAAGGCTGGCGAAAAGAGCGAAGCAGACGCCCTTAAAGCTTTGAGCCAAATTGTTTCTGCCTCGAAAGTGACTGCACCAGTGACTTCCCCTGGGGCGTTATTAACTGGTCCTTTTGCTTTCGGTATTCGAAGCGAACAAGTAAAAATTCTTCAGGAATGGCTCGCGCGCGACAAATTGATCTATCCAGAGGCAAAAATCACTGGCTATTACGGCCCCGCAACATTTGCCGCAGTCAAACGCTTTCAGAAGAAATATGGAATTGCCCAAATTGGAATCGCAGGCCCCAAGACCAGAATGAAATTGAACGCACTTTATAATTCATCAGTAGTGTCCACACCTGAAGCGCCAAGTTCGAGCGAGACAATTATACTTCTCCGCGGTCCATTTTACCTCGGTGCCAGAGGTAATGAAGTTAAAGTGCTCCAGCAGCTGCTCGCGAAAGATAATGCCATTTATCCGGAAGGACGCGTAACTGGATATTACGGAGCACTTACATTTCAAGCTGTGAAAAGATTTCAGGCTAAATATGGAATTTTACAAACAGGAATCGCAGGGCCTAAAACCAGGGCTAAACTAAACGAGATATATTAAAGATTCTATTACTGAATGGGCTAGTCTGGTTTTTCCAAAGCGTTTTTTTCGAACGCTTTGACAATCGGACCTAGATCGCCGTCGAGCATGCGCTCGATATTATGAAAGCTTTTCTTTATGCGGTGATCCGTGATCCGATCCTGCATAAAATTATACGTGCGGATTTTTTCTGAACGGTCCTGTGTTCCGATCTGCTCGCGGCGTTCTTTTGAGAGCGCTTCGGATTCTTTGCGATTTTTTTCGTCGAGAAGTTTTGCGCGCAGAACCCCCAGCGCCTTTTCCCTGTTTTTTTGCTGTGAACGCTCTTCGCGGGAGGAAACCACGATTCCAGTTGGTTTGTGGAGAATTCTTACAGCGGACTCAACTTTGTTTACATTTTGGCCGCCTGGACCGCCTGCGCGCGAGAAAGTAACCTCGAGATCGGATTCTTTCACCTCGATTTCTTTTTCCGCGGCGGCTTTTAAAATTGCGACAGAGGCAGTAGAGGTATGAATTCTGCCCGACTTTTCTGTTTTTGGAATCCTCTGAATGCGATGCACTCCCGATTCCTGCTTAAGCGATTTCCATACGTCCGGACCGGAAATTTCAGCGACAACTTCTTTATAGCCTCCGAGGTCGCTTTTGGATTCATCAAGCAGTTTGAAAGACCACTGCCTGCTTTGAGAAAAATTTTGGTACATTCTTAAAAGCTCTCTCGCAAAGAGAGAGGCTTCCTGACCGCCTGCACCGGCGCGTATTTCCAAAATTACAGTCTCCATTATTTTCCGGTTTGTGATTTCTTGCGGGCTTTCTTTGCGCTGGAAGGCTCGGTACTGGCTTTTGCCTGCCTGGCTTTGAATTTTTCAACTCGTCCGGCAGTGTCAATAAGCTTCGCCTTGCCGGTATAAAAAGGATGGCAATTGGAGCAAATTTCAATTTCAATTTTTTCTTTAGTGGATCCAACTTTTATAACATTTCCGCAAGCGCATTTTATTTGAGCGTTAGGAAAATATTGAGGATGCGTATCTGTTTTCATTATTGTTTTGAAAATATTTTGTCTCGCTGAAGGTATGTTTTCATTGGTAAAATATTAACAGAATTTAATTTGGACTGCAATAGGGCGCGGACCTCTATAATTTGTTTGAGCTCTTTTAAATTTTTAATTGTGAAGTCTGGTTTGATTGAGGCAGTATCTTCATTCGCGCTTTCGTTTAACAGCAAACATGTTTGTAGCCCAACTTTTTTTGCGAGAATAATATCATCTGATAATTTATCTCCCACATGAAGAATTTCACTTGGCTTAGCTTCGAAATGATTTATAAGTTTCTTAAAAATTTTATGCCCGCTTTTGCGATCATGCTCTTGGCTTGTAAGGACGAGATCGAAGTATTGGAGGAGCCCCCAATTCTGAAGCATTATTCTTCGCATAAGTGTCGGGAAAATAGAGTCCGATACCAGCGCCACTTTAATTTCACGTGTTGCAAAAAATTTAAAAATTGATGCAAGGTTTTCTGTAAGAGGATACATTGTATTACTGTCAAACAGCGCATCAAGTACTATTTCATCCGCATATAGATGCTTTATTCCTTTGTTTCTTAAATAATTCTCAAAGTAAGGAATCAATCTGCCTGATTTATGAAATATTCTTTCCGCTCGATCATGTTGTATAAAATCTGCAAACAATCCATACATCTCTTTTTTGTCTACATTATTTTTTCCTAGTTTAGTTCTTAAATTTCTATATAAGCTTTCTTCATAGTTATATTTTCGCTTGCCCATTGGGAAAACGCCGTCGAAGTCAAACGATATTATTTTTATAGGCGTTAGAACTTTCCGCATGGAAGAATTATAACACTTCTTTGGATTATCGAAATTAAAGTTCAAAATTCAGCTCGCTTGCAATTTTTTGCAGTTGAAGCTATTATTTAGTTAATTTAGCGGAGATTTTGCTTAAAGCTTAGCTTGAGCGTTTTTTATTTAAAGTTGCTTTTTCTGGGCTTTTATGAATAATTTAATTGTGGAGAACGAAGAAATTAAAGATCCGCCATCTGGCGGAAAAGAGGAAATATTTCCAAGTGCTGACGCCGAACTAGAAGCGATGTTCCGGGCTGGCTTGCATTTTGCGTATTCCAGGTCGCGCCGTCACCCGAAAATGTCTTCTTATATGTATGGCATTAAGAATAATGTGGAAGTTTTCGAGCTTTCAAAGGTGCGCGAGTGTTTAAGGTCAGCGGAAGGCTTTTTTGCGAAAATCGGCGAGCGAAAGGGCAATATTCTGCTCGTGGGAACTAAACCTTCGGTGGGGCCGCTTGTTAAGGAAATGGGTTTAAATCTGAATTTGCCGTACGTTTCAGAACGCTGGGTTGGGGGGACTCTCACAAACGGAAAAGTTATCCGCGAGCGAATTAAGTTTTTTGAAGATTTAAAAAGAAAAAAAGAGTCGGGCGAGCTCGAGAAATATACGAAAAAGGAGCGGCTCGGTTTATCGAGAAAAATTGAAGCGCTCGAAAGATATCTTGGAGGAATTGTGAACATTAAAAACGACCTCGATGCTATTTTTATTGTGGATCCGAAAGAGGAAAAAACGGCGCTCCACGAAGCGCTCAATGTAAAACTTCCCATTGTTGCGATTCTTTCATCCGATAATGATCCGAGCGGAATTCTTTACCCCATTCCTTCGAATGACACTGCTGTTTCAAGCATCGCCTATATAACTCAAAGACTTACGGAGGCTTACCGGGATGGAAGCCGCAGAGCATTGGCTTCTTAATTTTATTATAGCCTAAAGTTTTTATGCCGATTTCAGCTGATCTTATCCAAAAACTTCGCACGGAAACTGGGGTTTCCGTTATGGCATGCAAAAGGGCATTGGAAAGAGCGGAAGGAGATTTGGCAAAAGCGCTCGAATATTTAAAGGAAGAAGGTGCGCTCTTGGCTTCAAAGAAATCAAGCCGCGAAACGAAGGCGGGCATAATCAGCTCTTACGTTCACGGCGGAAAAATCGGCGTTCTCGTAGAATTAAAGTGCGAAACTGATTTCGTTGCTCGCAATCCTGAATTCCAAAATTTCGCGCGTGAGATTGCCATGCAAATTGCGGCTGTTAATCCAGTCGATCTTTCTGAATTGCTCGAGAGCCTATATATTAGAAAATCCGATGTGAAAGTTTCGGAATGGCTTCGAGAAATGATCCAGAAATTCGGCGAGAACATCGAAATCGCTCGTTTTTATAGACTCGAACTTTAATGATTTCGCTCTACATTTTTGGTATTTTATTTTTGGGCTCTTTATTCGGTCTCCTGTTTATTTTTTTCAGGCGCTTTGCCGAAGTCGGCCGAATGGATCAGGCAGAGCTTCATATTGGGCTTCGATCTACCCGCTCTCTTAGGAAGCAATTAAAAGAAAATTATCTCATTCCGTTCTTTAACAGGATAAAAAACACACTCCAGCCTTTTTTTTGGGGATTGATTGAGCGCATGCTTAAAAATCTGCGCTTGCTACTTTCACGTTTTGACAATAAATTGAAGGAACTTTCAGACGCAGTCCGTGGTAAGCACATTAATATAAAGTTTAAAAAACGAACGGAATATTGGGATGATCTGAACGGAGCAAAGAAAAATGGCAACGTGATCGCTAAAGGTATTATCGAGAACGGATATAGGTCAGAAAAAATAGACAGTAAAACAGAAAATTCTGACGCAATTTCTCTAGAACGAAAGTAAATTTTATCTGCAAGTCGCCACCTTAGCTCAGCGGTAGAGCAACGGTTTTGCGCGCCCCGTTAGAAAATGATTGCCGGGGTAGCTCAGCGGTAGAGCAACTGTTTTGTAAACAGTAGGTCGCGAGTTCAATTCTCGCTCCCGGCTCAATAAAGATTTTCTAACGGGGTAAATAGGTCCTCGGTTCGAATCCGAGAGGTGGCTCAAATAAAATTTTAAATCGTCGTGATAAACAGCAGGTTATCAGTTTAGGTCTATCCACCGGCTCATGCTTTTGTGATATATTGAACAAATGGTTCAGTTGTTAAAACCAACTAAAGAAAAATTTATAGCAGCAATAGTGTTTTTTATGATCGCCTTTTTTTCTCGTATTCTTTTACTCGGAATTGGCGGAAATCCTGATTTTTGGCAATATGCAATATTCTATATTATCTATGTCTTGAATTTGGGGATGTTCGGATCTATATGGTTAAGCGGTTTCTTATTGAAAGCCGGTTATGTTAATCAAGACATTGCGTATCTGTGGATGCTTGTGGATTTTTTTGCTCAATTTGCGTTTTCGTATATTGTTGGTTGCTTTTGGATTTATCTGACACATAAAAGAAAAAATCTCGATTTTAAAATCTGAAGTTTCTAGATACTCAAAAATTCTTCACAAAAAATACTATGACATTTGCGCCGATTTTGTTAAACTTAAAATAGTCGGTTATTTATGTTGAAAGCGTGCAAGAATTTATGCCGAACCAAATTAAACCGGATCCAACCAAGCCGGAAATTTTAATTTTGGGCGGTGGATTTGGAGGTGTGCGCGCCGCATTAAGACTCGCGCGGAAGCTTCCGAGCTCGAAAATCACCGTTGTGGATAAAAGAAAATACCACGGCTATTATCCGGATTTATACGAACTTGCGGCGGCTGTTTTCCCGAAAAAAAATAATCTCGGCAAAAAAGATTTTCTTAAGCTCAAATCAACTGTTGCGCTTCCATTTAAATATATTTTTTCAGGTTTTCCGAATATCAAATTTGTCGAAGGCACGGTGCTCGATATCGATTTTGAAGCCGGCAAGGTTTTTCTTGAAAATAATGAAGCGCTTTCATACAACTTTTTGATTCTTGCATTGGGGTCCGAAACTAATTTCTTTAATATTCCGCATTTGGGCGAGAAAGCGCATGAGCTGAAAAATACTACCGATGCTTTGAATATCAGGAGCGCTTTTGAAGAAATTTTGGATACTCGCGGAAAAAATACAATTATTTCGGTGATTATTGCGGGCGGGGGATTTACGGGATGCGAACTTGCGGGAGAGCTTGCGCGGAGCCTTAATGCGTTTGCGAGAATATACAACCATCCTCGAGAAAATTTTTCAATTACGATGATTGAAGGATCAAGCGTTCTGCTCGGGCCTACCGATCCATGGATTCAAAAGAAAGCAAAGGAGCGTCTGGAAGATTTGGGGGCAATAATAAAATTGAACAGTTTTATTGTTGACGTGAAAGGCGATAAAATTGTTTTGAAAGACGGATCTGAAATCAGATTCGATCTCTTGATTTGGACAGCGGGCGTGCGCCCGAATCAGCTTTTGGAAAACATCAAGGTTAAGCTCGAAAAAAACGGCTGCGTTGGAACGGATAAAAATCTCCGCGCGCTCCCTTTTAAAAATGTATTCGCTATAGGCGATATGTGTTTTTCAAAAAACCCTGAAACAGGGAAGCCACTTCCAATGACTGCGCAGGTTGCCATGCTCGAAGCAGACTATATTGGAAAATATATTTCAAAAATGGTCTCTGGAAAAAATTATAAAGACTTTGAGCCTACGGTAGGGCGTTTTATTATTCCGCTTGGAGGGAAATATGCTCTGGCGGATCTCGGCATTATGAAAATTTCCGGTTTTCTTCCGTGGTTTTTGAAACGGATCGTTGCTCTTAAATATTTCGCATCAATAATGCCTTTTGGAAGAGCTTTTAAAATCTGGAAACGAGGACTTGGAATTTTTATTGCAAACGATTGACCGCTTTTTTTGACACGAAATACAAAGTGCCGAACGCCGCGCCTCCGAATAAATCCAACATCAAATCATCCGCGGTATCGGGACCGTCGCCCAGACGAAGTTGGCGGCCATGCCAAAAGCGGTCCTCAAGGTATTCTTCTATTTCATACAAAGATCCAAAAAGCCCAACGAAAGCAAGCCCTGCAAGGATTACAAATAAAAGCGGCGTACGCAGATTGTTCAGCGCTATGCCTCTATTTATAAATGTAAGGGCGATTGCCATGATGATCGCACCTCCGAGAAAATGCATAAACTGGTCGTAGAACCAGTATTGTCCGTAAAGGCCCGCAATATCGCCCAATGCGTCAAGCCAAAGGCCGGCCGCGGATAAAATATAGCCGGCGGGGGACATGAGCGAGAATATATTCAGAATTTCGAGAACAATAAGACTAAATCCCGAGGTAACTATGAGGCCAAGCCATGAAAATTCTAGGGGAATTGCTAAAATACCGGCGAAATTGAGGAGTTCGAATACAATTAAAGCTATTATTATTAGTCGTGCAAACTGCATATCCTTATTTTAGCCTAATTCCACTTGCAGGAATAACCTGTAAAATGCGCCAGATCATAGTAATTAACAGGTAATCCACAGTCAATATTTACATAAATAGCCGAAAGACTATAATCGGACAGATAATGTCCGATTTCGAATTTTATGAAATTTTATGAAAAAAAGAATAGACTACGGAATTTTATTGATTGAGGAGCTGAAAAAATCTCCGACTGAATTTTTCGATGTGCGGAGGATTGCAAAAAAGAAAGAGATCCCCGCGGCTTATCTCGAAAAAATTGCCCAGGAATTTAAGCGGAGCGGCCTGATCGAATCGCGCCGGGGCGCAGGCGGAGGATACAGATTGGCTAAAAATGCATCCATGATGGAAATTTTTGGTATTTCGGAAGAGCTTAGAAGTTTTTGTCCGCTAACGCGAAAAGCAACAAAATTACTCCACTAGAAACTTTTTTATGAAGAATAAAAATAAAATAAAAGTTGGCAAGAGGGTTTATCTGGATCATGCGGCGGCAACGCCAATGGATCCGCGCGTTTTTGAAGCAATGGAGCCTTTTTGGGTGAAAAATTTTGGAAATGCCGGCGGACTTTATGAAGAAGGAAGAATCGCGAAAGAAGCAGTGCAAAAATCCCGCGAAGCGATTGCACGCTTGATCTTTGCAAAGCCCGAGGAAATTATTTTTACTTCCGGAGGAACGGAAGCAGATAACCTTGCTATTTTTGGAACTGCTAATTTTTTTAAAAAAGGGCACATAATTACTTCCAAATTTGAGCACCATGCAGTTTTGAATCCCTGCTTGGAGCTCGAAAAGCGCGGATTTGACGTTACTTATCTTGAAGTTGGTTCGGAGGGAATCGTAAATCCGGAAGACTTTAAAAAAGCATTGCGCGCCGATACAGTCTTGGTTTCCATAATGTATGCGAATAACGAGATAGGAACAATCCAGCCGATCGCCGAGATAGGGAAAATAATCCAAAACTACAGACTACAATCTGCAAACTCCAGACTGATTTTCCATACCGATGCCTGCCAGGCGGCTGCGTATTTGGATATGAACGTAAATGAACTCGGGGTGGATTTGATGACTGTAAACGGTGGAAAAATTTATGGGCCGAAGGGCGCTGGTTTTCTTTATAAAAAAAGCGGAGTGAAAATAACTCCGATGATTTTCGGCGGCGGGCAGGAAATGCGAATGCGTTCAGGGACTGAAAGCGCTCCTTTAATTGTCGGAATGGCAAAAGCTTTTGAAATAGCCGCGCTCGAGCGCGAAAAAGAATCAGCGCGATTGTGCGAGCTAAGGGATTATTTCATCTCTGAACTTTTCCAAAAGATTACGAAGATTGTTCTAAACGGACATGACAAAAAAAGATTGCCTAACAACGTGAATGTCTCGATTCTCGATATAGAAGGGGAAGCTCTGATCCTTTTCATGGACGCGCATGGCGTTTCATTTTCTACGGGTTCTGCTTGCACTTCGGAATCGCTTGATCCTTCCCACGTAATTTTGGCGCTCGGAAAACCTTATGAATTTGCGCATTCATCCATGCGTTTCACTTTGGGGCGAAGCACAAACAAAGAAGATTTGGATTATGTCCTAAGCGAACTTCCCAAAACTGTTGCATGGCTCCGGCGCGTCTCTCCGCTAGAGCTTGATCCGAACGCAGCTTCCATGTCGCATCCCGAAGCGTTTGCAGGAGAAAATTTAAGAGTTAAGGCGAAATCTAAAAGTTATAAGTAGTTAATTATTTAATAGTGTAAATTAATGGCGTAAATTATGAATGAAAACAAGGCCCCTGAGGTCATCAATCAATTTACAGGTGAAAAATGGTATTATTCCGATACGGTTAAAGAACATTTTTTTCATCCACGCAATCTTTTATGGGAACGGCCGAAAAATCAAAATGAGTTCGATGCGGAGGGAATGGTGGGAAGCCCTGCCTGCGGAGACATGATGCAGATGTGGATGAAAGTTGATCGGAATACTGAACGAGTAATAGATTTGAAATGGAAAACATTCGGGTGTGCTTCGGCGATAGCGGCAACTTCAATTTATTCTGTGATTCTTACGGAAAATGGGGGAATGACATTGGATGATGCCCTCAAAGTGAAGCCGCAGGATGTAATGAAGCGTTTGGGAGGACTCCCGAATAGAAAAATTCATTGCTCTGTTTTGGCCGACAAAGCATTTCAAAAAACAGCCAACGACTATTTCCGTAAAACTGGACAAAATCATAGAATAGTAGTTGAAGGGGCGAGAGTAGTTGATCCCACGCTTAATATTACGGATAAGGATATTGAAGAAGCTGTTTTGGAAGGAGCGCAGACGCTCGACGAAGTTCAGAAGAAATTGAAAGTTGGAATTGGCGCTTCGGAAGAAGTTAAAACCGATATCGAGTCACTCGTCAGATTCTATTCGGATAAATATTATGGATAATGCCCCAATATGCCTCAAACTAAGTTTGGGGCATTAGAGCGAAGAAAGTCCTGGACATAGTGGAACAAACATGTCGGAAGAAAATAACCCAGAACAAATAAATAAAACAGTTGAGCCCGAGATATCTAAGATTGTCGTGGACCGAGATTTATGCATTGGGGCCGCCTCGTGCGTTGCGATTGCGCCCGGGGTCTTTGCTTTGGATAATGAAAACAAAGCTTATGTTATTGATGAAAAAGGCGCAGACAACGAAACAATTCTCCTAGCCGCCCAGTCATGTCCCACAAGAGCAATTCTTTTATACGATAAAGATGGCAAACAAATATACCCGTAAACAGTTTTTAGTTAGTAGTTTAATATATAAACAAAATGAGAGAAATAAAACCACTCAAATATAAAGAACTTAAGGGTTTATCCGAAAAACAGCTGAAGGAACATCATGACGTTCTTTATGCCGGTTATGTCAAGAAAATTGCGGAGATAGAAGAAAAGCTAAAAAACACAGACGCTAATTCCGCAAATGCCACTTATTCTGATTTGCGCGAACTGAAAATGGAAGAAACATTCGCTTTAAACGGCGTGAAATTGCATGAAGGCTATTTTGACAATATGATACCAGATGGGCCAAAACCGTCCGGTAAAATTTTGGGCTTGATCGAGCGGGATTTCGGCTCTTATGAAAAATGGGAAAGCGAATTTAAAGCGCTGGGGCTCGCGGCGCGGGGTTGGGCGATCCTCGCTTATGATCTCGACGAAAAAAAATTAAAAAATATTCTTTGCGATTCGCATAATCAGGGAGGGGTTTGGAACAGCATCGCGCTTTTTATAATGGATGTTTACGAGCATGCCTATTTTATTGATTATGCCACAGGCAGAAAGTCATACATTGAGGCCTTTTTTCGAAATCTGAATTGGGAATTTGTTAACACCCTGATTGAGAAATACGGCATTGAAACCTAAAGAGAAAGAAATAATTTCGGTGCTTGAAAATGAGGTCAAACCATTGCTCCAGCTCCATCTCGGCTCGCTCGATTTCGTTTCTTTTAAAGATGGGGTGGTTGCGGTGAGGCTCGAAGGGAATTGCAAAGGATGCCCGCTTTCCGAGCTCACTCTAAAGGCGGGCATTGAAAGCGTTTTGAAAGAAAAATTCAAGGATGTTACTAGCGTTATCGCTGTTGAATGAGAAGTAATTTATCAAAAAACTTCATAAAGCTTCTTGTTTTAATTTTAATGGCTGGGGCGGCTCTTTTTTTTGTGCGGCCAGAGAAGGAAACAGCAGAGAATTTAAAAGATATTAGCCAAGAAAAAATAATTTCTGAAAAAAACTCGGGAGTTGCCGAAAATATTTTGGGGGAAGACAAAGAATTAGCGACGACGACTCAAAATAATAAAAAAGATGAACTGGCAAGCGCTAAAATATCTGCCGACCGGCTGAAAAAAATTTCGCAAGAATTGGAAGTTCTTCAAAAAACTATTAACTCTTTAACTCCGCCCGCCTCGCTAGAAAAACCAAAATTAAAAAGCGACCTCGTTTACGCGTCCGGTTTGGGGGCCTTGGTAAACATATTATGCAATGACACGGAAAACGGTTATTACATTTCTGCTTCGGGCGCCATCATTGACCCCAAAGGGTATATTTTAACGAACGCTCATGTTGCGGAAAATTTTTCACATAAGGGAGTAATCTGCGTAATCAGGCGCGGTTCTCCCGCAGTTTCTTTCGCGCGCGCAAAAGTCGTATTTATGCCGGATGTCAGTGATAAAATTTCTGCGACTGAAGTCCCCCTTAGAGATATTGCGATTTTAAAAATAACAAGCGATCTTTCAGGGAAACCTTTTTCGGAGGTTTTTTCTTATTTTGAATTTGATCCTGACTATTCAATGAAAGAGGGCGAAGTATTATATTCATTGGGATTCCCGAATGAATTTTTAGGCTCCGAGGCGATTTTAAAAAATACAACGATTCTTTTAAGTCTCGGCTCGGTTGAGAATCTTTTAAATATCGACCAAAGCGAAAATATTGCCGAGGCGGCCTACATGAAAGGAGCAATTTCTGCCCAACAAGGCTCTTCCGGAGGAATTTTTGTTGATACTTATAGTGGAAATATTGTCGGATTATTTGTTGCCCTTACACAAGGAGAAACAACCTCTGAGCGCAAAGAGTTTATATTTTTGTCGAGTTATGTGGATAGAATAATGAGAGAAAAAACTGGTCTTTCACTAAAAGAATTTTTGGCACAAAATCCATAATTTTATAACGATTTTTCTTGATTTTTCGTTATTTTTCTGATAATATAAAAATAGCGAAAATTTATGGAAAATCTTACGAAAACACAGCTTATACTTCTGGTCCTGCTTGTAAGTTTTGTTACTTCAATGGTGACTGGAATTGTTTCAGTTTCTCTTACTTCGCAAAATCCGCCCGGATTAACTCAAACCATTCAGCGTGTTATAGGGCAAACGCCTACAATCGAACCGGAAACTTTGGACAAAGTTCTGACGCAGGAGGAAATCACGATTCAGCTCGTAAAAAATGTAACCCCCGCTGTTGTAAGCGTTATCGCTACCAAGGATGTTCCTGTTATTGAACAATACTTTGTGAACCCTTTTGAGGGCGACAATTTCTTCCAGCAGTTTTTAACGCCGGATTTCTTGGTTCCGCAATATCGCCAGCGCGGGACGGAGAAAAGACAGATTTCTGCCGGAACGGGTTTTTTGATTTCGTCTGACGGCATGATTGTAACAAACCGGCATGTCGTCGAAGACGCGGAAGCCGAATACACAGTTATAATGAATGACGGAAAGAAAATAACCGCAAAAGTGCTTGCGCGCGATCCGGTTCAGGACATTGCCGTGATAAAAATTGAAGGTGGCGGCTATCTGTATATCCCGCTTGGGAATTCCGATTCTTTGCAAGTGGGCCAGAGCGTGGTTGCGATTGGAAATGCGCTTGGAGAATTTCAGAACACGGTTTCGACTGGGGTAATTTCTGGGTTGCGCCGGACGGTAGTTGCTGGCGGAATCTCTTCCGGTGTTGAAAAACTTCAGCAGGTAATTCAGACTGATGCCGCAATCAATCCGGGAAATTCGGGCGGTCCGCTTTTGGATCTGACGGGCAGGGCAATCGGGATAAATGTCGCGATGGCCTCGGGTGCGGAAAACATTGGTTTTGCCTTGCCGATAAATGCGGTAAAAAAAGCGATCAATGACGTAAAATCTTTCGGCAGAATCGTTTATCCGTTTTTGGGCGTTAGGTATGTGACGATAACGCCTGCCATGAAAACCGAGAAAAAGCTTGCGGTTGATTATGGAGCGCTCTTAATGTCCTCCGGCGCGGAAAATGCGGTAATCGCGAATTCTCCCGCTTCGAAGGCCGGGCTCAAAGAAGGAGATATCGTGCTCGAATTCGAAGGAGTGAAAATTACACAGGATAATACGCTCGGCGACCTGATTGCGCGAAAAAAAGTGGGCGATAAAGTTAAATTAAAAATCTTGAGAGAAGGCAAGGAATTTACGGTCGAAGCAACACTTGAAGAAAGGAAATAAAGTGATAAACTGGAACGTCATTATTATTACTAAAGCAATCCACCACGAACTATAAACTATAAACTATAAACTATAAACTATTAACTAGCAAACTAACATGCCGCCGTTTAATAATTTTACACAAAGAGCTCAAGAAGCGATCAGGCGCGCACATGAGCTTGCAATAGAAAGAGGGCAAAACCAGATTGATCCGTTATATCTTCTGGCTGCTTTGATATTGCAAGACGAAGGAGTCGTAATTTCAATACTCGACAAACTCGAAATTGACCTCTCTCTTTTAACAGATTCTATTTTAGATACGCTTGACGGCGGGATGCGGACGAACGTTGTAATGCCCTCGCCGCAAATTTACTTGACACCCGAACTTGGGAGAACACTCGAGGAAGCGCACAAAGCCGCGATTCATTTGAAAGACGATTTTATCTCAACTGAACATTTGTTTCTAGGCCTTTTGGAAGTGCCTTCGCGCGCTAAGGAAATTTTAACGCGCTTCCGGATTGATAAAGAATCTGTAGTACGCGCGCTTGCGGATGTGCGCGGCAAAGATCGCGTGGCGGAAGTCGGGGGCGCGGAGACTGAAGTAAAGCTTCAAGTTTTGGAGCGCTACGCAAAAAATATGACGCGTCTTGCGCGTCAGGACAAGCTCGATCCAGTTGTTGGGCGGGAGGATGAGATACGGCGCGTGATGCAGGTTTTGTCCAGGCGCACAAAAAATAATCCCGTTTTGATCGGAGAAGCAGGGGTTGGAAAAACTGCAATTGTGGAAGGTCTCGCGCGCAGGATCGCGGCGGGCGATGTTCCCGAAATTTTGAAAGACAAAGAACTGATCGCGCTCGACCTCGGCTCGCTGGTTGCGGGCACAAAATATCGCGGCGAATTTGAAGAGCGCTTGAAATCCGTAACGCGCGAAATTGAGCGCGCCTCCGGGAAAATAATTCTTTTTATTGATGAGCTTCATACTATTGTCGGCGCAGGCGCGGCGGAAGGGGCAATCGACGCTTCGAATATGCTCAAACCCGCCTTGGCGAAGGGTGAACTTCATGCGATTGGCGCAACAACTTTGAAAGAGTATCAAAAATATATTGAGCGCGATCCGGCCTTGGCGCGCCGTTTCCAGCCGGTTTATGTTGAAGAGCCTTCGCTTGAAGACACGGTGAGCATCCTTCGCGGAATTAAGGATAAGTACGAACTGCATCATGGAGTCCGCATTTCAGACGAAGCTATTCAAGCGGCGGTGAGCCTTTCATCGCGCTATATTTCGGATAGATTTTTGCCCGATAAGGCGGTGGATCTATTGGATGAAGCGGCGTCCGCTTTGCGCCTTGAACTTGACAGCATGCCCGAGGAACTTGAAAACACAAACCGCCAGATTTTGAAACTGGAAATAGAGAAAGAAGCGCTCAAAAAAGATTCGAGTCCCAAATCGAAACAGAAAACAAAAGAAATTCAAAAAGAAGTCGAAGATTTCAAAGAAAAAATAAGCGGGCTGGAACTTAAATGGAAAAATGAAAAAGAAACGATTACAAACATTCGCCAGGTTAAGCGCGATCTAGAAACTTTGAGACTGGAGGCAGAGGGATCAGAACGGAAAAGCGATCTTTCTAAGGTTGCTGAAATTCGCTATGGGCGCATTCCAGAACTCGAACGCCGTCTAAAATCTGAGGAGGGAAGGCTTCGAAAACTTCAACAGGAACGGATGATTTTGAAAGAGGAAATTACCCAAGAAGATATTGCAGGGGTGGTTTCGCGTTGGACCGGAATTCCTGTTTCTAAAATGCTCGAGGGCGAGGCAAAAAAACTTACGCGCATGGAAGAGGATCTAAAAAAGCGGGTCGTGGGCCAAGACGAGGCAATTTCAAAAGTTTCGCATGCGGTCCGCCGTTCGCGGGCCGGAATCGGGGACGAGGATAAACCGATCGGCTCGTTTATATTTTTGGGCCCGACCGGGGTGGGGAAGACCGAGCTTGCGCGCGCACTTGCCGAATTTATGTTTAATGACGAAAAATCTTTGATTCGTGTGGACATGTCCGAATATATGGAACGGCATACGGTTTCAAAATTTATCGGTTCTCCTCCGGGTTATGTTGGCTATGAGGAAGGCGGTCAGCTTACGGAGTTAATCCGGCACCGCCCCTATGCCGTGCTCTTGTTCGACGAAATTGAAAAGGCGCATCCGGAAGTTTTTAATATCATGCTTCAGATTCTTGATAATGGGCGACTTACGGATGCAAAGGGGCGTCACGTAAATTTCAAAAACTCAATAATTATTATGACTTCCAATGTCGGATCGGAATTTGTGCGTGAAATGGAAAAACTCGGCTTTCAGTCTGATGAAGAAACGAAAGAGAAGCAAGAGGAACAGCTTAAAGACAAGATCCGGAAGGCGCTTGAATCGCGTTTTCGCCCTGAATTTTTAAATCGTCTCGACGAAGTTATAATTTTCAACTCGCTTTCGAAAGAAAATCTTCGGCACATTGTTGAAATCCAGCTTCTGAAAATGATGAAACGGCTCAGCGAAAAAGATATCACGATCAAAATTTCTCAAAACTCGAAAGACTTTCTGATTGCGGAAGGGTATGACACGAATTACGGAGCGCGGCCGCTTAAACGCTTGATTCAAAATAAAATTTTAAATCCGCTTGCGGAAAAGCTTGTTTCAGGCGAGATAAAACCCGGAAGCTTAATATCTGTAGACGCGCGGGGTAAGGAAATCGAAATCGAAGTTTTGGCTTCCAAAAAGAAAAAAATTCTAAAAGAAGTTGCTCAGGTTTCTTAAATAATATAATATTCTCTAATAAAAGCTTATTAGGGCTTTTTTGTTTTGTGACGTATTTGCGCTTTAAATTTTAATATGCGTGGGTGGCGGAGTGGTCAATCGCATCCCGCTGTAGGCGGGACGACCTGCCATTTAGCTTAAAGAGAGTTAAAATTTATTGTTTATATATGCGTGGGTGGCGGAGTGGTCAATCGCATCCCGCTGTAGGCGGGACGACCTGCCATTTAGCTTAAAGAGAGTTAAAATTTATTGTTTATATATGCGTGGGTGGCGGAGTGGTCAATCGCACGTGGCTGTAAACCACGCGCCCTGACGGGCTACGTAGGTTCGAATCCTACCCCACGCACCAATATCAAACTTTCCGATTTTTGCCCGACCGATTCGGCCGAGCGAGGCGAGGCGAACCTTTCAAACTTGAGAATTCCTTTCTGAGGCAGTATTCTTGAATTAGTCCGAACCCCGGTAGTAAAGCAAAGCTTACTACGGGGCACGTCGCATTTCTCCGCCTGCGACGGTGAGGAAGTCCCCCCAGCGAATCCGCCAGCTGGCGGACGGAAAGGCGGCGGCTTGTCCTGAGCGAAGTCGAAGGGAGCCGCACCGCTCAAAACCGCCAAACCTGCCTGCCGGCAGGCAGGGAACCCGTTAAAAACATCGGCTCGAATCATATTTTAATTTTGGGGGAAGAAAATTTTTAATCATATAGTCGAAAATTATTAAATAATAAAGAAATGAACATGGACAATCAAAAAGGTTTTACAAATATAGTTTTGATAGCAGTAATCGTAATACTTGTAGGTACAGTTGGATATTTTGCTTTGACGAATAAACAGGGACCAGCTACACAACAGACGATAACAACACCTCCAGCCGGAATCCCAACTCCAACGCCGCAAGCATCTACTCCAACGCCAGCAGACGAAACTGCAAATTGGAAAACGCATCGAAATGAAGAATTTGGTTTTGAGTTTCATTATCCAAAAGAGTTCCCATTCGGTGCTGGCCAGAAAGTACCGGACACGCAGGGAGCATATAATTATATATTCAATATTTCTGGTCCACGCGGTGTGGGCGAAAGTATCGCAGATTTTAACGTTACTCCTCAGGAAAAATTATATCCATTCGGCTTCAGTTTTAAAGGAGAACAACCTATAAGGAGTCTGAGCCAGCTAAAAATCAATATTCAACGATATGTTGAAGCGAAGAACAGTGTTGAACAAGTAAGGGAATCTGTGCAAATTACCGATTTTACTACTAGGGAGAACCTAAGTGGACTCAAGGCGGTTTATTACGGAAATAGTCCACAGCAGCCCTCGGCCGTAACTTATTATTTCTATAAAGACCCATATATTTACTGGTTTAGGTCTTTTGGCTTAGAAGCAGACGGAAATGTTTCTAAAATAGCTTCAACTTTCAAATTCATAAAATAGAATTTTAAGGAATTTGCCGCCAAACCTGCCTGCCGGTAGGCAGGGAACCCGGAAAAATAATCGGCTTGAACCATGTTTTAACTGAAAGAAGAAAAGAAAAATTTTTAATCAATATGAATAAAGGATTTTTAAATATCGTAATTCTAATCGGCATTGTTATAGTTGTTGCTCTTGCGGGCGTTTTCTTTTTGAGGCAAAAAACTGAAACGCCCTCAACGACTTTGCAGCAATCAACATCCCCAAATGGAACGGTACAAACAACACCAAACAGTCCCTCTGGGGCAATCTCTGACTTATGTCTTTCGGAAAAAGATAAAATCATAGATTTAGTAAATACCTTTGAGAACGCTCAAGTGAAAAGAGATGCACGAGGCGTTTTGGCATTGTTCACCTCCGCCGAACTGCCCGGCGATTCTTCTACTTACGTTCACCTTTCCGGAAGCGACACGGCGGGTCCGCGCCTCTACAGTTCCGGGCAAACTAATTTTAACCAACCCGCCTTTAAAATCTTGGAGGACCCGAGCAAAAATGCTTCCGGCAGTTGCACTACCAAGGTTCAGGAACAGCGAAGTTATTATCCTGAAGGTGTGGGCGGAGATTTTGGTCCAGCCCAACCTTACACTGTTTACTTTGTTACAGTAAAACAAAATAATAGTTGGAAGATTGATAATTATTTGTCTGATAATAGCAGTACGCATAAGTATAGTGGTTGGGGTTATTAGTTTTTAAGAATTTGCCGCCAAACCTGTCTGCCGGTAGGCAGGGAACCCGGAGAAAAACATCGGCTCGAACCATATTTTGAATTTTGGGAAAAGAAAAATTTTTAATCCTATGAATACTGAACAAGAAAAAACTATACAAAAAGTCGCCGATGAAGTAAGGCAAAAACTCGAAGGTGAAGGGTCTGGACATGATTGGTGGCACATCGTACGAGTTTGGAATATGGCCAAACACATCGGCAAAAGTGAAAGTGCCGATATTTTTTTAGTAGAACTTGCCGCACTTCTCCACGATATAGCGGACTGGAAATTTCACGACGGAGACGATACTGTCGGTCCAAAAATAGCTCAGCAAATTCTTGAAAAATATTCTGTGTCCGCTGAAGTCATTAATCAAGTTTGCGATATTATCATGAGCATGTCTTTTAAGGGTGCGGGCGTAAAAACTGAAATGAAAACACTTGAGGGTAAAGTTGTTCAAGATTCCGACCGGCTTGACGCAATCGGAGCCATTGGTGTCGCCCGCACATTTGCTTACGGCGGATTTAAGAATCGGCCTATGTTTGATCCGAGCAAAAAGTCGTCTATGCAACAGTCGAAAGAGGAATATTTTAAGAGCGAAAGCTCAACCATAAATCATTTTTATGAAAAACTTTTGCTCCTGAAAGATAGGATGAACACTAAAACCGCAAAAGAACTTGCCGAAGGTCGTCATCGGTTTATGGAAGAATATCTCGATAGATTTTTCCAAGAATGGGATGGAAAAATATGATTCTGATTTTTTGTATTTATAATTCATAATTAGAATGCCGCCAAACCTGCCTGCCGGCAGGCAGGGAAAAACTTGTCACCGCTTTTAGCGGGATCCCGCCTTCTAAAATGTAAATATGTGGCGGGAAAATTGTCATCGATGCGGCTCCCCGCCTGCATTGAGGCTTCGGCGGGCAGGCGCCGCCTTTCCGAATTTTCGCGGGGGGATTTTTCAATATCAAACTTTCCGATTTTTGCCCGACCGATTCGGCCGCGCTTTGCACTGCGAGGCATTGACTTTTCCAATGCGGCGCTAATGCGCAGCTATAAAATTCTTTTATTTGTGCCTTTTAAAATTTATATGGAGCTGGTTTAATAAATAGGGCATAGTTCATAAGTTGAAGAGCTAAGATAGGGAGGTGCTCTATGTTATATTGCTCCAACTGCTTGGTGGTTTCCTTGACGGAATTGGGTTCGTTAGGAAACGGTTTTGGTACTTTCGCGAGATGCGAGGATTGTGTGCAAATGATGAATCTCCGTTCAGCGAAAGAAGTTGCCTGCGAGAGGTGCAAGCGGCCATCAATGCCGGTTTTCGAGATCCTGGGCAAGGAGCGGCTGTATAAGGCACATGTATTTCATAATATCAATGACCTCTCTAAATTTCCGGAACGAGCGTAGCGAATGCTACGCTTTGTTTTATAATGAGAGCATAGGCTGATTTTAATGAGCAATTATCTTTTTAGAGAGCTTAACGAAAATGAGGATTTCGACCCGGCTATTTTGGATCCGAGCGTTTATTTTACGCAGGCGAAATTTTATGGAGACTGGCAGAAGGATTTTGGAAGAGAAGCGAAGCGCTACGTCATATATGAAGGTGGAACACATGTTGGGTATTTTCAGTTAGTTAAGTATCCACTTTTGCTTGGGAAGTCTTATTTATATTCTCCATACGGACCCGTGCTTGCAAATTTTTCGAAAGGTCTTCTCGCGGAACTTAAAAGTAAAATAATGAAAATTGCAAAAAAAGAAAATGCGGTCTTTGTGAGATTGGATTTCTCACCGCCTCCAGATGATAAAACTTTAGTTGAGAGTTTTTTTAAAAAAGCTAAGAAAGTCACTTATCATGCTGCTCACTTCCAGCCGCGGACCGACTGGGTCTTGCCTCTTGATAAAAACGAGGAAGCATTGCTCGCTGGGATGCATAAAGCGACCCGCTACTCTATCAGATTTGCGGACAAAAACGGCATCGCATCAGAGATAATAACTCACGATTTTGAGAAATATTTTGACACCTTTTATAATTTGATGGTTGAGACTTCGATAAGAGACGGTTTTTCGCTTCATCCTAAAAAGTATTATGAAAGTATTTTTAAAAATATTTCAAAAATTCCGAATTCTTACTTGGCCGCCGCGAAATATCAGGAGGAAGTTCTCGTTATCAATTTAATTATTGTGTATAACAAAAGTGCAAACTATATTTTTAGCGGTTCTGCCAATAAATACCGAAATTTATCTCCTTCCTATTCGGCGCTCTGGGCTGCGATCCGCCATGCTAAAAAAATAGGCTGCGAAAATTTCAATTTAGGCGGAATTTCTTTGGGAGAAACGTACAAAGGCTGGGAAAATTTGTCCAAATTTAAACAAAGATTTGGAGGCCGTCAGATTAATCATTCTGATTTTTATGATGTTGTTAACATGCCTTTTTGGTATCAGCTCTATAATTTGCGAAGAGTGATGAAGGTATAAATAAAGAATTTGGCTAAACTCAAAAAAACTGATAGCCTTTTTTAGGCTGTAAGCCTGGGTAGCTCAGGTAGATAGAGCATACGCATGGTAAGCGTAAGGTCGGCGGTGCAAGTCCGCCCCCAGGCTCAAGTGTAAAACTTTTCTTGATTCGGGTTTTTGGTAGAATATAATTAAGTCAATGGCGATAAAAAAAATCTTAGTAAACAGAGATCTATGTATAGGCGCGGCGAGCTGCGTTGTTTCTGCTGGGAGCGTTTTTGAACTCGACTCAGAAAATAAAGGAGTGTTAAAACAGCATGGCGGCGTAAAAAATTCAGGACCAGCGAAAAAAATGCAACTCGAAAATTCTGCAATTTCCGATGAAGATCTCATGCTCGCCGCCCAATCTTGCCCCACGAAGGCAATTTTTTTATACAATGAGGCGGATAAACAGATATATCCTTGAAAATGAAATCTGTCCGCTACTTGATCATCGGAGGGGGGATTGCCGGAACAACTGCGGCGGAAACAATTCGCTTGCGGGATAAAGAAGGATCAATTTCTATCATTTCGGACGAACCTGCTCGGCTTTATTCGCGGATTATGCTTTCGAAGCCAAATTTTTTTTTGGAGAAGATTTCTTTTGACCAAATTTGGCTAAAAACCGATTCTTGGTATCAGGAAAAAAATATTGAACTTCTTCTGGGCAAGCGAGCAGTCTCGCTCAATCCGGCTTTAAAAAAAATTGTGCTCGATGGCGGCACTGAAATTATTTATGAGAAGCTCCTGCTTGCATATGGGGGAGAAACAAGAAAGTGGGAGCTCAAAATTCCTGTAAGCGGCGTTCATTATTTAAGATCTCTTGCGGACGCGAAGGAAATTATTGATGCAGTTAAGATGGCGAAGAAAGCAGTTGTAGTCGGCGGAGGTTTTGTAAGTTTCGAAATGTGCGAAATGCTTCGCCTTGCCGGGCTTGAAGTTTCGCTTGTGATGAGAGAAAAGCATTTTTGGTCAAACCTTCTGGACGAAGCTTCCGGCGCGATGATTGAGAAGGCTCTGGAAACGCGTGGCGTAAAAATTTATCGCGAATCGGAAGTGGGGCGCGTTTTATGGGATGAAACAGTCGAAGAGGCGATATTAAAAAACGGCGAATCCATCCCATGCGATTTAATCATTGTCGGGATTGGGCTTAATTTTAAACTTGATTGGATTAAAAACGCGGGGATTGAAACTGGCCGCGGAATTTTAGCAAACGAATATCTCGAAACGAATCTCCCCGATATTTGGACCGCAGGTGATATTGCAGAATTTAAGGACTTAATTTTGGGTGAGCGGGTTCAGCTCGGAAATTGGGTAAACGCGCAAATGCAGGGCAGACGCGCGGCTTTGAATATGACAGGAGAGCATGTGCCGTTTAAAATGGTCTCTTTCTATACGACCACCGCTTTTGGCATAAACGTCGCTTTCATTGGTGATGTAAGGCCGCTTGAAGGCCGCCAAATAATAACGCGGGGAAATCCTGAAAATGGCTGGTATTCGAGAATAATTTTAAAAGACGATGAAATCATCGGGGCTACTTTGATAAATCGAACAGCTGAACTTGCTCCCATTTCAAAGTTAATTGAAAATGACATAAATATTTCAGGGCATGAAACCGATCTCGCAAATCCCGCTTTTGAACTTAAAACTTTAGTTTCTTAATTATGGCTGAAAACGATTTAGAAAAACCAAAAATAAAGGTTGGGTGGTTTTCTTTTTCATGTTGCGAAGACAACACAGTGGTTTTCACGGAGTTGATGAACGATCACTGGCGAGATTGGAAAAAACTTTTCGATTTCAGGCATGCCCGAGTTTTGAAAAGCCAGAATATTCTTGATGAGCTGGATGTCGCATTTATCGAAGGCGCAATCGCTTCCGACCAACAAGCGGAGAGATTGCGCCAAATCCGCGAAAAATCCAAAAAACTTGTTGCGGTTGGCGCCTGCGCTGTTGTGGGCATGCCTGCTGGGCAGCGAAATTATTTCAGTGAAGGGCAAAAAAGGGAAATCGAATTTTTGACGGCGCGTTTTGCGGCTTTGCCGAAAGTTCTGAAGGTTTTCGAGGTTGTTAAGGTTGATGCTGAAGTTGGAGGATGCCCCATGGATGGCAATAAATTTTTGGAAGCAGTTAATGGTCTTGTTAGTGAGCTGCAAAATATAAAATAATGCACAATAATTTTGATTTAACTTTGGATCGTTTGACCAAAGTAGAAGGATCTGCTTCGCTTGAAATTCGTGTGCGAGAAAATAGAGTTGAGCACGTGCATTTTAAAATTACAGAATTCAAGCGATTTTTTACAAAAGCGATGGAGGGGAAGCCCGTCATCGCGCTTCCTCAACTTTTGTCGAGGATTTGCGGGACATGCTCTAATGCGCATATTCTTGCTTCTATTGAGGCGTGCGAGAATGCTTTAGGCATTAAGCCTTCGGAGCAGACGATGGCGCTGCGCGCGCTCACAATGTATGGACTCAACATCCGTGACCACGCTTTGCATCTTTATCTTTTTGCGATGCCGGATATTTTTGGGAAAGACGCTTTTCTTGATTTTGATGAAAACGATCCTATTGAAGGCGAGCTTTTGAATGACGCTTTTGAAATTAAAGCCGCGGGGAATTTTCTTTCTACGCTTGTGGCTGGGCGGTCTGTCCACGCGCTCTATCCGAATATCGGGGGTTTTAATCAGATCCCAGGCGCTCCTGAAATTAAAATTGCAATCGAAAAACTGGAAGCGATTCGGCCCGCGGTAATCAGGCTTGTAAAAGTATTTGAAAATTCCCCGTTTCATTTTGATCGTAATACAAATTTTATGGCGCTTGTCCCAAAAGACCGTTATGGTTTTATTGACGGTGATATTTTAACATCAAAAGGGGAGCGAGTTCCTGAAAAAAACTTCCGCGAGCATCTTGAGCGCGTAGTTCTGCCGTATTCCCAGGCTTCGGCTTATAAACACGAAGGCGAAGCATATATGGTTGGCGCGCTCTCGAGAATGAATCTCGCGAAAGATCTTTTGCATCCGCGAACAAAAGAAACGCTCGCAACCACTTTGAATTTATTCCCGTCGACCGACGTCTTTTATACAAATATTGCGCAGACCGTTGAGATTTTGCATTCTATTGATGATGCGATTGAAATTTTGCAAAATCGAAAATTTGAGCCGGAAGCTTTGCAGAAAGGAACAAACAGGGAAGCAGTTGGCGTTGGCGTTGTTGAGGCTCCGCGAGGAACCTTATATCACATGGTGAAATTAAAGAAGGATGGGACTGTTGAATCGGGGGAGGTTATTGTTCCCACGGGCCAAAATCAGGTGAACATTGAAGAAGATGTCGCGCGTCTGGTGGAAGATTTAATTCCCGAATCTTCAAAGGAAGAAATAGTTTTTGAAATTGAGAAATTAATCCGCGCCTACGATCCCTGCATGAGCTGCGCCGCGCATTTTCTCAAAGTGGATTGGAAGTAAGCTCGCTCGCATTGGATCAAAGTTTGGCGGAATGGCGATGACAGTGATTTTTTTTAATTTTCCGATTTTTTGGAGATGGCGCAGATTTGAATAAGCGTCAAAGTCATGCATAGTCAGGCGGGGAGGGGGCCTGAAATTTTTTAGATCGTAAAACATTTGCGGCTTTGAAATATCCTCGACAGTATCAATAATTGTTATTTCTGCTGGGATTTCCCATTCTTCGTTCGGATCGAGAACTTCAAACTCAATTTCAGGAAATATTTTTTGAAGTTCGGGCAGAATTCGAATAGGAAGTGAATCCATTTCGAGATCGGGATTTCCGAAAACAAAAATTTGCTTTTTCATATTGCTTGATTTGCAAGCGCGATATGCCGGAGCGTATATTTTTTTAACTCCTCCGCTTGCAGGGGTGAGATAACTTCGCATGGGACGTTCCAGTGTATGGATATGATGTCACCTGATTTAAGCTGTTCAATATCATACGATGTCTCAAGATTTCTTGAAATTTTTTTAGAGACCGGTTTTCCAAGCATCAGTTTGCAGCCGTTTAAAATCAGAGGCTCCGTCAAAACTTTTATCGCAGGACCGGAGACTTCTTTTACTTCGCCCCAGCTTACCCTGCATGAATCCATGCTTTTGAGCGTATGCGCTTCTTCGAAGTGCCCAGTCCGCTTCCAGATTGAAAAAACATGAAAAGAATGGTGCGGGACAGCTCCCTGCCTAATCTTATCGCTAACTATTTCAAAGTCTTTTTTGCCGATGCGCTTTGGAATTTTATGCATTTCATCAAGGTGCCTCCAGAAAGTTTTTTTCTCTATTTTGTCAAGAAGATTGTTTCCGATCCAATATGCCTCAACAACGCGGTCATCAAAAGGATCTTTGATTTTATTTTCATGCGCGATGAAATTCAAATATGGAAACATTGTTTCAAAAGCGCCGAGAAGAACGCGAAGTCCTGGGTCCGATTCGTCCTCCTTTAGATAATCAAGCATCTCCCGATTTTGATCGGGACCGCAGTAGTGGAGGCGGTTTGGGCCAAAGGCGTATCGCGAACAGCGTAAAACACCGTCCATGTCAGGAAATATGCTTTAATGGAGCAGTTTTGGGGAGATTTGTTTTCGCAAACACAATTACGAACAATACTCCGAGTAGAAGAAGCGCGGAACTTGCAACTTGATTGAAAGGCAACGTTCCTTGGACAAAAACAGCGGAAAGTATATTGGTAATGAGCGTCGCCGGAACTAAGAGGGCTGCAACATGCGAAGCCGGGGCCATCTTGAGCGCCGAATACCATGTTGTAACGTATCCAAGGAGAAATAGGGATGAGAGCAAGGTCCAGCCCCACTCAACTTGATTCAGGGAAGTTATTGCGTTAAAGGGAGCGCCGGAAATTGATAAATAAATCAAAAGCGCGAGAGATCCGAAAACCATCCGCGCTGACGCGACAGTTAAGCTCGAAATATTTTTGAGCGCGATTTTTGCAATGATGCTTTCGATCGCCCAAAGAATTGTTGCAAAAAGAATCAGGAGTTCGGCAAAATTAAATTTGAAACCTGCGAACCCGCCTACAAATAGGTTCGCCGCGAATAAAGCTCCCACGCCGAGCCATTGCATGCCGGAGAATTTTTCTCCCAAAATTGGAATAGCCAAAATCGCAACCCACAGGAACAAGGATTTATGGATAAGTCCCGCATTAATCGCCGATGAATGCTCTAAGCCTGAAAAAAATAAAGCGAAGGGCAAAGCGCCGCCAACCAAGCCGACTGAAATAAGCATGAGCCAGTCCTTGCGGTTTAAAGTTTTAAGCTCGGAGAGTTTTTTAAACAAAACAAGGCCGGAGATTAAAAAAACCGCCACTAGGGCGTTTTTTAAAGTCGTAAAAAGGACGGGATCTTTTATGGCTGTGACCGCGATTTTTGAAATAAAATTCGCAATTCCCGATATCAGAGCTGCGGTTAGCGCAAGATAAGTTCCCAATCGCACGGCGTTCATTAGTCTCATTTTATATAAATGAGCCCTTTTCGTAAATATAGCGATAGCTCTGGAGTTTTAGACCGTTTTCGGATATAATAATAATATGTCTCAAGACAGATTATTTAAAATGCAGTGCAAGAATTGCAAGCGGTTCAACTATTACACAACGAAAAATAAGAAGAAAGTTGAGCGTAAAATTGAATTAAACAAGTTCTGCAAGTGGTGTAAAAAACACACTTCTCACAAAGAAGCGAAAATCTAATAAATTTACATGACCGCTATAATCGTTTTCGGGCTTGCTATTTTGTTCGGCTATTTTGTAATGCCGCATTTGATCAGGAGAGAAAATCTTTTTCTATTTCTGGAAAATACGACCAGCTTTGAAACGATTTGGCGCGATCGGAAGCTTAGATTTTTGACAGACCGAATGGATTTTATTTCCCCGAACGGCGTTACCGTAATCGGATTTTTTCTTGTCTTTCTGCTCTATCTGTTATATTCATGGCAGGCGCCGATGCTCGTCATTTTTTTTGTTACCATGATCGCGGGGTTTTCGGACGCCCTTGACGGGTCGCTTGCGAGAAATTCTAATAGGGTAACAAATCTTGGGGCGATTCTTGATGTAACGAGAGATATTCTTTTGGGGGTTGTGATTAGCTTCATTTTAATGGATTCTGGATATTTGTGGTTTCAATTCGTTTTGTGGTTTTTTATGGGGTGGATCTTTTTGGGATTAATCAGGATGCTCGAATTCAGGATTTCAGACGGCAAATTTCTACCCTCCGAGGATGACTACAAATTCGCGCTTGATCGAATGCGGTTTACGTTTTATATTTTAGGTGTTCTTTTATTGCTGCTGTTTGAGGTTTGGTTCGGCTTTACCGTAATAGGGGACACGCTGATAATTTTTTCCATTGCGCTTTCATGGGTCTCGCTCGTTTTCCACAGCATGCATTTAAAAATTTTGCGCGATACGGGCGGAAATAAAACTCCAGCCGGTCAAGTTCCCACTGCGACTCCTAAAAATTTTCATTCGGGGGCTTAGTTAAGTGGCATAATCGATGGCTCCAAACCATCGGTCGGGGGTTCGATTCCCTCAGCCCCTGCAAGTTTCACATCTACCCAGCACTGGATGATTTCCACCCTCATTTCCGCTTTTACGTTATAATATTTATTATGCAGGAGTTTGACATAAAACTATT
The DNA here is from genome assembly GCA_016186825.1 of Candidatus Giovannonibacteria bacterium. Lineage (GTDB taxonomy): Bacteria > Patescibacteriota > Minisyncoccia > JACPKW01 > UBA11713 > JACPKW01. The sequence continues at coordinate 189,736 of JACPKW010000004.1, forward strand.
TTTTCTTTTAAATGACCTCGCGGGGAAGTCGATTTTTTGGGATTGGGTTATTGTTTTTTTTGCGCGCTGGCTCGCTTACATTTTGATAATTTTATTTTTTGTTTTTTTAATCCGCTCTGCTTATTCGCGTCCGGAAAAATATTATATTTTCCGTCTCACGCTGATTTCGGTGGTTTTTTCGCGCGGCATTATAACTCCAGCGATCCGATTTTTTTACGAGCGCCTGCGCCCTTTCGCGCTTTACAATGTCAATCAATTAATTTCGGAGGCAGGAAATTCATTTCCTTCGGGACATGCAACTTTTTATTTCGCGCTTGCGGCTTCTGTTTTTATTTTCAATAAAAAATGGGGTTTTTGGTTTATCATTGCTACTTTTATAATGACTGTGGCGCGGGTTGTTGCGGGCGTACATTTTCCATCTGATATTTTGGGAGGAATGATAATTGGGATTGCCGTCCCTTTTATTGTCCACGCTTCATACAAAAAGATTTTCGGCCATTTACCAACTTCCACCAAAACGGAGATTACCGAAGAAAAAAAAGCGGCTCCGCTTGAGTTGTAATTTTTATGGAAGAAATCGTGACAAAAAAACTTAAGAAAGCGACCTTTGCGGCGGGGTGTTTTTGGCAGGTGGAAGAAGTTTTCAGGCATTTGAACGGCGTCAAGGAAACGCGCGTTGGCTATACGGGCGGAACTTTTGCAAACCCGACATATGAAGATGTTTGCTCCGGAAAAACGGGACATGCCGAAGCGGTTGAAGTTACTTTTGATCCCGAAGTAATTTCTTTTGAAGAGTTACTCGAAAATTTTTGGGCAAATCACGACCCGACTCTGTTAAACCGGCAGGGCGACGATATCGGAAAACAATATCGTTCCGCGGTTTTTTTTCACACTGAAGAACAGGAGAAATCGGCAATAAAATCGAAAGAGCGACTGGCTCAATCAAATAAATATGAAAATCCTGTAGTTACTGAAATTGTTCCTGTTGGAGTTTTTTATCCTGCTGAAAATTATCACCAGCAATATTTGGAGAAAAAAGGAATATCTGCGTGTAATATCTGAATAATCTGATGAAAATCGTCGTGGAGGCAAAACCGAATGCCAAAAAAAGCGAAGTTATAAAAATCAATGAAGGGAATTTTAGAGTTTCGGTAAAAGAACCGCCCGCTGATGGCAAGGCGAATCTCGCGATAATCGAAGCGCTTTCCGGTTACTTCAAAGTTGCGCGCTCGAATATCAGAATTATTTCGGGGCAAAATTATAGAAAAAAATTAATAGAAATTAATAAATCACATGAGTGATCTCAAAATTCCCAAAAAATTGAGCTATCTTCTCGTTTCTGACGAGCTTTTCGATTTAACTTTATATAAAAGACTGTCTTTGTTTGCCAAAGGCGACACGCTTGCAACGCTTTTGGATTTAATTCCTGTCGAGGAAAAGCACTTTGCGTTCTGGCAGAAATTTTTCGAAATAAAAATTGAAAAATTGGATTTTTTCAGGTGCGTTAAACTTTTTTTCATTGTGCTTTTTTGCAGAATTTTCGGCGAGATCGGAATTCACGTTACGCTAGAAGCAATTGAAATTCGCGGCGTTAAGAAATACTTGGCCGTTTGGGAGATTTATCGAGATGTTCCGCTTGGGAGCGCAGTCGAAGGTGTTTTAGTGGATGAATTTAAGCATGAGGACGCGCTTATTTCAGAGTCGATCAGCAAGCGCATTCGTCCAGAAAGAATCCGCGATATTTTTCTGGGCATGAATGATGGAATTGTGGAAATTCTCGGAGCAGTTAGTGGTTTTTTTGCAGCTCTTCAGACTGCCTCAACTGTTCTTGCCGCCGCTCTGACTGTGGCGGTTGCGGGCGCGATTTCGATGGCGGCAGGGGCGTTTGTCGCAATAAGTTCAGAGAGTGAAGTTTCGAGAACGGAATATTTGAAGAAAAAGTTTTTGAGGGAAAGCCTTGAGGTTGATGGAAAAGAAAAGCCGTTCCTTTCAGCGCTTGTTGTAGGAATTTCTTATTTCGTTGGTTCGTTATTTCCGGTTTTGCCTGTTTTTTTTGGAGCGCGCAGTGTTGCAGCTCCCCTGATTGTTGCAGGGATTATGATGATTGTAGTTTCATATATAGCCGCTTTTCTTTCAGGAATGGACATTAGGCGGCGGATTTCAATTAATTTGATAATTATGGCGCTCGCTGTCTCTGTGACATATATAATCGGTTTGGCCGTCAAAAGTTTTTTAGGGATTAATGTATAACTTTTCCTTGTCAAGAAAAAACAATTATGCAAAATAATAAAACAAAAGACGATTATAAAAAAGAGCTCCCGCCCGAGCTTTATCATATTGCGTTTGAGAAAGGCACCGAGCCTGCATTTAACGGAAAACTTTACGATAATCATGAAAAAGGAGTCTATAAATGCGCGGTTTGCGGGGATGAGCTTTTCTCGTCTGAAGCAAAATTTGATTCGGGCACGGGGTGGCCAAGTTTTTTTGATCCGCTCTCGCAGGAAAAAATAGAAACAAAACCTGATGAAAGTCTGGGCGATATGCGGACTGAAGTGCTTTGTAAAAAATGCCAAGCTCATTTGGGGCATGTCTTTGACGACGGGCCTGAGCCGACTGGAAAGAGATACTGCATAAATTCTATTTCTCTCAATTTCAGGAAACTTTGAAGCTTGTTTTTAATCTGTTGTTAAATTGCACGATCGTGAAAAAGAGCAATATACTAAAGAGATGGCGAAATATGGAAAGTTAGCGATGCAAATGTTTTCATTGCTGGCGGCTGGATTGGTTCTAGGCTATGCGAGAGACAAGCGCACTCGAAACGAGCTTTTAAAGGAATGTGATAAAATTTGGCTTTCGATGGATCAAAATCTGCTCTTTGAGTTGGTGCGTCGCTTTAAATTCAATAAACTAATATCAATTGACGATATAAAGGGAAAAAAATACATAAAGTTATCTGAACGCGGTAGAAGAAAAGCATTGGAAATGGAACTAGGTAATATAAAATTAAATGTTCCAAAAAGATGGGATAAAAAATGGCGCTTTGTGGTATTCGATATTCCGGAGCCTAAACGGAAGATACGTGATGCGCTTCGCAGGAGACTAAAAGCCCTTGGTTTTTGTGAATTTCAAAAAAGTGTTTTTGCTTTTCCATATCCGTGCGAGAAAGAAATCAATATGATCATTAATTTCTTCGGATTGAGGGAAAATGTTAGATATTTAAATTCGTCCATATCTTATGATGCTGATCTAAGAAAATATTTTAAAATTTAGTTTATTAAGATAACTCACGATCGTGAAAAAGAGCAATGGTGAACTTGTCGGTGAGTTAAAAACTCGCGGTGTTCTCTACGCAGCCCCGATAATCGAGGCATTTTTGAGCGTAGACCGGAAAGATTTTGTTCGGGACGAATATAAAGATCTTGCTTACATTGACGAAGCGCTTCCGATCGGAGCTGGGCAGACCATCTCGCAGCCGTATACAGTTGCCTTTATGCTCGAGCTTTTGAGTCCCAAGTTGGGGTGGAAAATTATTGATGCGGGAGCGGGGTCATTTTGGCAGACTGCATTGCTGGCAAGCATTGTCGGTTCGCCGGCTGGCGGAGGCAAAGTTTACGCTTTCGAGCGCATTTCGGAACTCTGTGATTTCGGTTCCAAAAACATCTCAAAATATCCTGAATTAAAAAAAAGAATAGAAATCTTATGCAAAGATGCCTCTGGCGGCTTGTCCGAAGAAGAGATTAAAAAAACTGGGGGAGTGGACGGCATAATTGCGGCGGCGGAATTGAATGAAGTTCCAGAAACATGGAGAGAACAATTAAAAAATGGCGGCAGGCTTGTATATCCAATGGGGGGAGCAATTTTTAATGAACGTAAAATTTCTGAAAACAAGTTTCAAATCGAAAAGTACCCGGGCTTTGCTTTTGTGCCATTTATTTCTGAATAAAAAAAACGCCCGGCAGCTGCCGGGCGTTTTTTTTTATTAAACTGAATTTATCGGGTTACGGAAATAATTGAGCCAATTTCTGTTGATGATGCAACAACCGTAATTCGACCTGAAGTTGGGTGCCGCGTGACTTCATATCCCGTGTTATAAATTGTTCCGTCCCAAGCTTTTCCCGTTTTTGGGTCAGAAGGCAGTTCTGACATGTAAGTTGGAACAATGCACGGACGAATATTATAACCTGATGATGAAACCGTAGTTGTCGCCGTCGGAATTACTCCTGCAGAACATCCAGTTTCGAAGATTCCTTTATTATCTGCGGTTCTCTGCCCGATTGCATTTAAAATTGCGTTAACATTGGAGGATCTTTGCGAATCTCTTGCCTGCGCGAATTGGCGAGCCGGGTTGAGTGCGACCAAGACAATTGTTGCCAAGATGGCTATGATCCCGATCACGACCAAGATTTCAATTAAAGTAAAGCCCGATTTCTTTCTTTTTTTGTTCATATTTTTGTTTCCGCCAGCTGGCGGATTATTGAGCGCAAATCGACTCTTTCGCGCTCGTTTATAAATTTATTTAATAGCATATCTTCGCTGGAATAACAAATCTTAGAATGACGGAATTTCAACCCATGAATCGAGCGCATGGTCGCTAGAATTTACTACAATCCTTAAATTAGTAATTGCTTCGTTAAAATTTGCCTTTGTCTCAATCGTTGTTTTCCCTGATGCCGGAGAGTCAAAAAGAATCGGGCGGACGCTGCAGGCATCAGCGCCGAAGCTTATCGTTTCATTCCCGCCATAAGCGGGGTCTGCTACGAGTTTAACCAACGCTTGATCCACGCAGGCTTCGGCTAAGGTCGAGCTTCTTTCTTTATATTCGGAATCCAAAATGGCGGACCGGGCAAAAAATCCGGACTGGTTAAGCGTAAGCGCAACCGTTAATAAAATCGCGGATAAAACAATTACCGTGATCAATGCTGCAAAACCGTTATCAGATTTTTTGCCCCGATTAATCATTTTCTCAAATATTTAAGGCTCTCAAAATTTTTAGTTCCAATTTGGAAAGTTGCGCGGATTGCGGGGGGTTTCGCTCCGACCGAAGGAAGATGCTCAAATTTTAAATTTTGAATGCTTACGCGCGTATTTGTTATTTCGATCGGCGCACCTCCTGCCTTTGAGATCCGCGCGCGTCCCGAGCCGGAATCGATCACTACGGGATTGGAGGCATAATTATCTTTATTTACTGACAATAGCGGACCGTTTGCCGCGGGCGCTGGGATGTTCAGAATGTCTGCGCCTTCGAGCGCCCAGTCGATTTTCCGGATTAAAAAATGCGCTTCGGTTTCGGCATTAATGTCTGATTTATTTTTTTCAGAGCTATCTATTATATAAAAAGCTCCAGCCATTCCGCTTCCGATCAAAACCGAAAGAATTGCGATATAAATCAGCGTTTCAATCAGCGTAAATCCCCGACGCAATTTGTCAGATGCAAATGGATGGCTGGTCATAAATAATTCGAAGCGCTTTATTCGATTCGTTAGAAATAAATCCCAGATTATCTACAAAATCGATCCCTGTAGCCTTTTCGGAGTAATTATAAATGCTGCAGGAGGATTGGAGGATAATATTCGAGGGATCTGCAATATTCCAAACCTGAAAACCGCCCGTGGAATCAGTTGTTGCGATGAAAGCTCTTTCCGCGCTTACTACAATGCCTGTAATTTCAGTGTTTGGATTTATGCCTAAATTTTTAGAGCCAAGAGCCGGAACGGATTCAGGGTCAGCAATATCAAGAACATAAAAATCGGGGCGGCTCGAGGGCGCGCGTTCGCGGCCAAGATAAAGTTTACCTCCGAGCAGATAAAGTGCGGTTCCGTCTTCGCCTATATTCGAGGGCGTGTCTGCCGCATCAAATTTTGTGCCGTCTCCCGGGCCAGAAGTGGGATCGGGAATGTTTGTAGGATCTGACACGTTAAGAATTATGACCTCGCCGTCATTGTCGGAAGTTGCAAGGTATGCCCAGTTATCGCGAACAATTATAGCGTTTACGTTATGATCGATTTTTTTGCTCCCGAGCCAATTGGGTGAAAGGGGATTCGAGACATCATAAATATGGAGTTCATGTTTTGCCCCGCCCACCAGCCGGTGCGTCCCGACATAAACTTTTTTGTCGTAGTAATAAATGCTCCGTCCACCCGGGCAAGTGCTGGGGCAAGAGCCTGTGACGCCGGGCAGAGTCATTGCGGCAACAAGAACGGGATTTGCTGTATCCGTAGTATCAATTATCTGGAGTTGATCAATTAAATCGTCATTTGCCGCATAGGCAAAATATTTTCCGCTTGCGTTATCGTAGGCAACGTCAATTGCGTTGAGCCCTGGGCCCGTTTCAACGCTCGAAGAAATACTTGGGTTTTGAGCATCAGTCGCATTGATAATCCAAAAATCCGGTTTTGCGGGCGATGACGCTGACGAAGCAATAAATGCAAAGCGGTCCGTCCCGCGCCGGGATGCCTTTACGTCATTGCCTTGGATTCCAGATGGCGCTAGGTCAATTGCGCCATAAGTGCTCGGATTGTCCCAATCTCCGGAAATTTCTGAATCGCAGTCGCCTCCCAGTGCGAATGCTTCAGGCATATTTCCAAGTGCAGTTCTTAATTTTATTTTTTGCGGGCGGAGCGCTTCGGTGGACCACGAAATATATCCGGTCGCTTCCTTCAAGCAGGGTGTTTTGTCTCTTACAAAAAGTGATTTTTGATAGATATCATCGGTTGAGGTTCCAAGCGTGAGCAACTGTGTAAAATCAAATCTGGAAATTGCGCGCGCTTCTTCCAAAACTTTTCCAATTTTGTTCAAAGCCTCGTTTTGAGTAATGCTGTCTGCTTTCAAGCTTTGATTTGCAAAAACGAGAAGCGCCGATGCTGAAAGGCTTAGGGAAAGCAGAGCAAGCGCGATTAAAATTTCAAGCAGGCTTCCGCCCCTTATTCTGCATTTTTTGAAATCAGTAATCAATTCCGCCCGCATTGTTGATTGTGATTGTAAATGTTTTTTGACTGTTTGAAATTTTGAGATTGCAGTTTCCGGTCTCGCCTGAAACTTTTGAAAAAACAACTTCATTGTTTGTGCATGTGTTTGAAAAAGAAAGAGCTGGGTTTTTTTCAAGCGGGAGGTTGTAAGCGGGCTGTGCGCCGTAAGTATTTCCTCGAAAGAGAATAAGCGCTGTCGGATTTGCGAGATATACACCGTGGTCAGCGCCCGAAATATTGTTAATCGCTTCGCTCCGCGCTTTTTCAAGAGCAAAGATGGCTTCATCAACTTGCGAGCGAAGGTTTTGTTTTCGGTAAGAATCAATCCCTGCGATAATGCCGTATGTAGCAATTATCCCAATAATCGCGATGACAATAATCAGTTCAATAAAAGTAAATCCTCCCGCCAAATTTTTGGAAAAATTTGGCGGGAGGATTATACCGCGATTAGCGGGGCTCGCCCCGTTAGAAGTTGGGTTATTCTTTAAATGATACAGTTGCATTATCGTCAAAATTTTTCATCAAATTTTTTTGCAAAGACTTCTAACGGGGTGAAAGATGCTGGGTAACTTCATAAATCGGAGTGATAATTGAAATTGCGATAAACCCGATCATAAGCCCCATCAAAATCATCATTGCGGGCTCGATTACGTTCGAAAGTCGTTTTGTTTCATCGTTCAATTCCTGCTCATAAATTTCAGAGAGATATAAAAGCGTTTCGGAAAGATTCCCCGTGGCTTCTCCGACCGAAAGCATTTCCGATACCAAAACAGGAAACAGCCGCTCATTTTTTTCAAAATATTTTGAAAACGTGCCGCCTTTGGTGATGTCGCGATGCAAGTTTCTAAGTTCGCGCTCATAAATCAAGTTTGCGGTCGTGTCTGCGGTAATTTGAACAGCTTCGAGCACGCGCACCTGGCTTTTCAAAAGGAGTCCAAGCGTGCGGCAGATGTTTGCAAGATAATAATGTTTTAAAAGAAGGCCGACCAGGGGGAGCCTCAAGAAGAAGCGATCGAGCTGAAATTTAAACCGCCGAAAACGCAAAAGAAAAATAAATAAGAAAAAAGCAGCAATTAATCCGGCAAGAAGGAAAAAACCGAATTTAATAAGGAAAGTCGAAAGACCTAAAAGCGCGCGAGTTGTGAAAGGGAGTTCCACCTTGAGGCTCTGAAAAACCGGCAGAAGCTTGGGAAAAAGATAAACTGTGAGAAGAGCTGAAACTGCGAATGCCGCAACCATTATAAAAAGCGGGTAGACCAAGGCGCCCGTGATTTTCCGTTTAAGCTCGCGTTTTTTGTCAAGTTCCTGGGACAAGTATTTTAAATTTTCCGAGAGCGTTCCCGAAGTTTCGCCGACTTTAATAATATTGACCGCAAAACTTCCGAAAACTTTTGAAAAGCGTCCGAGGCTTTTTGAAAGAAACTGTCCGTTTGAGACATCATGGAAAATAGTCTCAAACATTTTTTTATTTGAAAGGGATTTTGCCTGCTTCTTTAAAATATTAATGGATTCTAAAATCGGCATTCCGGCTTTTACTAAAAGCGAGAGGCGGCGCGCAAAAAGCGATTGTTCTTGCAGCGAGAGTTTGGCCCTCGAAAAGCTTGGCAGACGAAATTTACTCCGCTCTATCGCGTTTTTTTCTAACTTTTTATCACGCGAAATAGAATTAATAGTTTTTCTGCGAAGCATCAACATTTGAAGGAGTATGCGGGGCTTATTCATGGATCACCCGCAAAACTTCTTCCACAGTGGTTATGCCCTCCTTAACTTTATCGAAACCGTCGTCAACCATGGTTTTCATTCCGCGGGCAATCGCCGTTTTCTTAATTTCGAAAGCTGAACTTCTTTTGAGCATGGCTTCTCGAACCGTTTCATCCATTTCGAAGACTTCATAAATTCCAATTCTGCCGAAATAGCCGGAGTAATTGCAGTCATCGCAGCCCTGTCCTCGATAAGTTTGAGCATCTTTATCAAAACTTGTCTTGCCGGATATTCTGTCGAGATATTTTAATTCGTATTTTGTAAATACATGTTTTATTTTGCATTTCTCGCAGATTTTTCTGACGAGCCGCTGGGCAATAATGACGTTGACTGTGGCGGTGATCAGATATGGCTCAATACCTAAATCAAGAAGTCGGGGGAGGGTAGTCGCCGCGTCGTTCGTATGCAGGCTTGAAAGGACGAGATGGCCAGTAAGGGCGGTATTTACAGCAAGCCCCGCGGTTTCGCCGTCGCGGATTTCCCCGACCATGATGATATCGGGATCCTGGCGGAGGATCGAGCGAAGGCCGTTTGCGAAACTTAGGCCGGTTTTTGAATTAACCTGCATTTGAATTATGTCGTTGATTGCGTATTCGATAGGATCCTCGATCGTAATTATCGAAACGCCCGGCGTGTGGAGCGCTTTTAAAATTGTATAGAGCGTAGTTGTTTTTCCGGATCCCGTCGGGCCGGTTGCGAGAATCATCCCGTAAGGTTTTCGCATTGCGTGGTCGATTTTTTCCATGTCTTCGGTGCGGAAACCCAAAGTATCCAAAGTGAATTTTTCAGCGCGATCTGAAAGAAGCCGGAGCACGGCGTTTTCTCCGTAATAAGTCGGCGCGATTGAAACGCGCACATCAATTGCTCCCATGTGTTCTGAAATTACGCGAAAGCGGCCGTCTTGTCCGGTTTGATGTTCGTCTGTGCGGATGCCTGCGAGAACTTTTATTCTTGTTACGACTTCTTGCTGAATATCTTTTGGAAATTCATATACGTCTTGAAGCATGCCGTCAATCCGCAGGCGTATTTTTACTTCGTTTTCACGGGGATCAATGTGGATGTCTGATGACCGAAGTTCGTGCGCTTCTTCGATCAGGGCATCCACAAGTGAAATTATAGAAATGATTTGCCCGCCTTTGAGTTCCTTTAGAACCTTGTTTTCTTTAATCATTTTTCGTTTTCCCCCGTTAGAAGCTCACACGGGGCATTAAACCTCTTTGTTTGCTAAAATCGAACCGCATTATCCTCCCGGAAAACCGCGGAGGAATTCTGCTTCTGACGGGGTTTAGGCTAAACTATAGCACGAGATTTTCGAAATCACATCTGATCTCTATTAGATAATTATAGTCGTATTTATGAGGTATAATATACAAATTGAAAAAAACGCTTAAAAAATACTTTATTCCCCACAAGGAGAACGATAATAAACCCCATTTTCTGCGCCCGGTGGCTGTTTTCGTTGTTCTCGCAGCTATCTTAATTGCCGAAGCTGTTTTTCTTCTTGATATTTTTTTTGCGTTTCCGAAATCGAATTTCATCGCGGCCGTTTTGCCGAGTGTTCTAGTTGATCTCACGAATGAATCCAGGGCCCAAGAAAATATGATGCCGCTTCAAACAAATTCGCTTCTGGAAAAAGCCGCAAAACTGAAGGCAGAGGATATGGCTAAACGCGGATACTTTTCACATGTGGCGCCAGACGGCAAATCGCCTTGGCATTTTTTTGACGAGGTGGGGTATCTTTATCAGGGTGCCGGCGAAAATCTTGCTGTGAATTTTTTTGATTCAAGCGATGTTGCGCGGGCCTGGATGAATTCGACCGGACACCGCGCAAATATTTTGAATAAACAATTTAAGGAAATAGGGATTTCGACAGCCGAGGGTGTTTATGAAGGGAGAGTCGCGGTTTTTGTTGTCCAGTTTTTTGGAACACCTGCCATCGCTAACTCGGGTTTCAGAGCAACCGGAACCGCAGGCACTACGCCCGATATAAAAATTACCGAGGCAGAAAATAAAATGTCGATTGCGCTTGCTGTGTCGCAAGAAAATGCCGAAACAACCTCCGTCTTATCCGTTAGTAACGAAAAGGCAGCCGCGTCTGTTGGTGAAAAGATATTTTCGGCTCCGCGTATGGCGCTCAATTACGTTTTCGGGGCGCTTGGCATAATTGTGATGCTCGCGCTGATGCTTAAAATTTTTGTGAAAATAAAAATCCAGCACCCCGTTTTGATCGCAAACGGAGTCCTATTGATAATCACAATGCTTGGATTCGCGGCGGCAAATGATTATTTAAACTTTTTGTTTACAAAAATTATCTAATTAGTAATGACAGATCGGCAGATTTTTTATAAAAAAATCGTTTATCTTTTATTCGCTCTGATTTTAATAGCGGGTGTTTTTGTTTACTTGCTTTTAGTCCCGGCCCCGGATTTTCCGATCGGCGAAGTATTTACGATCCGTCAGGGCGAAGGATTGAAAGAAATCGCTACTAACTTGCACGAGCGCGGTTTCATCCGCTCAAGCTCGCTTTTTCAGCTCTCGGTTTCGTTTTGGGGCAAAAGTAAGAATTTGCAGGCGGGGGATTATTATTTTGAAGCGCCCGTTTCGCTTTATGAGATTGCAAAGAGAGTTTCGAGAGGCGATTTTGGCATAAAAATTTTTAAAATCACAATTCCGGAAGGCTCGAATTTAAAACAAATTGCGGATATTTTTGAAGGCGCCGGACTTTATAATAAGCAAAAAATTTTTGAATTGACGGGTTTGCCCGCGGTCATTGATAAAAATCCGACAGTGCTTTCATCTGGCGACTTTTCAGAAAAGAGTCCGCTAGTCTCCAAAAAGCCTAAAAGTTTATCGCTCGAAGGCTATCTTTTCCCTGACACTTATTTTTTTACCGAATACACCTCGCTCCCAAAAGCGCTCGAAAGGATGATTAGGAACTTAGAGGACAAAGTCACGCCTGAAATAAGGTCAGAAATTGCGAGAAAGGGAAAAACAGTCCACGAGATTCTTACAATGGCTTCGTTGGTTGAAGAAGAGGCTACTAAAGACACTGATCGAAAGATGATAGCGGGAATTTTATGGAAAAGGCTTGCGATTGGCATGCCTTTGCAGGTTGATCCGACTGTCCGATACTCTACTGGAAAATATAACGGAGGAATTCCGGCGGAAGATTTTAAAATTGATTCTGCATTTAATACGTATAAATACGCGGGGCTTCCCCCGGGCCCAATTTCAAATCCGGGCATTGAAGCAATTCGCGCAACGCTTGAACCGATCGAGTCGCCATATTTCTTTTATATGTCGGACGCGCACGATAACACTTATTACGCGGTAACTTTCGAAGAGCACAAAGAAAATAAGCGCAAATATTTGAACAAATAGTCTGCTTTACAATTTTTTTAAAAATATGTATTGCTTTTTTCATTTTGACCCAGAAGCTGAATAGCGGTTATATCTAAGTGAGTGTTCGTTTTTAAATTTTTACTCGAGGAGGTTCTATGCTCAGAAAGCTGAATAAAAGTTATCCGGTTAATATAAGTTCAAAGCTGCGCAAAGATCACCGCTGGTTTGAAAAAGCACTTGAGCCAATCAAGAATAAGCTCTTGAGTGATAAACGCAAAGAGCTTGCTTTGACGGGGCCAAAACTTACGCCTCGTGAATTAGTTAAGATAGCCGATGAGCTTGAGGAAATTCAAAGAGAGTTAAATCCCTTGCTGATTAGGCACAAAGAACTTTCCGACCAAATTGCTGCGCATTTCGGGCACACCGGGATCAAAGAAATCATCGGGAACCTCGGCCGAACGGAGATTTCTACGCCTTATATTATTAAGGTGGATCCAAAGATTATTGAAAAAGAAATGCCGGAAGAAATGGCTGCTATGACGGAGCGGAGGTTGGTTCCTGAAAGAATGCTTCTGCATCTGCAAAGAAACTGGGACGTGTTGTCGGCGGCTTTCTTAAAAGCCATCATGGGCAGGGTATCCATTTATATTACACTTCCGAGTTCGCAGAGGCCCGAGAGCGGGAGAACCTTTGATGAGGAAGAAGAGACTGCCGCTTAAAGAGCTTTTAAAAAAATTGACCCGTTTCGGTGCGATCGAAACGGGCATTTTTTATGCTGTTTAAGTAATTTCAGGAAGCGATATGCGTCTTAAGATTACGATATCTACGATCTAAAGGAGGCTGTTTTGATGAACCTTAAAATAATTACGGCTATTTTTGCTGTGCTTCTGTTGAGTTTCATCCAGGCTGAATCGGCAGAGCTAATTAACGGCGGCTTTGAAACTGCGGGAGCTTCATTAAATGAGGCATTAAACTGGAAACTGGCGAAGTTTTGCAATAAGGGACATGTCAGGGTGAGAAGTCCGAGAAAATCGGGTTCTTGGTCGCTCAAGTTGCAGAACACTTCGGCTGATGACATTTCCTGTTCGTTTCAAAAAATTGTTTTTAACCAGCAGGAGTTAAAGCCCATTTTGTTAACTGGGTTTATCCGAGGAAATGTGAAAAAAACACCGAATGGATTTTTTGGGGCTACTCTATATGTAGAAATCCATCTCGTTGACGGCACGATTGTTTACTGGAATTCGGCTCCGAATTTTGGGAGCTTCGCATGGCGGGAAGCGGGAATAAATCTTTCGAGCATCTATAAAGTGACTGGACCAATTGCGTATGTAAACGTGATCCCGCTTCTGATGGATGGGACTGGCGCCGCCTACTTCGATAATTTAGTGATCCGGGAATTCGAACCGCGCGAGGCAGCGGTTACGCTGATGTTCGACGACGGACACGAATCTGCTTTCAATGTCGCAAAGCCGGTTTTGGATGCATACGGGCTTTGCGCTTCGGCCGCAGTCGTAACTGGAGAGATCGATAAGCCTGATTCAATGACAACAGCAGATTTGCAGGAGCTTGAAAACGATTGCTGGAGCATTTCTTCCCACAGTGAAACCCATGCTCATCTAGACGATATTCCAATCGGCAAAGCGAGAAACGAAATGATCAATTCGAAAAAAACGCTCAAGAAGAAAAAGATCGAGGCAGTCAGTTTTGCCTACCCGTTTGGAGATTTTAATGGGGCGCTTTTTGCGGAATGCCAAAAACACTATGTCTCTTGTCGCGGAGTGAATGCTGGAGTAAACCCGACGCGAGGGCTTTACCCGCATGACGTTAAAACGCGGGTAGTAAAAAATACGACAACGCTTGGGGATGTGTGGAACTGGCTAAGCGAAGCTTGGGAAAAGAAAGCGTGGGTTGTAATAGTTTTCCATGTGATCGCTGATGATTGGGACGATGCTTACCATACTCCCGTTTCGGACTTCGAGGAGATGGCGGATCTTGTCGCTAATTCCGGACTCGACGTAATCACCTATGACGAAGGAGTCAGGCGCTACTCCGTCGGGAAGCCTTAGCCGCAGTCAATAAAGACTTATGAGTCCTGCCCGTTTCGGTGCGATCGAAACGGGCATTTTTTATTTTAAAGTTGTTAACAGTTTTTTTGTTGGTGATTTTTTAATTTCTTGCTATATCAAAAGAGGAATCCTTAAATTTTTAGCCGAAAGCGAGGTGAGTGAAGTGAGATTTTGGAATGACTGTACCGCTTACAATCAAATTCGGAAAAATGCTGCTATCGTCGTTCTTAAGATCGAAGGAAGGTGGCGACTGTTTTACGAAGATGTCAAGCTCGAAAAAAGGGCTTTGCCTCTCATAGCATTTCTTAATCCTGAAGAGGAGAGAATAGTTTACGAGATTGGCTTTGCTCGTTTGAGTCCGTATCTTTCAGAACACAACGGGCATACCCGCAGAAGGCCTTATCTATGCAGGCGCAATCATTATCCCGCTCCTGTTTGCATGGATTTTGAAAAATGTCTGCGTTTTGTGCTGGCACTTGTAGTAGAGGCCAAAATGAGCGGGAAGAGCTCAAGATCTTATAGCTGGCATGATAAGGCCTACGGAGTCTCATTCATGAGACGAGGGACAAGTTTTGAGTTCAAGGAAAAGAGCCATTGCCAGTATTGGCACGGCGTTCGTTTTTCAATTCATCCTTTGGATATCGACCTAGTGGAGTGGTTCAGGCATGAGGAGATGTGGGGTGAATGGTGGCAAACGATAAGATTCCCGTGGTTTGAGGATAACGGGCTCGCTTGGCTTAGGAGTAAGAAAAAAGGGTATTTTTCACTGCGCACCTTGCTCTGTCAAAAGGGATATGAAGGGTTTCGGAATGTTAACATCATGACGGCTTTTTGCTTGCGGTTAGATCTAAACAATCGGGAGCTGATGTTTGATTTCCTCGAAACACACTATCCGTCCTTATGGACGGCTGTGGTCAATAATCTGAAGAAGACAGAGAGAATCGGCGCAAAAAACGGCAATCCAAGTCAGCATCTAAGCCTGGTAGAAGTGGGAAACAGGAGGAGAGGATCGAGAGTGTTCCAAGCGTTCAATAACAAAAGCATACCGCGAATTTTAAAGGATACTGCAATTTTCCAATAGGAAAGGAGGTAGGGCAACATGTCGAGTCCGGCAAAGATAGAGGAATCTAGTCCCGCTTTGCCGGAAAACGGTAAAGCCTTGGGTCCGGTTCGGAAAAAAAAGTTTGCTGTCCGGTTTGACGCAGAAGTCGCTTTTGAAGTTTTCTCAACGCTCGAGGATTGGTGGCGCGAGCGGCGGGGTTATCTTGCAAAAATCGTACCCCCGCACCATTATTATCTTCCCCGAGGCATAGAGAGAAATTCAACTGAACTATGCCGCTGGCTGTTTTTTATGGCAATTCCGATGCGCGGCGGGATTAACTCGGATGACGCGTTCAGATTTATGAAGGCCTTTTACGAATCTGCTCCCGAGTTTTTTGATCCTCATGTCGTGCAAAAGAAAAATCCGGATGAGATTATGTACGCCGTTAGAGCGGTTGCCGGTGCGATTCATAATGGCGGGAGCAAAGGCAGAAAAAAGGCCGGCACTTTTTCTTACAAAATGGAAGAACATGTGGCGGCCTGGATTGTAAATGCTCGAGTTCTTGTTGAGAGATGGGGCGGTGATGTGAGGAAGGTTTTTGAATCCGTCGCGGATTTTGAAGAAGCGTTTGCCCGTGTGGACTATGAACGAAATGAGTTTGGATTCATTGGAATGAGGAGAAAGATTTTTTCCCTCCTCACTTTGTGGATGCAGGATTTTCATATGATTCACAAATTCCCAATGCCGCTCATTGTTGATTTTCACACAATCCGGATGCTCTTGCAGCACCGGATTTTGCAGACAGAGTACAAGATTCTGGGGCCGAACAATACTAAAAATCCTCTGCGTGTTCGGCCTGAAAGCATGTGGAATTACACGGCACTACGCGTCACTGAAAAACTGGTTGATCAAATCATCACGTGGTCCCAGAAATTCTGTGAGAAGAGAAATTTAGTTCCTTACGATGTGGCGCATGGCCTTTGGTACAACTCAAGACTTTTGTGCGCTTCATATTTAGGCAACAGATCGAAGGAAAAAAAGCTAGATGATAATAGGCGAACAGTAACGGAGTTCCTCATCGACGCCGAGCCTCTAAAGACTCGCGCGGGCTGGCCAAAAGACTATCGCGATCCCTGCAGGCACTGTCCGGTTGAAACAACATGCAAAGTAGCCATACCTTCCGGTCCGTATTTTGATTGGGGCGTAATGGTGAAAGCGGGAAAGCATGTGCTCTTCCCCGGGCGGCAAAGAAGATTTGCCGGAATTAAATGGCGAGAGATGTCAGGGTCATTCAGGAGCACGAAAACGCGGCATTTTCGGTCGGCAACAAACGGGAATGGCAACGGAAAGGAGGAAAACGCCAAAGCTCACGAAGCTTTGCAGTTGCCATTCTACGAAGATTGAGGCCGCACCCATTCGGGGAGCGGCCTTTTTTCTTTCTAAATTTTTATATATAATCTGGGCGATATGAATAAGGGAAAAGGGAAAGTTTTTGTAGCAACATACACGAATCAGGATTTAAAGATTCAAATGGTCGTCGGTCCGCTGAAATTTTCACCCCGTTAGATAAGAAGCTATCTAACGGGGCAGGCGAAGTAAGAGGGGAGGAGATTAAGTGGTATTTTGCGAATGGCACACTTTTGTGTTATTCACGAAACGCAGAATATTGTTACCAATTATGCATACTTTACACACTGTACAATGCAAAAAAGGGATTTTTAGTATAGTGTAGTGCACAAAAAGTCCCGATTTTGTGCACTACAGTGATACAACTGGACAAAATCGGCTTTTCGCCAATAGTACAAAATTGTACTATTCCGGAAACACCAAGGAAGTAGTTGTTGACATATTGAGATGCTTTCGTATATAATTGGATATAGTTATCTATATAGCATCAAACCTGCCTGCCTACCCTGCCTGCCGGCAGGCAGGGTAGGCAGGATATATCAGAAATATGAGCGAAAACAGCTTCAACAAACGAATAAAATTAAGCCAGGAGATACTTGGCAAGATCGCTAAAATTGACGAGTTCAAGGGTCTTTGGCATGGCAGTTTAAGGCTAAGCCCTCAAATTTTGGGTCGGCTTAAGTCATCGGTGATCATTACGTCTACCGGTGCCTCAACCCGTATAGAAGGATCGAAAATGAGCGACGAGGAAGTGGCTCGTCTTTTGCGTGGTCTGAAATCTAATCCTCCCAAGAATCGTGATGAGCAGGAAGTCGCCGGTTATGCCGATTTACTCGGAAGAGTTTTTGACCACTACCGCACGCTTAAATTGACCGAGAATAATATTTTGCATTTCCATAGCATTCTTTTGCAATTCTCTAACAAAGATCAATCGCATAAAGGCAAGTACAAGGACTCCGATAATGCGGTGGTTATGAAAAATGAGAAAGGAGAAGAGATTGTTCTGTTCAATCCGACTAAACCTTATTTAGTCAAGCCAGAAATGGAAGCGATTATTGACTGGACAAATCAGGAGCTCGAAAAGAAAGAACTCCACCCCGTGCTTATCATTGCTAACTTTGTCTTTGAATTTTTGGCTATTCACCCGTTTCTTGATGGCAACGGCCGTCTTAGCCGCGCCCTGACAAACTTGCTTTTGCTTCGCAACGATTATGCCTATGTACCGTATGCTTCGCTTGATGAAATTATTGAGGAACGCAAGGACAGTTACTATCTCGCTCTCAGGGCAACGCAAAACAATCACAAAACAGAGAATGAAGATATTACGCCGTGGCTGAATTTCTTGCTTGATGCATTGCTGACTCAAGGCGATGTTGCTCGAAAACTGATGAATGCTGAACAGCCGGAAAAGCTTTTGTCCGAAAGACAAGAGCAGGTTTTCGCTATCCTAAAAGACGGCGAAACATTGGGCGTGGCAGAGATCGACAAACGTCTCAATGGTTCTGTGCCGCAGGTTACAATCAAACAATCTCTCGCCAGATTGGTGGCTTTGCGTTTGGTTGAACGAGTCGGCCAAGGCAGGGGCGTGAGATATAAGAAAATATAAAACTATATGTCAGGGGAAATCGCCAACAAAACTAAACAGGAAACTTACTACAGATGCACTCATTGCGGAGATGAGATTTTTTGGAATACTTATAAAAAGTTTACCCACTGCAAGTGCAGGAAAATTTGGGTAGATAGTTGTGAGGATTACATTCGGATTGGTGGCAAAGAAGAAGACCGTAAGGTGATCAAAAAATAAATTTATGGCAAACGAATTTCTTACAAACGCAAAAAAGGTGAAAAACGACGAGTTTTATACTCAGTACAGCGATATTCAGAAAGAGATTGAGGCGTATTTGGAATACAACAAAAACGCATTTCGCGGCAAGGTTGTGTATTGCAACTGCGACGATCCGTTCGAGAGCAATTTTTTTCGCTATTTCGTACTCAATTTCAATAAACTTGGATTGAAACGACTTATCACCACCAGTTACAAACCCTCGCCGGTAGCCAACACGCAACTAGGACTGTTTGGCGACGACAAGACTCTTACTAAATCAATAGGCCGTCCGAAAGTAACTGCTAATAAATTTATTATCAATGAAGTGAAAGACATAGATGGCGATGGCGAGTTCAATTTGAAGGATGTTGCTAAGCAGTTGAAGGCAAACAAAAACAATGAATGGACGCCGCTTGACGGCGACGGCGATTTTCGTAGCGAGGAATCAGTCGATCTACTGAAACAATCCGACATTGCAGTAACCAATCCGCCATTTAGCCTATTTCGCGAGTATATAAAACAACTTGTTGATTACGATAAAAAGTTTTTGATCATTGGCAACATGAACGCTATTACCTACAAAGAAGTCTTTCCGTTACTTAGAGATAACAAAGTTTGGTTAGGTAATAACTATAAAGTCAATGCCGGCGCGATGTTTTTTGAGATACCAGAAAAAATTGCCAATTTGGAGCAAGTCCGTGAGGTTAAGACAAATGAGAGTGGCAAGAAGGTTTATATTACACGAGTGCAAGGCATTCGTTGGTTTACTAATCTTGATCACGGCCGACGTCATGAGCCGCTTCAGCTTATGACCGAAAAAGAAGTGATAAAGTTTACAACGAAAAAACCTTTTGAAAAATATGATAACTACGATGCAATAGAGGTTTCGTTAGTTAAAAATATTCCGAGTGATTATAAAGGTGTCATGGGCGTACCAGTTAGTTTTTTAGATAGTTACAACCCTGATCAATTCGAAATTTTAGGCTCGAATCGTGGAGTTGACCAAGACCCAAATAAAATATATGGCAAAGGCTCTTATTTAAATGGGAAAGAGGTCTATAAAAGGTTATTTATCAAACATAGAAAAAAATAATATGAAAACAATTTTAACAACCAACATAACTGTTCAAGAAATCTGTGACGGATTTGTCTATAACGAACTTGAGGGCAAGGGTTTGTTTGGCTTGTCTGGTAAGCTCACCATTCAACCGGAGTATCAGCGAAACTATATTTATGCCTCTGACGGAGGAAAAAGAGAAATGGCCGTTATTGAATCAGTCCTCAAGGGATACCCGATAGGATTGATTTATTTCAACAAAGTTTCTGACGATAATCTAGAAGTTTTAGACGGACAACAGCGTATTACCAGTCTTGGGCGGTTTGTAACTGACAAATTTGCCGTCAAAGACGAAAACGGTAATGAACAATATTTTGGTGGTATGGCAAAAGACAAGAAAACCAAAATTCTGGAAACGAAATTGCTCATTTATGAATGTGAAGGAACGGAAAGCCAAATAAAAGAATGGTTCAGAACCATAAATATTGCTGGTGTTCCGCTCAATAATCAGGAATTACTTAACGCCGTATATTCTGGCCCGTTCGTAACTAGAGCCAAAGAGGAGTTCAGTAATAGTCAAAACGCCAATATTCAAAAATGGAGTGCGTATGTTTCCGGTAGTGCGAACCGACAGGAATTTTTGGAATGTGCTCTTGATTGGGTAAGCAAAGGCAATATTGGCGATTACATGAGCAAACATCGCAAAGACAAAAATATTGATGAGTTGAAAAAATATTTTAACACCGTCATTGATTGGGTATCTAGCATATTTACTGACGTAGAAAGCGAAATGCGCGGGCTTGAATGGGGACGACTTTACAAGGAATATCACAAAAAATCTTATAATCTAGCTAAAGTATCAGCCGAGGTGCGTAAGCTCTATGGCGATCCGTACATCAAAAATCGCAAAGGCATTTTTGAGTATATTCTAGGCGGTTCAACTGACACAAAATTACTTGAGGTTCGAGTTTTTGATGAAGCGACTAAAAGATCTACTTACGAATTACAAACCGCCAAAGCAAAGAAAAAAGAAGAATCAAATTGTTCTCTCTGTGCCGTCGGCCACGATGCGAACAAGGGAAAGATTTGGAGTTTTGGTGAAATGGAAGCCGATCATGTATCAGCTTGGAGCAAGGGTGGCAAAACAACTGCCAAAAATTGTGAGATGTTGTGCAAAACGCACAATCGAGCAAAGGGTAATCGGTAATGCAAACAAGATCACTGAACTGGGAGAAGTGCGAGCGTGATGATTGGAGTGTGTGGGATGAGGTAAGGTTTTGAGTCACCGAAGCTTGTCTAGAAAATGATAATGAATATGCAATATGAAGCTCACAGAAATATCAATTGAAAATTTTAGATCAATTACATCCATTAAGAATGTAAAGATTTTTCCTACCCAAGCACTTCTTGGCGAAAATAATGCTGGAAAATCAAATGTCCTATATGCGATTGATGCCTATTTATCGGCTGGTTCAGGTGGTATCAACGAGAGTGACTTTCAGGATAAAACAAAGCCCATAATTATTGCGGCTAAATTTTCTTTGGCCTCGCCAAACTTAAAGAAAATCTGGCGGCCGTACATGATAAATGATGAGTTGATTCTTGAAAAACATATCTGGATTGAAGAAGACGCGCGCACTAATAAAGAAACAATTAAAAACGAATTTCACGGTTACCAAGCTGAACCGAAACAGTGGTTTTTATCTATCAAGAAAATTAAGGAACAAAAAGGAGATCGGCCAAAATGGAAAGATATCGTTTCTGAGAATAGCTTACCGGATTACTTTTTAAATAATGACAGCTGTACAAAAGACGACTATGGCAAAGGATTAGAGAAATATTTTCAAGAAAACGATATTGAATACGATGAACCAGATTTAAGTGCGACGCAAGCTCTCGGTTTTCAGAGTAAAGCAATTTCTAATCTACCCAAATTTTATCTTTTAAGAGCTGAGACAAATTATTCTGATGAGACAGACAAGCGGTCGTCAACATCTACTTTTAGAAAGTTAATGGCTGATCTCACAGATCGGATCATCAAAAACGATCCAAAATATCAAAAAATTGAAGATGCACTTAAGACAGTAAACAACTTACTTAATGAGACAAAGACTGAATCAACCGAAAGCAATGGACGTCTAGATAGTCTTGCAACTATTGAAGACAGCATCAAAAAGATTTTGTGTAATTTGATGCCATCGGTAGAAAAAGTAAAACTAAAAGTTGCAACGGAAGATGTTACGGCAATATTTTCTAAAGGTGTAGAAATAACAGTCGACGATGGTGTCGAAACAGACGTCTTATTAAAAGGACATGGCCTGCAAAGATGTATTATTTTTTCTCTACTACAGGCTTTGATTTTAAATGAAAGAAATCAGCTCGTATCATCTGAAGGAATAGAAGAATTAAATCATCCAATTATCCTTGGCATTGAGGAACCAGAGCTTTATATTCATCCACAATTAGGAAAGTTGTTTTATGATGTTTTAAACTCCTTTGCAGACAAAGACCAAGTGATATATACGACCCACTCTCCGCGTTTTATAGACGTGTATAAATATGATTCTATAGCGTTAATTAAAAAAACCAAATCGGAAGGAACAAAATTTATTAATTGTGACCAGACCGCTTTTGATGGATTGATTGATAGAAAAGTTTTTCAAGGACTAACACAACTAAATACTGATGTGAATGAGCTATTCTTTGCAAAGAATGTTCTTGTGGTCGAGGGTCCTGAAGACAAAATTGCTATCACGGAGACCATAAGGAAGCTCGGCAAAATAAAAATGAGAATTGAAGAAGTAGACGTTACAATTATTGCGGCTGGTGGCAAACAATCAATCCCATTTTTTGTTCGTGTACTAAATGCATTTAAAATTAACTATGCGGTTTTGCACGATCTTGATATTGAAGAAGGAATGCCTATAGATTCAAAAAACACGGAAGAAAGTAGAAACAAAACTATTGCAGACTTAGCACCTCAAAAAGTTATTACTTTCCCTATAAAACTAGAAAACACTCTCGGACTTGAAAAGGGTCACTTAAAAGATCAGTACGAGGCATTGTCCTATTTTTCCGATCATTCAAATATTAACTCCGATCTAGAGAATATTATTAAGCAAGCGACCAGTTTAGTCGGGATTAAATTTGAATAAATTTATGGCAAAAGATTTTCAAAAAATAATATGTCCGCACTGTAAGGTTGAGATCTCACTTGACGAGGCAATCACGCATCAGTTCGAAGAGTCGATTAAAAAGCAGATCACTGAGGAACAACAGGCAAAACAGGCTGAATTTGCGAAGCGTGAAAAAGAAATTACTGATAAAGAAAAAGCAATTGCTGAGTCAAAAAAGTCGCTAGAAAAGGAAGTCGCTGAACAAACAGAGAAAGCAAAAGTTGAACTCGAAAAGGAAATAAGGGCTAAGCTATCGAAAGAAAAAGATAGTGAAATTAATGCCCTATCTGAGGACCTGAAAGCAAAAGAAAAGAGTCTCGTTGAGGCTCGACAAGCCGAACTTAATTTACGTCGAGAAAAAACAAAATTTGAGGACGAAAAACAAGCGTTTGAGTTGGAGAAACAGCGACAGCTTGATCAGGAAAGAGAGAAAATAAAAGCAGAGGCATTAAAATCTTTTGAGGTTGAACAACAGACGAAAAATAAAGACAAGGAACAAGAAATTAAACTACTAAACGGGCAACTTGAGACTAACAAAAAACAACTTGAAGAAGCTCGATCGGCAGAGTTAGAAATTCGCAAATCAAAGATTGATTTAGAAAATGATAAAAGAGCATTTGAGCTTGAAAAGCAACGCCAGCTTGATGCCGAGAGGGACAAAATCCGAGAAGATGCACAGAAAAAAGCCGAAGAAGATATGCACTTAAAAATTCTTGAAAAAGAGAAGCAACTTCAGGATGCTATGAAAGCCAATATGGAATTACAGAGAAAACTTCAGCAAGGATCACAGCAAACTCAAGGAGAAGTTTTAGAGCTTGAACTGGAGGGGTTGCTTGGTAATTGGTTTACTCACGATACCATTGAACCGGTCCCTAAAGGCATAAACGGTGCTGATGTAATACAAAAAGTTATCAGTAATTCCGGCCAGCAGTGCGGCTCTATAGCTTGGGAGTCCAAACATACTAAAGCTTGGAGTGAACTATGGGTTGCCAAGCTAAAAGAGGATCAAAGAAAAGTAAACGCTGATGTGGCTGTTCTTGTCACAGAAGTCCTGCCAAAGGATATTAAAAATTTTGCTTATCGGGATGGTGTTTGGATCACAGATCAGAATTCTATTTTTGGTTTAGGTACAGCATTAAGAATCCAGCTTATTCAAGCCACAACAATAAAGCTCGCAAGTGTCGGGAAAAATGAAAAAATGGAAGTGCTTTATGGATATTTATCAGGTACTGAATTTAGACATAAAGTTGAGGCAATCGTAGAAGCCTTTGTTGGTATAAAGCAAGACTTAGACAAAGAACGGCGAGCGATGACCAGAATTTGGGCAAAAAGAGAAAAACAAATTGAACAGGTAGTTAATAATACGGCAGGAATGTACGGAGATGTTCAAGGTTTGCTTGGTACAGCTATACAGCCAATAGCCGCCTTAGAAGCCGGATACGATCTGATTGAGGATGATGAACAAGATGAGATTGAGGAAACAGATAAGAAAAAACCAGAGCCCAAAAAGCAAGTTGTAGAGGAAACCATTGATCCAAAAGATATTCCATTTTAGTTTTTATGGAAATCGAATCGAAGCAACAAATTTTGGAGCGGCGGAAAGAGATTGAGCAGGAGCTCATGGATATGCTCAAAGAAACTGAGCGCGATTTTACCTTGGATCGTGTTCGGGATGCTATTTATAACGAAGAGGATAACGACGACATGATGAAAGTTGTGACAATGTTTGATCGTGGCGGCGATACAACAGAGCTTGAAAATGTGCTCGAGCTAGTAACCGATGCGTGGAATTATTTTCCGCACAAAGTCCTCGGCGGTATCTCCCCGGCCGAGAAGTTGTTGGAGCATCAATCTCAATCACCTTTGTATGAATGTCCGGAATGCAAATTGAAGTATCGAGAAAAGAAATGGGCAAAAGCATCTGAGGCATGGTGCCGTGAGCACAAGAGCTGTAATTTAGAAATAACCGCCCACGCCGAAAAATAAAACTATGAAAATCAACAACACATTTAAACTTATCATAGCTATCGTAGTCTCCGAGCTGGCCGGTATCATCGGCTCGGTGTTTACCACTCCGTCCATTGCCGGATGGTACGCCGGGATCGTCAAACCGGCTCTCAATCCTCCAGCGTGGGTGTTTGGACCGGTCTGGACGACATTGTTTGCTCTTATGGGTATTTCGGCGTTTCTGATCTGGAAAAAAGGTCTGAATCGCAGAGATGTAAAAATCGCTCTCGGCATATTTCTCGGCCAGCTGGTCTTGAACACGCTCTGGTCGATTATCTTTTTCGGACTGCATAGCCCGGGTGGTGCGCTTGTCGAGATCATGCTCCTCTGGCTCGCCATCCTCGCCACGATCATCGCTTTTGCAAAAATCTCTAAACCAGCCGCTTGGCTCTTGGTGCCGTATATCCTCTGGGTCAGCTTTGCGATGTATTTAAACTATTCAATTTGGGCATTGAATTAAAAAATAGTATGTTTGAATATCTCAAAAACCCCGAAGGATCCCTCCAAGGCGGGACCTACGGGGCAGGTAAAAAAATTCTGCTCGCCGTCGTTTTAGTGGCTTTGGTGTTTATTGGTGTAGTTGGTTTTGTGGCCTACAATTCATTTTTCGGCGCGCCGCAAGCCAGCGCGGAATTGGAACAATTCACAATGCCTTTAGGTTCGGGCGACTTTAAGGAACTCTCGGCGTTGCTTAAGGAGAAAGGGTTCATCAAAAGCGAGGCCGGTTTTAAGATTACTTACTTCAAAACAAACGGAATAGACATCGGGGCAACAACCTGCGTGGACTGCTTCGTTCCTGGCGCGTATAAAATCTCCAAGAGCATGAATGCCTGGGAGCTGGCAAAGGCTTTGCGAAAGCCCTATATGAAATGGGTGGTCATACCCGAAGGACTCCGCAAAGAGCAAATTGCCGACATCATCGGCGATGCCCTTACTCTTAATTGGGATGAGGCGACCAAAAAGAAATGGGTCACAAACTATACCGCAATGAAATATGACGAGGTTGAAGGACTGTATTTCCCTGACACGTATCTTATTCCTGTAGACGAAGACCCGCTTAAAGTGGCCGATCGATTGCGCGCAAAATTCAACGAAAAATTCCAGCCGTATGCGCAGGAAGCATTAAAGCAGGACATCAAGTGGACGACAGCGTTAAAACTGGCCTCGATAGTGCAGAGAGAAGCGGCCGGGAAAGAAGATATGCCCTTAATTGCTGGTATTCTTTGGAATCGTCTGCTCAAGGACATGAAGCTTGAGGTAGACGCCACGATCCAGTATGTGCGCGACGACGTGATCCATTACGGCGAAGCTCGCTACGATAAACAACCCGGGAGTTATTCAAGCGACGGAAGCTGGTGGATGCCGATTAAATTGGCGGATATGGATATTGCTTCGCCCTATAATACCTACCGCAACAAAGGATTGCCGCCTCATCCGATCAGCAACCCGGGGCTTGATGCGATCAAAGCTGTTCTTGAACCGGCAGAGACGGAATGTCTTTATTACCTGCACGACGAATCAAAAACCATTCATTGCTCTAAAACTTTTGAAGAACACAAAGCGAACATCGCCGCGTACTTAAAATAATTTACAAAGCTCGCCCCCGGGGCAAAAAGCGCAATAAGTGGTAAAATATAAATATGTTTCAATACTTAATTAAGAAAATTATATGAAAAAGAGTATGTATATATTTATTATAATCTTAGTAGTTCTCTTGGTAGGATGGACAGCGGTTAGTTATTTTTTTGATCGTTCAATAAAAACGCCTGAATATACCGTTGTAGAGAAAAGCGCAGGGTACGAAATACGTTCGTATAAACCATACATCACCGCTCAAGTTGAAGTATCCGGTACTTATGATGAAGCGCTCAATCAAGGCTTCCGTGTTCTCGCTGATTATATTTTCGGCAATAACACGAAACGAACCGGCATTGCCATGACCGCCCCGGTTACAGAGGCAGAGTCCGAAAAGATGGCAATGACGGCTCCGGTAATGGAAAAAGAGAGCGAGGTCTTGGCTATGACCGCGCCGGTAGTTGAAACCGGAAATAATACAAAAAGGATTATCTCATTTGTTATGCCGTTTGAATATTCACTTGAGACACTGCCAAAACCAAATAATCCCGAAGTGAAGATTGTCCCCCAAGAGGCGCGAAAAGTGGCGGCGTTGAGGTTTTCGTGGTTTAGAAATGCTGATCGTGTCGCAGATAAAAAACAAGAACTACTCAAATTTTTAGAACGAGATTCTATTACGCCGAAAGGACTGCCTGAATATGCCGGATACAATGCGCCATTTACCGCCCCGTGGCTCAACAGAAACGAAGTAATGATTGAGATTGAATGACAACAAAAAACCGCTCATTCAAGAGACGGTTTCTTGTTTGATTTTTATCTCAAATAAAAAAAGCTTACTGTTTAGCAAGCTTCATAGATATGGCGGCGAGGTAGACGGCGGCAAGCCCGACGAGAGCGTACACGACTCTTGAGAGCCCGGACATATCACCGAAGATAGTAGCCACGAGATCAAAGTTGAAAATGCCGACCAATCCCCAGTTTAGGCCACCGACGATAACTAGTACCACAGCGAGCCAGTCGAAAGCATTGAGTTTGTTCATAATTTTTTTTATTTTTAATTTACTCAGTATGCGTTTCGACCTCCAACACATGTAAAAAAATTATAACACAAATCACGCAATGAGTGATATACTTAATGCACAGATCATGACTTCAAAAACTAAATTACAAACAAAATTGTATGACCACGCTTTGGATTGATACAATCGGACTGTTTGTATTCATCGCTGGTTTTGTGATCGGCCTTGGCGCAGTGACATTCATAGACATTCACGGCTTTCTGGGCAGGAAATCCTCCTATTGGACCGAGGCCACTACTCGAACGCATAAAGTTACCAAGCCCTTGATCTGGGCCGGTATCACGCTTGCCGTTATCGGCGGTCTGATTTTTTACCGCGGACAAAGTTTTTCCGGCATTCCATTCATTCATGCCGTCATTGCCATCGCGCTCATTTTCAATGGTTATTTTCTCTCGTTCAAAGTCAGCCCTTTCCTGCTAAAGCGCGAGAAAGAGGGTCGGTCGGGAGAACTCCTGCCAGCTTCTTGGCAGAAGAAAATTATGGCAGGCCTCATTGTGTCAGATATCGGCTGGTGGGGCGGATTGCTTCTCTTGGTCGTGCATCTCCTTTACAGGTAAACCCCGTTAGAAATAACGGGCAGAGTAAAATTTCTAACGTGGTAAAAGTATTTATTTGCAACGCGATAAAATGAATACGGTCGGGTAATTAGAATAATTTAAAAATCTTTATGAAAAATATATTTATTGCAGCTGCTGGGATTGCGTTTTTGTTGGCGGTGTACTTATGGTTTACGGGGCAAAAGGACGCCGGTGTTTTTGTCGGGTTATGGGTTCCGTCTATTTTGAGCTTGGGCGCGCTTTTGCGTAAGTAATATTTAGGTCAGTGTGTACGGCCAATCAATATGAGTGACGCCACTATTTTTATAATAGGATTTTTAATTTCTCTACTCGTAGCTTACGGAGTTTATTTGGAGTACAAAAAATAGACACCAAGCAGAGATATTTTATGAGAAAGGAAATAGTGAAAGTTAACGATAAATTTCAGAGAAATTACAAGTATGAGCTCACCGAACCATTGGGCAGGAATTTTCATCCGGATTTTAAACCAGAACTTACTCCAAAAGAGATGCTTGCGCTCGGTGTTTTTGGCGGCAAGTATATGACCGATTGCAAAAAGGAGTTTCCAAAAGACTGGTTTACCCGCGCCAAGCTTTCGCCCGAACATCACGACGACACGCTCAACTTTTTCCATAAGCACGCCAGCCAGCCGCTCAAAGTCTGGATTGAGAAAGGCTGGATCAATCAAGAGCACGACCCGCGCGGCTGGTTCCAGTGGTATTGCCGTTACTACATGGGCAGGCGGCTTCCGGGAGAGGACGAACGGCAGATCAAACGGTGGAAAGCCATAAACGACAGTCGGAAAATATGACTCGGCTGTTTATTTAATTAAGCAAATCAAGGTATACACATTATCAAATAAATAAAAATAACTATGAACTACAAAGGAGCAATTATTGAGGAAAGTTTAGAAAAAGCCGACGCTCTAAAAGATGTCGTTGTAGTCGAGACTAAAGTTGAATCAGTTACAGAAGAACACAAAACCCCATGGATTAAGCAGTGGACTCTGCACACTGTTGAAATTCCAGAAGAGAAAGCAGATCTGGTAGCTGAAAAATTGAGCGCGGATTTAGATAAAGAGCATGAGTGGTATGCAGATTATAAAAACGACCAATACCACTACATCATCTACCGAGGCAAAGTATTTAAGGTTGATCTGAAGAACCCTGTGCTTTACAAAGACGCCAAACAGTACGGCATCTCCGTAGGCATTCCTGAATATCAAGTTGATTTTGCTCCTGACGATAAAGTTTGGGAAAGATAATTATGGCTACAAAAAGTAAAATCCAAGTGCTATTAGTTCATGGCGGAATGACCTTCAAAAATGAGAAGGACTATTTGCATTATCTAAAAACCAAAAAAGTAACAACAAAGAAAAAGATTTCTTGGGCGGGAGATTATTTGGAAAAAAGTTTAGGTAAAAGGTTTGAGATAATTTCGCCACGAATGCCTTTGCAGGATTTTGCGAAGTACAGAGATTGGAAGATATTTTTTGAGAGATATTTATTCCTTATCAAAAATAAATATATTTTGATCGGTTCGTCTTTGGGCGGAGCTTTCCTTGCAAAATACCTTTCTGAAAATAAACTTCGCAAAAAGGCCTTGTCGGTATATTTGGTTTGTCCGCCTTTTGATAATACATTGCCAGACGAAGATTTGGTCGGTGGCTTCACGCTCGGTAGTGATTTGTCGTTGATTGAGAAGAATTGCAAAAATCTCCATTTACTATTTTCAAAAGACGACGATGTTGTGCCCGCCTCTCATGCCGATAAATACAAACAAAAATTGAAAAACGCCCATGTTGTGATTTACAAGAGGAAGGGTGGGCATTTTAACATCGTGAAATTTCCTGAAATAGTTAGGATGATTTTTACAGATATTAAAAGAAATTAGCCGCCGATTTTTTCAAAAAAGAAAGCCGAAGCCCGCGCGGAGGAGCGAGAATTCGTCTACGCATACCGCAAGGCAGAAAATTCAAGCTTCGCTCATAAAAAAGATTGTAAAAGACCGAATACGAACGCGTACTTGAAGACAAAACTTATGCGAAGGTTATTTGTTATAAGATATATGAAAAAACTTAAATGCGATTTGTGCGACGCGACAGCGGAAGGCGAAACATTCGAAGAGTGGCAAAAAGCTTTGATACCTCATTATATGCAAGCGCATGCTGAAGTAATGAAAGAAAATGCCAACTTATCTGATGAGAAAAAAAAGGCAGAGATGGATAAGTGGATGGCAGAAAACAGGGCACGCTTTGAAGCTGCCTAGATCTGCGTACTCGCAAATTCTTCGTCACCCTTACATCCTTTTCCCCCAGTCCAAGCGAATGCGCGCAAGACTTTATGGAAGTAGAATCAAAACTATCATCCTCATATACTTGAGAATATGAGGATGTTGTGAAGAAAAACTTGAGGTGTAAGCTGCCCAAAACAATGCGTCGACTTCGCCGAGGGCAAGAAAAATGGAATATAATCAATAACATGGTCAAGGTAACCAAAGAAGATAAAAAATTATATCAGTGCGAAGAATGCGGTTTTCACTATGCCAAGAAAGAATGGGCTGAAAAATGCGAGGCCTGGTGCCGGGAGCACAAGAGTTGCAATATCGAGATCACCGCACATGCCGAGGAAAACAAATAACATCCTTATAAACTGGAGTTTATAAGGATGTTGAAACGAGCCGAAAGTCCAGTCGTGCCAGAACGTCTGAAAAAAAGATATAAAAAGGAATAAGATTCACGAACGGGAAATGGACAAAACTGACATTCCCGGTACTTTTAATGCTGGGGCCACATTAGACCCGGTTCAGCCCATGAGATATGCTGAATTACCTCATGAGCTAAACAAAACGAATATGGCAAGAATTTGGAATAAATTCATCCCGTTAGATAAAAAATTATCTAACAAAGTTTCCCTACGGGGCAGGCGAAAGGTCTTCGTGGCGATGTCCGGAGGCGTGGATTCGAGCGTCGCTGCTTTGATGTTGAAGCGAAAAGGTTACGATGTGACGGGTGCGCATATGATCTGTTGGGAAGGATGCGAAAATAATCAGGACAAACAAGATGCGATGCGAGTTGCGGCGAAACTCGAGATTCCGTTTATTGTTTTTGATTTTCGAAAGGAATATCGCCATAAAGTTTATGATTATATGATTAACGAGTACGCGGCTGGCAGGACTCCGAATCCCGATGTCGTCTGCAATTCGGAAATAAAATTTGGGATATTTTTAAAGCGTGTTCTCGAGATGGGGGCGGATTATATTGCAACGGGGCATTACGTAAGGGGAGTGGGAGATAAACTGAGAATTGCCAAAGACTTAAACAAGGACCAATCTTATTTTCTCTGGAAACTGACACCGGAGCAAATTTCCAGATCGCTTTTTCCGATCGGCGAATATTTTAAAAGAGAAGTGCGGCAGATTGCGAAAGACGCGGGCTTGATCACTGCGGAGAAAAAAGATTCGCAGGGGCTTTGCTTTGTGGGAAAGCTCGATTTTCAGGAATTTTTGCGTGAAGTTTTGCCAAAACGCGAAGGGGCGGTTGTAAATTCAAAAGGCGAAGTTCTGGGTCAGCATGACGGTGCGCAATTTTTTACACTCGGCCAAAGGCATGGGCTTAAGCTTGGCGGCAATTTGCGGCCGCTTTATGTTGCCGAAAAAAATTTGGAAACAAATACGATTTTAGCGGCAGAAGGTTCGGACGATCCGGTTTTATATAAAAAAGAAATCGAAGTAGGGGATTTGAATTTAGTTTCGGACTTGCCCGAAAAAGTTCTAGTGCGGATCAGATATCGCCAGCCTCTTCAGAAAGCTCATGTCCATAAACTATCAACTAAAATCTATAAACTATTTTTTGATTTGCCAGAGCGTGGAGTTGCCTCCGGCCAGTCGGCTGTTTTTTATGAAGGCGAAAATCTGCTCGGTGGGGGTATAATAAAGGCATGATCTATCCCTATACGGTAGCGCTTCATGGAGTAATGGCTTTATTAAGCCTGCTAAGTTCTATTTATCTTTTTTATCGCAAGCGCGACACGGACAACGAATCAATCGGCGCATTTTTTTACTGGTTTTTGTACTACTTCATATATAATTTTATATTGGCGCTTTCCATAATAATTGCAGGAGAGCTTAATGAACTTGTCGGAATAAGCTATGCTATTGCGCTTGTTTTCCAGGGATTTGCCGCATGGAATGCATTCAATGTTGCTTTGAATTTGGCAGGTTTCAATTTCTTTATAAGAAAATCTTTTTCGTGGTTATATCTATTGGGTATGTTGATTGCTTCTATGCTGCACCTCATTTATTTTGAGATTCCGATAGGAACATCGGATGCGAAGTGGGTTCTTTGGTACTCTAACCAACCTCGGTCGCTATTTTTTACTTTTTTTATGTTTGTCGCGGGATGGACATTTGCCTTGGTGCATTTTAAGGCGCTGTTTCTTCTTCATTCCGCCGCGCTTAAAATGCGCGCGTTTTTCTTTGCGCTTGCCGCCTTCATTCTCCCATTTGCCGCGTGGTTCTATTTTGGAGCGCAGGATGTAAACGATATTTTCTTTGCATTCCTATTTGCCATCCTGGGGTTGGTTTTTCTTGCGGTGGGAAATGTTGTTATAGGTGTCTTAAAAGGAGAGTGGATAAGCGCCAAAGAGTAAAAAGTGCAAGTTATTATGGACAAAACTGGTCTCTTAATGATACAAATTAAGTGACAAAATCTTTGTAAATAGGAGGTTTTATGACAACAGTTCTTCTTTCATCATTCAGGAGTTTGAAAAAAATTATCTTTAATCTATCGCAGGGCGCTTTAGAGATTCAAATAATTAACTGGATTAAATCTCCTGAAGGAGAAATGGAATTTCTTAAGCTTTCTCTATGTGGAGAAAGCTTCGAAAGAGCGATTTATTTCTGGGGAGATAGCCGGAAGATATTTGCGTCCAATTACTTACCAGATTCTGCAAATACCAATGTGCTTTCGATGTTTCTTGCGGAAAGTGTCAGCGTGCGGCTAGATAAAGAAGGAAATATCCTAAGTCTTTCTTAACTGGGTCGGTCACGCAAAAAGATGGCGGTTGAAATTTATATTTCGCCGCTGTTTTTTATGTTGGTGGTAAAATGCTCGGAGGCGGAATAATTAGATAGTTCAAAAACGAGTGATGCGCTTCAGAGTTGAATTTTAGTAGAGAATTTGACATTATGTAGGCTTAGTGGTACTGTCTTTTTTTGTAGGTCCAATTAGAGGAGGGAAAAATGAAAAAAAGAGAGAATTATGATGGGGCTACGGATATGGGGACTGCTCCTTTTGTTGCTCCGGACACTCTGCTCCCGGAGCAATATTTTGCAACTTTTCGGCGGGAAAATCTTGAGCCGGAAAAGGCCCTAATGCTGGCGATTCTGGAAGACGCAATTCTATGCTTCCAGAAGTATTCTGGGGCCGGCAAACGGGTACATATCAGACTTTTTCGAGATGCTGAAGCGTGGATCGTTAGCAACGAAGGAGACTGGCTTTTCTCGTTTGCTAACATCTGCGAGGTTTTGGGTTTCGACCCAGACTTCCTAAGAAAAGGCCTTCTTAGTGAGAAAGAGAAGACGGCCGGTAAAAAAAGCACTCGAAAAGTCCCCGTTAAATATCTCGCGCTCCCGCGCGGGATATCCAAACGAAAAGCGGCCTAAACGTCTTTATCGAGGTGGCGAGGTGAAGCAACATGCTAAACCCGCCGCCTCTTTTTTATTTGTGGTGATTTGAGCTTTTTTGGCTTCGGAGGTAAATTAATCTTATGTCTTCGAACGAATTGCGTAAGAAATTTCTGGAATTTTTTAAGAAAAGGGAACACGCGATTGTGCCGTCTTCTTCGCTCATGCCCGATGATCCCTCGGTCTTGTTAACAACCGCTGGAATGCAGCAGTTCAAAAAATATTACACAGGAGAAGCTGATGCGCTCCAAGATTTTAAGTCTAAGAACACTGCTTCAGTTCAGAAATGTTTTCGTACGTCCGATATTGATGAAGTCGGAGATGATACGCACCTTACTTTTTTTGAAATGCTCGGGAACTTTTCGTTCGGAGGCTATTTCAAGGAAGAGTCCATCCGTTTTGCGCACGATTTTTTAGTAAACAATCTGAACTTAAAAATAGATTATGTTTCAGTTTTCAAAGGCACAAAGGGTGTTCCCGCAGATACTGAATCGGAAAAAATTTGGAAAAAAGTTGACCCCTCGATCGAAGTCAGGAAATTCGGGCGCGAAGACAATTTTTGGGGACCGACCGGATCAGAAGGGCCGTGCGGACCTACAACTGAAATTTACATCAACGGCACGGAGATCTGGAACATTGTTTTTAATCAATATTATTCGCATCCCGACGGGAAGCTCGACCCTTTGAAAACGCCGGGCGTAGATACAGGCATGGGGCTCGAAAGGCTTTCCATGGTAACGCGGAACGTAAAAAATATCTTTGAAACGGACCTTTTCCGGCCTTTGTTGAATGCTTTACCTGAAGAAATTTCAGAAAGAAATCGGAGAATTATCGCAGATCATCTTCGCGGAATTGCATTTCTGCTTGCAGACGGATTTCGCCCTTCTAATAAAGAAGCGGGGTATGTCTTAAGGCGCCTGATTCGGCGTGTTTTGGTTTATGGAGAACGTTACAATATTCCACCGCATGTATTTGAAGCGCTTTTGCATGACGTCGTTCATGAATATGGAAAATTTTACAAAGAGCTCATGTCGACATCTGATGTGATCCATACCGAGTTCGCGCTTGAACGAGAAAAATTTTCACGAACGCTTGCGCGCGGGCTAAAAGAGTTGTCTAAAGAAAGTAAGATTGATAGCGAAAAAGCATTCCGTTTGTATGAAACATTCGGCCTGCCTTATGAAATTATTAAAGAGTTTGCAGGAGAGCGGGGGCGGATTCTTACGCGCGATGGATTTGATGAAGAATTCCGGAAACATCAGGAGCGTTCGCGGGCCGGTCTTGAGAAAAAATTCGGCGGGCACGGTCTTTTACTTGATACAGGCGAATTGAAGGCAAAAGACGAGGCGGAGCTTAAAAAAGTAACACGCTTGCACACTGCAACGCATCTCTTGCAGGCGGCGCTAAGAAAAGTGTTGGGAGAAGAAGTTAAGCAGATGGGGTCTGATATTACGGCAGAGCGCACCCGTTTTGATTTTTCTTTTCCCCGAAAGCTAACACCGGATGAAATAGAAAAAATAGAGCAACTGGTAAACGAGGCGATCTCCAAACAGCTAAAAATTTCGATGGAAGAGATGAAATTTGAAGATGCTCAAAAATCCGGAGCACTTCACTTTTTCAAGCAAAAATACCCGCCGCGAGTGAAGGTTTATACAATGGGATCCAAGGAGGAAGAATTTTCAAAGGAAATCTGCGGCGGCCCGCATGTTTTAAACACTGACGAAGTTGGCAAATTTGTTATACTGAAAGAGGAGGCAGTGGCGGGAGGAGTGCGGAGGATCCGCGCCGCCGTGCTTTAGAAAATGTTTTTCAAAAATTCAAAGGAATCAAAAAAAATACTTGTTATTGATATTGGAACTTCCTCCATCAATGGTTTTTATATTGAAATAATAAGCGGGAAAAAGCCGCGGATATTAAAGACGCTTCATCGCGACCTTGAATTTCTAAACGACCCCAATTTTCAGACAATGTGGGGAAATATCAAATCAGGAATTCTTGAAATTTTTACTTTTTTCAAAAAGAATGATGCCAAATTCCATGTTGATTTTGCCGAGGTCATATTGTCATCCCCTTGGTATCTTTCTCAGACTCGGATGGTGAGAGTGAAGCGGGATTATATTTTTACTGTGAATGAAGGCCTGGTGGACGATCTGATTGAAGAAGAAACAGCCGCATTTCTAAAAAAGTCAGTTTCTCATTTAAAAATGGAAGTTCGGGAACTTGCAGTGCTCGAAAAATATGTTATGAAAGTTTTTCTTAATGGATATCCCGCGCCGCAACCATTTGGGAAAAAAGCGCAGGAGCTGGTGTTATGTCTTTATGTGAGCATTTGCAGAAATGAAATTGCGCGAGAACTCGGGGATTTAGTTCGCCACCAGTTCCCGCGGACGCGTCTCATCATCAACTCTTCGCCTGCAGCTCTTTTTCAGATTTTCAGACGGAAATTCGATCCCGAAGAGGGATTTATAATAGCTGATATTGGCGGCGAAATTACCGAAATTACGTTTGTATCCGGGCAGGTTATTGAAGAGGTTGCGACTTTCCCGCGCGGAGGGAATTTTATAGTCCGGCGGCTTGCTTCCGGATTGGGTATTCCTGTTAATGATGCACTGACCTTGCTCAAATCCCGCACGAAAGGCGCTCTCAAAGAAGAGCTTTCTGAAAAAATAAAAGGACTTATAGAAGGGGCCTCAAAAGAATGGTACAAATTTTTTTACGAGACCATTTCCGATATCGGAAATGAAAAGCCTTTGCCGCAGTCTTTGATTTTAATCGGCGGAGCAGCCGGCATCGATATTTTGAAACTTTCGAGCCAGTCAGAAGATCTTTCAAAATTTACGATTCTCGGCCGTTCTTTCACCACCCAGACATATCTTCCGGAAAATTTTGAAAGCGAGTTGGATTATGCCGGGATTGACCGCAAAGATCCCCAGATGTCGCTTCCGTTATTATTAGTTCTTTCGTCGCTTGAAAATGCCAAAAAATAATTCATATGAATATGATTCCGCTTCAGGGCGGCCGATAATGAGAGATATTGTCTCAGACGGCTCAAAGCGTCCTGTTAAAAGCGAGCCCAAGCCCGAAAAGAAAGAAAAATCGGAGGGATTTAACATTCGAATAACGCGGCCGGGTAAAAAAAGCGACTCCCGCGTTGAAAGCTATTTTAAAAAAGGTTCGGTTGAAAGGAAAAATGCTCGAGCAAAATTCCGAAGAAGGGCTTTTTATTTAATCCCGGCCATTGTAGCGCTGGCAATCGCATTTATTTATATGAACAGTTTTGCAAAAGCCCTCGTCGTGATAACGCCGCGCCAGGAATTCATAAATGTGGATTTAAATATTCGCGCTTCTGCAAGTTCGGCGATTTTGCGAGATATCCCGCTTGAATTTGTATCGTTCGAGGATGAGCGCGAGCTCAATCAAGCAGTAAAATCGATCAAAACCATTGAGGCGCGCGCCAAAGGGGTTGTCGTTATATACAATAATTTTTCTACCGCGGCCCAGCTGTTAGTTAAGGGTACGCGGCTTGAAGCGCCTAACGGAAATATTTACCGGCTCGAAAATAATGTAAACGTTCCTGGGGCGAAAGCTGCCGACGGAAAAATGACCCCACAAGGCGTCGAAGTTGCAGTTAGCGCGGATCAGCCAGGGGAAACATATAATATCGGATTAACTGACTTTAATATTCCCGGATTCAAGGGATCGCCGCGTTATGGGAAATTTTACGGCCGCTCGAAGACTGAAATCACCGGCGGATTTACGGGCAGCGCGCCGATTGTTACTGAAGAAGATTTGAGTGATCTTGCCCAAAAAGCCAAAGCCGAATTGATTCAGGGATTTAAAGAGCGAGTCAAAAGAGATCTTCCGTCTGGTTTCTTTCTGCCGGAAAACGCTTATGATCTCAAAATGGAAATAGCGGAGTCGAGGCCAAAATTGGGAGAGCGGGCGGAAAGAATAAGCGTGAAATATATTGGAAAGCTTTCCGGACTCGCACTTGAACAACAGAGCATTTCCAGATTTTTGGCAGAAAATTATTTAAAGTCAGAAAATGCCGATGTCATAAGAGTTGTGAATCTGGAAAATCTTCCTTTTGAGGTGCTCGAAAAAAATATGAACGAGAAAACAATTGCTTTCCGAATAAGGGGCCGCGCGCATTTTGTATGGAAAGTTGATGAAGCCGCGCTGAAAAAAGATTTGATCGGTAAAAAGGGTGAAAGGCGCGACGTTTTCAAATCCTACGGCGGAATTGAGAGGGCGGAGATCAAGTTTAGCCCCAGTTTTTGGAAGATTTTTCCAAGCGATTTAAATCGGGTCGAGGTGCAGCAGATTATCAGAGAGGGGTGATCTCTCACGGGTTGACTTCGATTTCTTTTTGATTTAACATGGAGAAGCTGGTCTACCAGTCGTTTGTTTTAAATGGCTGAAAATAAAGAAAAAATAACGCGCATTGGCACAGTCGTAGAGGCCCTTCCGAACGCAACTTTTCGGATAAAGCTTGAGGATGAGAAAGAGATTCTCGGGCATTTAGCTGGGAAGATGCGTCTTTTTTACATAAGGGTTTTGCTTGGCGACAAAGTCAAAGTAGAACTTTCTCCTTACGACGAAACCAAGGGGAGAATAGTCCAGCGTCTATAGAATTTATTAGAAATGAAGGTTAGAGCTTCAGTTAAGAAAATTTGTGTTTCCTGCAAAGTTATCCGGCGTAAAGGCCGGCTCTATGTGATTTGCTCTAACCCCAAACATAAGCAGAGACAAGGCTAAAAATGCGAATTGCAGGGACAAACGTACCGGATAATAAAAGATTAGAGGTGGCGCTTACATATATTTACGGCATCGGTTCATCAACAGCGAGAAAAATTCTTGTAGAATCTAATGTTTCTCCGGACAAAAAGGCAAAGGAAATTTCGGGCGCTGAAATTAACCGTCTGCGGAATATTATTGAAAAAAATTACAGAATTGAAGGCGAGCTTCGCCGCGACATTCTTTTAAATATTAGAAGGCTTAAGGAAATCGGATCCTATCGCGGCGCTCGCCACGCAAGATCTCTGCCGGTGCGGGGACAGCGCACAAAAACCAACTCGAGAACGCGCAGAGGGAATGTCCGAAAAACAATGGGGTCCGGAAAAAGGAAATTAGATAAGAAATAGAATGGGCAAGAAACGTATTATCACAAAAGGATCATCGGGAGTGGATCAGGGATTGAAGGCCCGCGCTCTTGCGAAGTTGCCGAAGAAAAAACTTTCTTTTGGGATTTTGAATATTCTCTCGACTTATAACAATACTTTAATTTCGCTTTCTGATGAAAGCGGAAACGTAATACTTTCGTCCTCAGCCGGCTCAATGGGATTTAAGGGGGCGCGCAAAGGGACTCCGTATGCCGCATCGAAAGTTTCTGAATTTATTGCTGAGCGCGCGAAGCTGATCGGCGTTGATAAAGTCGGAATTAAGGTTAAGGGAATCGGAGCTGGCAGGGAGTCTGCAATCCGTTTTTTTGCAGCTCAAGGTTTCGACATCGGTTTTATTAAGGACATTACACCGATTCCTCACAACGGTCCTAAACTGCCTAAACCTCGAAGAGTATGAGCACACATATTACATGTAAAATTTGCAGGCGGCTTGGCATGTCTGTTTGCGGGCGCGAAAAGTGCGCCTTCAAAAGAAAGCCTTATCCGCCCGGAGAGCATGGGAGGAAGTCCAAGCACGCGCGTTCCATTTCGGAATACGGCATGCAGATGCGCGAAAAACAGCGTCTGAAATTTACATACGGACTTCGTGAAGCCCAGTTTAGAAATTATGTTAAAGAAGCCCAGCGCAGAGGCACAAATACTACCGAGGCGCTTTTACAAATTTTGGAGTCGCGCCTTGATAACACGGTGCATCGCCTAGGATTTGCTGTGACCCGCAGCTTCGCGCGACAGCTGATTTCTCACGGGCACATTATGGTAAACGGCAGAAAAGTTAATATTCCTTCATTTCGGACGCGGACAGGCGATGTCATTTCCATACGTCCGCAAAGTTCGGCAAAGGGCGCGTTTAAGGATCTCGAAATTACGCTGAAAAAATACAACACGCCGCCATGGCTCGCTTTAGACAAGGAAAAGAGAGAAGGCAAGGTGCTCGGCAAAGCAGATGTGGCGGATCCCTCCATGTTTTTGAATTTGAAATTGGACAGCATTGTAGAATTTTACTCGCGATAAAAATTTTATTTTAATTTTTTATTATTAATTAACGATTGAGTTATGATTTACACAATAAACATTCCTTCGCGTCCGAGAGTTGTCGAAGATTCCCCGACAAAAGGCGTCTATGAAATAGATGCTTTGCATCCGGGCTACGGCCATACTATCGGAAACAGCTTGAGGCGGGTTCTTTTATCATCTTTGCCTGGAGCTGCGATTACCAAGGTCAGAATCCACGGCGTGCCGCATGAATTTTCAACAATACCGGATGTCAAAGAAGACGTGATTTCCATCCTGCTTAACTTAAAGCAGGTGAGATTTTTAATGCATACGGATGAACCGGTTGAAGTAAAGCTTTCTGCAAAAGGAGTCAAAGAAGTTAAGGCTAAAGATTTTGAAACTCCGACGCAAGTTGAGGTTGTCAACAAGGATGCACTGATCGCGACCTTGGGGGCAAAAGACGGAAAATTCGAACTGGAAGCGACAGTCGAAAAAGGCTTGGGCTACATTCCTCGCGAAGTCATTGAAAAAGAAAAAGTGGATATTGGCACGCTTACGCTTGATGCGATATTCACACCGATCCGAAAAGTAAATTACGAAGTTGAAAATATGCGCGTGGGTGATCGCACGGATTATAATCGCTTGCGTTTTTCGATTGAAACAGACGGGACGATCACGCCGAGAGAAGCTTTCGAAAAAAGTTTAGAAATTTTATTAAAGCAACTGGAAGCTGTCCGAATGATGCCCAAAGAAGAAATAAGGGAAATCGCCGAGGAAGCAAAAGAGACCTCTAGCGAAGAAACTGCAGAAAAAAGTGAAGCGGAAGATCCTCTCAAAATCAGAATTGAGGATCTCGATTTGTCAGGGCGCACTTTCAACGCACTTTCAGGGGCTGGGATCCGGACTGTCGGCGGACTTGTAAAGAAAACCCGTGAAGACTTGCTTGAACTTGAGGGTGTGGGAGAAAAGGCTGTATCTGAAATCAAGAAAGCTTTGGGTAAATTAGATCTTAAATTAAAGGAATAAAGTGATCAATTTTTGCCAAAGTTTTGATTATAAATTGAATTATTGTAATTTATAAAAATTGGCATGCGACATCAAAGAGCTGGCAGAAAATTTGGTAGGGTAAGAAAAGTCAGGAGAGCTTTTTTCAAGTCGCTCTTGCGCTCTTTGATTTTGAAAGAGAAAATCATCACAACTGAAGCGCGGGCGAAGGAAATCCGGCCGAAAGTTGAAAAATTAGTTACAAAAGCGAAGCGAGGCGATTTGGCTTCACGAAGGCTTGTCATTTCAGAAACTGACAATAAAACCGCTATTCGATTGTTTTCTGCGATCGCGCCGCGTTTCCAGGAACGACATGGCGGCTACACGAGGATTACAAAGCTTCCGAGGAGAAAGTCAGATAATTCCCCACGGGCAATAATTGAATTCGTAAAATAAAAAAATCATGCAAGTTTTGACTGTTGATGTTAAAGGAAAAATATTGGGACGCGCAGCATCAGAGGTCGCGATACTTTTGCGCGGGAAGAATCGTGCTGATTTTGAGCCCCGAATTCGCCCGACGCACAAGGTTAAGATTGAGAACGTGGACAAATTGAAAGTAAGCGGAAATAAATTCCGGGAAAAAATTTACATGAGATATTCCGGCTTCCCGAGCGGCCTTAGGCGTTTGACTATGGAAGAAGTTTTTATGAAAAATCCTGAAGAAATTTTTAAGCGTGCCGTTTGGGGGATGCTTCCGAATAATAAATCCAGAAAATTTATTATTAGAAATTTGATTTTTAAATGAAAAAAGAACTGAAAACTAAAAAGGCTTCTGAAAAAAATCTGCATGTGAAAGCAAAAAAGGAAACTGCGGAAATCGAAAAACCGGAAGCGGCCGCACCGATAGTGGAAAGATTTATTGAAGCTGTTGGGCGCAGGAAAACTTCGATTGCCCGCGTTCGGATTACAGAGATGGGGAAGCGCGGAATGGTAATTAACAAAAAGGAACTTGAGACTTATTTTCCGACATTTGAACTGCAAAATATTGTGCTTGAGCCGTTTAAGAAAGCCGCGCTTAAGAAAAGTTTCTCTCTGAGCTCAAAAGTTTCGGGAGGGGGAATTCACTCGCAGGCGGAAGCGGTGCGGCATGGAATTTCGAGAGCGCTTGTAAAATACGACGAAGCGCTGCGTTTGAACTTAAAGCCTTTCGGTTTTTTGAAACGCGATCCGAGAATGAAGGAGAGGCGCAAATTCGGCCTGAAAAAAGCACGCAAAGCTCCGCAGTGGTCGAAGCGTTAAAACGCATCTAGGAAAGGATTTAATTCTACATTGGTACCATCTTGGGGCGATCGTGGGGAGATGGAACCATAAAAAGATAGTATTCATTAGAAGAAATCAAGAAATAAAAGAGGCGGGAGAATGTTGAGTTCTTTCCGCCTCGTAATGTTAGCCAAATCAGAGTCCGACTGTTTGGGCTATCCGGATACCCGTCACAACCCAAATAAGTATCCAGACACTGCCTATCTGCCAAATCGCTGTAAGAGTCAATTTCCACTTGTGTGTGAACTTTATAATTCCCAATGGGATATGGATTGAGAGCAAGACGGCGACTCCGAACAGCTCTTTTACTGTTGGTGAGGGCGATATCTCCCCAAAGTAGAACTTCAGGAAAATCCATAGGACAATCACGGAGTAAATTCCGTGAAGTATCCCCGCACCTGTTGTTTTCCCGTCGTGGGTGTGAGCCTCGGGAAATTTTTTTCCATTCTCGCGGTACATTTTCCCAAAAGTCAGAACGACTGCAGTCGAGATAATGATGGCAAGCGAGCCGCTCTGCGATAATAACGGGAAGTCGTGCTTTTTGAGAAGATATGTAACGAGTGGTGTCATGATTATAAGATCTGACCAAATACCGCCATGCTGCAAAAAGGAGTAGGCGTTCCCGCCCCAAATTTCAATCTGCCTTTTGGAGAAGTAGCGGTCCCTCGCAGACATTACTCCCTGTAGAATGATCAATCCATATCCGACCAATAACCATATCAGAACTTCCATTATTGCACCTCCGTGTCTGAAATTTGATTAATTTAATACCATTTGCATATGAGATTGTCAAATCCGAAAATTTAGCACTCTTGACGGGGGAGTGCTAAATGATAAAATGGCCTAATGAGATTGGCAGAAAGGGAGGAAAATATTCTTGATTTCATTATCCGAGATTTTATCCGGAGCGCGGCTCCGGTTTCATCTGGGCGGATTGTCGATGAAAGTTCGTTTGATCTAAGCCCTGCAACTATCAGGAACGCAATGCTTAAGCTTGACGAAGAAGGTTTCTTGGAACAGCCGCACACTTCCGCTGGGAGAATTCCGACGGATCGGGGATATAGATATTTTGTTGACAATTTGATGGAACATGAAATTCCGCAGAAGAAGGAGCGCGAAATTTTTGAGGAAATGCAAAAAAATTTTCAGGATTCGAGCGAGGACCTATTCGAGAATTTCGGAAAAGAAGTTTCAAGGCATTTGAATCTTTTTTGCGGATTTGCTAAATTCGGCGCGCGTCTGCACACGGATGGTTACGGTTTCGAGGAAGTTTTGAAAGAGCCGGAATTCGAAGACCGGGAAATGCTTCTTGAATTCGGCAAGCTCGTGGATAACCTCGATCTCCTCACCTCAAATTATTTTGAGCGCACGCGCAGGGGAAATCCGGCTGTATTCATCGGCGAAGAAAATCCGATCCGTTCGGCAAGAAATTTCGGCGCGGTTTCTGTCAGATTTGAAAATGGCAATTTTGGGAAAGGAGTTATCTTTTCCATCGGACCCAAGAGAATGAATTATGAACGTGCGTCTGCGCTTCTCGATTTTGCACTGAAGCAATTTATTAAATAATTTTTGAGTATGGAAAAAGATGAAAATACTTCAGGCCAAGAAGAAACGCTCGAACTTGATGAAGAAATGCTTGAAGAGGAAGGGCTGAAAGAAAAATTAAAAAAAATAAGGCGTGAGCTTGAATTATGCAGGAAAGAAAAGGAGGAATACTTGGCGGGCTGGCAGAGAGCGAAAGCGGATTTCATAAACGCGAGAAAAGACGAAGAAAAAAACCGTGTAAATCTGTTTCATTATGCAAAAGAAGAGTCGATAAAAGATTTTTTGCTTATAGCGGATTCATTGGAGCTTGCGACTAGATCGAAACCTTCCGAAGGAATGAGCCAAATACACGCTCAGTTGATAGAAATTTTAAAAAGAAACGGGGTGGAGCCGATTGAGTGCGTTGGCGCAAAGTTTGACCCGGAAGAACACGAGGCGCTCGAAAAAATGGAAGTGGCTGAAGAGTTGAAAGACGAAATAGTGCTCGAAGAATTTCAGAAAGGATATCGGCTTGGTGACAAAATATTACGACCTGCAAAAGTTAAAGTAGGCGAGTACAAATTAAAAAATTAACAAATTAAAAAATTTAAAACATGGCAAAA
The DNA here is from genome assembly GCA_016186825.1 of Candidatus Giovannonibacteria bacterium. GTDB lineage: Bacteria > Patescibacteriota > Minisyncoccia > JACPKW01 > UBA11713 > JACPKW01. Next base: position 233,907 of record JACPKW010000004.1, read on the forward strand.
ATATTAGGAATTGATTTAGGAACCACAAACTCGGCAATGGCAGTTGTTGAAGGGGGGGAGCCTAGGATTATTGAAAACGACGAGGGCGCGCGCACTACGCCGTCCATTGTTGCGATCTCAAAATCAGGCGATCGATTGGTTGGCCTGCTCGCAAAGCGTCAAACAGTTACAAATCCAGAAAATACGATCTACTCTGTTAAGCGCCTGGTCGGGCGAAAGTTTTCCGATTCCGAAGTCCAGAAAGACCAGCAGCTTCTGCCTTATAAAATCAGAGAATCTGCAAACGGCGGAGTGGAGGTAAAAATGGGTGAGAAATGGTACCGTCCGGAGGAAATTTCCGCAATGGTGCTTCAGAAATTAAAAAAAGACGCAGAAACGCGCATGGGCGAAAAAATTACGTCCGCGATTATAACAGTCCCGGCTTATTTCGACGATGCGCAAAGGCAGGCTACTAAAAACGCGGGAGAAATCGCGGGTTTCAAAGTTGAGCGGATTTTAAATGAGCCGACTGCCGCGGCATTGGCATATGGTTTTAATAAAAAGAAAAACGAACAAATTGTTGTTTATGATTTTGGAGGAGGCACGTTTGACGTTTCAGTGCTTGAAGTTTCAAAAGACACGATTGAGGTTAAGGCGACCGACGGGGATACGCATCTCGGCGGCGATGATTTTGACCAAAAAGTTATTTCGTGGATTATTTCAGAATTCAGAAAAGACCAGGGGATTGATCTTTCGAAAGACACGCTTGCGCTGCAGCGCCTGAAAGAAGCGGCGGAAAAAGCAAAGCACGAACTTTCAAATACGCCCGAAACCGAACTCAATATTCCGTTCATTACTTCTGACGCATCTGGACCCAAGCATCTGGTAATGAAATTTACCCGAACTGAGCTTGAAAAGTTGGTTGAAGAGCATGTGGATCGTTCTGTCGAAATTACAAAACGCGCGGTTTCAGCTGCAGGATTCCAACTTACGGATATAGACGAGATTATTTTAGTCGGAGGCCAGACGCGAATGCCTTTGATTCAAGATAAAGTCCGCTCACTTTTTGGGAAAGAACCGAACCGCTCCATTAATCCCGATGAAGTTGTCGCGATCGGCGCGGCGGTGCAGGCTGGAATTTTGCAGGGCGATGTTAAAGACGTGCTTTTGCTCGATGTAACTCCGCTTTCCCTTGGAATCGAAACTTTGGGAGGAGTCATGACAAGAATAATTGAAAAAAATACAACGATTCCTGTTACAAAAACGCAGGTTTTCTCGACCGCTGCTGATAATCAGACTTCTGTTGAAATTCATGTTTTGCAGGGCGAGCGCGAAATGGCGGCTGATAATAAAACGCTCGGCAGATTTATTTTGGATGGAATTCCTCCTTCGCCGCGCGGTCTTCCGCAAGTTGAAGTATCTTTTGATATCGATGCGAACGGAATTCTGAACGTGAAAGCTAAAGATAAGGCAACTTCAAAAGGACAGTCTGTGAGGATCGAAGCTTCGACAGGCCTTTCGAAAGAAGATATTGAGCGGATGCAAAAAGATGCGGAGCTACACGCGGCGGAAGACAAAAAAAAGCGCGAATTAATCGAGGCGAAAAACAGCGCGGATCAGATAATTTATTCTGCAGAGAAAGCGTTGCGGGATTCTGGCGATAAAGTTTCCGAAGATATTAAAAAAGATATTAATACGCATATTGAAGATTTGAGGAAAACTAAAGACTCGGCGGGAAGCGCCTCGGAAATAAATTCTAAAATTTCTGAACTGTCAGGGGCGCTCCAAAAAATAGGAGAGGCGATATATCAGGGAAAAAAGGGCGGAGAAGCTGGCGCAAATCCGGGCTCATCCGGCGCTCAAGGTTCGCCTGGCCCCGAAGCTCGCGATGCAAATTACGAGGAGATTAATGAAGATAAAAAAGACGAAGAGAATAAATAGCTAAATGCGAAAATTTTCCAAAATAGGCTTAGCTCTGGCAATTCTATTAACAGCTCTGCTATTTTGGTTTCTCTTGCTCCGTTTTCCGTTAGTGCCCGACAACCCTCTTGTATATCTCGGATTGGGCATTATCGCAATCTGTATCGCTCTGTTAAGCTTTGCCCTTCTATTCTTGCCGTGGTGGGCGAATGCGCTTCTCGTTTTTTTGGCCGCTCTGCCGGTTCTTTCCTTTGCGGATTTTTCAGCGAAAAATTTATTTTTGCTTGTTATTTTTGCATTATTCATTTTTTGGCCGGCGCATCGCTTAAAAAGAGAGGCAATTTCGCGAGCTGATTTTTCTTTTGCGAAGATTTTCAGAAAAGGAATCCCGCTTTTTGGAACGTTGGCGTCTCTATTTTTGGCACTTGTATTTCTGCCCTCTTTTGAGGAATTCAGCCCTGAAAAATATTTTCCGAGAGATTTTTTCAACATTGTTTATCGGGGAGTCAAACAAACAATCTCAACTGTGAATCCAACGCTCAAAAACCTTTTACCTGATCCGAACCGCAAAATTGATGACGTCATTTATGACCAGATTTCAAAAAATTCAAAACTTAATTTAAGAAATGTTACGGAAGCCGAGCGCGAAATTATGATTTCAACGGCGCGTCAAGAAATGTCCCAAACTTTCGCGATTAAAATTGAGAAAGGGGAGACTGCCGGGGATGTTTATTACAGATACTCCATAAGCGCTCTTGACAGTGGGCTCCGCTATTACCGTCAGTACATCCCGGCTTTCTTTTCCTTGGCAATTTTCGGCCTTTCCCGGCTTATTTTCGCGATTTTGGGCTGGATATCTTTAGTTCTTGCATGGATTTTGCTAAGATTGGGCTTGAAGAGAGGCATTTTTGAATTTAAAGAGCGCTCTCTTATGCAAAAATATTTAGTTTTAAGATAAACTTTTATGCCAAAGGATTATTATGAAATTTTAGGAGTAGCCAGGAACGCATCAAAAGATGACATAAAAAAAGCTTTTCGAAAACTTGCGCATAAATTTCATCCGGACAAATCGGGAGGAGACGAGGCGAAGTTCAAGGAAATTAACGAAGCTTATCAAATCTTGCAGGATGAAAAAAAACGCGCGGAGTATGATCGCTACGGCAGAGTTTTTGGAGACATGGGAGGCGGCGGCGCGGGCGGTTTTGATTTTTCAAATTTCAGCAACTTTTCTGATTTCGATTTCGGGGACATTTTTGAAGATTTCTTCGGGTTCGAAAATACGAAAGCGCGGAAGATTCGCCGCGGCCGCGATATTTCCATTGATGTGGAGCTTTCTTTCGAAGAAGCGGTTTTCGGCTCATCGCGCCGCGTTTTGATAAACAAATTTTCTTTTTGCGAGCTTTGTAAGGGAAAAGGTTCTGCGGTTGGCTCGAAAGAAAAAACTTGTTCGGTTTGCAATGGCTCGGGAATGGTTCGTGAAAACAAGCGTTCGTTTTTTGGGACGATTACAACAATGCGAGAATGTAAAAACTGTTTCGGAACGGGAACAATTCCTGAAAAAGAATGTCCGAACTGCACAGGCGCCGGAGTTTTGAAGCGAAGCGAGGAAGTTAAAATTTCCGTTCCCGCGGGAATCAGGGACGGCGAAATTATAAAACTTTCCGGAAAAGGGGAGGCGGCGAGCCGAGGAATCGCGGGCGATCTTTATGTTCGGATTCATGTTTTGGAGCATGCGGTTTTTAAGCGCGAAGGACAGGACTTGGTAATGGATATGGAAATTCCCATGTCGGAAGCGCTCCTAGGAAGCGAGCACAATATCGCGACGCTCGACGGGAGCATAAAATTAAAAATTCCAGCAGGAATTGATTCGGGCGAACTCTTGCGCGTACGCTCCAAGGGAGTTCCATACGCGTCCGGCGACGACGGCAGGCGCGGAGATTTAATCATCAAAGTTATTGTAAAAACTCCGAAGCGGCTTTCAAAGAAAGCGCGCCAGCTTATTGAAGAGCTCAAAAAAGAGGGAATTTAAATTACATGGAAATATCGCTTGCGAGCGTCCAGACGATTATGAAAAATCCTACTTGGGACGTTCTTGCGGTGGTTTTTTTTATTGCGGCTGGATTTATTTATGGAATGTTTGCGGGCAAAAGCAGACTGATTTCCGTTTTGATTGGAACATACATTTCATCATTTATCTTTTCGAATCTTTATTTTCTAAACTCGTTCACAAAGGAAGGTGATCCCTCCACAATTTTTTTCGTGCGCCTATCCGTTTTTTTTATTCTTTTGATTTTAATTTCTCTTTTGGTCTCGCGATTGCTGGATGGCCGCACCTATGAAAATAAAGTCTGGTGGCATGTATTTACGCTTGCTTTTCTTGAGATCGGTTTTTTGATGAGTCTCGCTTTCAAATTTCTGCCGGCGCGCGATGTCTTGGAATTTTCACCCTTAATTCAAAACTTTTTTGCGGGAGACACTGCGCTTTTCTGGTGGATGAGCCTTCCGCTTCTTGCTCTCTGGATAATTTCGAGATAATTATATGCGCTTGAAACTCATATTATTGTCCGCCCTGCAGGGATCGAACCTGCGACCTTCTCCTTAAAAGGGAGCTGCTCTACCAACTGAGCTAAGGGCGGATTATGATAATTTTTTTAAGAATTCTTTTCCAAAACCTGATTTTAATTTTTTTTCTGCGTCTCTTGCCTCTTTTCGTGAGCCGATTTCCTTTTCAAATATTAGAACCCACGGACGATATGCTTTTGTCGACTTTGTTTCCCCATTATTATGAGAAACCAATCTTTTTTTGGGATTCTCACTTATCCCAACATAAATCATACCATTCACATAACTTTTTATTGCGTAAACTGAATACATATCACCATGACTGCTCCCTGCCTGCCGGCAGGCAGGTACCAACTGAGCTAAGGGCGGGAATTCTAGGATTTTATACTTTATTCTTAATGTTTTCAAGCAGTCTTGTAAAACAAATTATCAATAGCGATTGTTAGTATGTAAATTAAAGGTCTAATAGTTGGTAAATATTATTAATATGCCTAAATACTCAAGAAGTGCGCAAGATGACATTCAACGCGCTCAAAGAAGGCGCAAACGTGGGACACTCCGTTCCGGCCGGAGCGGCAAGCGCGTTATAAATCCAAAACAGGCGATTGCAATCGGCCTTTCAGAAGCGCGCCGAAAAGGGAAAAAAGTTCCTCCGCCTCCGCGGGAATAATAATGTATTATGAATATTTTGATTAATTGGATTATCTCTGCTCTCGTCGTGATCGCGTCCGCTTATATTTTGCCGGGCGTTACGGTGGATAATTTTTTTGTTGCCTTCATAACTGCGCTTGTCATCGGATTAATCAATACATTCATAAGGCCGGCGATTTTACTGCTCACGTTGCCGATCACAATTCTAACGCTCGGGCTTTTTAGTTTCGTAATCAATGCGCTGCTAATTTTGCTTGCATCGGCAATCGTTCCGGGTTTCGAGGTTGCCGGCTTTTGGTGGGCGCTTTTATTCAGTTTGGTGCTTGCGGTTGCGAATCACTTTGTCGGAACAGTTATGACGAGACGTTATTCGTATTAAGTTAAAGCCGAAATTCCGGTTTTCGGATGCGGTTTATCAGAAACGCGCTAGTTAAGAAAAGAAGCAAAGTTATAGTGGCCGAGATCATGCAGTAAACGCAGATTGCCCGAATTACAAAAAGCTGAAGATAAACAAGCCCGATTGAAGCAAGTAAGCCAAGAGTTGTTATATAAAAAATTGATATTAGCGTTCGGATTGATTTATTTTCGGATGTTAAGTATCCCACAGCCAAAATCAAAATCGCGAGATAATAAATGACGCCGAAAAGAGCGGTCGGCAACGGGCCGACAGTCGCGTATTTGCTTTGAAGCACTGTATCGCACCCGCCGGTGAGACCGCAGGGAACATTGAAGTTTAAATAATATTCAAGCGACAAAAAAGTTGCATCGGCAAAGCCGAGGAAAGCGAGTATCGCGATTAACATAACCAGTCCTTTAGGAAGATTGAAGGGCGGATTCAATGATGGATTTGAATTCATCATAGCTTCTCGGGTTTGGAATTTGTTTTTGGTTTACAAAAAATGTTGGCGTGTGATCGACTTGGGCCGCTGTTGCGCTTTTTATATCTTGGGCAATTTTGTTTTTAACCTGATCCGATTTCATGTCCTGATGGAATCTATCGAGATCAAGTCCGAGTTGAGAAGCGAATTTATCAAAATACTGTTTTGTCGCTTCGCTTTCAGAAAGCAGAGACCAATCTTTTTGGTTGTCGTAAAGGAACGCCATCATTTCCATATATTTACCCTGTATTCCGGCCGCTTCGGCAGCTTGGGCGGAAACCTCGGCATTTTTATGGACCTGATAAAGCGGGAAATTTCTGAAGGCAAAAACTACGCGGTCGCCGTATTCTTGAACAAGCTGTTTGACCATCGGATAATATGCCGCGCACGCGGGACATTGGAAATCGGCGTATTCGATTACGGAAACTTTTGCTTCTTTTTTGCCCGAGATCCAATCGGTGGACATTATTGCTGACGCTGTTGTTTCTTTAAAATTCTGGCCAGATCCTCCGGTTTTAAAAACCAGATAAATAAATCCGACTGTAAAAACTAAAATAACACCGAGCGCCACCCAGGTTGAAGTGTTTCCAGACCTTAAAAATTGGCTGTTTTTCATGGATTAACTATTATTATACACATTCTTTCAAAAAAATCCAGTCCGAGATATCCTTAAATTAGTGACAAAATACACTCACTGGTTTTTTCAAAATTTTGTTTTGCGCCCTGTTTCATGGTCGCTTATTCATCTTTTTTATACGTTTGAAATTCGCGGCGTCGAAAATCTTGTTAAAACTTCAAAGCCGCTCGTAATTGTTGCGAATCACAAAAAATTTTTCGACGGATTTTTGGTCGGACTTTCTTTCCCTTTTTGCTCCCGGTTTTTTCCTTTCAGATTTATGACGGAGTCTCTGCAGTTCAACGGAACATTCAGCGAATTTATGAGAAAAATCGGATTGATGCAAATTGCATATCGAATGTGCGGCGGGTTTCCGTCGAGAAGGGGACTGGGCGCCCAAAAAGCTACCCTCCGCCCGCTAAAGTATTTACAGAGTGGCCAGGCGATTGTGATGTTTCCGGAGGGACAACTGGTGCGAGAGGATGAGCTTGGATTTTTTTATCCTGGAGCGGCTGTGTTGGCCATGAAAGCCGGAGCTAATATTTTGCCAATACATATTTTCGCAAAAAAACGGAAAATTTTGGTGCGTATAGGCGAGCCTTTCTTTTTGCTGGCGTCTGATCCCGAGGAGAACACTGCCTTGATAAGGGCGAAAATTGAAGAACTGATGCCAAAAATTTTTGCTGTAGCTCCGGATGAAATTCCTGCCCGCAGAGAGCTCGAAAAGATCTAATCCACAGGAGTTTTCGTCGGCATGTTGACTAATTGTATGTGGTTGTTATTATCTATTTTGTGAGTAGCATAGGACTAAAACTTAACTTGTGGCTTATTATGCTCCTTGGAATTTGGAGCCCTGTTTTAGTCTACGAAAAAAAGTAAAATTTCAAAATCTAAAGACTAAAATCGGGCTCTCCGAGAGCCCGATTTTAGTTTAACGGTTAATTTACGCTTTGAAGATTGCTTGCGAGGGGAAGCAATTTTCAGACCGCAAATCTAACATGCGGTCCTGTTCTTTAAATGAGGAGGAAAAAGCAATATGAAACTCGAACAGGTAATTTTTGCGGAAAAGCCTTCTTGCATATCGTGCAAACAAAGAATGATTTATGCGGAGGGTAAAAAGGGTAATGCAGGATGGGGAAATGGTTCGAGTAACAAAGGTTGGGTTTGTCCGAATGGATGCTACTCAACGATTCCCCTGGTGCAAAGCGGCTGGTTATCTGACAAAGGAGGTGAACATGATTAGATTCAATGGGCGTGTCGTTGAAGGTGATCCTTACGATTTTCTGGCGAAAATTGCCGATTTCAATGGGGAGATTTTGTTTGGTGTTACCTTCCCCGACCCAAACGAAGAGGGGAAGAAAAGAGTCGCTGTAGCAGGTGTTATTGGAGCTAGTCTGCTGAAAGAAGCGGCGAAAAAACTGGAAATGGAAAATCCCGGGGTGAAGTTTACTATCGAAGAAATCAGGGCGTAGCTTCGCGCATTTAACAGGGAAACCGCGGACGAAAGTCTGCCGCGGTTTCCCTGTTTTATTAATTGTTCTGACATTACTACTATGGTAAGTTGGTCTTTGAGCAATCTTTAACATTTTAGGAGGGAAATCTTTATGAAAAATTGGCTTGATGAACTTGAGTCCTTTTTGAAAAACCATAGCTGGAAACGTTTTATCTGCGCAGAATGTAGTAGAATTTTTTTTAGCAAGATAAATTCGCTTTGCTGCACATGGCGAAACTGTAATCAGCAATCTGAAAAACTTTGCTTCTTCTCCAAGCGAAATAGACCTGTTCCGATACATAACACTTCACTGTCAATACAGGGTTCGCTTCAATCTTTGGGTTATTTTAAATGGGAACCAATGCCTGTTGCGAGCTCGAGTGGCAATACCGACCTAGTGACGGCTGGCATTCAATTGTTTAACTCTTGCATTTACGAAAATGCTGAAACACCAACAAAAAAAATGTTTATTTTCCAGCCCGTAGTGAGGACACAATATCAACCTTTTGTTGGGGAAATGGATGGCATTTCGACAGCCTTTGTAAATGTTTGCACGGAATACGGAGATGCAAAGCTCGAGGATCACTTTTGTTCGCTGGATGCTTGGATTTCGGTACTCTCAAAGGCAGGTCTGTATGCGAACGAGCTAAATCTTGTTAGTCGAGAGAAGATTTTTGACTGGGGAAGTGGAGAGTTCACAACAAGAAGCATTTTCTTCGTTTACAGAGGAATTGAAATTGGTGATGGAACCTTTGCCCTTATCCCATGTAAGGACAAGAGGCTACTGGCAATAAGTGATATTGGTTTTGGGCTTGAAAGGATCTCGTGGGCACTAAACGAGAATTCGCATTACTACGATTTCTTACGTCCCGTAGACATAAAAGGTACACGCGAAATGTTTGACGTATTACGAACATTGGCTTTATTAGCTTTATCTGGCATTAAGCCCGGCCACAAAGGCGCTGGTTTTCAATTCAGAAGTTTTGCTAATATAATCGCAAATAAATATATCCTAAACTCCTGGGAAACGGCGTTCTCTTTCTATCTTCCGTATTGGAAAAACTTCGTCCAGAATGCTGTTTCTGATTACGAAGCCGTTCGGACGATCAAATGCGAAGTTGGCAGACTTTTGGGAATTAAGATGAGTAAAGAATTAAAAATCCCGCCAATTCGAGCGGATGAAACATTAGAGGAATATTTTGTGCGAATGGTTTATAATCAAGGCATTCATCAGGACATCATTCGCAAGTTTATCGGCACATGAATCATCAAAAGTCATTCAACTTATATTTGTCGGGAGGGGGGGATGAAAAACAATCCTTCTCTCTCGATAAATTTTTTTTTGAAGATATTGATAATAAAGCGAGATTACTTTATATTCCAGTAGCTTTGCGGGGACATAAATTATATTCCGAAGCGGGTGTATGGATGAAATCAGTTTTAGATTTACACAATAGAATGGATATTGAATTTGAACTTTGGGACGATCTTTCTGATAAAAATTATTCAGATTTAGAAGAATTCAATGCGATATATATAGGCGGTGGAAATACTTGGAATTTAATAAAAGAAATCCGAGAAAAAAATTTTGGTTTAATCTTAAAGAAATATCTTGAGTCGGGTGGATTAATTTACGGGGGAAGTGCTGGAGCAGTCATTTTAGGAAATCGCATTGACGCTCAAGATGACAAAAATGAACCTGCATTGCTAGATAACATCGGTTTAAATATCTTGGGAAAGTATTCCGTGGCCACTCATTATAAAGCAGAGTTTAAAGAAAAATATCTTGCCTGGGTTTCTAAGGAAAATCAGCCCTTGCTTTGTCTTCCTGAAGAAACAGGTTTCGCTTATGATGGTCATGTTTTTTTTTGTATAGGAACTAAACCTGCTTTAGCGATTGAAGCCTCGCATTTGATGAATGAAATATTTCCAGGGATTTCATACATAAAAAAGTAGCTCGCGCATTTCCTACGCGAGCTACGCATACGTAAACGACCTAATAAAGTATAAGATCGCCACGCACAATTTTCAGGGTAATTGAGGGAATGTCAGCAAGCGTTTTTTCAACGATTGCTTTGATGAGTTGCTGTGTACCAGGGCTAATATCTTTACCGCAAACTTCAACGACCACTGACCAGGGATCGTTCAGACTTCGACCCATTTGGGAGGTCATGAAAACATAGTTTTCAAGGCCGGTTAAAGTGTGTACTTCCTTGGATATGATTGATCCAAGGGCGGTATATAGCTTTCCGACGTGGTAGACGGGATTTTTACCGCAACATGCTTCGAGAGTCATGTGGCGTGTGAATGGGATCACGCCATTATAACGATTGCCGCGTCCAACCACGCCTTCATCGCCACTTTCTATAGCGCTTCCAGTCAAAGTTAAGTAGTAGTCGGATTTATTCACATCGTCTCTTGTGTTTAAAAATATATTAACTTGATATTTACTATCAAGTTTCTTTTGAACAAATCCGATTAGAAACTGGTTAAGCTCAAGAAGTTTCTCAAAATAGAATTCCTTCGACGGTGTTTTGCTAGCAATAAATGGAACAGCAAGAGTCAACTGTATATGATCATGGTTCCTTCTGCCCATAACCTTGATATCTGTTCCAACCCAAGGATTAAGACTTTTGAACTCTTTACCGCTAAGCGTTTGTTCAATTAATATAACCAATTGCTCAAGAACACTTAACGGATGGTAGGTAACGATGGTGGAGGTATCATTTGACCGAAAACTGTTGTTGTGAAAATAAGCAAAGTCTTTGTTTGGGACATCGAAAAAGAACTTTCGCTCATTGTTCGTTTCCCAATTTTTGTCATAAACTATGCCCGGACCTGGTGAAAAATGAGTGTTGTCAACTATCATGAGCCATTTGTCTTGATTCAGTAGTGGAATGATCTCCCCAAAATGTGATCGAATCGAATCGGTTGCTATCTGAAGGTATGGAATCGTCTCATTCTCGAAACTTTTTGTAAATCTGCAATTCAAGTACATGCGAACTGGGCTGATCATTTCACCTCCACCAAATCGGACTCGTGAAGCTCCTCCTGACAGCGCAATTTTGTCTACCATGTGCCGGAGAATTGTGGAGTATCGTTCAAGACAGAATTTTGAGTAATTAGCTGATATTTTTTCAGCAATAACATCACAAAGGGTATCTGGGTGTCCAACTCCTTTTCGTTCGACAATGTCGAACTCTTTTTTGTCAGTGGGTATTAGTCCCGAAGCAACAATTTTAAGATTTTTTTTGTCCATAATTCCCCCCTTCCATTTTTTAAATAACTAATTGGAGTCAGACATAAATTTTATAAATTGTCAAAATAAATGGGTAATGAGCGACATTCAAATATGGTTTCATGATTTCAGTATTACTAAAAACAACTAGATTTAACAGCATAATAAGGATTACGCAAATTTTTCAGCGGGAGGAGTTGGTTTCTGCGAAATAATTAGACAGGCGCATACATATTAAATTCCTAAATTTTTCTGAATATTTTGGTCGATTTTATAGTGATCACCTGAAGGTTTTTTGTGATTTTGTTAAATGAGACGGAATTCAGGGAAATTTTACAAAAAAAAGAAAAATTATTTTATCCCGCTCTAAAACAGAAACTTTCGATCATTCAGTTTCTGTGGGAAGACTCTGACAATGTGATTTCTAAAAAGTTTATTCTAGACAGCATAAATAGAATCAATAGTGTTTCATAGTTTTAAGCACATCGTTTGGGATTACTCTAGACTTCTAGACTAATTATATGTTATAAATATACTATGATAAATAGTAAAGTTAAAATTTTGGTTACTGGTGGTTGCGGTTTTATAGGGTCTCATATTGTTGATGCCCTCATTTTAAAAGGCTTTGAAGTAGTCGTTTTAGATAACTTTTCGACTGGTTCTAGAAAAAATTTAAACTCGAGAGCTAAATTTTATAACGTTGATATAATAAATTACTCTAAGATTAATAGATTGTTTGAGGGTGTAAATTATGTTTTCCACACGGCAGCTTTGGCTCGGATACAACCCTCTATTAAAAACCCTGCCGATACTTTTAATTCAAATGCAGTTGGAACTTTTAACGTTTTACTTGCAGCAAAAGAGGCAGGTGTCGCGAGAGTTATTTATTGCGCTTCTTCTTCTGTGTATGGAGATCAAAATAAATTGCCTTTAGATGAAGAAATGGTTCCCAGGCCAAAAAGTATGTACGCATTATCTAAACTTATGGGGGAGGATATGTGTAAAGTTTTTTCTAGTCTTTATGGTTTACAAACGGTCTCTTTAAGATACTTTAATGTTTACGGCCCTAGACATCTTGAATCCGGCGCATATTCAACAGTTGTCGGTATATTTTTGAAACAACAGAGGGATGGTCTGCCACTAACAATAACTGGTGACGGCAGTATTAAGAGAGATTTTACTTATATTTCAGATGTTGTTGAGGCTAATTTATTGGCAATGACATCAAAAAAAGTTGGTAAGGGAGAAATAATTAATATCGGTTTTGGGGAGAATTTTAGCATTAATCAGGTGGCAGATATTATTCTCGGATACCCTTTCTTAAAACATAAAAATGCCTTGAGGCAAAAAAAAATAATCTATCTTCCTCCTAGGCCGGCGGAAAGTAAAGCCACATTGGCTAAAATTACAAAAGCTAAGAATTTGTTAGGTTGGGTGCCCAAGGTTTCTTTTGTGCAAGGAGTTGGATTGACAAAAAAAGAACAGATAAAATGAAGGCTTTAATTTTGGCGGCTGGTTTTGGCACTCGACTCAGGCCGTTGACAGATAATTTACCCAAATCATTATTGTCGATTTGTGGGCATACCATTATTGATGAGCAAGTTTCTGCATTAAAAAAGATTGGAGCAAAAGAAATTTATATTTTAACAAACAATAAATTTTATGAACATTTTATAAAGTGGAAGGAAGGTAGCCAAAATGAAGAAATTTTTATTATTAAAAATGGAATATTTGGTGAAGGAGAAAGAAATGGCGCGATTGGAGATTTATTCTTTTTTTTAACTGAAATAAAAAATAATGACGATTTGCTAGTTATTGGCAGCGACAATCTTTTTGAGGAAAGTTTTTTCGGGATTTTAAATTTTTTTCTCGAAAAAAAAGAAATTACGATAGCTTTGCACGAAATAAATAATACTAACTTTTCGAAACAGCCCAATGAGGTTATTTTTAATAAAGTTACATCAAGAGTTACTAATTTTATTGAAAAGCCCTTTGCGCCGTCTTCTCCGCTATTTGCGTCAATGCTGTATTTTTTTCCCAGCGAGCGTTTAGATTTAGTTGAAAGATATATTAATTCCGGAGAATCGCGGGAAAATGCTGGAAACTTAATCGCTTGGATAATAAAGCAAAACTTTAAAGTTAATGGATATATCATGAACGGCAGAAGATTTGATATTGGCGACGTAGAAACGTATGAACAAGCTAAAAGAAATTATCCTTGTTATGTGTGATTGATATTTTTTAAAAATCGTTGTACTATAGGTTATAATGACAGTTCTGAAAGGAGGTGAGAACATTGAAAAAAAGAAATGGGGCTATCGTGACTAAGTCGGAAGTGAAGTACGATAAATACGGCCTAAAAGTTGTAGAAGAAAACTTCGAGCACGAGTTAAACAAGCAGGGCCTTTATCGCTATATTGAAATGGTTCCGCAGGTTCGAGTTGTTCCTGTAACGGAAAGTGGAGATTTTATCCTCATACAGGAATTTAAATATCCCCAGGATGAATATATTCTTTGTTTCCCTGCTGGTAGTGTTGAAAAGGGGGAAACGTCTTTAGAGGCGGCAAAGAGGGAGCTCGAGGAAGAGACTTCTCTTACAACAGAAACCTTTATTGATCTCGGAGCGTACCACCCTATGGCTTCGACCCTGCGACAGGATGCAAAAGTTTTTTTGGCGATCAACGTGCGGCCGATCCTGATGAATAATGGGGATACGTACGAAAGATCTAACATAAAAACTGTGAAGGCATCTCTGGAAGGTTTGTTTAGTGCGATTGCAAATAATAGACTTAATGATGGCCAAGCGTTGGCGGCTATTTGTAAGGTTTTTGTTGCAATGGGCTGCTTTCACGGCTCAAAGCCTTCTGCAGATGCTGGGCTTGCTAGAACGCTTGCGATTGGGGATCGTTTTGATTTAAGGAGTATTAATGAAGATGCAAAAAATGCTCGGTTATCTCGGTAGATGACCGGGCATTTAGTTTTTATAACTGTAATCAGCAATCTGAAAAACTTCTCTTCTTTTTCCGAGCTAAATATTCTGTTTCAAACATTCTTGTTTGGCGCAAGTAAAACCTGTGAGATAGAAGCCACTAAACAGCGCTAGTGGTTTTTCACTCATGGCTATTCGGAGGGGCATTTCTTTTTTTACTTTTCCCTTATTTTCTCCACTTTTTTGTGGGATAATTTATGTTATCACCTTGAATTTACTATGCCGTTGAGTGTTGATGCAATAAAAATAGTTTTGGGCATTTCCGAAGAAGAAATTCCCTTAGACCCCGATGAAATGGCTAAAAAGCTTTCTGTGACCTTTTATCCCATTGAGGGGCATATTGTTAGCGAACGTGTATTGGATTTTAGTGAAAAGTTAAGGCAAACATTAAGCGATCTTGGAGTAAATATTATTCCATATGAAAAAGCTCTTGTCTCTGTCACAAAGTCGCTGATGTTTAGACGTTATTTTTATGCCTTTTTAAATAATATTAAAATTTTGATCAGTGGAATATTTGGAGTTCAGACTACAGAAAATTATATAACTTTAAAGGTATTATCAAAAATTAAAAAGGGGAAGAAAGTTAGAAAAGGAATAAGGATCATCTCTTTAGGCGAGGGATCGACCGGAAATTTGCCGATGGATAACGTACAAAGCTTTACTGATAGTACAGTAATAACAATCCTGGATATGCCGGAGCATATCGATGAAACAACAGATTTTAGTGTTCACTTCGACACTTCTTTCAAATTATTTGCTTACCATATGACAAACATTATTATTGGCGTGGGAGAAAAAAATTGGATTTTATATAATTTTAATGCTTCTCATCCTATTTATCCGTTGGACATCAATTTAAAAAAAAATGTTCTTTACAGTCTTATACCAAAAATTGCTGCTCCCATCCGCCCTCCTAGTTTGGCTGAATTTACTATCCGGCCTGAAGTTTTCGATGTAGATGCTAAAAAAAATGCACCATTTGTAAACGATTTGGTTGAAAGCGGGCATATTCTGGAAAAGACTGGGCTTTTTCTGCAAGGAAAATCGATCCACGAGCTTTCTTTCAGAAATGAGTTTTACGAATGGGTGGGTAGAATACATTTAGATCACCGTACCGGAATGAGTTTTGGCTTTCTCGCTCGGCAACTGCCGGTTAAATTGCCGTTGGTCTGGTCAGAAGCAGAAGCAAAAGAAAAATTTAGCCAGAAAATTAACTCAGGAGAGGATTATTTTTTTGCTGAAGGAAAAATTATTTTGCGTTTTGATACTGGATTCGGAAAACTGTATGTGGAAAATCCTGAAGAAGTTTGGGTTTTAACCCAGCGTTCGGGTGCCAATAAAACACGAATTGATCCGCATAAAGATATAATAAAAATGGGAATTTGTAAGGGTAAAATGATGTTGGAAACTCCGCGCGGATTAAAACTTTTAAGCTATTATAAACCCTCCTTTGATACAAAAGTCATTTTAGCCCATGCCTTAGGCAATGTCATTATAGCCGCACTATTAAAAAAAGTTAAAAAAGACTCAAAATTTTCTGTATATCTCGAAGAAAAAGGAATGGCAATTAGTCATTGGCATGGCTATATAAATCCCGAACACATTCCTGTCGGATGGCATGTGTATGGTCTAGAAAATCCGCCCGTTTCCTGCTCTTCGCCGCAATCAGCCATATATGCTTTCCAGGGCAAAGAAAAAGCTTTTATAAAATCGCTTTCTGATAATAAAGAGTATCTTGGAGATATTCATATAGAACCTCAACATGGAACAAACATTGTTTATACTTCACTGCGTGAATTAGGCGGTTTTTTGAATTCAAATAAAAATATTTCCTCTTTAGGAAATAAGCATTTAGTTAATTACAAATAATGAGCTAATTTGTGCCTTTAAGTTACTATACACTTTCATTAGCATTAGGCGGGTTTATTGCCTTAATCTCTTCTTTTTTTGTTCTTTTTAAAGGTCCGAAACAAGGTGAAAGGGTTTCGTGGTTTTTACTTAGCATTTCGAGCGCGATGTGGAGCTTCGGATATTACTTTATGATTTCGGCAAATGATGTCAGCAGCGCCTTTATCGCAAACAAGGTTTTACATCAGGGAGCAATATTAATTGCTTTTTTTTACCTTGTTTTTATACTTTTTCTCACTAGCACAGTTGGGCGGCATAAATATGCATTACTTTCGTTTGCTTTATTAGCGGTAGTCTTCTCAATTTTAAATTTCAGCGACTCTTTTATCAGAGCTGTATTTTCCAAATACATTTTCAATTTTGCTCCTGATGCCGGTCCTCTATATATTTACTTCACTATTTATTTTTTTGCACCCACAATCTATGCTTTTTTAATTTTATTCCACCAATCGCTGAAGGTTTCCTTTGAAGATGCACAAAGGTTTAAGTATGTGTTAGGCGCATCACTAGCCGGTTTTGTAGGAGGAGGTAGCGTTTTTTTTCTGACGTTTAATATTAATGTTCCGCCCTATCCCGTTGCACTTTTCTCTTTGTACCCGATTATTATTACTTACACCATATTAAGGTTTAAACTTTTTAATATACGCGTCGTGGCTACAGAGTTGCTTGTATTTACGATCTGGGTTTTCCTTCTTGTGAGAACGATTTTGGATGAGAGCCTGCGCGAAAAAATTATTGACGGGACGCTTTTGGCGCTTGTTATTTTTTTTGGCATTCTATTGATTCGTAGTGTATTGCATGAGGTTAAACAGCGGGAGGAGATTCAGAAATTGGCGGAGGATTTGGAGAAGGCGAATGAGGAGCTGAAAAAACTCGACAAATTGAAATCTGAATTCGTTTCGCTCGCGACGCACCAGCTGCGGACGCCCCTTACGATTATTAAGGGCTATATTTCAATGCTTCAGGAAAATTCATTCGGCGAGGTTCCGGAAAAAATCCGCGATGTGCTTAGAAAAGTTTATCTTTCAAACGAGCGGCTGATTAACTTGGTGAACGATTTTCTTAATTTGTCGCGAATCGAATCCGGTCGAATGAGATATAATTTTGAAACTGGAAAGGTTGAGGATTTGGTTGCAAACGTGGTTGAAGAGTTTCAGGAGGTTGCAAAAGATAAGAAGCTCTCTCTCACATTCGAGCCGCCTAAAACGCCGCTTCCGGAGGAAAATTTTGACAAAGAAAAATTCAGACAAGTGGTCACGAACATAGTGGACAACGCTATTAAATACACGGAGCATGGATCAGTGAATATTAAAGTTCAGCTGGACGGGTCAAATGTTCTGATATCAGTAAAGGACACCGGAATCGGGATGACATCGGAGGAACTCGGCACGATTTTCAAACGCTTTTCAAGAGGGGAAGGAGGCTATAAAGTTAATACAGAAGGCACAGGCCTCGGGCTTTATCTCGCCAAAAAGATTGTTTCGGACCATGGCGGAGATATTTGGGCAGAGTCAAAAGGGCATGCCTCGGGAAGCACGTTTTGGATAAAGTTGCCCGTTAAGAAATGATTTTTCATGAAAATAGATTTAATTGAAACGCCGAAGCATCTCGGCAAAAAAATAGATTTATTCGGATGGATTGATGCGAGGCGCGATCACGGCAAGCTGATTTTTTTTGATTTGCGTGACCGCTCGGGCAAAGTTCAGCTCGTGGTTACTCCCGAAAACGAAGAACTTCACAAAAAAGCTGAAACGCTCCGTCCAGAGTGGGTAATTAAAGCGAGCGGAGAAGTTAAAAAGCGCCCGCAGAATATGATCAACGAAAAAGAGCCCTGCGGGAAAATAGAAATTAATGTTTCAAAATTAGAAATTTTGAGTGAAGCAAAAACTCCGCCGTTTGATCTTTCGGGCGATGGTTACGAAATCGGAGAGGAAATGAGGATGCAATACCGCTATTTGGATTTGCGCCGCGCGCGCCTGATGAAAAATTTAATCGTACGCGACAAACTGATTCTTTTCATAAGAAATTATTTATCAAATCTAGGATTCGTTGAAATAGAAACACCCAATCTGTCAAAATCGACTCCTGAAGGCGCGCGAGACTATTTGGTTCCTTCGCGTCTGCACCCTGGAAATTTTTACGCTCTGCCGCAAAGCCCTCAGCAATATAAACAGCTGTTGATGGCCGCAGGAGTCGAAAAATATTTTCAAATTGCGCGCTGTTTTAGGGACGAGGACACAAGAGGGGACAGGCAGCCTGAATTTACACAGCTTGATTTGGAAGTGAGTTTTACCACGCGTGAAGAGGTTATTGATTTGAATGAAAAACTTCTGATCGAGCTAGTCAAAAAAAATTATCCGGAAAAAATCATTCAAGAAATTCCTTTTCCGCGTCTTTCTTATAAAGAAGCTATGGAAAAATATGGGATCGACCGTCCTGACTTGCGAACTGATAAAAATAATCCGAATTTGCTCTCATTTTGCTGGATCATTGATTTTCCATTTTTTGAAATAACTGGTGAAGATAAATGGACTTTCACGCATAATCCATTTTCCGCACCGATGCCCGAATTTATGGATGATCTTTTGAAGCAAAAAAATATTGGGGATATTGTTGCGGCGCAGTATGACGTGGTTTTGAACGGATTTGAAATAGGCGGCGGCAGCATCCGCAATCATAATCCAGAGGCCCTGCGGGCAGTTTTTAAAATCATGGGTTTTTCTGACGAGCGGATTGAAGAAAATTTTGGCCATATGCTTGAAGCTTTCTCGTTCGGAATTCCGCCGCACGGAGGCATCGCATGGGGCTTAGATAGACTTGTAACAACTCTTCAGAACGAACCCAATATTCGCGAGGTAATTGCGTTTCCAAAAACAGGGGATGGGCGCGATTTGATGATGCATGCGCCTTCGGAGGTTGATCCCGCACAGCTGGCAGAACTCGGAATAGAAATTAAAAAATCCAAAAAGAAAAAATGACGTATAGAGTTAAAATCGAAGGCTTCGAGGGGCCGCTGAATTTGCTATTAGACTTAATTGAAGCAAAAAAACTTCCGATTTCAGCGGTTTCGCTTGCAAAAATTACGGATGAATATTTAACATACATTAAATCGCTTAAAAACTTCCAGGTCGCGGAAGTTGCAAGTTTTTTGGTTGTGGCGTCAACGCTGATGCTTATAAAATCTCGTTCGCTCCTGCCAAATTTTCAAATTTCGCCCGAAGAACAGCAGGACATTTCGGATCTTGAAGCGAGGCTGAAACTTCTGAAAAGAATACGCGATCTCTCGTTGCATATAAAAAAAGACTGGGGGAAGCGAGAAATGTTTTCTCGGGAAGCTTTTCAGGGCTGGGAAGCTTCATTCATCGAGCCTCAAGGCATCACGATAAACACTCTTGAGAGCGTTCTTGCCGGGCTGATTCGCTCGCTTCCAAAAATATCAACACTGCCGCAAAAGAGCCTTGAAAAGGTTATTTCGCTCGAAGAAAAAATGCTTGAGATCGTAACGCGGATTTCCGAGCGAATGAAAATGAGCTTTCATGAAGCGCTCGGAACAAAAAGCCGCACGGAAGTAATTGTAGGATTTCTCGCGCTCCTCGAACTCGTGAGGCAAGGAGTCTTGCTCGTAAAACAGGAAGAGAGATTTGGTAAGATTGAATTTGAAAAAAGGGAAAACTCTTATGGATAACCTTAGCCAAAAAATAGAAGCGGTTTTATTTCTTGCGGGGGCACCGTTGAATATTTCGCGCTTGTCCCATTTTTTAAAAGAAGACAAAGATAAAATTATAGAAGCGCTCGATTTGCTTTCGAAGAGTTTAGAGAATCGCGGGATTCGCTTGATAAAAAGGGCCGAAGAATATTCATTCGCATCTGCGC
This sequence comes from Candidatus Giovannonibacteria bacterium, assembly GCA_016186825.1. Classification (GTDB taxonomy): domain Bacteria; phylum Patescibacteriota; class Minisyncoccia; order JACPKW01; family UBA11713; genus JACPKW01. The sequence continues at coordinate 254,013 of JACPKW010000004.1, forward strand.
CGGAGTTTGGTTCGCTCGCGCGAGATTTTCTGAAAGAAGAAGTTGGCGAGGATCTCTCCAAAGCCGCACTTGAAACGCTTTCGATTATAGTTTACAAAGGGCCGATTTCAAGGACAGAAATTGATTACATTCGCGGCGTAAATTCCAGTTTTACTTTGCGAAATCTTCTTATTCGCGGTTTAGTTCTGCGTGTGCAGGACCTGAAAGATTCGCGCGTGCACCTTTATGAGCCATCTCTGGATTTTCTGAAATATATGGGCATCGAAAAAATCGAAAAATTGCCTCATTATCTTGAATTTAAAAAAGAGCTTGAGGAATTTTCAAAAAGTATTAAAAAAGATAAAGAGGGGAACGATTTATGATAAAAGAAATACTCGAACGAATTTTTTTGGTTCTGGTTTTATTTGCGGTTTTATTATTTTCGGGGACTTTTATAAACGGCTCGCCCGCGAAAAGTTATGACGTAAAGCCGTTTTCAATTGCTTCTTTGAGTTCTAGTGTCGCAAAAACCGAAACCGAACCCCCTCCAATAAAAAAATCCGAAAATCTTTTTTTGGACGTTGACGTTGATGCAAAAAGCGCATACGTTTTGGATCTGAAGGAGGGGAGAATTCTTTTTGAAAAAAATTCTATAGAAAAAAGGCCGCTTGCGAGCATCACAAAATTACTGACCGCTCTTCTCGCGCATGAGCTCGTCCCAAAAGGCGGATACATCAGGATTTCTGGTGACGCTATCAAGCAAACTGGTGATGATGGTTTTGTTGTGGGCGATAAATTTAAAAAAGAGGATCTTATAAATTTTATGCTCATCACTTCATCCAATGATGCGGCATATGCGTTTGCCGAATACATGGGAGATAGCCTTGCGGGAGAATCGGGAGGCGGCGTATCACGCTTCGTCGCATTTATGAACGAGCGCGCAAAAAATCTTGGCCTCCTGAATTTTTCTTTTTTAGGTCCGACCGGCCTTGATCAGGAAGTAAATCTGGAGACTGTTTCCAGTGCCGACGGGACTGCTTTCGGGGCGGTTTTGCTGATTCGCTATATTTATGAGACGTATCCAGAAATTCTAAAGGAAACGCGTCAAACGGAAATTTCTATGAAGTCGCAGAATGGAAGAATTATTTCCGGAAAAAGCACAAACAAAGCGATTTTTGATATTCCGCAATTGGTGGCAGCTAAAACAGGATTTACGAGGCTTGCTGGCGGAAATCTTGTCTTTATTTTTGACTTTGGAGAATCGCACCCAATTTTAGTCTCTCTGCTGGGCTCCTCGGAGGAGGGAAGATTTGAAGATGCTAAAAAAATCGTAGGCGCAGTTTATAATTTTTATGATGAGAGCCCATGATTATGAAATTTGAAAAATGGAGCAAAAGTTTAATTACTATGATGTATTCATTAATTATTAACAATTTCGATATATAGAAGTAAAGTTAGAGTTATTTATAAGAAATGAATTCTGAAGTTAAAATCTGCCAAAACTGTCCCGATTTTGTTTACAAAATCGAGGATCCTCGACTACATTACTAAATTATAATAATGAAAGTCGGGACAAAAAGATGAATAAAGAAATAAAACAATGTCAGAATTGTAAACAGAACTTCACCGTCGAACCCGGTCCCTCCGCCGACTTTTTGTCCAGAGTGTAGGACAAGGCGGCGCATAATCTGGAGAAACGAAAGGACATTATATAAGAGAAGTTGCGACTTATGTAAGAAAAATATTTTCAGTACTATTAAACCCTCCTCACCATATACAGTCTACTGCCCGAAATGCTTTTACAGTGATTCTTGGGATCAGCTTGCAGCAGGGAGAGATTATGATTTTTCAAAATCCTTTTTTGAACAATATGGGGAACTTTTACTGAGAGCCCCAAAGTTGGCGGTGCAGGTAGGCAACGATAACATAAATTCCGATTATGTTAATGCCGCGTCAAGTTTAAAAAATTGTTATCTAGTGTTTGCTTCCGTAAATAATGAAGATTTAGCTTACTGTAATTATACAAACGAATCAAAAAGTACAATAGACGGGCTGCGTGTCTTGAAAAGTGAGTTGTGTTACGAATGCGTAGATTGTTCAAAATCATATAACCTAAAACATTCTCAACAATGCAAAGATTGCCTTGACAGCTGGTTTCTATTCAATTGTAAAGGCTGCTCAAATTGTATGCTTTCCTCAAATCTTATAAACAAATCATATTGCTTTCTTAACAAACAATATTCCAAAGAAGAATACAAAAAAATCATTGAATCGGTGCAACTAGGTTCTTTTGAGAGAATCAATGAACTAAAAGTGAAATTAGAGGAATTGAAAAATAAAACTATTAGAAAGGCGATGGAAGGAAATAATAACTTTAAATCTTCGGGCAATTATTTAGTGAACACGAAAAATTGTTCCCGATGTTTTGATTTGTTTGAAGCAGAAGATTGTAAATATTTAACTTATGGCACCAAAGTTAAAGACTCTTTTGATATATATGGTGCATATCCCACCACGGAACTTTGTTATGAAATGACTGGAGTTGGGGAAGGCTCGTATAATTGTCGCTTCGGTTATGCTTGGCAAGGCTTTAATATGGATTACTGTTATGCTCTTTTTTATAATTGTAATAATTGTTTTGGATGTAACCAGTTGCGCAACAAGAGCTACTGCATCCTAAACCGCCAATACACCAAAGAAGAATACGAAGCCCTCGTGCCTCGTATTATCAAACACATGAACGACATGCCCTACATAGACAAGAAAGGCAGAGTATATAAGTATGGCGAATTCTTCCCTCCAGAACTCTCTCCCTTCGCATATAACGAAACCATCGCT
>JACPKW010000005.1 GCA_016186825.1 Candidatus Giovannonibacteria bacterium
AGCGATGGTTTCGTTATATGCGAAGGGAGAGAGTTCTGGAGGGAAGAATTCGCCATACTTATATACTCTGCCTTTCTTGTCTATGTAGGGCATGTCGTTCATGTGTTTGATAATACGAGGCACGAGGGCTTCGTATTCTTCCTTGGTGTATTGGCGGTTTAGGATGCAGTAGGATTTGTTGCGAAGGCCGATCGAGGCGAAGAGGTTGTTGCCTCCCTCGCAAGTATCGGAGTAAAACCCATTGTGGCCGGACCAAAAAGCAAAGGTGAATTTAGTTTTGGAAGAATTATGACTTATATTTTCATAATTTAATTCAACATTATCTACAATGGCCCAAGCATCATAAGAATCTTTCACTTTATTGCCTATATTTATAAATTTAGAATCTTCCATATCCTGCGAATCAAATACGGAGAAACTTTTTTTAGAATTTGTAAGATAATCTCCACTCACATTCACATTGTTTTTCCCATGTATATATTTAAACGGCAGCTGCATAGAAATTTTTTCTAGTTTCTCAACTATGTTTGACTCACTGGAGTAGGCCCCAATATTTAATTTCTCTAACTCGGCGACATATTCTTCTTTTGAATACTGTCTGTTGAAAATGCAATACGATTTATTTCTAAGATTTACGCACCCAACACAGTCATGACAATTGTGACAATTTTTACAAAAATATAAATCTTGTGAACCAATACTATCTTGAGTATTGTATATTTTAAAAGATTTTTCACAATCAATGACCCAGCTGGATAACTCACAATTATGTGCGCCCGTACAATCAAAAACATCCTTACAGTAAAAAGTAGAATATGAATAAGCCGAATCTTCGTTGTGATCGCTAGCGATTATAAGATAGCAATTTTTATTAAAAGCTGTCCCATTTACATAGTCACTTTTTACGTCCTGCGTGGTCATGGCATAAAGCCGCGGCACTTCCTTTTGTAATTCATTAAATTGTTTAAAAAATGACCTTGAAAAATCGTATTCTTTCGCATAATTTTCCGGATTCCAGCGGTCAGACCAAAAACACTCTCGGCAATAAACTTTAAACTTTCCAGAAGAGTAAATTGCAATAATATCTTTATTGCAAAGATCGCATTTCCGGCGATAAAGCGTTCTTTCATTACGCCAAGACATCCGCCTGATCAATCGGCACTCAGGACACCAGGTCGGCGGCGGGACGGAGATTTTTTCGTAAAATGCGAAATCCTCCGGTTCGATCCGGAACTCTTGACTGCAATTCTGACAAACTCTAGTTTCCATGATTTTTATTTATCCCGTTTTTTTCGCTTCGCTCAAACCATCGGAGCGGGGCCGGCTTGCGGTTTTTCATCTGCCTTCGCCTCGCTTGTTTCTGCCGTTTGGGCGCGTGCCTCGCCTCTTTTCCCGAAAAGCAGATTTTTTTCTTCCTCTTCAATTGCTTTTTTAACACCTTCCACCGGCGTCGTGTAATTTTCGTGGCAATGTTTGAGAATCTCTTCTTTAAAACTCTTATGCGGCGGCGGCATAATTTTCAAAGTTTCGGCAGAAAAAGGATCATAAGTATTTCCGTCAATCGTCATTTTTATATAAAACTCCTGCATGCCCAAATTAATCATATCTTTTGATTTAAAAATCGGCGTCATCTCCGCTTCCAATTTTTTTCCATCTTCTCCGCCGACGCGAAAAATAATAAGAGTTCCTGAATTTCCTAAAACCGTGGCTTGGACTCCGGGAAGAAGCTGGGACATAAACTGGTGAGCTGCAATTATGCAAAGCCCGTATTTACGCGCCTCGGAAAAAAGATTTTCGAAAGTATTTGTAACCAAATTATGAAACTCGTCTGCATAAAGGTAGAAGTCAATCCGATCTTTCTCTGGAAGCGAAGCGCGGGACATACCCGCCTGTTTGATTTTTGTGATAAACATTGAGCCGAAAAAACTCGAGTTTTCTTCGCCGAGCTTGCCTTTTGAAAGGTTGATCAGAAGAATTTTTCGCTCGTTCATTATTTTTTCGAGATCCACTTTGTTCTCGCGCTGGGCGAAAATATTGCGCAAAAGCGGGTTTGAAAGAAATTGCCCAAGTTTATTTACCAAAGGAATGATCGCTTCCGTGTCGAATTTTTCCGACCAGTCCGCAAATTCAACCGCCCAGAAGCGCTTGACCATATCATCGGTAATATAATCCACGACTTTTTGGCGATATTCCCGGTCCGTCAGCATTGAAATCATTCCGCGCATTGTCGCGTAGGGATAATCGAGAAGCGCCAAACAAGTAAAACGGAAAACGTGCTCCAGGCGCGGCGTCCAGTTCGCGCCGAACTGCTTTTCCATGACTTCAATCAGGCCCTGCGTCAGCTGATGCTTCATTTCAGGATCAACATTCTGAAGCGGATTGAAAGAAACTGGGAATTTCGTATCGGATGGATCAATCAAAACCACATCTTTAACGCGCTCTTCAGGAATGAAATGCAAAATTTCTTCAATTACATCGCCATGCGGGTCAATCAGGCAAAGACCTTGCTTGTAAGCGACGTCCTGGCGGATCATCAACTCCAAAAGTTTTGATTTTCCAACTCCTGACTTTCCGACTATATACATATGGCGCCTGCGGTCATGGCGCTTGATTCCAAAAATAAACCGCTTTTCTTCAAGAGCAGCCACATAATTCGTACGCCCAAAAAACACCACGTCTTTCGGGTCAACCCGCTGATAGACGGGGAGATCCGGCGGCGGCGGGGCGTGGGTAATTATTTGAACTCGTGAGTCTTTTGCTGGACCTGCCATGTTATAGAACCTCTAACTCCTCCAAAACCCGTTTATATTTTTTCAATAAATTTGCCGCTTCCGGTTTTGAAACTTTAAAACCTGGCGTATGCGCGATGTTATTTCTGATGCGATGCGCCGCGGCCAAGTCCGGAATGGAACTTATTTCAACCGGCTCCAAATTCGTGATGCGCTCCATCATCGTATCTCCCGGAATCCCGATTCGCTTTAAAATGTCATCCACCATACTGTCCGCTTCCAAGACAAAAAGAGACGCATCGGAATCAAGGCTAGCCTCAAAACGTCCCATCAAATCTTCCCAACGCTGGCGCGCCAATTTCTCCTGCGGGACTGTCGCAGGCGAATATGTAACCTTTATTTCGGGGCGATAACGCCAAGCTTTTATCAAAAGCGCAATGCTCGCAACCAAAAAAAACGGAATTAAGATATAGGAAAGCCCTTTCAAAATCATCGTAAGATTCGCTACAAATCCCCCTTCAGCAAAAAGATTTGAAAAAAAATTCGTCAGGTTGAAAATAAAGTCGCTACCACCAACTGGATCAAATTCATTCATATAATTATTTCATTATGCCCGGAAGCCCCCGCTCATCCTTATAAATCGGGAGGCCGGCCGGAGGTCCAATCTTTCGTGACTCAACACGCTTAACTAAAGGCCCAGTCAAAACCACTGCGCTCGGCAAGTGAAAAATCGTTGCTAATTCTTCTACATTCAAAAGAAAAGATTTGCTCGTAAAAGTTGAGGAAAAAAAATGGAATGTCAAAAGCTTATACATTGCCTTCTCCGGCGCAAAGTTCCGCTCCCGGTAATTCAAAAGAATTCTCTGCTTGCGGCCCTCAAGAATTCTTTTTGGAAAAATATGCGGCCAGTCCCAAATCCACGCTTGCGTCCAAGTCAGAGGATTAGACGTAAAAAAATTCATATTCGGAGCGGCGTATTGATAAAACGCAGTGCGCACTCCACGCTTTGCAAAGTTTACGTTGTAAGTGCTCTGGGGCGCAAAATAGACGAAACGGATTATGACATCAAAGGCCGGTTTAAAACTTTTCGCTTCAATCTGCTTTAACTTTTCAGTCTCGCCCGGCGTACGCGGCAAGAAAACTTCGAACATTTCTCCCGCAGGACTCTTCACCGCGGTTTTGGTTTCTTCCCGATATGAAAGCGCGGTTTTTCTGACTAGAGCGGGCCATACAGCCGGGTCCGCTGGACGAGCCAGAATTTGCAACACTACGATTTCATCTTTTTGAAGTTTTGATAATACTTCGAGAATTCCTCCAATCGGATCAAGGTTCTGTTCCTCCTCTTTCGCTTCAAACTGCGTGTAAGTCCGAATGGGTAAACCGTCTTCCTTGCCCAAAATCAGCTCCGTTCCCCAAAGATTATAGCCTCCTTCATACAACTCAAAAGTTGTCTTCGGAATGCGGCTCATATAATCTTCGACTTCCTCCACCTCGACATCGGTGTATTGAGCAAAAATGTTTGCACGGACAACTTTGGCATGCCTTGTAGGCATCGTCATGTAAAAATGAATTTCCCCGCCGAAACTTACAATCTCGAAAGTAAACCATTGGGTAATTTCGCCGTCCCACCATTTTTCGCGCAAGTTTCCCTGAGCATTTCTCAAAGTGGTAATTACAGTCAAAATATGCTCCATGGCTTTGGGGCTTTTGTTTATTTCTCGGGGAATTTTAATTTCAAAAATAGTAAGCGGTATTGCGTAGCGATATCGAAATTGCCTCCAAGCAAGCCACAAAGACAAAGTGAGCCACCCCAAAATAATCGTGGCCCAAAGCCACCAAAGATTTAATAATTCCCTCCCAGCAGCGGAAAGAATTGTAAAAAAATCCTCCATGTCGAACACTTTTATACTACCGTATAACGTCCGTCTTCCAAAACTCTAAAATACTTTTTTTGCTGAAGATTTATTTTAATCGTGGACGGCTTCACATAACGCTCCTTCAATACGCGTTCGATCAATTTATCTTTCGCAAGCGGCCCGGATGAAACAAGAATATTTTTAATTACATCCCTAACGATTCCTGGCTTATAGCCCCATTCCTTCAATGCGTAAAGTCCGCGCCCGACTAAAACGAAGCGGTCGTCCTTGATAAGTTCGTTATGCACCGTCTGCACATGCGCTTTCTCGCCAAGGTTTTTCCTTATTGCCGCCGCAACCTCTGAAAAATGCAAAGGTGAGCCGTGATGGCGCATTACCAAATAAGCGGAATCACGAACTCCGCGCGGAGAAATATGCGAAGACTCCGAGAGCCCCCACTCTCCTAATTTATTTCTGCCAAGCTTTTTTGAAAGAGAAAGCCAGCTTGTGATTGCAGGCTCCTGCAAATCATGCCCCAAAGCGCTACGTCCGATTTCAGATATTTTTTCCTTAATTTCTTTTTCGCTAACCGGTTCCTGCTTTTCTTCCAAATGCGAATGCAGGCTCCGCAAAGTCCCATGCGCGGCTTCCGCGAGCTCGCGGCTCGTAGTCCAGCGGTGATTAAATTCATCGTCTTCTTTCAGGCGCATGAAATCCCCCGAGAGCGTCAAAAGAAACCGCACATGATTTTTTTCTCTGGGGTCTTTCGCAAGTGTTGCTAAAAAATTTTCTTCTTCCGCAATTCCGCCGTGCTTTTCAAGCTCATTTTTGAGCTCCTGAAATACAGACTGATTTTCTTTCATCACCTCGTGCAAGCGGAGCTTGTTTAATGCGTAGGATTCAATCTGCCGTACGCGCTCGCGGGTGATGCCGTATGAAGATCCGATCGCTTCGAGTGTTTTTCTTTCTTTCGCCTTCCCAATACCAAAACGGCTTTCGAGAACTTCTCGAGCTCGTTTAGGAAGCGTCTGAAGCAAGTCTTCGCTTATTTTCTGAATATTTATTGAGGGCATTAAACCTCCTTGATCGTTAAAAAATTAATTTTTCCCGCCGTCTAACTCTTCAAACAATCTCTAATTAAAAACTAAATAAATGACAAAAAAGTTTATCTGGCAAGATCTATTAAAGATACCATATTATGCTAAATAGGTCAATGGGATTAATGGTCTAAAATATGGCTTAAAATAAGCCTTTTAGGCCCCACGAACATCGGAAAGCGCGAAGTCTTCGCTCTTGTGACTAAAACCGGATTCATAACCGTAATTTCGCATGCCCATTAAAATCCCAAGAGCCCCTAGAAGTATAAAAATATGCGATCCGCCGTAACTCAAGAATGGTAGCGTGATTCCGGTAATGGGAAGGAGCCCCAGATTCATTCCAACATTCACGATAAAATGGCTCAAGATGAGTAAAAAAAGTCCGACACCGAAATATTTTTCGAAATTCGATTCCCCCGCGAATGCCGCCTTGATAATCCTCCAAAACAAAACCCCGAAAAGAAAGAATAAAACCCCGACGCCCAAAAACCCCCATTCCTCGGCAAAAGCTGCGAAAATAAAATCGGTTTCGTGCTCTGGTAAAAACTCGAGACGCGATTGCGTGCCATAGCCGATTCCCCTCCCCATAATTCCACCTGACCCCACTGCAACCATTGATTGCAGCGCGTTATAACCTGACCCGCGCGGATCTCTTAATGGATTAAGAAATGTCAAAATGCGCGCTTTTTGATACGGAGCTAAAAGATAAAACCAGGCGACAAAAATTATCAAAGCGGCGATCGCAAGAATAAAAAATAAATGCCGCTTGGAAACACCGGAGACAAGGATCATTCCAAACCAGATTGCGACAAAAATTATTGCCGAGCCAAAGTCAGGCTGAAGAAAAATAAGTGCCGCGGGAATCGCCGCATAAAGTCCTGAAACAATAATGTGCCGGATGTGCGCGATTTCAATATGCCTGCGCGAAAAATATTTTGAGAGGACTAAAATCAGAATTAGCTTCATCGGCTCTGCAGGTTCGATTGAAAAAAGCCCGAGGCGAATCCAACTTTCAGCCCCTCTAACCGCGCGCGCAAAAATCAAGAGTCCGAATAAAATAATAACCCCCGCAAGGTATAGATAAAATAAGAGCCAGCCGTTTCTTAAAATTCTCCAATCGATTGAGCTTGCGAGAAAGAAAAAAATTAAACCGACTGCAACCCAGATTAACTGCCGAATAAAAAAATAATCCGAGCCTTTGCCCTCTGCATCGGAACCGCCCAGACTTTTCATTGTAATGAGGCCCGCCAAAAGGAGCGGAACCAGCACTGCGACAAGCACCCAATCCATTTTCCATTTTGCGGGCGAGAAGGCAAAAATTCCCTGCATTTCCGGATTATAACATATTGAATTTTAGGGCTGACGGAATTAAATGTATGCTATATAATTTTTCCTTGAGAGAACAACACAAAACAACTTAACTCTTTTATTTCGTCAAATCTGCTCGGATTAAAATCTCGATTCTTGAGGGAATTGGGAGAAAAGGACTTCGCCAGGTGAAGAAAACATCTCGGTCGGATTCGCCTTCGATTCTTTCAAGACGCGTGGTGCTTACGCCGATCGCGTTTCCGGAAGCATCGAACAAAACCGCAGATAAAAATAAATTTTCAATCGGGAATAAAGCCTGATTGGTCAAAGTTACGTTCAGGCGCCCAAAGGGGTCATTCTCGAAGTCTCGTTTTGTTACCAAAATCTGCGGCCGTTGGCGCTCAATTTTTTTCCAGCGTTCTGGGGTTAACTGAATTTCTGCGCGTGCGGGCGTGCGCTCAAAAGTTGGAATATCTTTTTCATAAATCAAAGTTTTCTCACCGGGATTCAAAAAAGTGCGCCCGGTTTTTTCCGCGATTAAAATTCCTTTAGCATCATAAAAAAATATTGTGTAAGACAGGAAGGAAGTTCCTAGCGTCGTATTTGGATTTTCAACCAGGCTCGCGGCTTCGTAATGTCCGGAAGAAAGCGGGAAAAAACGCGTCCAATGCTCAACAATTTCTTTTATTTTTGACTGGCAGGGGCTGCAAAGGCCTCCGCAATCAATTTCTTCTTCATCTTGGTTTAATTTCCCGTCTTTGCATGAAGGAGCAGGCGTAAAACGATAAATCAAAGCTACAGCAATTAAAATTAATATCAAAAGAAGTGCGGAAAAAAATACGAGCTGTCTTTTTTGGCTCCAAGTAAAAAGCATATTTAAAGGATAACAGAAAAACCGCCGAACCATCGTGGATGAAAACGGCGGTTTTGAATTTGTAGGCAAGGGGGTGAAGCGGGAGAGGAACTCCCGAAATTCCGCAAGATTACGAGAGCGTGCGTTGGGCTACAAACTCTCTTTTGCAAAATTCAAGAAACAACATCCCCTTGCCAGTCGAGGTCAGATTAGCTCTGTCAAAAGTTTGAGCGACTTTGTGACAGAAAGCGAAAAAGAGAGACTGTCTCCTTTTTCCCGACCCCGAAAACGAACAAAACGTTGAACAGCCGGCCGATAGGCAATCCATCGTATTGTGTGCAGGCAAGCTTAGCGAAGGATATGGGCCAGACTGCTTACGCGGCAGACTAAGAGGAGTCGAACCTCTTCTTAGGGGTATGAACCCTGTGCCACGCCACGTGGTTTAGTCTGCCTTAAAACTCAAGATCAAATTCTCCGAACTGACGATAATTAAAATTTAAATGCTCTGTATCGGCGGCTGCCTACTTTCCCCTTACGAGTATCATCGGCAGTACAGCGTTTTACGACTCTGTTCGGAATGGGAAGAGGTAGTTCCACTGCCTCAAGCCACCGAAACAGAAAATCCAAATAAAATAATTTTCGCCAGTTCGGAGAATTTATATCTCCGAAAAAAAATAAAAGAACGACAATATTTCGATCCGATTTTCCTCCGCTCCGCCAGTTAGCGGATTGCGGAACGAATCACTCAGATCGGAGCGAGCTCGACTTATTAGTACTTCTCGGCTGAACGCCTTACGGCGCTTACACCTGAAGCCTATCAACGTGGTAATCTTCCACGAGTCTTAACGATTCCTAATCTTGGGGCATGCTTCGCGCTTAGATGCTTTCAGCGCTTATCACTTAGCGACATAGCTACCCAGCGATGCTCTTGGCAGAACAGCTGGTAGACCAGAGGTCACCTCCTCCCGGTCCTCTCGTCATGTTTAAACCCCTATTTCTAGGAGCATAGACTATATCTTCATCCCGCTGCATGCATGCAGAGGGAGTCGGCATCTTACCTATAGAAACCTGTCTTTTTATTTAAAAGACCTTCCAGTTTATATAAGTCTGTCGCGCATGGCGACAAGTCGTTACGGGGTCAAGCCTAAAACTTTTGATAATTCTTCGGATGTTTTCTTCGCTCGCGACTGATAATTTTCAGTCTGGATCCGAAGTAAGATATCCCGCAATTTATATTTTTGATCATTCTTTAATAAATCAAAATTTTTTCCTTGCAAGATGCGAGCTGCTTTTAAAATCTCAATTGTCTGAATTCTTTTAAACTTGATGAAAGGCAGCAATGCTTTCAGAACACGCTCGGAACCTCTATATCCATTTATGCGCAACTCTGTCATTCCATCATTGCGATTGGATAAATACCCTATTCCCAATCTTTTCTGAACCCAGAAAAGCGGTTTCGCGTGCCTCGTATCTTGATAAAAACAAATGGTGAACATAAAGCGCCACCCTCTTTTACTATCATTACGATGTTTAATCTGAAGCATAATACTACCATCACCATCAAGAAATCCAGCAATGTAAGCAAGCTCTTCAGTTTTAAGCCGACTTCCCACGGTATTGTCTTAAAAATTTTCTGGTCCTCAAGTATATCGTACCACATCTAGGACCTTTAGAATGTGGATATGCAACCAGAAAATTTATGAAGATTCCACCGTTATAAGCCGAATTTTCAATCCCGATTACTCGGGAAAGTAGCAATTTTTTACTAGGGAGAACCCCCCTCAAGAATCAACGCCTGCAGTAGATAGGAGACCAACCTGTCTCACGACGGTCTGAACCCAGCTCACGTACCTCTTTAATTGGCGAACAGCCAAACCCTTGGGAGCTCATTTGTCGTTTTCCCGCGTTACTGCGGGTATCAGACTATGCCATCACCATATTTCAATTGTCGCCAATTGAAACTTAGGTGCGAACCGTATTATAGATTTTTTAATCTATCTCGCGATGCTCCAAAAAGCATCGCTCAGTCGTTAGAGGAGATATGTTCTTAGATCATTGCCGCAAAATTTTTCCGTCGATTTTTGGATCGGACGTTAAATTTCGACAATGTATCTGCCAATCGTGCTACGCGCCTCAGATCTCGAAATTCCCTGATGGGAGTTTCTATAATCTTCTGCGCAAAATCTATTTGCTGTTGTTTCATTCTGGAATAAGGACGAACATAAGAAAGAACTCGCAAGATTTCTTTTTGATCTCTTGTAATCCAATCACATGTTGTCCGATTCGTTCGAATTTTTCCACAACCGAGAATCTCGGTCATGCACAAAAGATCTTTTCTGTGCTTTTGCGTTACTTTCAATTCAATACGAACTCGAAAACGAAACTTTTTCTCATTATGAGGTTCGATGATCGCCATAATGGCGCCATCGCCGTCAATGAGACCAGCAATATATGCACAATCGACTTCAGAACATCTCTTTCCTACGGCGTTAACCTTCATGAGTATATTATACCTGGGACCTGCAAACTTTGCATATCCCAAGCGTATATTTATGAATAGGCCTTCACCGTTTTGGGCTCGTTTAATTACTCTGACGTTTCCATCAGAGAGAGAAGTTATGTTTTCTCCACCCCCAGGATGAGATGAGCCGACATCGAGGTGCCGAACTCCGCCGTCGCTGTGGACGCTCGGGCGGAACTAGCCTGTTATCCCCGGAGTAGCTTTTATCCGTTAATCTTTGGCGCCATCTACTGGCCACCGTCGGTTCACTAGATTCTGCTTTCGCACCTGCTCGACCTGTCCGTCTCGCAGTTAAGCCGGCTTATCCTCTTACAGGTCCAGCGCGATTTCCATCCGCGCTAAGCCGACCTTAATAAACTCCTCCGTTACTTTTTAGGAGGATTGCGCCCCACACAAACTGCCCACCAGACACTGTTCCCATCCAGTTTCCCCGCGCTTTTTTCAATTTTCTAAAAAAAGCGCGGGGTTCTGGATAGGTTAGGACATAAGTCGCCGAAGATGGGTATTTCACTGTTGGCTCCGTCCCGCCCAAAAGCGGGACATCAAAGCCTCCCCACTATGCTACGCATCGAAAACTTAAACCCAATATCAAGTTGCAGTAAAGCTTCCGGGGTCTTTTCGTCTAACTGCAGGTAGCCGGCATCTTCACCGGCATCGCATTTTCACCGGGCTGCTCCCCGAGACAGTCCCCCAGTCGTTACGCCTTTCGTGCGCGTCGGAACTTACCCGACAAGGAATTGCGCTACCTTAGGACCATTATAGTTATGGCCGACATTGACGAGGGCTTCGGACGCTCAGCTGCTCCGCTTACGCTACACAACTTCGCGAATTTACAATTTACAATTTCTAATTTCCAAACAATTTTTGAAAATTGAAAATTAATAATTGAAAATTCGGTTGCGAAGCAAAAGCGAAGCAACCGGCTTCGTTAACCTTCTCGCATTGGTCAGGCGTCACCCCCTATACATCCTCTTACGAGTTCGCAGGGAGCTGTGTTTTTGATAAACAGTCGCCAGGGGTACTTTCGTTGCAGCCGACGCTCCGCATTAGAATTTCCAATTTCTAATTCTTCAATTTTCATTGAGTTTCCAATGAATTAATTTCCAAACGTTTGGAAATTGAAAATTGTTACTTGAAAATTCCGATGCGAAGCATCGGCAGGTCTTATCCCTAAGTTACGACCGCTTTTTTGCCGAGTTCCTTGGGGAGCACTCACTCGTTCGCCTTGGGCTACTCGCCCCACCCACCTGTGTCGGTTTACGGTACGGTTTCCTTCAATTAACCTAGAAGTTTTTCTTGGAAGTACGTTTGCGAAGATTTCTCAATCCGAAGAAAAAGATTTTTAAATCGCCTGGAGATGCCTTGCGGCGCCGGGCGGATTTGCCTGCCCGTCTCCTCGCGACTCAAACACGAATCCAATAACGTGCCTTCGCTACGGCACTCCGTCACTCCATCGAATGAAGGAAGTCACGGAATATTAACCGTGTGTCCATCACCTGCGGCTTTCGCCATCGGCTTAGGACCGACTAACCCTTGGCTGATAATCATTGCCAAGGAAACCTTGGGTTTACGGCGCAGCGGTATTTCACCGCTGTTGTGGTTACTTGTGCCAACATTCTCACTTCTCTGGCGTCCATCCCGGCTCACGCCGTGGACTTCACTCGCCAAAGAACGCTCTCCTACCAATTAGTGCTTGAATTTTGGAGGGGAATCTCACGACTCCCCTTACATCCTTTCGTTATTTTTTCTTTTTATTGTCTTTTACGCTGGATTGCGTAGTGAATGAACAGCGCAAGCTTATCAGCACATTCGTATATAACTCTATCGATTTCCCATTCATCCTTGGACGACAATTTTTTAATGCCCCGGTTTTTCAACTCTTCGCGAACATCCATGGTCAGCTTGGTATGAATTCCAAGCCGCATTCCATCCAGATTTGGTTTTTCCAACACCATGACCGTTCTCCTTTCGTTATTTTTTCTTTCCGTTTCTCTTCTCTTGATGCAAGACCAACGTCGCAGTTCGCAAGAATTCACGAGTTAAGCATGGTCTATTCCACCCATCATCCATCCATGCCCATGTGATTATCTCTGTATGTGCGGAGTGAACGAACCATCTGCGCTTGTACTTTAGCGCGATGCCTTTCAGCATACATCGATCTTCTTTTGAAAGCCGTCATCATTCGAATATTCCGAGCGATGCGTAATCACGAGAACTTTCGATTCCATTTTCACCTCCAATGAACTAAAAATTTTTTTTCCAAAATTCAAGCACTAATTCCTCACCTTCGGTACTCTATTTAACCCCGATCATCTGCGGCGCAAGGTCTCTTAGCGAGTGAGCTGTTACGCACTCTTTAAAGGATGGCTGCTTCTAAGCCAACCTCCTCGATGTTTCAGAAACCTCACCACCTCGCTTGTACTTAATAGAGATTTTGGGACCTTAGATTGAGATTTGGGCTGTTTCCCTTTCGACCGACGGAGCTTAGCCCCCGTAGTCTGACTACCTGAGTAAACCCGCTGGCATTCGGAGTTTGATTGGTCGTCCGAGATTTCTCCCTGTGACGACCATCCAGTGCTCTACCTCCAGCGGTTATCTCAAGCGCTAGCCCTAAAGCTATTTCGGAGAGAACCAGCTATTACCAAGTTCGATTAGCTTTTCACTCCTACCCCCAACTCATCCGATGGCGTTGTACGACCAAACGGTTCGGGCCTCCAGCCGTCTTTCGACGACCTTCGCCCTGGCCAGGGGTAGCTCACCTGGCTTCGGGTCTATTATTTAATGCATTTAAATCTTAGTTCCGTCCCAATTTTCGAACGGAACTAAAATCTAGTTCGCCCTTTCAGACTCGGTTTCCCTGCGCGTACGGGCACAAAAGCCCTTACACAAGCAATAAACAATAACTCGTTGGCTCATTCTTCAATAGGCACACCATCACCGCGCACAGCGCGGAAGCACCAAATAACAAGCACCAAGCTCCAAATAATTTTAAATAACCAATTTTCAATTCTCAAAAAAAATTTGAAACTTGAATTTTGGAATTTGGAATTTATTTGTAATTTGGATTTTGGAATTTGGAATTTCCGTGCTATGCACGGCTCTGATTCCTTGTAAGCATATGGTTTCAGGTACTATTTCACCGCCCTCACCGGGCTGCTTTTCACCTTTCCCTCACGGTACTAG
Organism: Candidatus Giovannonibacteria bacterium; assembly: GCA_016186825.1. GTDB lineage: Bacteria > Patescibacteriota > Minisyncoccia > JACPKW01 > UBA11713 > JACPKW01. The sequence goes on from JACPKW010000005.1 coordinate 13,548, forward strand.
TTCACTATCGGACTTCGAAAGTATTTAGCCTTAGGAGTGTAGTTCTCCTTGCTTCCTCCGAACCATTCTTTGTTCGAAGTACTCAAGAAAATCACCGCCACTATATATAAATATACAGGTGCAGGACCCCGCTTTTCAGCAGGGTATCAAGGAGCATAAATCTGTTTTCGCCTACAGGGCTATTACCTTCTTTGGCGAAGCTTTCCAGCTTTCTTCAGCTAACGAGATTTATTTAATCGGCTCCTTTCCGGCGCTATCCCGCAAACCTCCTGAAATTCAGAAAGAATGCGGGATGCTCCAGAACGATACAATCTTTCAACCCCAAGCACGTAATCCTTGCGGACTATGTGCTTGGTTTGGGCTTCTCCCTTTTCGCTCGCCGCTACTAAGGGAATGTTCACATCTCGCTAACGCTCGCTTCAATTATCAATATGCAATTTCTAATTTTCAAAAAATAAATTAATTGAAAATTATTGAAAATTGCAAAATTGGAAATTAAAAATTTCGAACGTTAGTGAGATATGGTTGTTTTCTTTTCCTCCGGGTACTGAGATGTTTCACTTCCCCGGGTGCGCTCCGCGCTCTGCACGGAATTTTCAATTTTCAGTTCTCAATTCACAATAAATTTTCAGTGAATTAATTTTCAAACGTTCGAAAATAGGAAATTGATAATTGAAAATTCCGTGCAAAGCACGGTCTCCGTGGTTTGCACGGAGGGGTTTCCCCATTCGGACATCGTCGGATCAAAGGTTGCTCAACACCTCCCCGACGCTTATCGCAGTTACGCCACGTCCTTCATCGCCTTTCGAAACCTAGGCATCCACCATACGCCCTTATTTGCCCGCTCCGATCTGAAAGATCCGCCAGAACTTACTTGGCGAAATCAGATCGAAATATTGTGTCCCGATTCGCAAGTGCTCTTTTTGCGAATCGAGAATCTCCCGATTTTGTTTACAAAATCGGGACTCTTTTTTATTTAGTTATTTTGCGATTGTTGCCCCATCAGAATGTTGTGTTCCGATGGAGCTACCTGTTTCAATTTTTAAGCTGCATTCACCTACCCGCTTAATTTTGCACCTGCAAATTTTGGCGGGTTAGCTACCGGCGTTTGGATTCGCTATTTCACTCATCCAAGCGTCGAGAGCCAATTTCTAACTTTTTATCTAACTTTTTTAAACCTCGCCGGGCCTGCCTGCCGGCTGCAGGGACGGGTTCATTAATTAAAAAATCCGCCGTGAAGCGGATTACACATCAAGACTAGGCGTGATTTCATCCGCTTCTAAAGTTAAGTTTTAATAAAACAAACACCATAAATTGTGCTTTTCATTATATTCCTGGCATACCTAATGTCAAGACGTAATTGTTCATAAAATGTTAAAAACCTCTGCATAAATTCCATTAGAAATTCCCGCGGGGTGTTATTTTTAAGGGGATAAACAAAAACTCCCCTTCGCAGACGCAAAAGGGAATTTTTGCGAAATTTTAGATCTTAACGGCTTGAGATATCTGAACGCAATTTATCCAAAAATCTTGCCGCGGTGTCCTTGCCTCCGAGACCGAACGCGAGACCGAGTGCGATGCTCAATGCTCCAATAATTCCCATAAATAATATGTTAACCATTTCGGGAGGAACGATCTGAAGCTTGTTCACAGCTATCAAAATCGCCACGATCCAGATTGACCACTTTGAGATCCCGCCTAAAAATCCTGCCGATGGAAGGTTCGCAGCTTTTGCGGAACCTGCAACAACCCGCGCGGTCGTATCCGCAACCAATGCCGCAATAACCAGAATCAGTGCGGCAACAAAGACATTCGGAAGATAAGCTATGATTGTTCCCTGCAAGAAATTCGTAACATCTCTAAGTTGGAGGATCTCGAGCGAAGTCGCGAGGAAAACTAAAATGATGAACCATTTTACAAGACCGCCAAGGAATGCGCCCGTGTTCAGCTTGATCCCTGCCCGGTTTAAAGGCTCATCCATTCCAACGGCTTCAAGCCCTTTGTCCACTTTAAGAGATTGTACAATCTGATGGACTACTCTGCCCAACGCTGCGGCAATAATCCAACCTATAATAAAGACAAGTAGAGCCGCAATTAAGCGCGGCACAAAATCTGCCACTCCCAGCCAGAGGTTCTGGAAAGATGCCTTAAAAACATCTGTCCATTCGTTAATAAGCATAATTTATAAAGTTTTAGCCCTTAACTTATAAATAATAATGATCGAAACCATTATCATTCGACCTTTGGGCCGTAATAGACATAATTATACCATGATTTAGAACAATTTTCGCGACTATTGTGGATAAGAAAGCGCCGAGGAATCTCTCGCACCCAATCAGCTTCAAGGCGCAACTTTAGACAATTCTTCGCTTTTTTGGATAATCTCTTTAAACTTCCACGCGCTCGGCCTGATATGCCTTTCCATGGTTTTGTAATCAATCTCAACCAAACCAAACCGCGGCCAAAATCCTTTGTCCCATTCAAAATTATCCAAAAGCGACCAATAGAAATATCCGCGCACATCAATCCCCTCTTGAAGTGCCTTCGAAACCCATTTCAAATGCTCTTTAATAAATTTTTCGCGATGGATGTCTTTGGCGTCCGCGACCCCGTTTTCGGTTATGTAAATCGGTTTTTTATATTTTCCGATCCGCTTTAAAAGCGGATAAATCCCCTCCGGATAAATCTCCCAGCCCATATCGCTCGTCCATTTATTTTTATTTTTGATCTTCTGCGGAAATGCGATTTTGAAGTGAAAGTAATATTGTAGAGCATAGAAATCATGTGTGTCTCCAGTTAATTTCAAAAAATATTCATTCGACCAGTAATTTCTGAACTTTGCAGCCAAAACGGTCAACGGATTTTTTGAATACGGCTCCACAAAATTCATAATATTCCCAAAACCGACTTCGGCATCCAGATTTACAGAGTGGATCGCGTTGTATGCTTCTATGTGGGCACTTGCCAAAATTTTAAAGACACGCAATGCAGAAAGAATACTTTTCCTCTGCGGTGGCCAAAGGCCGCGCTTATATGAATTCGCGATCACCGAAGTTGGTTCGTTCAGAGTCATCCAAAATTTTATTTCTGGCAAGCTTTCAGCCATCTTTTTTGAAAATCTTGAAAAATATTTGGGAAATTCTCTTGACTCCGCTCCGCCTTTATCCCGCATCCACAAAGGAATGGTCCAGTGCCAAAGGGTTCCAAACGGTTCAAGACCGCGTTCGCGTAAAGCTTTGATTACTTCTCGATAGTGCTCGATTTCTTTTTCGTCGAATTTGCCTTCTTCGGGTTCGATTCGCGACCATTCGATTGAAAAACGATGTGCATTATGTCCGAGCGATTTTGCGATATCAAAATCTTCGCGAAAACGGTTGTAGTGATCACAGGCGCGTCCTGAAATATAATTTTCTTTCTGCAAAGGGCTCGGATAATTTTTTAAATTATAATCCGAAAAGCCTTCTTGCGGCGGATTCAATCTTGCGTTTTCAGCTAACCGCAGGGCGTTTTCTTTTTCCCACTCTGTCCAGTCATTATGATTGCCTCCCTCAACCTGATGGGCAGAAGTTGCGCTTCCCCAAAAAAAATTTTTAGGAAAATTCAATTCTTCCATAACATCGCGGCTCCTAGCGCCCCGGCTTTCCTGCCGAGACAAGATTTATAACATTTCACATGCAATTTTTTCTCAAGTTTCCTAAAAAATCCTCTTTTATCCATGATTCCTCCGCCGAAAACAACCACATTCGGCTTATATTTCGTTATAATCGGACCCAGCTTACGAGCCAAAAACTCCGCAAGCTCGTTATAATCTTTAACATTGCGGATTCTTTGATACTCTTTTTCCCATCTCTCCGGATACTCAAATGCTTTTATTTTTTTAATCATCCCTTTCTCGCCATAAGCTCGGCCGACCCCAGTGCCAATCGTAAATCCCAAAATCTTGCCCCTTGTTCTCACATGGCGGCTAAGCCGCCATGTTTCAGAGCGCAAAAAAGCGCGCGCATCATTATCCACTTTTAAAGGCTTATTTAAAAGGAGCGCCGTAAAATCAAAATTTTTCAAGTATTTTATATTAGGGCTCGATAAAATTCTATTTCCTAAAATTATACCTGCCGCCGCGATCCCTACTCTCTCAACTTTTTTATGCACTGCGAGAGAGGAAACCAAGATCTTAAATTTTTTTATAAAATCGGCTTTGTTTTTTGGAGTATTCGTTTCTAAAAAACGAAGAATTTTTTTTCCATTCCAAAAAATTCCCCTAATTTTTGAGCCACCGATGTCTAAACCAATTATCATAAAAATAATTTTTTAGCTTCATCCCAAATTTCGGGATGACCTTGCTTTTTCACCCAATACCACCATTCAACGCCCCAAAGGTAAAATTCGTCAAAACCGGTCTTTTCGGCATATTCAATACTTTCTCTAAATGTTTTTTCGTTAAAAACGGCAAGCTGTTCATCAAGCGCGAAGCGATCAAACTCATAATTTTCATACGGCCCCCATGGTTCGGTTTGCAACTCAATTACAAGCGACTGACGCGGGCCTGAAAAAATTTCGGAGAGCGCTCTTTTAATTCTAAAAAATTCCGGCGGCAAGGGATAGGTATAGTATCCCACGTTCTTTCTCCAAACCGTGCGGTAAAGCGTGGTTCCAAAAATATCCGCGCGTCTAGCGGCCCGCGCCCAAAGGGAAAGCTCGCCCGAATCGGTAACTATGACCGGGTGGCGCGAATCCAGCCGGCGCGCTTCGGCCAGCTCTGCATCCAAAAAATCCCCTCCATAAAGAGGGCAGTCGTTTCCGAAGGGGAGAAAGGGTTCATTTTCTATCTGCCAAGCGTAAAGCGCCGGAAAATCCCGATAGCGTTTTATAACAACTTCAATAAATTCGAGAAGCTTTTTCTTTTCAAAATCCGCATCTTTTTTTTCTTTAACCCATTGGGGCACATGGCATTCCGGCCAGCGCGGCAACTTGCGCCCTACCGCCAAAATGACCTTGGCATTCCTTTTTTCGGCCTCTCTAAGCTCCCAATCTATCTCCTCAAAATTATATTCGTCATCAGCGACTTCAGAGCGATCCCAAAAAACAGGCAGGCGCAAGTTTCTCGCTTGGAGTTCATCAAGGACCGCTGAAAAAACTTCGCGGCCATCCATGCCAAAACGCTCCGGAATCCAGGAAACAAAAGTAACACCAAATAATTTAGGCTCGCGCACCGGAATTTTATACAAGCCCCAAACAACAATCAAAAGCGCCAAGACGAAAAAGATAAGAAAAATTTTTAAAACCAGCCGGACAAATTTTTTAAAACGTTCCATTGCTTAAAAAAATTAAAAAATAAAGCCCGAGCGAGACCAAAATAATCCCGCTCACTTTTTGGATCAGAGCTTTGCGATTTAAGGATTCTTTGATGATCTTCGGGAAAAAGATAGAAAACACCGCCGCCAAAACAAATAGGAAAAAATACTGCAGGCCTTGCAAAGCATTAACTAGAGTCGCCGGCCCGCGAGCAAGCGCGAAAGAAATAAAAAAAGCGCCTGTGGCTCCAAAAATTTTATTCAAGACTACTCCTCCAGAAGCTTTTGGGCGCCTAATTATCATAGCTGATGAGAAAATGGATTTGCGAAATGCAGTAAAAATTAATAGCGAAATCGCACCGAGGAAAAGCCCAAAGCGCGTCCAAATCAAAATATTGAAAAAATTTTCTTCTAAGAACAAAACTTTCATCAAATATATTGAACAAGCGAAAAGAAACGCTGCCAAAATAGAATACGCCACAAAGCTGCGTGGGACGCTATTTTTTATTTTATTTTCAAAATCCATCGTTAAAACTACGCTGCCCAAAATAAGAAACCCCGCCGCAATAATTTCGAGAGCGCTAAAGTTCGTTTTTGCTCCGAAACTTTCAAAGCTGAGCAAAATCAGCGGAGTAAAACCGAGCACAACCGGCTGGACCCGGGAAGCGTCGGCATTCAAAAGCGCGTAAAAAAATACCAGCAGGGCATAAAGCCAAATTATACCAGCCAAAAAACTAATTAAAATTTTACCTAAAGGCAAAAGTGCAAACCCAAATGGGATAAATATAAATACACCCAGACTTAAAATCCCCTGCCAGAAAGCGTAGCTCGCCGGACGCGGCAATAATTTTCCTAAAATTATTTTGTCGCCGAGAACCGAAATCGCCTGAAGCAGATATCCCAAAGCAGCAAAAACAATCCAGTCCATATCTGAATTATAAGCGTTTCAAAGCCATTCAGAGAGGGATTTCTTTATCCAAAAAGCCCGCGGTTCGGATTCCGAACCGCGGGGCAAAGGGCGTTTTTTAGTAGAGCTTGAACTTCAAGTCTGGCCTGCCAAACCTTTGAAGAACCTGCTCAACCGAGCTCTCAGCGGCCACCCAGAGCTTTCGGGTGTCTGTGGTAAAAGGCCCCACTCCCAAATCCAGAGGCCAAACAATATCTATATTCGCGAGTTTTTCTGCGAACTCCACTCCCTCACAGAAATCGCCGTAACGAGCAAGCGCTCTTTTTCGAACACGCTTTGGGAGCCTGAAAAGGGGCATCATCAGCCGCTCGAAAATAGAAATGTTCTTTGAGAAGTTCGCCGGCACATTCGGCAACACCAAAATATCCGTAGGCTGGAAATGCTCGATTATTTCGCGGACAGGAAAGCAAAATCCGATTCCCCCGTCAAAATAATCGTTCCCGTTAATACTAACGGGACACTTGCCAAGCGGCGTCGCAGAAGATGCAAAAAGCGATTTTAAAAGAGGAAATTCCTTAGCATTAATAAATTTGCCTTTTCCCTCTTTATCTGTCACGCCGACAAAAAAATCCGACTTCGAGGCAAGAACCGCTTGTATATCCAGCTTCTTTGCTCCAAATAGGGCTGCGCGTTCTGCTAATGAAAAGTCTAAAACCCTCGGGAAGCGCCAGAAGCTGATATAGTTCTCTGATGCAAATTCTTGATAGTAGATCGAAATTCCCCTTCTGATCTGCTCCTTGCCGGCAAGAAAATAAGCACCCACCCATGCCCCGCCAGAAACTCCTACAACGATATCGAAAACACTCTCGAGGCGGAGTAGATGTAAAGCATAGCAAGCCGCCGCAGCGCAAACACCGCGATTAGCGCCGCCAAGAATCAATAAAAGTGGCCGGATATAATCGTGATCTTCGCCGCTCGCCGCCAATTCCGATTTTTTTAATATATTTTCAATGACCAAATTTCCCACTTGATTCCTCCTTTCAGCACTTTGTGGAAACTCCTGTGCAGAATACTTGAATTAGTCCGAACCGCTTTTGCCAAAAAAGTCCCGCGCGCGCGAAAAATCCTAAATGCGGGGCCTGCCCGCCGAAGCCTTGGCGCAGGCGGGGAGCCGCACGAATGACAATTTTTCCGCCACATATTTAAATTTTAGAAGGCGGGATCCCGCTAAAAGCGGTAACAAGTTTTTCCCTGCCTGCAGGCAGGCAGGTTTGGCGGTTTTGAGCAATTCAGATTTATTTTCATACTAACATGACTTTTCCAACGTGGTGCACCTTGTTGGGATTGAACCAACGGCCTTTCCGATGTGAACGGAACGCTCTACCACTGAGCTAAAGGTGCATCAATTTCTAACGAGGTGAATGAATCGAACTACGCGTTCATGCGATCAATCAAAACATCATGATCGTTTTCGAGAATTTCAGTTATAAATTTATCGTACATGCCGCAACGATATTTATATTCTTCGGTCGAGAGCAATGCGTAATTCAGTTCTTTCCCCATTTCAGATTCTATCCTGGAAAGAATTTTTTCCACGGGTCCCTTGCGCGGATTGTCACAGACAATCAAAACGTCGAGCGTGCGCTCGCCCTTGTTTGCGACGAACACGCCTGAAAGAATAATCAGCCGAAGTCCTCTGCCAAGCTGTCTAAATCTTCGTAAAAAAAGTTCACGCGAAGCAGAAGGAGCTTCGGAGACCAACGAACGCAGCTGTCTTATGTAAGGGAAAAATTTATTGAGCCTGAAGCCGAGCTCTTTTTTCTTTCGAGCTTTTTTGGTTTTTTTGAAAAAAAGTTGGACCTCTTTTGCGCCTTTCGCTAAAAATCCTATCGATTTCAGAAAATTGATCTCCTTTTTGGATTTGGAGCGCGGCAAGCGCAAAGTTTTTGAAATTTCCTCCAATGTAAAAATTTCCTCCGGATTCACAAGGAAAAAGCGCATAATTTTGACCCGCCCGCCTGATGTAAAAAGTTTTTCGAGGATATCCATGGATAGTCCTTAGTTATTTGTTAATAGTTTAATATAAACCGGATTAATAAACTATGAACTAAAGACTACAGACTATTTCAGCTCGACTGCCGCTCCCGCAACTTCAAGTTTCTTTTTCAAGTCTTCCGCGTCTTCTTTCGACAATCCTTCTTTGACGACTTTCGGCGCGGCGTCCGCTAAAGCTTTCGATTCCGCGAGCCCAAGCCCCAGAGCTTCGCGCAAAACTTTAATGACCGCAATTTTTTGTCCACCGGCATCTTTTAATTCCACATTGAAAGTGGATTTTTCTTCCGCCGCAACCTCGCCGTTTCCTCCGCCCCCGTTGGCGGCAACCATCATCGGCATTGCCGCTGAAACCCCGAATTTTTCCTCTATCTTTTTAACGAGGTCCGAAAGTTCAAGCGCTGTGAGCTTTGAAACTTCTTCAACTATTTGATCTAAGTTTGCCATTTTAGTTTAAATAATTAGATAGTTAAATGGTATTAAATAGTTCGACCTATTTTTTTTCTAATGTTTTCCCAATTTCATTTAAGGCTCGCGCCAAGCCCGCAACCGGCTGCGACAGCATAAATGCAAGCTGACTTAACAAAATCTCGCGGGAAGGAATAGCTGAAAGTCGTCCGATAACACCCGCATCAACAAAATTATTTTCATATAGCCCCCCCACAATTTTTAATTCTTTATTTTCTCTGATAAATTTCGAAATGACTTGAGGCGGCACTATCACGTCCTGATAGCCGCTGACAATTCCGATCTCCCCTTCAAAGCTCGGCGAATTTTTCAGACCGAGCGCTTCGAAAGCTCTTTTTAAAAGTGTTTTTTTAACAACTTTGTATTTCGAGCCTATCTTTCTAAGTTCTTTTCTTAACTTTCTTTGTTTTACAACCGAAAGGCCGTGGAAATTCACAAAAACCAAAATCGAAGCTTTTTCGAAAAGGTCTTTCATTTCACTTACCAATGATTCTTTTTTTGAACGTGTTTGTGTCATTATTTGTTACACTTTGAATTCCCTATGGGCAATTATTATAAAAAATCGCGGCCTAAAAAGCCGCTTTCAAAACCTACACAGGATTTAGGGTGTTCCGACCTGTCTTCTACGGCTTTGATTTAAAATAACAAAATGTTATATTTATGTCAAATCTAATTTAGGAGGTGCGGATGAAGCATAACATCCGGATGCTTAGGCGAAGTGAGGAGGTGGGCTTCGAGTGCCTTCGATGCAATGACTTTTTTCTCCCTGAAAATGAGTGGGAAGAAAAAAATCTCAGAGTCGTAAGGCGTCGAGCAGGCAAAACGAGATGCAATTATAAGGAAATCCGGCGAGAACTCCGAGGCTTGCCGGCTCCGACGGCAGACGTCGTCGGATTCAAAAAGAAAAGCGTGCCATTTGTAATGAAACCGCGGCTTAAAAGGTACAGCGTACCTACTATGCCTTTCTACAAATAGATCTCCCGCCAAGCTCAACAACTTCGAAAGTTGAGTTTGAAAAAAGAGGAGTGCCACCATGGCCTCCTCTTTTCTATTAACAAAAAAAACCGGGGCCTGAAATGAATCAGGCTCCGGCGTGAAAGCTGATGTAAAAGCTAGCGGGAAAGCCCGCGCACACAGCGATAAACGCCGTCAAGAACCTCGGGGTCATCCAGCTCTCCAAACCAATCCGTTACCGGAGTGCGCATCAGCTTCCTCCACAGTAGATTATGAAATTCTCCCTCCGCAATACACGACATTTCTGGAAGCGCGCCAGAAAAACCGACTAAGCCGGCTTTTTTTCTTTCGGCTTCCACGAAAGCTCGGATCGTGGCGATCTTTTCATCTTCATCCGCGTTTTCTTGTTGCAAGAACATCCCGCCCTCCTTTCTCTTTAATAAAAAATTAAACCAGAAACGCCGAAGCTACAAGCGCGGCTGTCTCGCCGCGAAGAACTGTTTTACATAGAAAGACGCTCTGGAATCCGCTCTCTTTCATTTCAGCAATTTCATTCTCACTAAACCCTCCCTCGGGACCAATAAAAATGGCCATCTGCGGAGTTTTTAAAACTTCGGAGATATGTTTTTTTGAATTTTGATCCGCGATAATTCCCTTGAAACGTTCATTTTGTACAAATTCAAGCGCGTTTTTAAAATCCATCACTTCGTGAATTTCCGGAATTATGGCTCGGCCTGACTGTTCAACGGCTTCTTTAATAATTTTCTCCGCACGCTCTCTATTAAAATCTTTTTTGACCGAGCGCTCTGACAGGATAGGATAAAATTTAAAAACGCCTAGCTCTGTTGCCTTTTGAAAAACCAATTCCATCTTGTCTTTTTTCAAATTCGATTGGAATAAATGAATTTTTCTTTCGGGTTCGCATTTATTTGGAATTTTTTCCAGAATCACCGCTTTTTTTCCATCAAATGCGGCGATGAAATCAAAACCTGAACCGTCAATAAGAATAATTTTGTCCCCGGCTTTAGAACGTAATATTGTTTTCAGCTGGCGCAAAACATCCTCCGGAAGATCAAGAGATGATTTATTGCTTAGCGCATCACCAATAAAAAAACGGCGGCTCGATTTTATTTTGGGAAACTCAAAATTAGAGTTTTTCATCTGTTAGACAAAATTATTACAAATTCGCCGCGCGCACGCTCTCCAGAAAAGTGGCTCCGTGCATCTTGAACTTTTCCCCTCCAAATTTCCTCATGCATTTTTGTAAGTTCGCGGCCCACATTGAGCCAACCTTCAGGACAATTTTTTTCGAGCTCTAAAAAAGCTTTTTCGACTCGATGCGGTGATTCAAAAAAAATTACGGGCATCTCTGACTCTGAAATTTTTTTAAAAAAAGTTTGCCGCCCTTTTTTGCGCGGCGGGAATCCCGAAAAAATAAACTCTGAAAGATCAACATCACTTGCAGAAATTATCGCAGAAAGCGCTGACGGGCCAGGAATGGGAATTATTCTGACGGTTGAGTCGTCAAATAGCTTAGTTGTTGAGTTGGTTTTCGAATTATCAAACCATTCCACTATTTTGCGATTTAACCAACGACCGGGATCTGAAATCCCGGGAGTTCCAGCGTCAGTTACGAGAGCAATATTCGTCCCCTTAGTTAATTCTGCCCGAATTTTGTCAAACATCTGATGTTTGACATTTTCATCAAAACGCCAGACAAGTTTGGATATATCGTAGTGCGATAACAATTTTTTTGTAACGCGCGTGTCTTCCGCCAAAATCAAATCAGCGCTTTTTAAAATTTCTAAAGCGCGAAGCGTAATATCTTTTAGATTGCCGATCGGGGTCGCAACAATATATAAATTTCCCATGAATGGTTTATATCATGCTTTAACAATTTATTCACTAACGAATAAGTCGCTCTATCTCCAGTTAGGCAAGTTAAAAGCTGACGGGCAAATATTATTCAACGGGCAAATCGAACATCTTGGTTTTTTTGCTTCGCAAATATTCCGTCCGTGCTCAATAATTAAATACGTAAACTTAAACCACCAGCTCTTTGGGAATAACTTCATTAAATCCTTTTCGATTTTCACGGGATCGGAAAATTTTGTGACCCCGAGCCTCTGGGAAATTCTCATCACATGCGTATCCACCGCAATTCCGTCCACAACGCCATAAGCGTTCCCCAAAATTACATTCGCGCTTTTCCTGGCGACACCAGGAAGTGTTACTGCTTCAGCCATTGTCTTTGGAAATTGCCCGCCAAATTTTGATTCAACCAATTTCGCCATCGCGATAATATTTTTCGCTTTTGCTCTATAAAAACCGGTGGATTTTATTTCCATTTCAAAAATTTTCTGATCTGCGCTCGCAAAATGTTTAACAGTCTTATATTTTTTGAAAAGTGATGCTGTAACCTCGTTAACTTTTTTATCCGTGCACTGCGCGGATAAAATTACCGCGACCGCAAGCTGAACGGGACTATCATAATTTAGGGCAATTTTTGCGTCCGGAAATATCTTTGAAAGCCGCTTAAAAGTATCTGCCGCGCGCTTTCTTTTCTGAACATCATTTTCACACGCTAAATCATCTTTAGTAAATTTCGTGCCGATCATTTGAAATGTTTTCTAGAATTTAATACTCCCAAATAAGCGAGCAGAATAACCAGCGCTAAAAAATAAAGTGAGTGGTCCGGAAGTTTATAAAAAACAGAAGCCGCTCCTACAACCAGTATGGCTATTATAAAAAATATGAGCAGAGTTGTTTCAAGCTTCATTCAGATATTCTAAATTACCATTTTTTTTCGGGCAACGGAGATGTTTTGATGAAACTCCGCCAATTCCCCGAATTAAGTTTTCTTATATCAACCGCGTCTTCCAGTAGATAGCCGCCGACCGATGTTCTTTTAAGTTGGGTTAAAAACGCCCCCGTTTGAAGCATTTTTCCAAGATCCCGAGCGATTGCCCGGATATAAGTCCCCGAACTCACTTCGAGCTCAAGAGATAATAAAGGAAATTTATACCAAGCGGTTTCAATTTTAAACACTTCGACTTCGCGCGGCAGAAGGTCGGGGTCAATTCCTTTGCGCGCAAGCTCATATGCCTTTTTTCCGCCTCTTTTTATCGCTGAAAATTTCGGCGGAATCTGAGATATTTTTCCCCTAAATTTCTCGAGCGCCCCTTCAACATCTTCTCGCAACGGAATGGCAAACTCTCTGGTTTCAACAATTTTACCTGTTATATCGTCACTATCAGATTCAAAGCCGAGCCTTAAGACTGCCTCATAAGTCTTCGGAAGCTTCAAAAAATTTTCGGACTTTTTTGTGAATGCGCCGACAAGAAGTATTAAAAGGCCCTCGGCAAAAGGATCCAGAGTGCCTGCGTGCCCGACCTCGGAAATTCCGGAAATAGCTCTAAAATCCTCCACGATATCATGCGAAGTGGGACCTGTCGGTTTATTAATTAATATGAATCCGTCCATGACAATTTAATCCGCGCGTGCGAATCAAATTGAAGATATATTTAAGACGAAATGTTTGAATGAGGCGTCCTGAAACCAATGAAAGCGATGACTAAAGTCGTAATCATCGCAATCAATAAAATATTTTCAACCGAAATGTCATCTCGCGACCAAATCGCGATGGCCGAACCGAGCCATACTCCAATGATTGCAATCGAGACCCAGGGGTATTTCATGAATTTATTCGAATGATTCCATAATACCAGAGACACGCTCGACCAGCAATTCTTTATCTATGGATTTTATTTCATCATCGGTTGCTTTAAGAATGGCAGCCCATTCGTCGCTGATCCCTGTTTTCATGAAGTAAGGGAGCTCGTCAGGCGCATTTTCAATTTCGCGGAATTTCTCCGCATAGATTCTGAAAAAATCATTCAATGCGGCAGGAATATTAAATTCCGGGACCAATTCCAACCCGATCACATCAATACTTAAAAAAGTTCGAGCGAATAAAACGCTCTGGTCCGGCATTTTTATCCCGGAACGCTCCGCCAAGAGCAGCAACTCCATAAATTTGTGCATGGGGCTTTTGTCATGAATTCTGCCGCCTGCGCGCGAAGCTTCATGCCAGCGATGAATCAGCTCCTTAAGACCTACTTTTATTTTCTTCAAAAAAATTTTTTTTATGAACTGAATCCGCATCCAGTGCTGGGGATAGTTCTTCCGCGCTTCCGCGAGCGTTTCCAAAAGAGGAGTCCGAACCATATCCAAGAAAGTCGCGACCGTCAGATCCAAGTTTTCCTCCACCACCGCTTTCAAAAATTTGCCTAGCTTTTTTCGGTCGGAAACATTGATATCAGCCGCGATTCCCATGTCAACGAAAGCCAGTTCGCCGGAATTGAGAATCAAAATATTTGCAGGATGAGGATCGGCATGGAAAAAACCATCGAACAAAAACGAGTAAAGTTCGAAAAATATTGCGTCTCTAAAAAATTTATGCCCGTTCGGCAACTCTGCTTTTGTTTTATAATACGATTTAAGGGTGCGGCCATCGAGAAACTCCATTACTAAAATTCTCCGCGTTGTATATTCTGGATAAACTTTCGGAATGCGGACGGGAAGTTTATTGTTTAAAACCTGCTCGCCCAAACGCACCATATGTTCAGCTTCTTTGACATAGTCGAGCTCGCGTTCGGTCCAATGGATAAACTCTCGGACGATTTTCACAGGATCCACCGATTTAACAATCCCGCTTTTCTTAATCGCCCAGCCAAGGAATGAAAAAAAACGCGCATCAGCGTAAAAATCCTCTGCAACAAAAGGACGCTGAATTTTTACCGCCACCCGCTCGCCTTCCGGCAAATAGGCTTCGTGAACCTGCCCGAAGGAGGCGGCCGCGATAGGAATTCTGTTAAATTCTCTGAAAATTTCCTCCGGCTTTTTCCCGAATTCGTCCAAAAAAATGCCTTCTAGCAGACTGTCGTCAATCGGCGGGACTTCATCGAGCAAGCCTAGTAGCTCTCTGCAATATTCTTCAGGAAAATAATCGGGCCTGACTGCCGCAAGCTGGCCGAATTTTAAAAAACTCCCCCCGAGCTCTTCTAATATTTTTCTAAGCTCGGCGGGGGAGATATAATTCATTTCGCCTCCTAAAAATTTATGCTTCAAAAGTTTGAGGCCGTGATCGATTCCAACTTCAAAAATAATGAAATAACGCTCCAGCGCGCGAAAAATTCTCCGCATTGCATTAGGAAATCCTTGGCGTGCGAAAACCTAAAATAGACAAAACTATCGTTCCGAAAGCTGCGATCGAAAAAACGTATTCGGGGCTAGAACGAGGCTTTAGGGCAACAATCCAGGCTGATAACAGCCAGATTGAGCAAATTGCAATTGAGATCCAAATATATCTCATATAATCATTATACCAAAAAAAATAGAAAAAATCAAGGAGGCGAGGTTGCAGACATGCTGGAGTTGAGACGTTCTAGCTTATCTATTCTGATTCAGGGGTGAGGAATTTCTTTTAAAAACTTGTCAGTTAAAGCAGAGTTGTAAGCATAGTTTTTCCCGTCCCACACGTACACAGCGCCTTCCCAAGACCACCTTCCCTCTATATCGGTGTAGCCGTCTAAATCAAGAATCACTTTTTTTCCCGCTTCTTCCATTACTCGAAAAACTTCAGCGTTTCTGACTGAAGCCCCGTCTTGAAAAACTGCTGGTCGCATTGAGCCGTTTTTTTCTTTCAGCGTTACCCAATTTATTTTTCCGCTTGCGAAAGAAAGAATTCCAAACGTACCGGTATAAGCTCCGTAACTTTTCAGGTCAATTATGATCTCCCTTTCTCCGTCCGAGTTTAAATCCTGCAAATCGCTTACCTCCGGGGTTTCCTCGGATGTAAAATCATACTCTGCGGCTGAAACAGAAAAATCGAAAATTTCGGAGAGGCCTTTCGTGCGGTCCCTAGCATCAGCCAAAACCGCGTAAGGTTTTTTTGCGGCAAAACTCGTCAGAAAAATTTCATTATGCCCGTCGCCGTTGATATCGAGTTCTTTTTCTTTCAAATTATCCTTTGGAAATTTCGCGAGGGAATATTCGGAAGGCTGCTCGATCGTTTGATTCTTTTTTTCTGCAGGAGAGCTGAAGTAGTTTTTTATCTTGGCAAAATATCCGGAAAGTTCGGCGCGATAAGCAAACGCAACCAATCCTAAAAGAATTAAGATGATGAGCCATAAAACCGCATTCGATTTTCGCCGTCTCCATGGCATGTTTTTATATTATAACATCAACTCTGCTATTTATTTTCAACTTAATTTGACATTGGTTTTCTATCCGCATAGCTTAGTATTAGCAGGACCTTTTGAGGGCGTCATGCCTCCTAAGGCAGCCCGCGATGGAGCTTCCTCGTCGGGTGTTGGTTAGGCTTTCATGTTTGCGGAGCTCCCGTGGATGTTGACTCTTTTTTCGGCGGTTTTTTCGAACCGGGGAGATTCCCCCCGCCCCGCTTGAAGAGTTCGTTTTTGCGGCGTCTCTGCTTACGTCGGCCTTTGAAGTCGCTGTTAGGGACTTCCCCTCCCAAAGAAACCCTCAATTATGACGTTCAAGTAGTTCATGCCTGCTAAAAGAGACGCGCGAGAATACTTCTCGCGCGTCTCGAAACTTTGAACATTAAAAAACTTAGAAAGGAGGATACAAACTTGCAGCAGCCATCTTTAGGAATACAAAGTTTGGTCGAGAAAACCCTTGGGAAACTGGCGCTGGAAGAAACAGCGCGGCTGATTGGTGTCGATGTGAGCGATTTGGTAAAAGCCCTTGAAATCGCGAAAAGCAGTGACGGATATCGCCACAAGAAGATTCTTAAAAAACGCGGGAAAGGATATCGTCGCATAGATGTGCCGCACAAGGATCTCAAGTGGGTTCAGCGCGCCTGCCACATCAACCTTTTACTGCGCCATTTCAAGCCAACGCCAATCTGCCATTCATTCGTAGGACGGCGCTTTGAAAAGGATTCACTCCACTGGATATTTGGGCGAAGCGTAATTTCAGGAGCGTGGGCGCATTTAGGAGTTCCGCCCGACGAAGAGCCGGACCCAAAGAGCAACTCAATTAATTGGAGGAAGCCGCGATCCCAACTTGCGATAGATTTCAAAGACGCTTTTCCAAGCGTTTCGCGGACAAGGATTAAAGAAATCTTGCAGAAATTACTCGAGCAAACAGGGAAATATCAAGCTGGGGCCGATATCATTGCTGAAATCCTGGTTGACCTTACAACTTGGAACGGCGTCTTACCTCAAGGAGCGCCGACCTCGCCTGTTCTTTTCAATCTCGCCTGCAGAGATCTAGATGAAATTCTCATCGGCGAATTTTCAGATGAAGAACAAAAGAGCAGAATCAAGATCACTCGGTTCTGCGACGATATCTCGGTTACGCGGCTCTCAAAAAAAATCGGGTTAAAGACTAGGGGAAAGATCGAGCGGCTGATTCATAAGAACGGATTCCAGATCAACGAAGAAAAAACCGTGCACTGGCAGGATTCCCATCATGTTTTGCGGATCAATAGCATTAATCTTGATCCGATTAATCGGCGCGTTTTTCTTCCCCGCGAAACTATCGAGCGCTTCAGGTACCTGCTTTACAGATCGTGGCAGGAACTTGAAGAAAGTTTCTCATGGTGGCTCGTGCTCGGAAGAGACTCGGATAATACAATCAAGTATTTTCTAAATCAGGCGGCATACGGTAGAATCGCCGGAATTGTCGGCTATTGCCGAATGATTTATAAAGAAGACTCCGAGATGCCGCTTAGACTCTTTAGTTGGAATCCCGATTTAAGCGGCTATTGGGATCAGGAACGCTTTGAGCAGATTTTCGCGGATATCAGTAAAGGGTCGCTTATTCAGGATCTTGAAGATCATCTGCACTATTTCTAAACCGCCGACTCGGAACTTATCGCACTTTGCGAACCGAATCGGCGGCTTTTTTTATGAAAACTGACTTTAGCGCGTTTAAGTTGTATTATTTATAAGTCAAAACTCTTGAAGTTCTGTTGAGGATTTCAAACGTTATTAAATTAATCAAAAAAATATGTTCAAAGTTGATTCCCCTTTCCCGAGTTTTTCGCTTGAGATTTATAACGCCGAGAAAGGCAAACAAGAAAAAATTTCGAACGAGACTTTTAATAGCAAATGGCTCATTCTTTTTTTCTATCCGGGCGATTTTACTTTTGTCTGCCCTACCGAGCTCGTTGATATGAACGCGCGCATCAATGAATTCAAAAAATCGGGCGCGGAAGTCATAGGAATTTCCACGGATTCCGTTTATTCGCATAAGGCCTGGATTGAGGCGGAAGAACAGCTTAAAGAATTAAAATATTCGCTTGCTTCAGACCACAATGGAAATATGTCACGCGCGCTTGATATTTATGAAGAAACCGACGGAACAGCCCAGCGCGCCTGCTTTATTATTGATCCTGACGGAATGCTTCGCGCGGCCGACATTGTTTCCGATCCAATTGGGCGCTCCGCGGGAGAAATTTTACGAAAATTGAAAGCGTTGAAATTTGTTCGCGAAAATCCTGGAAAAGTCTGCCCCGCTTCCTGGGACGAAGGTTTGCCTGTCATAACAAAATCCATGGAACTCTCCGGAAAAGTTTTGGACGAGCTTGAGAAAAATAAATAAAAAAGATCAAAAATCAAAAATCCCCGGCGCCGGGGATTTTTGATTTGAGAATCAAGTTTAACTAGAACTCTCTGCGGCCATAGCCGCCGCCACCTCCACGGGATCCGAAACCTCCGCCTCCACCGCTGCGTCCGCCGCGAAAACCGCCTTCGCGTCTCGGGGGCCGCTCGGTCATTGGGCGAGCTTCTTTCACAACCAAGGTGCGTCCGTCGAGTTCTTTGCCATCGAGCATTTCGACAGCTTTGTCAGCTTCCTCATCGGAAGACATCTCAACGAAACCAAATCCGCGGGAACGTCCGGACATCCGGTCCATTACCACTTGAGCGGACTCAACCTGACCGCACTGCGCAAAGTGATCTTTGAGCTGGGCGTCAGTTGTGCCGTAGGAAAGGCTTCCTACATACAATTTCTTTGCCATTTGACTTAGATTAATACTGGTAACTTTTCGTAGGAAGACCTATCCCAATTTTTGAGAATGCCTACAAAACAAGTTTATATTATCATGTTATCTTAAAAAAGTCAAAATAACCTGATAAAATAAGAAACTATGGCCGAAGCGCGAATAATAGTGCTAACCCCTACTTATAACGAAAGCGAAAATATTGAAAATCTTATAAAAAGAGTGTTTGGCCTCTCTATTCCCAATCTGAAAATGATTGTGGTCGACGATAACTCGCCGGACGGCACAGCTGAGATAGTGAGAAAATATATTGAAATTTACCCGATCGAATTAATTTGCCGCGAAAAAAAACAAGGGCTCGGCCCGGCATATGTCGAAGGTTTTAAGAAAGCGCTTTCGGACAGACCAGCGTTTATTATTCAAATGGATGCAGATCTTTCGCACGATCCCGGCCTCATTCCAGATTTGCTCGTCAAAATTAAAACCCACGATGTCGTACTCGGATCCCGCTACATAGAGGGAGGAAAAATTGAGAATTGGGATAGATTTAGAATGCTCGTGAGCTCGCTCGGAAATTTGTACGCGCGGACGGTTTTGGATGTTCCAATCAGAGATCTGACAAGCGGGTATAAATGCTGGCGGCCGGAAGCGCTCCGGAAGATCAACTTGGAATCGCTTTCATCCCTCGGTTATAATTTTCAAATCGAGACTATTTACCGCGCTTACATGAATAAATCAAAAATTTGCGAGATCCCGATTGTATTTCGAGAAAGAAAGCTTGGCAGATCGAAATTTAATTTACCAATTATGGTCGAGAGTTTTTTTAAAGTTCTAGTTCTGCGTCTTCGTGAAAAATAAAAAATATCTCATTCTCGCGATTCTTCTTGCGGGCGCGGTGATCCGCTTTTATGGAATATCCCGCGGCGATCCGCTTAACGACGAAATCTTTTATGGGCTCCGCGCGATCGGTCCGATGGACTTTGACGGCGCGGAAGCGCAAACTACTCCGCTTGAATGGCTCGACCCCGCTCGTGTTGAAAGAAGCTGCGGCGGCGCGAACGAAACGCAGATAAACGCTCGAAAACTTCCAGAATCTCTTGAGAAAAAAATTTGCGCGATGAAAGCATCCGGAGAGTATAAGGGAATACCCTGGTGGACAAAATTTTCATTTCACGACCATCCCCCGCTCGTTTTCTGGATTCAGCATGTTTCCGTTTCCCTCTTGGGAGAAAATAATTTTGGAATGCGCCTTCCTTCCGCACTTTTTGGATTGGCTTCAATCTATCTTCTTTATTTGATCGCGAGGCGGCTCTATGGAATGAATACTGCGCTCATCGCCGCGGCCTTTCTTGCGCTTACCGTAAACAGTATTTTTGTCTCTAGAGTCGGCCTGCAGGAAGTTTTTGTTATTTTTTTTATGCTGCTTTCAAGTTATTTTTTCCTCCGCGCGCTCGAAAAAATAAATTGGCTTTTTTTATCAGCCGGCGCTCTCGGGCTTGCGCTTCTTGCAAAATATACGGCAATAATTCTCATCCCAATTTTTCTCGCTTATTTAATGCTGAAAAAACGCGATTATTTCAGATCATGGCAGCTCTGGGTTTCAATTTTTATTACAGTTTTTATTTTAAGCCCCGTAATAATCTATAACATCGGGCTTTATCGGGTGGCTGGTCATTTTGATTTCCAGCTTTCGTATATGCTCGGCGGGAAACCTGAAGTCTGGCCAGTCCAGCCCGGAAAAGAAATTGGCTCTATTGCAAATCGGCTCCGTGAATATCTGCCGAATCTTCGAGACGCAAACTCTTGGCTCTTTCTTTCAATTACTTTTTTGGGATTCATTGGATTTTTCAAAAGCCTCTTCAAAACTTCAAAAGAAACATTCACTCGCCATTTCTTTCTCATTATTTCAACCGTCTTTCTTGCGCTTTTTATTATTGTGATCGGACCTTCTTACCGCTTTCTCTCAATGTTTACTCCTTATTTCGCGCTCACAGCAGCACTCGTTATTGCATGGTTGTTTAAAAAAATTCCTGCGAATTATAAAAAACTTTCTCTGATAATCTTCGGATTAATCATATTTTTTGAAACCGCTTATTCGGTAAACAGCCAAATATTATATTCGCCATACTTGCGCGAGCACTGGGCATTTTCTTCCCTGCGATATGAAAATTATGACTGGGGCTACAACGAACTCTCCGATTATTTAACCGCAGAGCTTAGGGGCAAAAGGCCGCTCGTGGTTTTCGAGCCGCTTTATAGGTTTCTCGAAGATAAACGCGACCTAGCAATAATAGAAGGCGAAAAAAATGGTCTAGAGCCGGTTCCAGTATTGATTGTCTATGACGCAAATATTCATGCCGCAGGACAAATTTGGGTTTTGGACAGATTGCATATTTACCACGCCTGGCCTGTAATTTCAACTGAAACTTATTTCGCATTTCTGCAAAAAGAAGGATATGATTTTTTCAATCGGGCGGGATTTAAAAAATTTTATTATATAAGCCCCGTGAATGTGCCGTTAAAACCGAAGGCGAAATTGAAAGAATTGGGTCCGAAATTCGAGGAAGCTTTAAAAACAAAAATTGAGCCGACCATTATCAGAAATCATAGCGGCAGTGAGGCTTTCAGAATTTATAAATTTTATTAGACGGGTAAATTATGTTATTTATTACCTTTCTCAATTAACTCTTCGACCTTATGTTTGGCTTCTACGAGAAGTTCTTTTGCTTTTTTACGGGCTTCGTGAGATTGGCGCACTAAATCAGCAATTTTTTGTTGAACCGGTTTTGGTAAAATTGGAATATAAAAACTTTTAACTTGTGTATCAGAAATTTTAGGTTGTGCAGTTTGGCTCATTTCTTTTTCAAATTGCAATTTGCCAACAATTGATTGCAAAACAAGTGTTAAATATTCTGATATTAAAAAGTTTCTATCTTTAATAGAGAACATCGCAGTATTATTCGATATAAAAGCATCATTGAATTCATCACTAATGTTGGTAAGAGTGCCCACACTGCCAATAGACGCAAATATGATATCTCCGGTTTTAATCCTCGTTTCATTCTTAGGTTGAAAATTTTTGATATAAACAAGCTTAGATCTTTCGAGTCGTCCTGATGAAAAGTCTCCACCTCGTATATAAGGTGTTCCATTTTCATCGTCATAAAATCTTGGATTGATCAAAGAACCACGTTTAACTGATGCAATTTCGGAAAGTTTTTTAACATCTGATTTTTTTCTTATTTGGTTTAGCATTTGTTCATATTTCGGTTGAAAATACTCCGCATCCATTCGGTTTGCAGATTTGATTTCAGAAAAGTTAACAACGCTCCACAATTTTTCTTCGTTCTCAAAGTCTTTTAATCCCAATTCTTCCAAAAGTAATGTTTCCGCCTGGGAATATATAAATTTAGACTTCTCGAATTCATGCCATGACCAATTAGATAAATCACGAATCTTTTCTTGTGTCGTTATAGGCAAAACGGAAATTCTCATCAGCTTTAGTTCTTCTGCATTCACATTTGCTTGATTAACCGCCCGCCGAGTATATTTTCTGATCTGCCTTAACCCGTAAGAAGAATTTAGAAAAATGTTTAAATAGTCCGCTAAAATTTCTCCGCCTGATTTTACTCTTAAGCGTATTAAATAAGAAGCAAAAACTGATTTTAAACTATCCAATTTATAAATACCGGTTCTACCTACAAATTCTTCCGAATTCACTCGATTAAAAAAGACGTCGTCTTTTTTAATCGCAAATTGGTTAAAAATTGATTTTGGAATATCAGCAAAGCGGATATCGTCATTAAAAAGAAAACCATAATCAATATTATCCATTTTGAAAATTGGATAACCTTTTTTCTCGTCATTCATGGCTTGCGAAAGTCCATATTGGCATAACTCTAAAACTTCGCCAATAGGCACCCAATTTCCTTTTGTAAAATCAATAAAATACTCCCGCTGATAATATTCCGCATCCAGCCGATGCGCGCCCTCAAGTTGAGATTTTTGGATGACGGAAAAAACTGCCATATTATTCTCTAGTTTCAAAGTATTTAAAAGTCTCCGCCATCTCTTTTTTAATGTATGATCCAAAGCTGTCGATCCTGAAGTTAAATCCTTCCATAGTTTTACGAGTTTTTATACGCTGCATTTCAAATTTAATTTGACATAAAAATTCAAGTAGAAAATCCCGCAGGCGTTTTTCGCTAATGCGCGCTTCTGTGAATTTCTTCTCAAACTCCTCGGAAACGAAATAGCCCGTTTCTCCCCTGTGTCCAACAATAACGTGACGCCACTCTGATATAAGATCAAAATCTTTTTTTATAGTTACAAATTTTTCTTCAAGCCAAATTAAAAGATTGGGGTGAGTTAAATTTTGAGCGACATCCCACACATTAAAAACGCTATATTTTCGATCAAATAATTTGAATAATTGCAAGACAACAAAATTCTCAAGCGCCACGTGTGAAAAAGAAATTACAGAATTTCCGAAACCTGTTTTTATACCTCTGTCGTGTCTAAATTTCCACATTGCATCAGCTATAATGCGCGCATGAATTACTTGTTCGACCAATTCAGAAAAACGAGAATATAATTTTTCTTGATCACGAAATATTTCGTTTTTTCTTTGTTTTACCTCTTCTTTAATTTGAGTATTCATACGGTTTAAATATTATTTATTTTCATCAGGCCAAAAAGATTTTGCCCAATATCTAACGTTGCTGAAATCTACAAAAACAAAAATGTTTCCATACTTTTCGGGATTAAATAGATAATAGTTTCTTCTAAAGTCGTCTAAGCCATCCATAATCTGTCAGAAATTAAATTTCCGCTCGTTTGCAAATTTCTTAAATCCGTCCGCAATTTCATCCAAATCGTGGTCTAAAACTTTTCGGCCTTTTGGGTCATGAACATAATTTCCATTCGCGTCTTTTTTGTAAATGTAATCCCCGGAGTTGTCTTTGCCGCCCTTTTTAGAAACTGCCATAAAAATTGGATAATCTTTTTGCGGCTCGTTGCCATTACCCCATTTCTGTAAAAATAAAACTGATGTTTTAGTTCCGGTATGAGGCTTGAAAGTATTTCCGTGCAACCCGACGACCGCTAAAATGCGCGCTTTATCAAATAGATATGCGCGCACGTTTTCCATATTGGTATTATTCAAAACACCTTGCGGTAAAACTATTGCCATTCGACCGCCCGGGCGAATCAAATCAAGCGCGCGTTCGATAAAAAGAATATGCCGCTCAATTTTATTTACAAGTTTATTTTTCTTTTTTGCTAAATTGTATTGGCGCATAAGCCCTGAATCCTTTATTTCTCCCGCAAAAGGCGGATTCGTTAGTAATACATCAAAATTCATATAATGAAATGTTTTTCGGTTTTCTGAATTATCAGTGCCGCTTTTTAAATCCAGAAGTCGTGTTTGGAGTTTTGAGCGCGCATCGAGCATTTGGGAATCTTCGCCCTGCCATTCGCGCGGATCGAGAGAATTTAATTTAAACATGTGCGATCTGCCATCGCCCGCGATTAACATTAGAGCTCGAGACACTTTTGAAATTTCTTCAGCAAAATCAATTCCCCAAATATATTCTTTGGCATACTCCTGCATAGCTTCGTCTGTTCCATTTAAGTGATTATCTTTTACCCAATACATGGTGTTTATCAAAAAACCTCCCGAGCCTGCCGCTGGATCAATTACATATTCGTCTTCTTTTGGATCGAGCATTTTTACAGCCATATTTATTACATGGCGCGGAGTAAAATACTGCCCCTTTTTCCCTTTTGCTACCTCGGGAATGAGATATTCAAAAGCTTCATCGATTATAGAAAGATCGGACCCAAAAAGACGCGCCTTTTCCAATTCACCAACTACAATCGAAAGGTGCTCCGCTGAAAGATTTATATTTTCTTGTTCGTAAAACGTTCCAGGCCATCTTTTTATGGCTTTTTTAAAAAGATCGTTAATTGTTGAATAGGTTTTAGATGGATCGCGATATTTGCGGAAAAAAACTTCTTTATCAGCTCGATGCAATTTTGCTTCTTGTTCATCGTATAATTTCGCGTAAATTAATTTAAAAACTTCTGTAAAAACATCAACGCCAGCATTTGCAAGCACAAGCTCCTCCATCGATTCGATTACGTCTTTAAGATTTACTTTTGTTGTCGTGTACTCAAAATAGGTTTTCTTCGCTTCGAGCAGATCATCAATTGTTTGGCCTTCCGCGGGGATTTCCGGCAAGGTATCATCAAATTCTTTAGGATATGGCCTGTACAATATTGTTTTTTTAAAGCCATTCGACCAGACGCCGATTTCAGAACCTTCAGAATTTAGATAACTTTTGAGCTGATCGATTCCTTTTTCTTCGGTGGGACTTTTTACTTCGACGATTATATAAGGTGTTATGCCGTCTTTTTTAAAAACAACAATATCTGCGGCTTTTGCATGAATTTCTCGACCGAAATGAATACTCCTCTCCGTTTCCATTCGTTCAAAAGGATAACCGTAATGCTTATTCAACTTATAGAGCCAAAGCTGGCGCACAATTTCCTCGGGCTTCGATGTTTCTTTTTTAGCATCGAAAATAAAACGCGACTTGCCTGTTTTCAAATCTTTTAGAGAATAACGGTCTTTTTCTTCTTCCGTGATCTGCAGAATATCGTTAATGTCGATATTCTCAAATTCTTTCAGACCAAAAGCTATATCAGAATTTTTAAAAATTTTTCCAATTATTTCTTCCGTTCGAGTTGGTTTCTTTGTTGGCATTATTTTACTGGTTTCCAATAGCCGTTTTTAAAAACAGACACTACTTTTCCTTTTAATTCGACCTCATCTGTAAATGGGATAATATCGTACTTTGGATTTTCTGGTTTTAGATAAACATATGGAGGCGTATCTTCGGACATAAACCTCTTTATTGTGCTACTATCTCCAATTTGCGCATAAACAATTTCGTTATTAACAAATTCTTTTTTTGTCTGGACTAAAACAGCATCGCCGTCATCAATTCCGGCATTTATCATGGAATCTCCTGAAATTTTTAGAATGAAAATTTCCTCATTTAGTTTGGAAACATTTTCTGATAAAGTCTGCCATTCGCCCGAGAGCTCGATCGAATGAATGGGGGTTCCTGCGCTTGAATATCCAACAAAGGGGACTAGAGGAGGCGCCCCAAGAACATCATAAGCCAGAGGTAAAAGGGCAATGCTACGCGCCCCTTCGTTTCTTCTTATGTATTTGCCAGATTTTAGTTTTTCAAGAAGGTCAATTATAGACTGATTAGAGGAAACACCAATATTTTCACGCATTTCTTCAAATGTGGGAGCATATCCAGAGGATTGAATATAGTTATAAATTATCTCCAAAAGCTGTTTTTGCCTTGCAGTTATGGCTTTTTTCATAAAAATAGTATAACCCGACTATTTGCTCTGGAAAAGTTCGTGCTGTGGACAACTAGCCGTAAACTGGCTTATCTCGGAAGGTTTTTGAGATAAAAAGAGCGGGCCGCGATCGCGGGCCTTCTCTTTGCTAGCAAAATCTTCAATCTCATAGCTGATATAGTCCCGAAAAATCTGCATAAAGAGGCACAACCTCCAAGCCTTCTGCTAGATTTTTTTCTTTCAGGTATTTTTCAGTAATATCTTTTGCGCGGATGAGTTCACTTTCATAAAAAGCTCTCTCTTCCTCTGGATTTTCGAAAGTCTTCCCGTATGCGCCGCAGTTTGCGTGCGTCATCAAAAAAACATGCGGCGGATGATGAAGCCTGATTGACTTCGCAATCTGACGCAGGACATAGTCCCGATCAGTCAGCTCTTCAGGCGTTGCAATGTCTTTCGCGCCGCCTGCAATCACAATGGGGTCGCGTTTCAAATACCCTCCGTCAACTATAAACTCTTTCAAAAGCTTGCCGGAAAAGCGGTGATCGAAACACCACACCATGCAAGCTTTCGCTGTATAATGCCCGCCGTCTATTTTGAGATTGATTATCTGTTTCATGCTATGGTATGCCCCTCCTCCACGTTCGGTCTCGAGATAAGTTATCAGAACATAAAAAATAATTCAACAACTCAATCCACAAGCACGCTCAAATTATTTTCAGATAATTCCAAAAACCCAGAATTTATCTGAAAATTTTCTTTCGAGCCGTCAGATTTTGTAATTACAGCTGTGCCCTTTTTCAACAAAGTCACAATCGGCAGATGATTATCAAGCACGGTAATTTCGCCGCTTTGCGTTTTCACATTGAAAGCCTTAATCGAACCTTCAAATTCTTTTCCTTTTAAAGATAAAATTGTGAGTTTCATATTACAAGGACGGCACGGCGAGTTTCCCTGATAGCCATATTAATCTCTAAGCGATCCCCTCATATAGAAAAATTCTTCCGGCTCATGGTCGTACTTTCCCGCAATAATCGCGGCGAAGTCTTCAATTGTCTGCTCGAGGTTAACAAATTTTCCTCGGCGCCCGGTAAAAGTTTCGGCCACATACGCAGGCTGTGAAAGAAACTTCTGAATTCTCCGCGCCCGGCTCACTGTCTCACGATCTCCATCAGAAAGTTCTTCCATCCCAAGAATCGCGATAATATCCTGAAGCTCTTTATATCTTTGCAAAATCTGCTGAACTTTCCGCGCTGTTTGATAATGCTTCTCGCCGACAATTTTCGGATCAAGCGCCGCAGATGAAGACGCGAGCGTATCTACTGCGGGATAAATTCCGATTTCAGTAAGCGCGCGGGATAAAACTATCGTAGAATCCAAATGCGCGAAAGTCGCAGCGGGAGCCGGATCCGTGATGTCGTCTGCGGGAACGTAAATCGCCTGCACGGATGTAATCGAGCCGTCTTTCGTGGAGGTAATGCGCTCTTGCAGCTCGCCCATCTCGCCCGCAAGCGTCGGCTGATAACCTACAGCAGAAGGCAATCTTCCTAGAAGCGTCGAAACTTCTGATCCAGCCTGCGAGAAGCGAAAAATATTATCAATGAACAAAAGCACGTCTTTTCTTTCGCGGTCTCGGAAATATTCCGCCATTGTCAAAGCCGTAAGCGCAGTCCGCAAACGCGCGCCCGGGACTTCATTCATTTGGCCGAAAACAAGCGCAGTTTTATTAATGACTCCCGATTCGTTCATTTCTCGGATCAAGTCATTTCCTTCGCGCGTTCTTTCGCCGACTCCCGCAAAAACCGAGACACCGCCGGATTCTTCAGCAACATTTCTTATGAGCTCCATCAAAAGCACAGTTTTTCCCACGCCCGCGCCGCCGAAGAAACCGATTTTACCCCCTTTGATAAACGGCGCCAAAAGGTCAATCACTTTTATTCCAGTTTCGAAAATTTCAGTTTTCGTTGATTGCTCCGTAAGCGGGGGCGAAGGGCGCCTGATCGGCCAACGCTCTTTGAACTTAATTTCCTTTCGCTCAATTGAAAGCGGCTCGCCTAAAACATTAAAAACTTTTCCGAGGACTTCCGACCCAACGGGGACTGAAATCGGAGCTCCCGCATCTTTTACTTCCTCGCCGCGTGCGAGGCCGTCTGTGGAAGCAAGCGAAACCGCGCGCACTCTTCCCGGCTCTAAGTGCTTGGCAACTTCCAAAACAATCACACCGTCTTTAGTGCGGATCGAAAGTGCGTTTCCGATCTTGGGCAATTTTACATTTTCAGGAAATTCGATGTCTACGACAGGGCCGATTATTTGAATAATTTTCCCGGAGTTTTCCATGTTAATTTAACGCGCTTTGAGTTGAAGTAATTTCAACCATTTCATTTGTAATGTAAGCTTGGCGAGCTTTGTTATATGAAAGCGTAAGCTTTGAAAAAATTTCCTCTGCATTATCGCACGCCGCTTTCATCGCTACGCGGCGCGCGGAGTGTTCCGACGCATTCGCTTCCAGAATAAGATGATAAAGCTGCATCTTAATAAGATGCGGAATGAGCGCTTTAATCGCCTCGGCGCGGGTTGGCTCAAAAATATACTCCACCGCAGGCTCGTTCAACTCTTTTAAATTTTCGCGGGAAATTTCGGAAAAACGCCCATGCTCCGGAACTATTTCATAAACCGTTTCGCGAATTTTTGAAAAATCCACTGGAAGAATTTGGCGCGAAAGCACTTCCTGTTTTAAAGTTGTCCTGAAATGCATGGAAATCGTAACAACTCTGTCCCACTTGCCCGACTCAAAACCGTTGATAATAACTTCCTCAAGCGGCCCGACTTCTTCCAATCTTGCAAAGTCCCCGATTCGGGAAAAAGAGTCCGCAATCTCAAAATGCTTTTTCTTGGCGTAGGCGAGCGCCTTTCTCCCGACGCTCAAGATTAAAAATTTGTGATCCGGATTTTGGGAATGCGGGTCTTCATCAAAAAATTTATCAGAAGCACGAGCGATTTGTGAATTAAACGGGCCTGCGAGCCCGCGGTCTGAAGAAATAATCACCACAAGAGTATTGCTGACCTCGCGCGCTTGGGCAAGGTTAAATTTTATATTTTCTTCGCGGCTTAATTTTTCCAAAAGATCCAGCGCTTTGAACGCGTAAGAACGCGAATTCAGCGCAAGTTCTTGAGCGCGGCGCATTTTCGTTGCCGCGACAACTTCCATTGCTTTTGTAATCTGCCCTATATTTTTAACCGCACCGAGGCGATTTTTAATTGCTTGCAGTGATTCCATATGTATTTAAGTAAAGAGGATTTGCGGCGGTGTTTATTGAAGAAACTAACATTCTATTTAAAAATATTTTTAAAATCTTCAATCGCCATTTTTAAATTAGCTTCCGTTTTTTCATCGAGATCGCGGCTCGAGAGAATCGCATCAAGAACTTCTTTTGCGTGCAATTTTTTTAGGTAATCAAGAAAGTTTTCTTCGAAAACTTTCAATCTTGAAAGCTCAACATCATCCAGATAGCCGCTAATCGCGCAAAAAAGAATTGCGGTCTGATTTTCGAAAGAAACCGGAGCTAAATCAACCTGCTTCAAAACTTCGGTCAAAACTTCGCCTCTTCTGATTTTTTTTCGCGTGCTTTCATCGAGATCTGACGAAAACTGCACGAAAGCCTGAAGTTCGCGAAATCCGGCAAGCTCTAGGCGCAAGCGCGAAGCCACTTTTTTCATCGCTTTCGTCTGCGCGGAAGAACCAACACGCGAAACAGAAAGGCCCGCATTGATAGCGGGGCGGATTCCTTTGTAAAAAAGGCCTGACTCCAGATAAATTTGACCATCGGTGATTGAAATAACATTAGTCGGAATATAAGCGGAAACATCGCCAAGTTTCGTCTCAATAATCGGAAGCGCCGTAAGCGATCCACCTCCCTTTTCTTTGCTCAATTTGGCGGAACGCTCAAGCAAACGCGCATGCAGGTAAAAAATATCTCCGGGATATGCCTCGCGGCCCGGGGGACGGCGCAAAAGAAGAGATAATTGCCGGTAGGCATCGGCGTGCTTCGAAAGATCATCGTAAATAATAAGAGCTTCCTGGCCGTTATCCATAAAATATTCGCCGATTGCCGTTCCCGAAAAAGGCGCCAAATATTGAAGCGGCGCAGGCGCAGAGGCGGGCGCAGAAACAATAATTGTGTGCGAGAGCGCCCCTGAATCTTCTAAAATTTT
Organism: Candidatus Giovannonibacteria bacterium; assembly: GCA_016186825.1. GTDB lineage: Bacteria > Patescibacteriota > Minisyncoccia > JACPKW01 > UBA11713 > JACPKW01. The sequence goes on from JACPKW010000005.1 coordinate 43,843, forward strand.
AATCATTCTTCTGATCTTTGAATTTTTTTGTCCGATCGCAACATAAATAGAGATCACAGGTTTGGAATCCGAATCTTTTTTCTGATTTAAAATAGCGTCAATCGCCAAAGCAGTCTTGCCAGTCTGGCGGTCTCCAATAATAAGTTCGCGCTGTCCCCGCCCGATCGGAATCATCGCGTCGATCGCTTTTATCCCGGTATGTAAAGGATAATTCACCGATTCGCGGTCAAGCACGGAAGGCGCTTTTCTTTCCAAAAAATAATCAGCGGCATTTTCCGGGTCTTTGAATATAACTCCTTTTCCGTCTAAAGAATTGCCCAACGGATCGATAACTCGCCCGAGGAGCTCTTTGCCAACTTTTATTGATAATACTTTGCCAGTTTTTCTAACACGGTCTCCCGGACGAATCTGGTCGAAATCGCCGAGTATAACCGCACCGATAAAATTTTCTTCAAGGTTGAAGGCAAGCGCGGCCAGATTTTCTGTTTCGGTTTCGATCGTGATTAATTCCTGGGAAAGCACTTTTTTCAAGCCTGAAATTTTAGCGATGCCGTCGCCTGCCTCGATTATCGTCCCAACATTTTCAAACCGCGCGTCATCTTTGAAGCCGGCGATTTCTTTTTTTAATTTTTCAATTATTTCGTATGCCATTATTTATTTTGAAAAAGTTTTCTTACCTTTCTCTCAAAAGAGTTGTCAAGTTCCAGTTCCGAATCGATCTGAATTCTTGTTCCCGCGACAAGGCGCGGATTAATTTTATAATCAATTAAATCTTTTTTGCTTGCGAATTTAGCGAAGCTTCTCGCATTACCGAGCGCCTCTTTGCGCGCAACTTCAACTCTGATGAATTTTCCTCCTTCTTCCTGAACCTTGATCCGCTTAAAGGCTTCAATAATTTTTTCGGCTCCATTCGCATCGCCATTTTTTTGAAGCGTCTCTTTGAACCTTTTCAGCAATTCATCCGCATTGTGCATGTCTTCTTTCAAAACTTGATTGAGAGCAGTGGCATAAATTTCCGGTGTATATCTCATGCTTTCTTCCCTAAAAACTCAAGCGCCCGCCCAATAAGATTTTCGTCGACCTGCCGCGGGGAAAGCTCAACGGTTTTTATCAGAGCTTCTTTAATCAAATGTTCCGCTTCTTTTTTTACATTATCCAGTTCTTCCGTCCGCTTCTTTTTTGCAACTTCAGAAGCTTCTTTGAGAATACCTTCAGCTTTCTTTTCGGAAACTGTTACTATTGCAACCGCTTTTTTTGCGGCTTCTTTTTCTGAAAGTGTTATAATTTCAAGCGCTTTTTTTTCCGCTTCGGAAAGTTTTTCCTTTTTCACATCATCAATTTCTTTCAAGATCCGGTCAGCTTCTTCGGCGCCTTTAAGGCCGAACTCAATCCGCTTTTTTCTTTCCTCAACTATTTTCAAAAGCGGACGGTAAACAAAAACCGTAAGGACGGTAAGAATAATCAAAAAATTAACTCCTTGCGCGAGGAGAAGTTTCCAATTAACTCCAAGTTGTGAAAAAAGTGAACTCATTTCTTAATTCAATATACGTTGAGTATATTTTTAATAATTGGAGGGGGAGCTAACTAAATTACTCGACGAATTTCAAGATGAGTGAGACAACTAGCGCGTAAATCGCTATGGCTTCCGCAAACGCGATTGCCAACACCATCGCAGTCTGAATTTTAGGCGCGGCTTCTGGATTTCGTCCAATTGCGTCTGCGCCTTTTGACCCGATCATCGCGATTGCTATCGCAGGCGCAATCGTGCCAACGCCCATCACGAGCGCGATGGCTAGAAACTTTACTGCTTCTGCTTCCATATTTTTATATTTTATTTAATAATTTATGACCTTTTAATGCGCGGGTTCCTGAACTGCCATGGCAATAAAAACCAGCGTCAACATGGAAAAAATAAACGCCTGAATGAACCCGACGAAAAGTTCAAGCGCCAAAAACGGTAAAGGCAAAAAATAAGGGACCAGAAATCCGACAATTGTCAGAAGAACTTCTCCCGCAAAGACGTTTCCAAAAAGCCTGAAGGAGAATGAGATAATTTTAACGAATTCTGAGATAAATTCAAGAATGCCGACAAAAGAATTGATCGGACTTTTTACCGTAAAGAATTTTGAAAAATGCTTTGTAAGACCGATCGCGCCAATCCCCAGAAGGTTTACGGATAAAATTGAAATAATTCCAAGCGCAATTGTGAAATTAAGATCGCTCGCTGGCGAGCGCAGGAGCGGAGCGGGATGGACGGAAAGGAAATTTATAGCCCCGACCCCCGGCAAAAGGCCAAGCCAATTTGAAAGCATTATAAAAATAAAAATCGTTGCAATAATCGGCAGATATTTTTCAGAAATTTGCCGCGAGGGTAAAACTGAATCCATTAAACTTAGAAGTTCATCCAAAATGAATTCAAAAAATCCCTGGAATTTTCCCGGGATCATTCTAAGCTGCCTTTTCAGCAAGAAAGCCAGGGCCAAAATTATTAATGCCGAGATGACAGCCAAAACCAATGCATTTGTTACCGGGAAACCCCAGATTTCAAAAAGTTTTTCAGCCTTTATTGAAATTTCCGCCATAAGTTTTCCAGTTTAGCATTTTTTATTGACCTTGAAAACTTTTTTAATAATCCACAGGATTGACCCCAAAATAAAAATGCATTAAGTTGAAATTGAGCTGATGGTTCCAATTCGGCTGAAGAGAAAGGAGATGATCCAAATTTTTAATCACGTCTTTTCTTCAGTCGAAAATAATGAATTGAAAGGAGGTCGAAAATATGACCGCAACGGTTAATCCCTTATGACTGGGGCAGAAAAAAGCAAGGGATTAACCTTCACCTAAAACGTAGCGCCCTCTTGGGCGCGAATAATGAAAGGGGCGACCTTCTTGCGGGGAGCCCTTTTTTTATTAAAAATCGGAAGGAGTTTACACCCCTTCCGATTGCGAACTCGGCTTTCTATTGTCCACCTTCCTCCTCTTTTTCTTTCTTTTTCTCCGGCAAATCAGGAGTGAGCTTCACCGCGAATTCACGCTTGGTGATGTGCTTTGCGCCGTTTTGATATTCGCTCTCTACAATCAAGACGAAACTCTCAACTCCTGATTTTTCCAGAATTTCCTTTCCGAATCTAATCCGCACTAGAATTCTCCCGGATTTTTTTGTTGCAAACGACCGTGTCAAACCTTCCCAGCTCTTTAAACCGTCGAAACTATTAATCTCCTCAAGTCTGGATCTGGTATCAGGTTTGGCGCTGAAATTTGTTCCCCGGACAAACACATCAACAGCGTGTTTTATTTTTCCAATGAAACCCGGCGGCAAAAAGACAGAAACTCTGTAGCTCATCGCGCTCGAGGCTTCAATAAGCGCCTCGGCTCCCCTTTCTGAAGAAGAAAAAAAAATCGGCCGGGTTGTAACCCTTAAGTCGTCGGCATGAACTTTAGGTGTAAAAAACACCAGCATAAAAACTAAAAGGAACATTTTCATAAATCCTCCCCAATTTAAGATTCTGAATTCTTAGCACAAAATTTTGAAACTTAATAGGATGTCGATATACTACTCATATCTTAAAGCCTCGATCGGACTTTTTCGCGAAGCTTGGCGCGCGGGATAAATTCCAAAAACTAAACCAATCGCACCTGACACCGAAAGGCCCAAAACCGCAGCGTAAATCGGAAAAACAAATTCCCAAGACATTGCAAGAACTCTCGTAAGAATAACCGAAACGCCAAAGGAAAAAAGTGCGCCTAGAACAATCCCGATTATGCCGCCGATGGCAGTTAAAATTATCGCTTCAAGCAAAAACTGGACAAGAATGTCTCGCTCTGTCGCGCCTAAAGATTTACGAAGCCCTATCTCCCGGGTCCGCTCCGTTACAGAAACGAGCATGATATTCATAATTCCAATTCCCCCAACCACGAGCGAAATCGCGGCGATTGAAACTAAAAGTAAAGTCAAAATGCTTGTAATGACATTCAAACGCGAAGCCAAATCGGCCGGGGTCTCAACAAAAAAATCATCTTTGGAAGGATCGGTAATCCCGTGCGAATTTCTCAAAGTTATCGTAATGTCCCTGACAGTTTCGCTCAAATGCTCCTCCGAATCCGCTTCGGCAATAAAGCGGTGAAAAAATTTTATTCCAAAAATATCCTGCTGGGCAGTGGTATAAGGCACAATCGCTATTTCGTCAAAATTAAAAAATGAAACCTGTCCTTTTTTCGGCAGAATCCCGATAACTCGGAAATTTTTCCCCTTAATTTTAATTTTTTCCCCAAGCGCCTCCGACTCCCCGAAAAGCTCTTCTTTAACCTTCGATCCGATCACCGCAACGTCGGCGCGTGAGCGGACTTCATTTTCAGAAAAGAACGCGCCCTCTTCAGGAACTAAATCGAATATCTTTGAAATTAAATCCGAAGCCCCGAAAATCGTCAGCCGGTATGTTTCCGAACCGTAAGATCCGGACTCGCCTCCAAACACAATTGGCATAACTTCGCCCAAAGTGGGAACATTCTCTTTCCGTTTTAGCGCTTCGAAATCTTTTTCTTTCAGCGAGTCGCTCATCAATTGCGAAACATCGGATGGCCCTGTCGGTTCGCGTCCGGGCACAACCGCGATAGTTTTTGATCCTAAACCTTGAATCTGATTCAAAATCAAATTTTGCGCTCCGCTCCCGATCGACATCACAAGAATGATTGCTGTAATTCCAATTACAATCCCCAAAATCGTAAGCAGGGATCGCGATTTATGGGTTTTGAGTCCCGAGACTGCGGTTTTTAAACTGTGTTTAAATTTAATCATTTGAAAAATTTATTTGGGACGTGGCGATGTTCCACTTTTTCATCGGACTCAATCTTGCCGTCAAGAATATGCAATATGCGCTCTGCGTGGCGCGCGGTATAAGTTTCGTGCGTTATTAGAACCACCGTCTTATTTTCTTCTTCATTCAGCTTGCGAATCGTTTCCATCACAAGCTCTCCGGATTTTGAATCCAGATTCCCGGTAGGCTCATCAGCAAAAATAATTTGAGGATTTGTAACCAGCGCGCGCGCGATTGCAGCACGCTGTTTTTCTCCGCCTGAAAGCCGCGAGGCCTCCTGATCTTTGCGATGCATAAGGCCAACCGCCTGAATCGCGCCCTCGGCAATCCCATTCCACTCTGCCTCCGGAATCCTAGAATACAATAATGGAAGCTTTACATTTTCAAGCACGCTCGAGCGCCCGAGCAGGTTAAAAGCCTGAAAAACAAATCCCATTTTTTCGTTTCTGACGCGCGCAATTTCAGACATGCCGTAATCATCAAATGTTTTTCCGTCAAAAAAATAATCGCCTGACGTATGCCGGTCGAGAAATCCCAAAATATGAAGCAGAGTTGACTTCCCAGAACCCGATGGCCCCATTACAGCCACAAACTCTCCGGTTTCAATGGAAAAAGAAAGCCCACGAAGCACCGGAATTTCCAAATCATCCGTGTAATAGGTTTTTTTAAGATTTTTTACTTCGATCAGGGGCATCTTAAATCCCCGCAGTTACGATTTTATCTCCTTCTTTAACGCCAGAAAGAATTTCTATCTCACCGTTTGCCGCGAGCCCTGTTCGAACCTCTATTTCCCTGATGTCATTTTTTTCACCTTCCAAAATTTTTACGAATTTTTTGCCATCTCGCGCGATAACTGCCCGCTGGGGAATTTTTATAACATTTTCGCGTCGGTCCGTTGAAATATCAATATTTGCCGTCATTCCGGATTTAACTCTTTCGTCTTTTTTTGAAAACTGCAGCGTAACCTTATAAGTAGAGACGCCCTCCAGCACGGTCTCAGCAGGATCAATTTTTGAAACTTTTGCTTCAAATTCAATATCGCTGCCATAAGCATCAAGCGTCACCTTGGCAGAATCAAAAAGCTCGATTTTCGCAATATCCGCCTCTGGGATATTGGCCTCAATTTCAAATTCCGAATCTGAAATAACCGAAAGCACCGAGGCATTCGCCGCGACAATCTCCCCAACTTTCGCATTTTTTTTCGTAACCACTCCTGAAAGCGGGGCGTAAAGATATGAGTCATTTAAAGCGGCTTCGGCGCTTTCAACGCTTGCCCGGTAGGAAGCAACGCGAGCTTTAGCGCCGGCAATTTCTTCCGGAATAGTTCCGGCCTTTTTAAGTACGAGCTGTTGAGTTGCTAAAGCCAAACTCGATTCGCTTGTCCGCACATCCTCTTCGGAAGTCGCAAGACCGGAAATTGCGCTATTCACGTTGGTGCGCGCAGTCGCGACATCGGTCCGATAACTGTCGATCGTAGTCTGCGTGAGGCTCGGGGTTGCAGTCAGGCTGTTTGCGAAGGCAGAAGCTTTATCAAGAAAATTTTTTACCGAATTCAGGTTATCGGCAGAAATTTTGGAAAGCTCAAAGGCATTATCATCATTCAAAGTCTTCAATTTTTCTTGCCAGTTTACAAGCAAGATTTCAATATTAAGCCTGCCGGTTTCCAAGTCAATCTCTAACTGCGGATTGGATGACGAAAAATTAACGCTGGGACTCGCGCTTCGGGGGTTCGTAAAAAATTGGTCAACTTTATGACGAACCGCGTCATCTGAATTGGTGTAAGAACTCATTATAGAATTTCGAAGCGCTTTTTTGGAATCTTCCAGAGCAACGCGGGCATTTTGAACTTTCACTTCCTCAACCTGGATTTCTTCAGGCCTTGTTCCCTTTTCAAGTTCTTCAAGTTTGGCCATTTCCACCAGCAAATTCGCTTTTGCGCCATCAAGCGCAGCAACCAAATCTCTGTTTTCAAGCTGGGCAAGACGCGCTCCGGCAAATACCAGTGAGCCCACCGCAGTAAAAATTCCAGAAACTTTTCCCGACTTTTTAAAAGCGAGATCGACGCTTTCCGACGGCTGAACTTTTCCTGTCACGCTAATTTCCTGCACCAAATCGCCTCGTTCGGCCAAAACCGTGCGGATTTCAACTTTTTCTTTCCGGAAAAAAGCGAAATACGCCGCGCCTCCGATTAAAAAAATAATCAAAAGCGACCAAAAAAGATGGTTCCTGATTGCGTTTACGATTTTCGTCATGAAATTATGGAAATTATATCATATTTTGCACTTGGAGTTAGCAGGCCGGTAATGTGCTTGCACATTACCGCCCGCTTATTGACGTATAAGCATCTTAATGTAATATACTCATTGAACAGTGCGCGAAATTGAATTCCATAATAAAGGAGCAAAAAGGAGGACGCGAATGAACAAGCAGGATTTGGAAAGATCCGGGCAATATGAGAAGTTCGTCTTGGTAGAATTGCCAAAAAGTGCCGAAATAAGAGAAGCTTTCGACCAAGCAAGCCGTGGGGAAAAGAAAGTAGATCTTGTGACAAAAGGTTTCCGCCCAATGTTCAGCAGAGCTTATCCTTTTAATTTCAACGAGGTCTGGATTGAAGGATACAGAGAAGCGATACCAGTTCCAACCATATGCTGTCTGGCAGGAGCGGATCCGGGTTTAGTGCAGGAAGCATACTTTCATTTTCGAGAGACCGAGCTGCTGCGCTACGGACTCCGGGAGGGCTTGCGGGAGCTGCATAAAGAAATTGCGCACGCAAAACGTCAGATCGTGACCAATTTGCTTCCGTTTCCGCAGATTACGTGGCTGCGGCAGGAAGGCACTGGGGAGACGCATCTCGTGGAAGTGGTGGAAAAGAATCCTCCTTTTCTTAGCGAGGAGGAAATACGGCGTGCTTGTGAGCAGGGGATGAAGGCATGGAAATCTATTGACCGGCACCTGCGCAAGAAGTATCGTCGCTAGTTTACAAGTCAACAACTAATTTTAAGTCCTGCCAGCATACCGTGTGGCAGGACTTTTTTTATCTAAAAAAGACCGCCTCTTTAGGTGCAGTCAATTCACGCGAAATGCGTAGCAATCCTTACGCACCCTTTTCTCCATAGAGAATAAGGCCTTGATTAGTTTTCGTAGCGATTTTATATCCCCTTCAAGCCCTTTTAAAAAACCAGTTTGACTAAAGCGCGGTTTTAATGCTAAGAAGAGAGTGTCAACCAAACTAACTCTTAGATTATCAAAACTAATATAAGCAAAAATATGCGCATTTTAAAAAAGACCCAGTCTATGTTTGGGGTTTTAGCTTTGAGTTTTAATTTTATGATTCCTGCCTCACTACCGGCTCTAGATTTTAATGCCGATGCATTCGACGAAATTAGAGAAATGGGAAAAAGAAAAATTATCGTTTTTAAAGAAAATACCACGGCTGAAGAGCGCGAAAAAATTTCAGCGCTGATTTTAGCAAAACGGATTAAAAAACTGGAAGGAATCGTTAATGCGGACGTTGCTTTGAATTTAAATCCCAAAGAACTGGCGGCGCTTGCGTTGAATCCCAAAGTCGCGAGAATTGAAGATGACGCGATAGCTACAATTTCTGCGGTAAAATCGAAAGCTGCAATCAAGGCTTCGCAAATCATCCCCTGGGGGATTGACCGAATTGACGCGGAAAAAGTTTGGCCTGCTGGAAACAGCGCAAACCCCGTTAAGGTCGGAATTGTAGATACTGGAATTTCATCCTCGCACCCGGATTTGAAAACCAACATTAAAGGCGGAATAAACACGATCAGGCCATGGAAAAGCTGGAATGATGATAACGGCCACGGTTCGCATGTCGCAGGCATCGTTGCTGCTTTGAACAACACAGTGGGAGTAGTCGGCGCCGCACCCCAAGCAGATCTCTATTCCATAAAGGTGCTAAGCGCAAACGGGTCGGGGTGGTTTTCAGATATCATTGAAGGAATAGACTGGGCAGTCGCAAATAAAATGCAGGTCATAAATATGAGCCTCGGATCTTCAAGCGATGTGCAGTCGTTCCATGACGCGATCAAACGCGCTAAAAATGCGGGGATTGTAATTGTTGCCGCCGCTGGAAATGACTACGGAGGAAAGGTTAATTATCCTGCTGCTTATCCCGAAGTAATTGCGGTTTCAGCGACTGATCAAGCGAATGCCTTTGCCGATTATTCATCAAAAGGGCCAGAAGTAGACCTTTCCGCTCCAGGATCATCAATTTATTCGACGTATAAAGGATCGGGTTATGCAACGCTTTCTGGAACTTCAATGGCATCGCCTCACGTAGCCGGTGCTGCTCTGCTCGTATTAAATACTGCTCCGAGCTCTTACGACATTGATGGCGACGGTAAATGGGATCCCGATGAAGTCAAACAGAAATTGCAGGATACGGCGACTGATCTCGGCAGCAGCGGATACGATAGTTCGTTCGGCTCCGGCCTTGTTAACGCATACGCCGCAACGCAATAGAAATTAAGACAAAAGAAAAAATTCCCCTCCAGGGGATTTTTTCTTTTGTCTTAATAATTATGGCTGTAAAATATCTTCTGTCCGGCCGTTGATTGAAATCGACACGCTTTTAACTGTTGGAAATTGTTTTAAAGTCTCTGTTATCTGCGACCTGATCGCGGCGACTCTGCAGGAGCCTCCAACCTGATATTCCATCTGCTCATCAAAATCAACTTTTGCAACTCCATTTTCTATCAAAAGCCATTGAATCAAAACACCGTCATTAATGCTCGAGAAATATCCCGCTTCTTTTTCGGAAAGTGTGGGTCCGCGAAGCAACTGTTCAAGCGCGGCGCGTCCCACTGCCGTTGTTTTCGGAATTTCGCGCTCCACGGCAAAAACTTTATTGCAGTCATTCACTTGCGGATCTTCCTTGTTGTTTCCGAAAAAAACTTTCACTTTCACTTTTTCGGCTGAATTTTGATTAGTTTGCTCGCTGGCATTTTCAAAAATCACGGGGATCACAAGCTGATCATCGTTTTCCGGCTTACCCGAAGGATTATCTTTATTGAGAATAATTTTCCCGGGACCAGGATTTCTGAATCTAAAGTCGACAACCTCCCGAAAAGGCACAAAGTTTTCCGTCATCCATTCACTTTTGGCCTGCACTATGCCCGAACGCTCCACATTGCCTGTAGAATCCTCCAGCCTGAAGGGAAAGCTGGCTTCAAAATACCAATAACCTCGCGCTTCGCCTTCAAGCACAAAGGGGCTTTTTACGACCTGGTTCGGCCGCGGCGATGTAACACGTATTAAATCCTGCTTCTCTATTGCATTTCCAATATCTTCGCTGAATGTTTTTCCGTCAGGAGTGCGGCACTGGCGGGGATAACTTTCCATCACCGGATAACCGCGTGCTGTGCATTCGTTAAAATTATTTACCGCAACCGGATTTAAATTTCCGCGCGTTACAAAATACCAGATCCCAACGAGAACCGCAATTATTATAAGTATCCCAATTAAAATCCACGTAAGATTTCTCATAATTTTATTATATAATTTTAAGTTTTATTCCGTAACCTTTGTTTCAGATTCGCTTGATGTAGACATGTTCGGCTTTTCGCTTTCTGCAGGGGTTCCAGTTCCAGTGCCGAGCACTTCACCTCCAACAGTTATATCGCTTTTATCCGCACCGTCTTCATGATCATCCAAACCACTGTCGGTTGAAGATGCATTTTCCGGCGTTGAAGTGGCAGTCAAGCTTAAATCCAAGCTCAATTCATTTTGAATCTGGATTTTTTGCTTCGGATCTTCCGCTTTCAAAATGGCAGTCTGCGAAAGGGAAAATGCTTTGGAGTAATCCCCCGCTTCAAGCGATGCTTTTCCTGAAGCAAAATCCCATTTTGCATCTTCCAGCACTTTTTCCAGCTTTTTTGAGCTGCGGGGGTCCAGATTATCTTTGGATCTTTTGATGATCCGGTTTACTTCCTCTATTTTATTTCCCGCGGCCTGCACAATGCCCTCCGCATTTTTTTTAGCAAGGTTTCTGTCTCCGGAAATATTGTTTTTCATTTCCGTCCGCGCGAGTTTTACATTCGAAAGAATTAATTTAACGTCGGAAATGATTTTTTGAACTTCTTTCAGGGAATTTTCGTCGGAAGCCACTTTAGCAAGCGCTTCTTTATGCGCGACAAGTCCGGATTCGAAGCGTGCGTTAAGATCTGCCGCAACGCTCAATTTGTTTTTGTCCCTAAGTTCGGCAATTTTGTTTTTGGATTTTAAAGCATGGTCTAAAAATTTTACCTGAAGTTCCTGTATAACTTTCTCGGTGATTCTTCCTTTCTTTGCGAGCTTCTCGGCTTCATCTAGCCGGCGAATGGCAAGCTCTGCCTCCAGATCCGCACCGGCTTCCGCGCTAAATACAAAAAAACTCCGCGCATCTTCGGATGCGATTTTTACCGGATACAAAACATCACCCGGAACCGCTTTTTGAGCAGCCACTGAAATTCCAACCCCAAAAAATAAAACCAAAATTGCAAAAACCGGAGACCAAACATAAGCTTTAGAGCCTTTAGAAAAAAATGTCTGCCAAAAACCATATTCCACCGCTTGGATCGGCAAATCAACTTCCGTTTCGGCGCCGGATCTTTTCACATAAAAAAGCATGAGTTCCCTCACACGGGCTTTCTCATGTCCAGGCAATTTTATTTTTTTCGCTTCTTCAAATATTTGTTCTAAATCTTTTTTCATTTTACTCCTCCATTTTCAGCGATATCGCGCATTTTTCTTAGGCCGCGATGCAATCTGACCGAGATTGCGTTTTCGCTTTCCTTCAATATAAAAGCGATATCTTTGACCGGCAGGTCATCAAGATATCTCATTATGATCACTTCCCGTGATTTTTCGTCCACTTTCTCTAAGAGGTGAATCATTTCGCGCGAGGCCGCTCTTAATTCCATGTCTCCCGGCGCACCGGCGCTTGGATCAAAACCTTTGGTCGCAAGTTCGTCCAAGGAGGCCTCTTTTTTCTTACGGACAAAATCTACGATAAGATTATTCGCCACACGATAGAGAAAAGCCCGCAGATTTTCGACTTCCGTGCCACCGGATAAATATTTCCAGGTTTTAACAAAAGACTCCTGCATCAAATCTTTCGCCCGTTCATAATCGCGCAGACGGAAATAGCAATGCCGAAAAATAGCATCGGCAAAACTATCGTACGCCATAGCGAACCGCTTTTCCATTTCTTCTTTTGAGGGCTTCATAAACAAGACGACAAGCAAGGGTCATTCTTACCCTTTGGGCTAGACAGTATCATATAATTTAACATCTAAAAAAGGAAATTGGGAGACAAAACAAAATACTGTCTAAGATTCGCCCGCCAGCGAGGAGGAAACAGAACGAGTCCCGTCGCTGGCGGGACGAGTGGTTTTCAAAAGAGAGCTTGGGGAGCGAGTTTCCTATTTTTCTATTTTCTCCGAAATTTTTTGCAAAATTTCCTCGTGATTTTCTAAGTGCAGAAGAATAGCTTCGATTTCACGTTCCGCTTTCATGTTGATTTCATATTCATGTTCCGATCTCAACTGCGAATACTTGCCCTGTAAATTCTGTCCGATCATGATGAGCGGCAATAGCATCAGCTGAATCAGATTAGAAATAAATAGCCACAAGACGAAGGCCGGGAAGGGATCAAAACGAAAATCTTCCGGAGAAAATAAGTTCCATCCAATCCAGAAAACTGTCCAAAAAAGTATAATAAGGAAAAAACCCATTGTGCCAATGTGGTTCGTAACATAAACCGCAAAACGTTCAAGTGCGCTTAGCCCTGCATGGTGTTCTCTCGCGATATTCCGGACAGGCGGGCGCAGATTCTTGAGTTCTTCTAGCGAAAAGACTTTTCTAGTCATACTATTTAATAATACAACCTAATCAAGTCCTTGAAAAAGCATATTTAAGATGCGAGAATCAAATTTATGAGAACGGTCTTTATTTTAACTTTTATCTTAATAATTTTATTAATAGCTCTCGTAGGTTATTGGGTTTTAAAAGGAACTGAACCAAAAAATATTATGAATCCCGAAAAAAATCAAAATAATCTATCCGCCGCCAAAAATCCCGTGGCAACTTTGGAAACAACGAAGGGCGTAATCAAAATTGAACTTTTCATAGACAAAACTCCGATCACGGCGGGCAATTTCGTAAAGCTCGCAAAATCCGGCTTCTATGACGGAATAAAATTTCACCGCGTGATAAAAGATTTTATGATTCAATCGGGCGACCCGAATTCAAAAGAAAGCGATGCGTCAAAATATGGCCTCGGGGGTCCGGGCTATAATATTCAGGATGAATTCGTCTCTGGCCTTTCGAACGTGCGGGGAACAATTTCGATGGCAAATATCGGACAGCCAAACACAGGAGGAAGCCAGTTTTTTATAAATCTGGTTGATAATACCGGACTTGATTTTGACAAGCCGCCTTTGACTTCCCGCCATCCCGTATTTGGAAAAGTCATCGAAGGAATGGATGTCGTTGATGCGATCGCAAATTCCAAAACCAATGCAAGCGACCTCCCCACTGAACCGGTGATCATAAATAAAATAGCCATCACAGAATAAGTTCCCCTACAATTTTGACTTTTTTTGTAATGCCTGATATACGGGCCTTTTTATTTTCGTTACGAATTCTTTACGAAAATCATCTATTCAATGCCCCAAACTCAGTTTGGGGCATTAGGGAGGCTAAATTTGACAAGAGTGGCTACTCATTGTGTTGATATTGACTTTCTGGCCCAGATACGCTATTATAGATGCCGTCATATGCTACCGCCTAAATAAGGCGGTTTTACATTGGGGGTAAGGCATATGACAGTCGAAAATTGGCCTATATTAAGGAATTTACGAAATAATGGCTTATCTCTATATTCTGACGATTGGTTTAATGCTCTTTGTTCCTCAAATCGGCCATGATGCCTATTCACCGAAGGTACAAGAAACCCTTCTTGGCGAAAATGCGCTGATTACGGGATCGACCATAGCATCAAACCACTCAACTCTTCCGCCGGTCCTTTCGAAGATCGCTTCATGCGAATCTGGCGGAAACCATTACGACAAAAATGGTAAAGTCCTAAAAGGGTTGGTCAACTCAAAAGACATCGGAAAATACCAGATCAACTCTGAATACTGGAAAAAGGAAGCCGAGGCTCTGGGCTTCGACCTTTATACCGAGGAAGGCAATGAAGCCATGGCGCTCGCGATCTATGAAAAGCATGGAACCTGGCCCTGGGAACCTTCGCGAAACTGCTGGGATAAATAATAAATTGCAAATCGAAACAAAAACCGTCCGCGTTATGCGGGCGGTTTTTGTTTCTAAGTATGAGCGCAAAAATATTAACTCGCTAAGATCTCGTATATAGTCCGACCATTTCCGCATGGGCGATAATATGCCCTTCCATTGCTTTTTCTACATCTTCTTTAGAAACTTTTTCATCGAGATCCAGTTTGCAATCGAGCGCGTAAAGCTTGAAAAAATACCGGTGCGTGCCAGAGGGCGGACAAGGACCGCCATAGCCATTCGTGCGAAAACTTGTTACCCCCTCGACTGCTCCATGCGGCACGGAATTTTCTGGAATTTCCGCCGTATCAGGTCGAATATTAAAAACGACCCAATGTATCCAAACGCCAGCGCGCGCATCCGGATCGTCCACAATTAAAGCAAGGCTCTGCGCGTTTGCAGACACATTTGAAAACGACAACGGTGGGCTGATGTTATCGCCGTCACAAGTATATTTGGACTGCATCAAAGCATTAGCGCCAAAAGCCGAGCTTGAGATTTGCATAAAAATAAAACTAACTTTAATTTATGATAGTTTTAAAAAAACTTCATAAAATGGAGAATAAAAAAACCGGTGAGCGCAATTGATCCCAGAATCGCAGACCAAATTGCCCAAACTATTGCGCGCCCCGCGCTTTTTTCATTTAAATTCTGCGCGAACGCATAAAAAATCATAAGTCCTAAGAAATACACAATGAGCGATCCGTAGCTTTTAGTAACCCAATGGTGCCCCGACAAACTTTTTAAATAACCTTTGAGCGGGACGGAAAATTCCGCCCAAATCGTAATAACAGTCACAAAAACAATAGTAAGCGATGCGGCAACTGCTGAAGCATAAACTAATTTTTGTCCTTTGGAATTCATATCAGCCCCACCTCGCCGCCGATGAAATTATAAAACCCATAGCGCCGATAAAAAGTCCGAGCACTGCTATGAAAAGCGACAAATAAATTACTTGCCGCCTGATTCCGCTTTGCTCGAAAATATCTTTGCCCGCAAAAACCGCAAAAAGAGCCGTGAGCGCGAGCGGAATTATAAAAAGAAAAATATGCTCCTTTGCCTCCATTGAAACCGCATGCGCCCATGGCGCTGACCCCGCGAGAATAATCGGTTTTACAAAACTTCCGTAATTGACTACATAATAGTAACCCCCCGCAAGCCAGCTTAAAGAAAACCCGATAACTCCGAGAATTGCGGCGAATCGAGCGCGCGAGCCTGTTCCATGCCCCGCGATTGCTTCTCCCGCAAGCCACAAAAAAGCGTCAATCCCGACAATTGCCATCCCAAGATGAATTCCGATCAAAACCGGTTTTGCCGTAATTAAGGAAAAAATATCAGGCATATGCATCTATTCTAACGCCTACTCGCGCTAGATAGAGTGGACAAACACCCTTTAATACTTTTTAAAAACAAAACCATTGCAGGTGAACGGACGTTTACTTATAATGAACCAATATGCCAAGCGATAAATACTTAGAAAAAATTATAAATTTCTATAAAGAAAGGAAGCGAATGCCGAGTTACAGCGAAATTGCGCGCTTAGCCGGTTTTGGCTCCAAAAACGCCGCCTATAAACTCGTACAAAAACTGCTTGATGAAAATATTCTCGAAAAAGATTCCTCGGGAAAACTCCTTCCCGGACGCGCTTTTAATTCCGTTAGGGTTTTGGGAACAGTTGAAGCAGGCTGGCCTTCCCCCGCCGAAGAAGAGCTTTTGGATACGATGACGCTCGATGAATTTTTGATCGCAAACAAAGAAGCTACTTATATGCTCACCGTGAAAGGCGATTCCATGAAAGATGCGGGAATAATTTCTGGCGATCTTGTTTTGGTGGAGCGCGGCAAGCAGGCAAAGGACGGAGATATAGTAATCGCGGAGGTGGACGGAGAATGGACGATGAAATATTTCCGAAAGCGCGGAAGTAAAATTTTTCTCGAGCCCGCAAATCAAAAATTTTCAAAAATTTTTCCGAAGGAAACGTTAAAAATTGCCGCCATCGTAAAAGCGGTAATTCGAAAATATTAAAATGCGCTCTCCTTTGATTTTGAGCTCTTTCCCCCGCGCTATCCTCCATATAGACGGAGACGCTTTTTTCGCGGCCTCTGAACAAGCGAGAAATCCGAAACTGAAAGGAAGGCCCGTTATCACCGGAAAAGAGCGCGGGATCGTGGCCTCCATGAGCTATGAAGCGAAAGCGCGGGGTGTTACGCGCGCGATGCGCCTTTTTGAAGTTAAAAAAATTTGTCCGGATGCGGTAATACTCCCCTCCGACTACGAAACCTACAGCATTTTATCAAAAAGGCTCTTTAATATCGTAAGAAGATACACTCCGGATGTGGAAGAATACGGGATTGATGAATGCTTTGCGGATATCACGGGATTAAGGCGCCCGTTTAGAATGTCTTATCATGATATCGCGGAAAAAATTAAAAAAGAATTGGATTCGGAACTGGGTTTTACTTTTTCGATAGGCCTCGCTCCAAACAAAGTGCTCGCAAAAATTGCGTCAAAGTGGGCAAAACCTTCCGGACTCACCGCTATTCCGGGGCGCCTCATCCATATTTATCTAGAAGAGCTCGCGGTAGAAAAAGTATGGGGCATCGGTCCGCAAACCACTGCATTTCTGGCGCATCACGGCATTAAAACCGCGCTTGATTTCGCGCTTCGAAAAGAGCCTTGGATCAGAAAAAATTTATCAAAGCCATTTTTTGAGATCTGGCAGGAATTAAACGGCAACTTCGTTTTGAATTTAGACACTTCGGAAAAAACCAGCTATCAATCGATTTCAAAAGTAAAAACTTTCTCCCCCGCTTCAAACGACCGCGCTTTTGTTTTTGCCCAGCTTTCAAAAAATATCGAAAACGCCTGCATGAAAGCGCGGCGCTACAAGCTTGCCGCAAACGGTGCGGCGCTTTTTTTGCGGCAGGAAAATTTCGAATGCCGCGGGATGGAAATAAAATTCAGCCGCAAAACCGCGTTTGCGCACGAAATAATAAACCTCGCCAAATCTTCTTTTGAAGATATTTTTAATCCAAAAATTTTATACCGCTCGACTGGAGTCGTCCTTTTAAAGCTGGAGGAAGAAAATGAAATGCAGCTCGATCTTTTTGGCCGCGAGCTTCTCGCTCAAAAAATGACAAAAATTTATGAAAGCATAGACGCTATTCGCAATAAATACGGCAAACACACCGTCTTTTTCGGCTCGAGCTTCCAGGCAAACAAATTTTCCCAGCATTTGGGCGAACGCGGCGTTGTCCCGCAAAGAAAACAAAATCTCCTGAAGGGCGAAACCGCCCGCAAACGCCTCGCAATTCCCGTCTTCTTGGGAAAGATTTCTTAATTCAAAGATGACGAACTGTATATTTTCAAAAATCAGGAAATTACGAAAAGAGCCGACCTGGAAGCTTTTTTCAAACTCGCAAGTTTCGTTGCAAACAACATCGTGCCAAAATAATCCGTCTTGCGCCCGCTGTGAAAGCCATGAAAGAGACAATAACGCGGCGGTCCTAACGGATTCCTGTATCGCAGCTCACCTGGATTTCTGTAATTTTTTCAGTCTCTACTTTAAATGTAGGCGAAATGCAATATGGAAAAACCTTATCCGAAGGAATCGAACGGATTGCATATTCTCCGGGAGCAATTTCTGCGAAAAATTCCCCTTTCGAATCAGATTTAATTTCTTTAATTAAGTTCCACTCATTCGGTGTGGTAATTCCGAGCTTTGTTTCAAACGGCCTGTCCGGACACTCTTCCCCTTCGCGAACCACCGGGCACAAAGGCCCGAGAAAAACTTTTCCCTTAATGCCGGTTTTTCCTTCATTAGGATCCCGAAAGCGAATGCTATTTACAATATCGCCGATAATCATATCCAAATTGAACATTTCTTGCTCAGATTTGCATTTTTTCACGATCGTCTGATCGGCATAGTTCTCACAATTAGGAAATCTCAAAGCAAAAGTCATTCTCATTAATTTTCCATCTAAAGAAAAGACGTAGGCGTATTCGGTATAGGCGCTCCCTGCCGCAGCTCCCATACTTTCCTCGATGCAATAATTTACATTCCCAATTTTTTTCTCGGAAGTTTTTGCATCAGGAAGACCGTTCGAATTTTTTGCCTCTCCGGGCTTACACGAATAAATTCCTGTTTTTATTTCAATTTTTGGAGGCCATTCGTGCCCGCCTACATATTCTGTTTCAAATTTTTCGGGATACATAAAATCAAAGCCTCCCGGATCTTTGACGGTTTTTAAATTCGGATCCATATATGAGCCAACGGAAACAGCGGAAATTAAAAATTTCTCTCCGAGTTTATCTACCGTGAATTCGGCAGACCTTTTTGCGGCAATGCCGCCAGACGTTACCTCCATGCTCGTGACTTCAATAATTTCTCCCTTCACTTCATAACTAGTATCTGAAATTTTCTTTATTTCGGAAATTTCGATTCTTTCCGGCCAGGGGCTTGAAGTCTGCCTCCCTAGCGCGCTAGCCGGATCTTCTTCCCATTTTTTCATCAGCTCCGGCGTAATAAAATCACTGTAATTTTCCTGAATGCTTTTTACATAAATTTCCCGAGGCGCCAACCTCGTAACCTTTTTCAGAGCTCCTCCGAAATTTGAAACAAGCGCGCGAATTTCAGCTTCGCTCGTATCAGATTTAATTTCTCTGGGTTGTTTTAGCCAAATATAAACTGAGCTTCCCGCCGCAAGAAGAATCAACAGCACCGATAATTTTGCAAATAGATTTTTGCTCATGTTTTCATTTTAACACTTCTTCCAAATACTTCGATTCTATTAAAATTAGTTATAAAGAAATAGAAAAAGCCCGAGAAGGTCTGATGACCCCTCGGGCTCGTTACTAAGGGTGGCGCCGTCTTCAGTTCATAATCTTCCGGCATTCCACCCAAAAAATTTTGGCGCCTGTATAATTGACGAGAGCGATTCGGGCGTATTTCGGAGATTGTTTTGCCTCTGCTTTGGAAATATGCCTAATCACCCGATATAACTCCCCCTCATAATCAAAGAAACTTCCGATCTCCGGATATTCGGCGCGAGGCATAACTTCAATCGTCCTCCCCAGCTGGTTGAATCGATAACTGATCGCAGCCAAATAATTGGCTCCGAAAAAATTCCGATCTCGCTCGGAAAAAGCGTCGATCATTTTATCCAGAGCCGGGATTGTCATAAGCACCAAAGCCGCCCTTCTGAAAAATATATCCCTCGTGCGCTCGTCCGCTGATTCGCACTCTGCGATTTTTTTTGCAGCTTTTTCGCGTTCAGTTAAAACAGCAGTTCTGGCTGAAAGACATGTCAACTTTGAAACGTCGTCGATTCCGGAGAGAGCTAGGCGCCAATCCTCTGAGCTGAACCGCTCAAAGACTTCATTTTGCTTTAAAACAACTTCAGGGTATTTTTCCATTTGATCACCCCCATACCAAAAAAATCTCACTTTCAGATTATCTGATAATAATTAAAAAACAAGGGGCCGGGTATTCATAAGAATTCCCGACCCCGCCAAAAGGACACGTTTAGAAGATTGCAAACCGTAAGGCAAATTGATTCTGGTCTGCATTTTCATGCCCACCGGCGCGCCGGTAAGCAGTGTAGGACTTAATAAAATTCTCCCACTCTTTCAAATGTCGTGCTTAACTCATTTTAATCAAAAAACTTTTAAACTCATCCATTTTTGTGGGATTTAATTTGGCGTCCAGAAGTTTAAGCTTCAATTCTGCATCATAAAAATCTTCTGTGAAAATTAAATTAATAAATTCTTCAAATGAGAATTCTTTTATTTCAATTTTTTCTCCCGCTTCCAACTTTTGCTCCTGAACTTTTCGGCACTTCCTTGCAATATACGTATAAATTGCCCATTCAATTTTGCTCATGGGCTGGATAGAATCAAAGAGTTCCCATTCTTCTGAAATATATCCAGACTCCTCCAACAATTCGCGCTTTGCCGCCTTAAGCGGGCTCTCGCCCTCATCTACCATCCCTCCAAAAAGACCAAAATTAATCATTTTCTTCCCCGGTTGTTCCTGGCGGCTGACTAAAATATTTCCATTCTCAAGTACAGGAATAATAACAACCGTATCGGGACGCTTTAATTTTTCGAAAATGGCTTTTGAGCCATCGAAAAGTTCCTGTTCCCATTGGTAAACATCAAAAATAATTCCCTTAAAAACTCGCTTTGCATTTTCTGGAAGCGGCTGTTTCGACTCCGGACGTTTTATTTCCATAATTAAAATGTAAATGATTATTCCCTAAAAATGAATGAGCGGCCAACTCGATGCTCCATATAATCTCCCCTCTCGGCTTATGCTCATCAAGTATTTTTAGCAATCTTTCAGCCGCAATTTCAGAAAAAAGAGCTAACTTACGCTTCTCATCTTTTGCACTTATTTTTTCCGGAAACTCCAATGGCGATGTTCGATATAAACGATCCTCCACCAGCACCTTCCGAGCAAGTAACCGCCGATCAATCCCGCCGCGAGCAATAGCGCCTGAAGCCAAAGAGGCAACACACAGTAACCAAAACCGAACGCTGTTTGATTTTCAAGCTGAATCCCGTTCGAAAGCGCGTATTTTATGTAAAAAATTTCAATAACCGCGTGCGCAATGAAGCTCAACAATAATCCGAGCAAGGTTGAAGCAATTAAATAAATTGTTCTTTTCATTTTAATCCGTGAGTTCCTGCGCAATTCTAAGCATACCTACGGAATCAAGATTAATTCGCTTTTGAAGCCAGTTACAGCGATAACAATTTTCTTTGAATCCTAAATAAGGCCCGTTCAAAAGCACAATAATTTCTTTAATTTTTTTCTGAAACCCCTCGAGATCGATTGCAACTTCATCCGGATGAAACAAGAGTTTCATCGAAAGCGAGGGATCTTTCCTATCCTTTGTATAGTAGTGGAGCAGATAAGCCTTGTTCGCCACTTTGTAACCTTTCTTCAGAAACATATACGCATAAGCCGCGAGTTGGAGACGATAATATTTTTGCTTATCGTCTTTTGGCGGATCGCCGGATGATTTGTAGTCCGCGATAACGAACTCTTCTTTGTCGTTTACAAAAAGCTCGTCAATTTTCCCTTCGAGCATGTAACCCAATTTAGGATCTATACATTGAAGCGCAGTCTTGTTGTTACGCCATTCTTCCAATTGTTTTAAATCGGGAAATAATTTTATTCCTTTTATTCTCTTAGCGAGCTCCGGCGGTAAGTCTCCAGCTTTTCGAAATTTGTCGTAGCGGCTTTTCAAGCGCGAGTCCATCGCGTCGTTCAATCGAAGCGGCAAAGTGAAAGGATGCCTTCCAATATTGTTTTCAGCCCAAAAACAAGCCTTGCAATCCTCAAAGCTATAGAGCCCACTCGGGCTCAATTTCCATAATCCTTCGCGCGACTTCATCCTTAGGATTATCCCACCAATTTCAGAAATTAAGAGTGGACTACATTTAAGACGGGCGCCGCCTTTTGGGCGAAACGCCTGTTTTTCTCAGTTAACAGCCGCATGTTTTTTGTTCCATATTAGCGCTTCCAAATTTTGTCCTCGGGACCAAAGTCAAGTTGGTATTCTGGGATGCCAAGCGAAAGGCCGTACTCTTTCGCTTTTTTATAGACCTCGGGATTACCCAAATCCACCCGAAACTTTTTCCCTCGATAAATGATAAAATGGTATTTTTCATTTTTAAAATCCGCATACCACGCATCTTCGAGACTTTGGCAGATCTTCTCTGCAATTTCTTCAGCCTTATTTTCTGGAATCTCAAATGTATGCAATGTCCATTGCTTAAGATGCGGCGTATGATGCGCTTCAGTTACAGCCTCGACTTTTGTATCCAAAATTGACATCTTTTTCAAGACATCCTTATTTTCCAAACTTTCTTCAATTACTACCCCCCTATAATTCATAATATTTTAAACACTTTTAATCATTCTAATATTCTTGATTCTCCGGCCCCGGACTCATCGCGCCAAGCAGATGAATCAAAGCTACAGTCAAAAATTCGGGAATGTATTCCATAAATAAATTTTATTTATAAACTAAAAAATCGTCGAGACCGGCTTGGTTTAAGTCCCCTATGCCGTCATCATGTGTTTTCAAAATACTTCCTGCGGCAATCGGTGTCAGAACAACAATGAGTGAAACAAATATTGACTCATCAAAAACTTTTAATTGATAATTCAAAAAAATAATCAGCGGGAAGATAAGAACTGTAATTAAATTTCCAACCCAATCGCCTTTTTGCCAGACGTATCCGTGCGCAAGTAAATGCATATGTCTCTGAATATTTCTTCTGCGCTCTGGCCAGCTTTGATGTTTTGCTTGCATAGGCATAAGCATAATCACATACCAAACATTTGAAATTATATAGAGAAATGCGGCGCCGGCGAGAATGAAACTCAGCAAAGATGACTCTCGATTTCCCGAAGATCCAAAAAAGATTTGATAAAAATCTCCGAAGGCAAAATGCATTAAGCCGATTGCGATTACGATAAGCGAAAACCAAACGTAAAAAAATACCTGCCAATTGAAGGATGCGTCAATTCCCGAAAAGCCGTTTATTAATGTAATTAATGTCGGGATTAAAAACAGCCCGAAAAGAAAATATGAAAAACCAAATCTGTCGTAGATCAAATATAGTAAAAGAATATTGAAAATTAAAATTGTTCGAGCGCCGATACGAGAGATCAGGCGATGGCGAAAAATTCCAGTGAAAAAGGATGCCCCGAGCAAAACTGTCAAAAATAAATGGAAACTTAAATTGTACTCATTCAAATTTTCACTCCTTGCGGGGATCATTCCTAAAAGTCCGCCTCCAAAAGCAATTAAAAAACCTTTCCAATCTTCTTTTTTTAAAGTCCCGCTGAGCATCAGAAAGGCCTGAATAACCATTCCTATTGCGAACAAGAGCACTCCAAATAAATTAACATCCATGCCTAAATTATAGCATTTTTTCGGGAATTTTCAAATTTTTTTATCCATAAAAATGAGTGGCGATCGCAATTCATTCCGCTGCTTTTTGTCTTGAAAAAATGAAAAGCCCGCGCGGTTGTGACCGGCGCGGGCTGTGTTTCGTTCGAAACCCGTCCTCAAACGGTTACGGAAAAATGGGACGGATAGACTTGGTCTCGCAAATCTCATTAACAATCGCTTGTAGTGAGACGTGCCTGCAGCAGGCGTGAAGCGAGAGTTCCTGAATCAAGCGCCGCGAGCGCCAAGCGAAACTCGCAACCGCTGGATCGTAATCGAAAAGGTCATTGAGCTCTATCGTAATATCTTCAGGCAAGGCTTTATAAATTTGCCTTAAAAAGTTAGGCCCTCTGTGAAGATTTTTTTTAATCGTTTCATCTATGCAGGACCTACAAGTCGTTCCGATTGGCCAATATTCGGAGTGGCCAATTCGATGTAGTTCACAATAAACTCCATTCGCCCTTGCACAAGAGATGCAGCTAAATGGACCACCGCCTGAAACATTAAGCAAAACAACGCAATCAGGATTAGCTCCACAAAATCTGCAATTCATCGCTCCTCCTTACTTTTGAAAGCTCGCCAATAATTAAAATCTTAAGGCAACTAACTCAAAAAGAATTCTCTATCATAAGAAGCCGAAAGTCAATCAAAAAACATTCGAGGGGAACTGCGCTATACGGTTCCGCTCATTAGGACAATGGTAAAAGATGAGATTTTTTGCTAAAATTTTATTATAATGGGATTGCTTATTTCTGATGGGAATTTTCCGTTCAAAAACTAAATTAAAGATATTGTTCATCACTTCCGAAGAAACCCCTTTTGCGAAAGCGGGCGGATTGGGCGAGGTAATGTTTTCATTGCCGAGAGCTCTGCGCGATCTCGGACACGACGCTAGAGTAATGACCCCACGCTACGCCGGAATTGAAGTTCGTTCCGGTTTGGATAATTTTAAATTGGCTTACGAAGATCTGACTGTTCCTACTGCTCCGGAAAATAAAGGCAAGGAACTTTTATGCAACGTCTGGCGGTATGATCCGAACAGCGACCAAAAAAGCCCCGTCACATCATACTTTCTTGAAAATCAAGAATACTACGAACTACGCTCCAATGTTTATGGGTATGTAGATGACGCGCTCCGTTTTGCCTTATTGTCTCGGGGATGCCTTGAATTCCTAAACAGCTCGCAGGATTGGCTTCCTGATATAATAGTCGCCTCTGACTGGATGACTGGATTTCTGCCGAATTTTTTAAAGACCGACTACAAAGAATACGTCCGCCTAAGTTCGATAACGACTGTTTTTTCTATACATAACATTGCCATGCAGGGAATTAAACATAAGTATGTGGCGGAAATGGATCGGGACGACGGGCATGGACCGATTCCAGATTTTTTCAGCCCGAGAATGAAAAAAATAAACGCCTTAAGGAGAGGCATAATGCATGCGAATGTTATTAATACAGTCTCTCCCACTTACGCGCAGGAAATTATGACTGAAGAATTCGGAGAGGGGCTCGACGCGCTTCTTCGCGAGAGGCGTTCAAGAGTATACGGAATTCTGAATGGAATTGACTATGACACAAATAATCCCGCCGAAGATCCTTTTTTGGAGAAAAAATTTGATGCAAATTTTAATGATGAAAGGGTCGAAAACAAAGTAGCGCTTCAAAAACGCTTTGGGCTTTCAGAAAACAAAAATGTTTTTGTTGCGGGGATAGTTTCGCGCCTAACAAAACAGAAAGGCTTCGATCTTTTGAAAGAAGCAATGGATCACTTTTTAAAAATTTCAGGCGCCCAGCTTATCGTAGTCGGATCGGGAGAAACGACATATATGGACTATTTCCAGGCGCTTGAGAAAAAATTTCCAGACCAAGTTCGCGCGCATATGCAATTCGACGAAAGCATGCCGCATCTTGTATATGGCGGGGCGGACGTGGCGCTCATACCTTCTTATTTTGAACCGTCCGGGTTGACGCAAATGGAAGCAATGCGTTTTGGGGCGATTCCAGTCGCGCGCAAAATAGGCGGGCTCGCGGACTCAATCAAAGATTACTCGCCCGAAAAAGACGAGGGAGACGGATTTTTGTTTGAAGATTTTGATTCAATTTCTTTTCTAATGGCTTTGACTCGCTCGTATGTTAACTGGCGCCACCATGACAGCTGGAAGCGGATGCAAAAACGCGCCATGCAAAAAGATTTTTCGTGGATTAGGTCGGCGAAAGAGTATGAAAAAGTTTTCAATCGAGCCATAGAAATTCATAAAGAAGACTCGGAAAAAATCGAAACTCCGGTAAACTAAAAAAGCGGGCTTGCCCCGCTTTTTTAGTTTCTAATTTACAAGTGTTAGGGAGTAATTTCACGCACGCTCATTTTTTTATAGATGAGCCCATTCGTTCCAACATTGTCGCTTCTCCAATAAACGGAGATGTTAGGTTTTCCTGATTCTGTGCCGGGACGTGCGTCCGAATTCGTCAGACGGAGCGCCGGATCAATTCCGGATTTGCAAGCTGTTCCGCCAATGCCGAAGTTAGAACCATTATCAATCAACTCGTTTATTTTTCGCCATGTTCCGCCATTTGCGCCGTCGGTTTCATCGAGCCACAATTCGAGTTTTACATTTCCGTCCGGCATATCATAGACAACATATTTGTATCCGATCCAAACGCTTTTTGGAAGTCCGGAAGACCATTGCGTTTTATTTAATGTCGGGCGCGAATTCGGATGGCTTGTTTCTTTCTCGAAGTCGATATGTCCGTCATAGCGCATCCGCGCCCCGATTCCCCGTGTATCGCAAAGATTCGCGGTCTCGCTTCCGGTTATTCCGTGGTTCGTTCGCGCGATCCCAACGATTCCGCCGTAAGCCGTTCCTCTGTCGGCAATACGTTTTGCATAAACGGTCATCTCAACATTGCGCCAGCTTGAGACTTTTGCGGGATCATGAATGTACATCCGCGGAACGGATCCGGATATTTTGAAAAGACCTTGGCCATCCACGCTGTAGAACGCATTGCCATGATTTGCATCAAACCAGGAATCGTAAGGATCAACGCCGGTGAAATTTCTTACAATACCGTTATCCCATTTCGATACCCATTCCTTCCCACCCGAAATGGTTGGATATAATCTTTTAATTCCGAATTTGTCTGTCGCAGTTGAAGTTACTGGTTCCGGAGCAGGCGCGGAAATCAGAGTTGCCACGGGAGTCACGGAGATATTGCAGACCCAATGAGATCCGCTCGAAGCGTAGAGATTTATTTTTGAGAGACTCGTTACATTAGCCTGTTCCGTTCTGAAAGCATAACCTAGCCCGAGAGTTTTTTCAGTTGATCCGGGAGAGGTTACGTATATATCGTAGAGGTGATTAGGAATATCCACGACAAGACGAAACTTGTACGAATTTCCGGCAGAGTAACTTATAACTTGAGACGCTTTGTAGGTTGAGCCGGAGCGCGCATCAATTTTTCCTAAGTTGTTGAAGCGAACGATTGCAGCCATATCTGGATAATCAGAGACAACCCCGCTCGAAAGTCCTGTAACGCCGTCCATGTAATTTGATTTCGGGGTGCTGTCGAAAGTCAATACAAATTTTCCCGTTTGCGTAGAGATAGTGTTTGCTTGCCAGCTTGAAGCGCTCGAGACAGTGCATGAAGTTCCTGCATCACTCGAAACCAAAGCGAGCGAGGGATCCGAAACTGTCGAGACTGTTTGAGTAACTTCAGACCCAACCGCTAAATTGCAAACTGCATGGCCGCCGCTTGAAGCAAAGACATTTACTTTAGAAAGGCTCGTTATATTAGCTTGTTCCGTTCTGAATGAATAATCGAGGCCGACAGTTTTTTCATCCGAATTCGGCGGCGTAACATAAATGTCATAGAGATGATTTGCTAAATCAACTTCAAGACGGAATTTATACGTGTTCCCCGCAAAATACGGGAGCGCATTTGCTGCGCCGTAGGTTGAGCCGGAACGCGCATCAATATTGCCGGAAGCGTTGAAACGCACAATCGCAGCGAGATCCGTGTAGTCGGAAGCGGGCAAATTCGATAATCCCGTAATGGCATCGATATTATTTGCGCTGGGAGTGGCGTCGAACACGACAGTAAATTTACCCGTCTCGGTAGCAAAAGACTGCGCCTGCCAACTCGATTTGGAATCAAGACAGGAGTTATCCGCTGCGGATAATTTTTGATTTAGATTTGTGAAAGTGCTGAATAAAAGAATTAATGTTAATAATGATACAGATGATTTTTTTACGATTTCCATCGAACAATTTCTAATTCTGAATTAAGCAAGCCCTGACATTCTGAATTAATCAAGACATTTACATCTTAATGAATTAGTGTCGAAGACGCTCTAGGTGCTCGAAATTGCTTACCAATTCTTTGTTTAAAGATAATAGAATTACAGCTTACGACCGAGCATAAGTTTAACAGCACGAACTGAATTGTCTTGTGGAAAACTCGTTAAAAACATTTTGACAAAAATAATTTTTAAAATTATAAAAAATTCGGAAATTTTTCTAAAAAACGGGTCTCATTCCACAAGGATTGAACCGGACATTATTTCGGCATGTGCTGAACAGTGATAAGTATATATTCCCGATTCGTCGAAAACTAAACTAAAGCGATCTCCTATTTTAAGCAATCTGGAATTTTGCTCGGAATAATAAGTGTGGGCGGGATGAGAATCAGTGTTTACGTAATGTCCTTCGCTGTCATCATTAATCCAAGTAATTTTGGTTCCCTTGCTTGCGCGGATATTGTTTGGATTAAACTGGATATTCGACATTTTAATTTCAACTTCTGCCTTTCCGCGCTCATCTTTAAAACTTTCAGCCTTAGCACGATCCAGCGCGAACTGAAATTTTCCATCATGGCAGCTCCCATCCGGCCAGCACGCCTTGTATTCAACCGTGTAAAGCCCGTCTGGAGAATCCGCTTTCATTTTCCTTCTCATGGCGAGCTTGTTTTGGTCGATTGTAGTTTCGCCGAATCCATAATCTTTGCCGCTTTTGAGAATTCTTATTTCAGAAGATTTCGCGAGATCAAAATTAAAATCAATTACGATATTAACCGGAACACCCGCTAAAGTTGATCCGTGTGCAGGCGTATTAGATTCGTAATGCGCGCTTTTTTTGGGATTCGAAAAATTTATTTCGGAAGCACTATCCCCAGAAGGAGTTTGATTATTATTTTGATCATCCAAAGCTTTGTCGATATTTTCTTGACTCTGGTTGAAAAAGTAAAAACCGCCAAGAGCGAGAAGAATTACGAGTAGAACGGCAGAAATAATATATTTTTTCATACATTAAATAACTAGCGTGGATGAAAAACGGTCTTGATTAAGAAATCTTTTCCGATCCGCTTTGTTTCGATTTTTTAACAAATCCCGTGAACGCCTGCAAAACTTCCAAAGGCACCGTAAATACGATGGTATTCGACTGGTCCGAAGAAATATCGTTTATGGCCTGCAGTGTTCTTAAATGAAGCGCTCCTTCAGAAGCGGCCAATGTACCGGCTGCGCGCGCGATATTTTGGGATGCCGCGAGTTCCCCTTCGGATGTAATAATAACGGCTCTTTTTTCACGCTCCGCTTCCGCTTGCTTCGCAATTGTTCGTTCCATAGTTCCCGGTAATTTTATATCTTTTAATTCAACATTGTTAACTTTGAGCCCCCAGGCGTCAGTTTCTTTATCAACTATTTCTTTGATGCGGTTTGCAATCGTCTCGCGCCCGCTCAAAAGTTCGTCCAAAGTAACTTCGCCGACGATATTTCGCATGGTCGTTTGCGCGTATTGTGAAATCGCGTAGAAAAAATTTTCAACTTCGAGAATCGCCTTTTCTGCAGAGGACACCCTATAATAAATGACCGCGTTCACGGCTACCGAAACGTTGTCTTTCGTAATCGCATTCTGATCGGGAACATCAACGGCTTTCACGCGCATGTCGACGGATTTATAAAATTGAAAAATCGGAAAAACCAAACGCCAACCGGGGTCCATGATCCCAGTGTATTTTCCGAATGTGAATTTCACGCCGCGCTCATACTGATTAATCTGCTTGATGCTGACAAGAATAATTACAATTACGGCTATTCCCGAAATATAATAGATTTCCATATTCCGAGTATATCTCCAGACTATTAAATTGTCTAATTGTCAACAATAGCTAAGCCACCGTTTCAATCTGCGGCTTTTTTCAATTGATCAATATCAATTTTTTTCATCTGAAGCATAGCTTTCGAAACTCTTTTGGCTTTTTCAGGATCCGGATCGCTCATAAGCTCGCCTAAAATTGCCGGAACAATTTGCCAGGAAAGTCCGAATTTGTCCTTCAGCCACCCGCACTGCTCCGCCTCTTTCACCGCAGAAAGTTTTTCCCAGAAATAATCTATGTCTTTCTGCGAGTCACAATTTACAACAAAAGATATTGATTCGTTGAATTTGAAAACGGGGCCGCCATTAAATGCAAGAAATTGCTGCCCTTCAATTTCGAAGGGAATTACCAACGCAGATCCAACGGGCATTTTGGCCGCCTTCGCAATTTCTTCGTCATAGTAAGTTACCTTGCCTTTTTTTGAATTTTTAAAAATAGAAATGTAAAAATTCACCGCCTCCTCGGCATTATCGTCAAACCACAAAAATGGAGTAATTTTTTGTTGCATATAAATATTCTTAACTATAAATATGCAAAAAAAGTTTTTCTTCGCATTTGCATAAATTGAAAAGAAGCCCGCCTAAGTATAGAACATAAGCGGGCCAACTTTTTAAATTTTTTATCATCTTACGGAGAAACCGTCTTGAGTTAGAACTGATATTTTCGCGGAAAATAGAGCAAGTCTTTAGTAAGCAAAACTGGCATATCCGGAACTGTGCCCTTAATTTCCTTCGCCTGCTCAAGCGCGACAGTCCCAGGAGGCGGCCTTTCGGGTGTTAACTTACTCCCCAGTGGAATGTGGAGATTTTTTTCGATGATAACGCGGTCTAGTGTAGAGCCCGCTCCGACTTCGACGCCGTCAAACAGAACCGAGTTTGTGATAAAGCTGCCGGCACCGATTATACATCTGCTAATGACGCTGTGGCTTACAAAAATATTATCCTGAAAGATCGACCCGAATGAGAGCACCTCGTTGCAGGTAATATTATCTGCTTTCGTCGGAAATGCGGCGGCTTGCGTTACGCCGAAAAGCGGCCACTTTTCGGAAAACATATCAAAGATGGGGTTTCGGCGGCACACTTCCATCTGCGCCGCATACCAGCTTTCAAGCGTTCCGACGTCCCGCCAATATCCGCGGCCTTGCGCTGTCATACCGGGATACTCGTTATCCACAAGGTTATAGCCAATCAGACTTTTTTCATGATGTATCAGCCACTGTAAACCCGCACTGCTTAACTTTTGAGCGGGATCTTTCGCGCGCAGTTTCTCAAGGTAGCCAAGCATTCCAAAAAACTCTTCCGATCTGATGACATACATCGCCAGATTAGCCAGGCAATAACCCGGCCGATCCGCGAGTTCCAATGGCTTCTCTGGTTTTTCTATGAGGTCGGCAACATTGCCATGTCTGTCCAATTCTAATACGCCAAAGTTATTTTTTGCCTCATTAACAGGTACAGCTTTATAAACCAGGAGAGCGCACGCTCCAGATTGAAATAGTTTTAACACCATCTGGCGATAATCACACTTAACTATTTGATCGCCCATCGCAATGATGACGACGGCAGGGTTTTCATCTTCAAAGTATCGGCGCAATTGCAAGAGCGAATCTGCATCACTCTGGAAAAACCCGTTGGCTTCATGCAATGGCGGCGTCAAGTGACGAATAAAGTGACCGCGCTGGTGCCCGAGCGTTCCGCCGAACGCATCGCCCACATGTCTCATCAAAGATTGCGGGCGGTACTGGACTGCCAAAAAAATCCTGGAGCACCATGAATTGATAAGATTTGAGAGCTGAAAATCGACGAGGCGATATTTGGCGCCGAAAAAAAGCGCTGGTTTCGCGCGCTCGCTCGTCAACGGCCATAATCTTGTCCCAGATCCTCCAGCCAGAACAACTCCCAGAACATTTTCCATATTGACAACAAGAAAATCTTCCTTATTCATAATGTTTTGCGTCATTCTTTCCTCCTTCGCCTTGGATATGTTTTTAACGATCCCAGCCGTTTATATCTAATCCCATATTTATAACGCTTCACAGCAAAACAAGTTCACGCTTAAAAAGCTTTTCATAAAATCAAAAGCAGTGAAGATTTCGTCAGAAAACATCTAAAAAAGCTGTTATAAAAGCGGCTTTAAATTTTTCTATATTTCCGCTTTCGATTTAACGCTTTCGCTTCGAGCATGAGGCGTTTAACCTCGAGCCTCTTTTTTGTTTTGTGAGAATGTTTTGATTTTTTATACGGTCTAAGGCCGGTAGCTCTTTTTGCCATGAAATAATGATAATGAATAAAATGTATAGTTGGCGGCAGTTTATTTTTCGTCGTAATCAAAAAAAACGCATTCTATATTATGCCCGTCGGGATCAAAAACAAACGCGGCATAATATCCCGGCCAATATTCCTTTCGATACCCGGGCGAGCCGTTGTCTTTGGCGCCCGCTTCAAGCGCCGCTTTGTAAAATGCGGCCACTTCCGCTTTATTTTTCGCTTCGAAGGCGACGTGCGACTTTATGACCCCATTCTTATTTGTTCCAATCCAAAAATCAGTGTTTTTGCCGTCGTTGAAGCCGGCGGATTCTCCAAACTCCATATTTTGCGTATACCCCAGCGGCTTTAAGGCTTTGATGTAAAATTCTTTCGATCTCTTATAATCACTGACTGAAATTGTTGTATGCGCAATCATAATTAAATATTAAAACAAAGCTAAATGGCGATTTGTTTTCGATAAATATAGTTTTGCATAAAAATAAGTAGCCCGCCAGGAGATTCTCCCGACGGGCTCTTACGTTAAGGCCCTGTTGGCACTTGTCAAACGCGCCCCTTGGGTTGGCGATCCCGACAAAGTGCTTGCCACTGAAACTCGCTTGTAACTTGTTGCCAGAGATGAAAAAAAGTATTCGATTGCCACCACCTTCTTCCATCCTTTGGACATGTATAAAGTATGGTATTGACGGTGCCTCCTAATGGCACGGCCGGTTTTTGGTCATAACTTCTGCGAAGCGAATTACAATTCTCGCAATCGCTGACACATGGAGCGAGAGTCAATTCCGCTTCCGCTTCGGAAATCTCAAATGCGTGAGCGTATGTTATGCACCTCTGGCACTTAACCATGAAGCGGCCGTTGATGTCCTTGCCAACGATTTCAGTCAACTTATGAGGCCCAATTTGTTTCACTTCACTCATGATATGTACTCCTTATATTCTCTCCAGCGCCTCTTTTATTTTTATCGCCACATGCGGGCGATGTTTTTCATAAAGAGCAAAAATCCCTTCCTTAATATCTTTCCGGCACATCTTCGTAAATTCGTAATATTCTATCTCGGCGCTTTCGTCCGAGAATGCGGGGTTCGTGAGCTCCATTTCGAAGTAGTTCAGAAACTTTACTTTGGTTAGGTCTTCCATAAAGCCTCCTTGTTAAATTGTCTGCCGGGAACGTTACAAAATTGAAACTAGCATATGCAAAATACTAAATCAAGAATTCTGACGTTCTATCGGGGTTAAAAAATTTGCATTAAAAAATAGGCGTAAAATAGAAGCTCCGAGCTATGCGAGCGACAGTTTTTTGATGTTTGTTACATATCCTTTCATATTTATATTTTAAAAGCTAATTAATTTAGTACCCAAATGGAGTAGTTGAGATATGCGGCAAAGCTGACCCAAAGAATGTACGGAACGAGAAGCCAAGCGGCCGGTTTGGAGATTTTTGCAAAAGCGATGATGGTGGCGAGAATGGCGAGCCAGAGGAAGATGATCTCGACAAACGCGATGCCAATGTTGTTAAGACCGTTTAAGGTGAGCGAAGTCGAACCGAAAAAAATAATTGACCAGAGCATGTTTAAGACAAGCTGACCGAGGAATATGCCGAGAGCGATTTTTACATCCCTGCGATCCAGTCCCTTTTTCCAAACAAGGAACGCCGCGATGCCCATAAGCACGAACAGCGTCGTCCAGACAGGTCCGAACACCCACGCGGGAGGATTAAGCGCAGGCTTCACGAGCCCGCCATACCAGTTCGGAATTACTGAGACAGTAAAAAACGAACCGATTATACCGGCCAATTCCGAAACACCAATCGCAATTATTAATTTAAAAAAATTATTAAGCTTCATAAATTTGATTTGTTACAATATCCTTAAAAACTGGAGTTTTTAAGGATATTGTAATGTCTTTTGAAACGACTGCAGAAAGTGGGCAAATGTTTTGCCATATGGTGACAGGGTGTGCTCCACAAATTTACCGCGGTACTTTTTATTCAGAAGTCCTGCCTGACAAAGTCGGCGTGTGTGTTCGCCAATAGTTTTTTCGTTGGCACCAAGTGCCTCAATAATATCCTCGAGCGTTATCCCGTTACGTTTCGCAATAAGAAGAAGTATATCAATCCGGTAATGATTGGCCAACCCCTTCAGATGCCGCTCCATTTGTTTCGCCGTCTTTATTTTTACCATAGTTATATTATATACAATACACTTACATTCTCAAGTTTTTAAGGATGTCAGTTGGGTTTATTTTCTTCTGCATGAGCCGTGATCTAGATATTGCAACTCTTGTGCTCCCGACACCACGCTTCGCATTTCTCCGCGCACTTCTTCTTGAAGTAAGTGATTGACCTCGGGCCAGAGCTTTACACCTCCACACCAAAATTTTGGTGTATTGAGACGAGTTTGACAAGCTGGCGAAGTGTAGCAAAAAACTCCCGTCTTCTAATTTTATTTTAAGCAAGACCGATAAAGTTTCAGATGATCCAAAACCAGACGCGGGAATAAAAAATTCTCCAAAACGGTTTTTCTCGCAGTTTTACCCATTATTCTTTTCTTTGACGGATGGGATAAAAGAAAAATTATTTTTTGAGCCATTTCCTCGGGAGATTTCACAATAAAGCCGTTTTCCCCATTTTGTATCTGTTTTCTGATTCCCGAAGCCGGGCTGCCGATTATCGCCTGGCGTTTCCACATTGCTTCCGTGACCACCAAGCCAAAACCTTCTTTGACGGAATTTTGAACGATGACATCAGCCGCGTTTTGCGCCATAACGGTAAACTCTAAAACATCTTTTCCTTTTGGATCAAAAAATAAATAAATATCGCGGGATTTGCCGGCAATAGCAGCAATATCTTTATAAACTACCATTGCTGCTGGATTATCTTTGGCAGTGTTGAAGCCAACCAAAGCCAGTTGCGCGCCCGGGTAGGTATTTTGAACTATTCGGAAGGCCTGGATAACTCCCATCGGGTTTTTCCAAACATCAAAGCGCGATACCTGCGCAACGAGAGGACAACTTGCTGGAATGCCGCCGTGTTTTTTTAAATACAGACGGGCAACTTTTTGGGAAACAATCTTTTGCTTGGGAGCCAGAGGATCTATGGCCGGCGTGAAAACTTTTATTTTGCGTCCCGGCAAACTGCCGCTAACAAAATTGCGATTACTGAAAACAATTCGATGATAGGATGCAACGGCAGGAAGAAGTTTTTTCCAAACCTGTCTAAAAACAGAAGAGGTGTCAATATGACTGAAATATATTTTATGCTTATGAAGACGCGCGAGATGTCCAGCCAAAAGAAGTTGGGGATCATTTACGGCCAAAACATCACAATCAATTTTATCAAGCTCGGCGGCGATGCGCCCGCTTAACCTTTCATATTCAGTCCATTCCCGACCGCTGATTTTTACCGGCGCGCCTTGCAAAGCGTTGTGAATTTTGTTGGTTACCTCAAAAAACTTTTTGCTGACGTCGGGATTGATAAAATACCAGTCGCTTTCAACACCTAAAGAACGAAAATACAGGACGAGACTTGCAAGTATTTCCGCGACGCCTCCGCCATCCGCTACAGCATTGATATGCACCACTCTTTTCCCCCGAAGATAAGAGGCCTGCTTCAATAATTCCCCTTTTTGCCCCTCCGGCATAAATCTCAAAAAGTCTGCTCGGCGTACTTGTTTTGAAAGAATGATTTTTCGGATATTTAAATTTTTCATAACTCCTTATTTTCTTTTTGAATCACTTTGACCATATTTTTGATTGTACACAATACCCCAACATTCTCAAGTTTATAAGGATGTTACGCGCTGGATGCGGACTAACGGACGGATGCTCTAAATTTTCCACCGAAAACCTTTCGGACACTCTAAAATTTTTCCTCTCCGGACTCAAAACCACCAAAGGAATTGAAAGAAATCTTTTTGCTAAAAAGTTTCTTTCAAACATTTTCTATTCCCCCGAAAGCATTAAAATCCGCTTCACCCCGTTAGAAAATTCTTTTCTAACGGGGGTTCATTTCTCGCCAAAGCGTCCCGCCGTGGCGGGACGCGGAGCGAAGCCCAGCCCCGCTTGTAGCGGGGCTGGGCGACCTGCCTGCCGGCAAGGCAGGGCGAACCCTCTCGTCTTCAAAAAATGAGTTCGTATCTAGTTTCTTGGCTCCATACCCTGAACGAAATCCGAACGCATTTTCAGGAAACCTCCGACGAATGAAGCCGCCCCGCCGCCGCTCGCTAACGCTCGCCAGCCAGCAAAAAAGTTTTCTCTGCATTTCTGATTTTGCGCGCGCCGGATTTCTCCCCCCAACCCCCTCCTGCCGAGCCGTCCTCACGGTTGGCGGTGGCGTTTATTTCTAAATTATAAAGTTTTATGAAGTGCCTGCCAAATTGAATACATCGCATACGTATCAAGCCCACAATATATTTTTAGATCGTTTATGGATTTCTCTTTTTGGGCGTCGTTAAAACCGCCACTTACGATTTTATTCCAAGTATCTGCGGCACTTCCACCATCTCGTATTTCAAGCTCTTTGTATGATAATTCAGGAACTAAAACAGGCAAAATTCTTTTTATGGAAGTGCCGCCCCTAAAGTCTCGGTGTATATGATATTGTTTTCTAAAAATATCTTCCAAGTCATACACGCGTCCTTTCAAGGAATCCATAAACGATTTCATTTCGGGAATTCTAATCGCAATCTCGTCGTTTCTTCCACACTCAAATCCTTTGTGCCAAACAATAATACTCCCAGTCGTACCCAAATGTTTTTGTAACGATTCAGCAAATGATTTACTCGGATCATCGGACGCAACGTGTAAAAACTCATAATGTTCCGGTTTGCTTTCCGGCGACTTCAAAACATCAACGGAATATTGGAACGGTATTTGATGGTAGGGGGAAAACCCGTCAAATCTTGGAATTGCCGCTGGAAACGTTTCGTAATCTAAAAAATATAAGGGGAATGTTAAAGCATCAAACTCTGCTTTGATTTTTTCTTTTTCAACCAAAACTTTATTCAGAATATATGTGTCAACCTGGCCCTGTTGAATATCGGTTAGCTTGATATGGGAAGGAATTTTATCGAGGTGAAAAATATTATTATCAATCAATTCCTTCAGTTTTGCTTTACTGTTTCCTATGCGCGCTATATCGTGGACGCTATATTCTGGAACTTCTGGATTTGAATGCTGAAAGGTTGAACAATGCTTGGAGCGTCCTTTATAAACACAACAGCAATATCCGTTTGGTTTAGTCTCTTGAGAAAGATATTCAAGTGCCCCTTGCGATTCATTGGATACTTCTGTTGTTAAACTTTCAACTTCGCTAGTGACATCGACAATCTTAAATAAATTTTGAATGTCAAGATCATTCGTTCGCACATATTCCGAATTCAAATGTATTATGTATGCCTTGTCGATTTGTAAACCATGCTTTCTTAGTAAGTTAACTTGAAAAGCTAGGTCGTGATAATGAGTTTTGTTATCTACGTCGCTTGTTGATTTTATTTCGTATACAAAATAACCACCGCTCTCCGGATTAAACTTCAAAACATCTATTGCCGCCAAAAGATTACCACCAACAAAGACAGGTTGAAACAGGATTTCTTGATGCTTTGCAATGTAATCCTGCGTAACTTTTTGCCCTTCCTCATCTCGCCGTTCAATTAAAACGCCGCCTGGAAATAATTTCCGCGCTATCAATTCAACTTCATTACCTGTCTCCATGATGGACTTTTCAAATTCAGATAATTCAGATTCAGAATAAATGTCTGGTCTATGTATTTTATACCAGACATTTTGAGGGCATTCTCTATAAAGAATATAATCAGTTTTTGTAAGTGTAATAGTCATATTAAGATTGTATCCATCCTTTATCTTCTAGCTTTCCAATGACAATGCGTCCGATTGTCGCATTATCTTGAAATGAGTAGATCAATCCAGCATGGCGTGTTTTCAAGCCAATCCATGTTTTTACTTCTAGCGCAACCGCCAAATTTTTACCATCAGGTGATAGCTCGGCCGCCTCAACTTTGCATTTTCCACCCTTTAGCGAAGCGGACACATAATCGTTTATCGTCTGCCATAACTCCGGCTTATCAGATTTTTTCCTTGTTCCATTCAAAAGATTGAATAACAAATCTAGATGAAATGGGGCTTGCGTGGAAATAAATTCTGAATATACAGGTACCCCTGTCAGCTCGCAATCTTTTAGATCTTCGGGATGACATTTGCGACCACTCCACGAACAAGACCTTGCTTCCGAAGGAGAACAGAAATTCCCAATAATAGAACGAACGGCTTCAGTTTCAAGGAGGGGCGCACCAGACAAGTTGCTGAATATAAATTCTTGCTTATGGCCCGTCTTGCCAGAAACAACAGATTTTAGCTGTTCATCGTTTCGATATTTTTTCCCCGATATTTGGCTAACTGCCAATTCACTTTCAAGAACTTCTGATTTAGTGAATTCACATATTCCAAAATATTGCGCTTCGGCACGCTTCCCACTTAGAACCGATGTCTTTAAAAATTTTTTAGCAACCATCTCTCCGGTTACAGCTGATTTTTCCGCCTCATCAACCAAAACTCGCTTCTGGCTGAATGCACAGAGAACAGTGTGCTCTGGATATGCGAACCGACTACTTATCTCCGATTGGACCAGAAAATGTCGAAGTGCAACTTGTTTAGTAATAGCGCATTGACCGAGACAGTCGCGGGGTACTACCTTGCCGGATTTCATACATTTATCCATTTCAGGCGATATCACCTTTGTCGAAAAAGGAGTTATGGTCAATAGACTTCTATATTCGCCGCCCTCATCAAATTTGTATGACACTCTTGTTTTCAAATCTCTATGAACGGTGCCTTCAAGACCAACCAATGAAATTTCTAATCTGGGAGTAAATTCGTCTTCAAGTTTTTTCTTTTTGCGTAGATCGTTACCCGCCGAGGCCATTTCCTGCTCTCTCCTCTCGGTATAAAAGCGACAGAAATCCAAAATATTTGGATCTTGCATTGCTTTTTCTGCTAACTTTTTAGAAATTGCACCTATTGTCGTGGGGTTTTCTATTTGAGCACCTATCGGCTCAAGTCCAATCTTGGTAACAAAGTTGAAATGTTCTTCTGGAGAACATTCAACCTCAACCAATCGCTCATAACTATCATGAGCCACGGTTGCACGAACTCTTAACAACGCCTTACCTGCAAAATGCCTCGATACGTCTTGTATATCAATTTCTCTAAAATCTGCCCCGAAATTTTTGACCCAATCATTTGCAATTTTCTCGGCTCCCATGTGAGGATTTTGATCGTTATCGTCCACGAGATGCAATCCGACATTTGTAACCTTACTCACAAGGCGTTCAAATACTGCCGTACCGGGAGCGTACAAAATACTTTCTTCTTTGCCGCTCAAGGTATTGTTATCAAATCGAATTAACTCTCTTTTTCCACCGAGATGCGACACGACCATATTGCCATCTTCCTTAAGTTTCGCACCAAAATCAGATAGAGCAGTTAATACAAAAGTGCGAGCATCTATGGTGTGCTCTGTCTGCGGTAGTTTAGGACAGCGCGGACCAAAATCCTGCATGTCTCCCATACCGCCGAGAAGTGAATTAATGTTCTTTTCTTCTTTTTCTAGCTCTGATTTTGCGTTTTTTATACTTTCTTCGGCTTGCTTGGTTGCTCGCTCCACGTCCTTACCCGCTAGCGAAGCAACGACTAATTGTCTTATCTTCTCCTCAAAGCCACTCGATCCATTTTCCTCTCCCTCGTCGATTCCCGACGCTTCAAGCAGAGCCTCAATGTCTCCGATTGCATGAGATGCCAACTGCAATTTTTCCATTAATCTGCCAACAATGTACTCCTCAAAAGTATTTTTTAAGACGATGTTAAAAATAGATACGTTTTCAAAATTAGAAGACAATCGTTGAATACGACCGATACGTTGTTCAACGATCATCGGATTCCATGGTAAATCATAATTAACTAGAACGTTTGCGGCTTGTAGATTGATACCCTCTGAACCAGCTTCGGTTGATACAATAACGTGAATTTCGGGTAAATCCTTCTTAAACTTCGCAATAGTTTCTTGGTTCCTAGTATTAGAA
Organism: Candidatus Giovannonibacteria bacterium; assembly: GCA_016186825.1. Taxonomy (GTDB): domain Bacteria; phylum Patescibacteriota; class Minisyncoccia; order JACPKW01; family UBA11713; genus JACPKW01. The sequence continues at coordinate 83,430 of JACPKW010000005.1, forward strand.
TCACCGTTTATAAGTCCGCAAGAAATTTTTTCTTTTTCAAGAAAACTTTGTATTGCTGTTTGAGTTTCGCGCCATCGAGTGAACACAACTAACCGCCACGTGTCTGGTTGTTCCACTCTTAGTTTTTCAATCAAAGCACTAAGTCCTTTTAATTTTGTCGTTGTCTTAATGTCTTTCGCAATTTCTTTAACATCCTTTGCTAAAGATTTTGGCGCGGTATCCTTTTTCGCCATTCCTTCTAGTAGTTTAACTAGCGCCTCGGGGCTACTTACAAGTGCTTGTAAGATTACTATCTGCGAAAGGTAATTTAGTTCTTGGATTGGTTTCGCAATTACCCTGAAAAGATCTAACTCCTTTTCAGATGGTTCAACTTTATGCATCAGAACTTTTCTTTCAGGGAAGTGGAGCTTTGCGTCTCCTCTGCGCACACGAGACATATATCCATAGACAATCGAGCGAAATTCATCACGCATTTCCGGTTTAAGTTGGCGTGCAGTAGTCCGACTATCGGCTATAAATTTTCGAGCGAATGTACCTTGATTGCCAAAGGGATTTTCATGACCTCGTGCAACGGTTAATAAATCCACCAAGGAGTAAAGATCCCAGAGACGATTTTGTATTGGGGTAGCAGTTAGCATCAGAACATATTTGAATAACCTATCAGAAAGCGCCTTGCGAAATCTTTGTGCAACTTGTGGTGTAGGGTCAACGCCGTAAAGATTTCGCAGTTTGTGTGCCTCATCAAGTATCAGCATGTCGAAGCCGTCCTGTTTGATTCTATCGAGATACAATCTAGCGGTGTTATAAGTTGTTATCACTGCTCCCGTCTCCTCGGGAGGTTCTGCAGTGATAAGTTCTCTGCCGGTAACAATCACTGAAGGGATATCGAATTTAACATCCAATTCCTCTTTCCACTGCTCGCGGAGTATTTTCGGGCAGACCACCAATATTTTCGAAATCCTTCCTCGTGAAATGAGTTCACTTACAACCAATCCGGCACTTATTGTTTTTCCAAGACCAACATCATCTGCCAACAAAGTGACCGGAAGACGACGGCAGAAAGAAATAAGATTTGTAACTTGATGATGGTAGGGCTCAACACGATCGCGCCATTTACTTTCCGATCGCATATCCTCCCTATCTTCAATAACGATAGGTTCAACCAAGTCCCACTCAAGAGCAGCCCGATACAAACCATACTTTTCTGGAGTAGAAGCTCTCTTTAGTGTTCTTGTCTGAAATGGTAGCTGAGATAAATCCATAGTTATTACAGCAATTCACTCGGTTTGACCCCAAGTGCTTTGGCCAATTTTTCAATATTTTTTAAAGCCATATTTCTGACCCCGCGCTCAATGCCGGAAATATAGGTTGGATGCACACCTAAAATCTTCGCGAGGTCTCCTTGCGACATCTTCTTCTGTAGACGCAACTCTTTTACTTTTTTGCCAAACTTAACGGAAATATCCATAGTTTTTCCACTTTATCACATATTGCAATATTTTTCTATATAGAATAATATTTCTATATGAGTATCAATGGGAGTTCCAAAAACTTGTCCGCGCACTGGGAGGGTGGGGCAAGGACAAGAAAAGAAATAAACGCCACCGCCAACCGTGAGGACGGCTCGGCAGGAGGGGGTTGGGGGGAGGAATGCCGAGCCGTCCGAGCGAATAGAAAAGAGGCCAGCCCCGCCGCCTGCTCTGTTAGGAGCAGAAGCCAGCCAAAAAGTTTCGCAAAATCAGAAATGCAGAGAAAACTTTTTTGCTGGCTGGCGAGCGTTAGCGAGCGGCGGCGGGGCGGCTTCATTCGTCGGAGGTTTCCTGAAAATGCGTTCGGATTTCGTTCAGGGTATGGAGCCAAATTGTATGATACGAGTTCACCGCCTCGGGGCTTCGCCCCTCGGCGGGCACATCAGCAAGAATTTTCCACGACTTTTTGGGTTCAAAGCAAATCGCTTGCGAGCGCAAAACGTGGTTCGCCGCGCAAAGCGCGGAGTAAATGGAAATTTACAGCCAATTCTTTTTCTTCCGCCTTCGGCGGAAAGCAAAGCGATAATTTTTAGCCCAAAAGCGATATGAAATACTTTTTATACATCAGAAAATCAACGGACGAGGACGACAGACAAGTTTTGTCGCTGGAAGCGCAGGAAACGGAATTGAAAGAATTTGCCTTGCGGGAAAATCTTTTGATCGCCGCGACTTTCCGCGAATCGCAGACCGCCAAAGAGCCGGGCAGACCGATTTTTAACGATATGCTCAAACGAATGGAGCGCGGCGAGGCCGAGGGGATTTTAGCGTGGCATCCAGACCGATTGGCGAGAAACAGCATAGACGGCGGACGGATTATTTTCTTGGTAGACACTGAAAAAATCAGATCGCTAAAATCCCCGACATTTTGGTTTGAGCCGACCCCGCAAGGCAAATTCATGCTCAATATCGCTTTTGGGCAATCCAAATACTTTGTGGATAATCTTTCAGTGAATACCAAAAGAGGGTTGCGTCAAAAATTGCGCCGAGGCGAATTGCCCGGCTATGCGCCGCTTGGCTATTTGAACGACTTGCTAAAACACACAATCTACAAAGACCCCGAACGTTTTCGCCTCGTCCGCAAACTTTTTGAACTTTACGCAACCGGAAATTATTCTCTGAAAGATTTGCGGAAGTTGATAACTTCCGCCGGCTTGTTGAGCCGCAAAGGAAATATGCTTTCCGTCTCCAATATCCAAAATATACTCTCTACTTCATTTTATTATGGCGTATTCAAATACAATGGCGAACTCTACGACGGAAAGCATGAGCCAATGATTGCAAAGAAACTTTTTGAAGCGTGCCAAAAAGTGATGGCGGATCGTTCGCGCCCGAAAAAGCCGAGCCAAAAGGAATATCCGTTTAGAAACTTGCTCAAGTGCGGCGAGTGCGGGTGCGCTATCACTTCCGAAACGCAAAAAGGACATAACTACTACCGCTGTACCAAAAAGAAAGACAAGCAATGTTCGCAAAAATATATCCGCGAGGAAGTTTTGGCACGCCAGATTTCGGACGAGATTCAAAAAGTTTCTTTGCCTCCCGCTTGGGCGGAGTGGATGTTAGCAGAACTCAACAAGGAAGAAGCAGAAGCCGCCCAAGCGGGCGCCGTTTTCGCTCAAAATCTCAAAAACAAAATAAAAGAGCTTGAAGGAAAGCTCGACCTGCTTTTAGATGCACATTTAGCCAGCACTATTTCGCGCGAGGAATACACCGCCAAAAAAGAGAAATTGATAATTGAAAAGGCCGAGCTTTCCGAAAAATTGAAGGATTTTGAGCGAAACGGCAATCATTGGCTCGAACCGGCCCGGCAATTCATTTTAGCGGCTCAACAAGCCAAAATTATCGCTTTGCAAGAAAATCCCGTCACGGGACGGGATTTTCTAAAAAGAATTGGCTCGAACCACGTTTTGCGCTCGCAAGCGATTTGCTTTGAACCCAAAAAGTCGTGGAAAATTCTTGCTGATGTGCCCGCCGAGGGGCGAAGCCCCGAGGCGGTGAACTCGTATCATACAATTTGGCTCCCCGGGCAGGATTCGAACCTGCGACCCACTCCTTACACTTATCCCTAAGTTTCCTTGGGGGGTGGACTATATCATCATCCCTGTTTTTGGATGCGAGGCGCTTCGACCGTCGCTTGTGACGGGCTACTCTCTTTCGAGATAGTCTCTGAACCTTCCTTCATCTTGCTTCGCAATCCGAAGCTTTAGCGAAAGATTGGCTGCGGATTACCTTAGAAAAATTCTTTAGGCTTCCCGCAATTCACCTCGTTTTTCAACCGGAATTACTTCCGGAAGCTGCCATTTTTGACAGGGAGTCGCTCTACCGCTGAGCTACCGGGGAATATCTGCTGATATTATAACTTTCTGATTCCGTTTTCAACATTTCAGCTCAAAATTGCTCTGAAATTTGCTTTCATATAGAATAAAAAGATAAAAAATTAGCTCTGTTAAACGCATATATGAAAGTCCTACTTCTTAATATTGAAGCTCGGTCCGATAAAAAATGTATAAATAAAGACCTCGCAGGCGGAATGGGGACGGGAACATGGATTGGAAATTCGCTTCGAGCGCGCATTTTTGAGAAAACAAAAAAATCTAATGTCGTTTTGCCTGTAATAACTTCGCCTTATCTCGCGGCAATTTTTAAGAAAGGAGGCTGGGAAGTTAAAGTTCTTCATATCGGCAAGGGCACTGACGTGCCCGACAAAAAGGCGGATTTGGCGCTCGTACCGACTTCGATCGTTGACTGCACTCACGAAAAAGAAATCGCTCGAATATTGAAAGACCGCGGAATTTGCACGGGCGTATACGGAACATTCGCAACGACCGTCCCCGAATTTTTCAAAAACGATTCAAATTTTGTCATGCAGGGAGAGCCTGAAGCAGTCGCGATGCAAATTATCGCGAGCGGGAAACTTCCGGAAGGAAACATCTTTGCTCCTCCAGTTGAAAATCCGGATGTTCTCCCCTTTCCGGACTGGGACCAATTTCCAGTCGAAAAATATTCATATTCGCCTGCACTGAACAAGCGTCCCGTCCTTACGATGCTCGCCTCGCGGGGATGCCCCTACAGCTGCTTTTTTTATTGCCCTTACCCGATCAACGCTGGAAGAAAATGGCGCATGCGTTCCGTTGGGAACGTTATTGATGAGATGGTTTATTTAAAAGAGAGGTACGGCATTAAGGCCGTCGATTTTCGAGACGCAAATTTTTCAGTCGACATGAAAAGGGCGGCAGAATTTTCCGAGAGGCTGCGCGAAAAAAATCTCGGGGTGATTTGGTCCGCTGAAACACGGATTGATCGCCTGGACAAGCCGCTGATCGATAAAATGTATGAAGCGGGACTCCGTCACTTTAACTTCGGAATTGAGTCTTCAGATGTGGGAGTTTTGAAAAGCTCCAATCGCATGCCTGTAGAATATCGGCACCAGGAAGATATCCTAGCTTACTGCAGAAAAAAAGGGATTACTGTCGCGGCTTTTTATATTCTTGGGCTTGAAAGTGACACTGTTGAAAGCTTCAAAGAAACAGTAAGCTATGCGAAAAAACTTAATACGCTTGTTGCGCAGTTTTCGATCTCAACGCCTTATCCCGGAACACAGTTTTACCAAAAAATGAAGGAAGAAAACCGGATCATTTCTAAAAACTGGGAAGATTACGATGAATACACTCCGACATTCAAGCACGCGCATCTATCAGCAGACGAATTATTAAGCTTGAAGGAATACGCCTTTACGTCATACTATTTCCGCCCGGGATATCTTTTAAAGTACATGCCTAAGTATTTTTTTGAAAAATATTTGTGGCGATTTTGATCACCGGAGAACGGGGATTCATCGGATCGCACCTCGTCCAGTATCTTCAAAAACTGGATTTTGAAATTGTTTTCTTTAATAGAGACATTTCGGACAGAAAAAATTTTGAAACATTTGAAACGGATAAAAAAATTTCTGCCGTAATTCACTTGGCAGCAGCCGTAAACAAGAGAAGCTCCGAAGCTTTCAAAAAAACCAACGTTGAAGGAACAAAAAATATCATTGAGTTATGCAAGCACATTCAGGCCGAACGCCTGATTTTTTTATCAAGCATCCGCGCGCTTTCATCGAGAAGCGATCCTTACATTGACTCAAAAAAAGAAGCGGAAAAGATTATTAGAGATTCGGGCCTGCCGCATATAATTCTCCGCCCGAGCATCGTTTATGGTCCGGGTGATAAGAAAAATCTAACTTTATTAGTCAAAAGACTAAAACAGCTGCCATTCTGGCCGGTTTTTAAATTTCGCATGCAGCCGCTCTACATTGGCGACTTGGTTCAAGTGATCCACAAAAGTCTCGACTTGCCCCCAAACTCAATCCTAAAAATAACCGGAAAGGAAGTTATAAGTTATACAGATCTGCTTGATTATATGGCAGAACTTGGTTATAAACGCGCAAGAATTAACTCTCCGAGTTTTTTTAATTTTTTAATTAAGGCTATGTCGCGCCTGCCATTTTCCCCTTTCCCCCGCTGGCAGGTGGAAACGCTTTTTGCCGATGAAATTTATGAAGGCGACCAGTGGTCCGAAAAATTTAATATAAAACCTACCCTTTTTTGCGAGGGAATAAGGCAAATTGTTTAAGCCGACGCGCGCAAAGCAGATTAAATTCCGAGCCCCATTTCTTCAACAAATTCATTTATCGCTTCCACTGGGATTGCATAGCTTACGCTGTCGCCAATCGTAGTCGCAACATTTATCCCAATCGCCTCGCCCGCTTTGTTCAAAAGCGGCCCACCCGAATCGCCCGGATAAAGTTTTGCAGAGGTCTGAATCAGCCCCTCCATTCTTTCAAGATCAAATTCGTTTGTAATATAAATCTCACGGTTTAAATTCAAAATTTTCCCGTTTGAAACTGAATCTAAATATTTTCCGAGAGCGTTGCCAATTCCGAGAACATCTACACCCACATTCGTTTTCGAGGAATGCGCCAATTTAATTGTTGGAAAATCTCCCCGATGTTTTTCGCTAATTTTTAATATCGCGAGATCATGATTTTTGTCTTTGTAAATTACTAGCGCAGGAAGCTCGCGCTCGCCGGTGTTTACTCTATATTCCGCGAGAGGATCGTCAACAACATGCTTATTGGTAATTATGTAGCCGTCACTGGAAATAAAAAATCCTGAACCTGAAGAAATTTTCTGTCGCACGGGAATTTCTCCGGTTATGCTGATTGTATAAAATTGTCCGCCTCTGATATGGTAAACCGATCTTTCGACATTCCGATAGGCGCTGATCAAGATCACCGCGGGTGCTGCCTCGGCGATAATGTCATTTGACGATTTGCTAGATTTAAGTTTATTATCAACGCCAAGATTTTCAACTCTTCCTTGAATTGTCTGGTGAAAATAAAAAGCTGCTTTCGCAATGTTTTCTGTGTCTGCAAGTTGGAATAATAAACCGAAAAATAGCGCAAATGTGAGAACTTTCCTTATAGATCCCATATCCACGTATATATTGATACACCTTAATGGCTAAAAAGTTTCCAAAGCCTCAAATTTGAGAACGGTATATAATGAAGTCGCAAGCTCATGCAAGCTTGGAGGGAAGATGATCGCAGATGGCGACATTTCTCATTATTGGGCTGTTATAAAATTTGAACTTAATTATGCTTAAGGGCGAAGAAAAAATCGGAGGGCACCGCGATCCGGTCTGCGGCATGCAAGTTGATCCGGAAAAAACAAAATTTTCCGCCAAGCAAGGCGATGAAATTTGCTATTTTTGCTCGGAATACTGCTACAAAAGATTTCTCGCGGAGCCCGAGAAATTTACAGCTGAAGCAGAAAAGGAAGAAGAATAGCGAGAAATCGCTCAAACTTATCTAGAAACTCAAAGTTAAAAACTCCGCTTATAAATGGAAAGGTCGTCTTATATGTATTTTAAATAAGATCTTATGACAAAGTTCTCGATAACTTGCACCTGCGGCGATCCCCTCTCTGTAGAGGCGGCAAACCGTGAGGAAGCGGTGATAAAAATGAAAAATATGATGACGCAGGATGCGATCGATAAGCATTTTGAAGAAAAACACCCCGAGGAAGTTCCTCCGGACAAAAATACGCTGCATGCGATGATCGAAAGGGATTTGGATTTGGCAAAAGAAAAGCTTGCAGGGTAAAAATTGTAAGAAATCCAGCCGAGAGGCGTTACTAAATTAATATGACAATAGAGAAAGCCGAACAGAACTTCGTTGTTTTTATTTACGGCTCGATTATCCTTTTTGCACTTTTGACCTCCCATCCGGCTGAAGCAGAAGCCAACCTTATCCTAAATCCGGGGTTCGAGAATACAGGAGCAAATGGGCTGCCCGTCGATTGGGCAAAGGGGAACTACGGAACAAATAGCGCACTTTTCGATTATCCCGTCGCAGGCGTGGGAGACTCTAAAGCCGCTCGGGTCAGAGTTTCAGCTTATACGTCCGGCGATGCCAAATGGGCGTTTAAAGACGTCGCGGTCATCCCCGGAAAAGAGTACGAATTTTCTTCAACATATAGTTCTGATATAGGAAGCTATATCACCGTCCAATTTAGAAAATCGGACGGTTCGCTTTCTTGGACGGATATTGCAAACCCAAGCGCATCAGCAGAATTTACAACCCTGACAGCGAGGTTTGTTGTACCTGCAAATGTTCAGTCTGTCACAGTTTTTCATTTGATAAAAAATGTCGGGAGCCTCACGACGGATAATCTTTCTTTAACAGAAGTTTCCGCGCCTCCGCCGCCGCCAAGCGATCCGGCTAATTTGATCCAGAATCCGTCTCTCGAGACAGCGAACGCCTCCGGCCTCCCTGCAAATTGGCTTACCGGAAGATTCGGATCAAACACAGCTTCGTTTATCTATCCCGTAGCAGGGTCGGCGAGCGCACGCGCCGCCCGGGTTTCGATCAGTAATTATGTTTCGGGGGATGCCAAATGGTACTTTTCTGAAATTTCCGTCGCGTCGGGGGAATCATATTCTTTTTCGGACGAGTTTAAATCAAATTCCAAAAGTTATATTACTGCGCAATTCCGGAATTCAGACGGCAATTTTTCCTACCTAGATATAGGGACAGTAAACGCAGCTTCTAACTGGCAGAGATTTGAAACATTTTTCACTATTCCCGCCGGCGTTACGCAGCTGACAATTTTTCATCTCATTAAATCGGACGGAATACTTGAGGTGGATAATTATTCCCTGAAAAAAACATTTTTCGACCCGACGCATTTCGACAAAGGATATATTTCCCTCAATTTCGACGACGGGTGGCTTTCGACATTTCAAAACGCGATCCCAATTCTTGACTCGGCTGGATTCAAAAGCACTCAATTTATTGTAACCGGCAGGATGAATCCGCAATTTCCCGCGTATGTCCAGCCCGATCAAGTTTTGCAAATGCAGTCGAGCGGGCATGAAATAGGAGCGCACGGCCGCACACATGATTCGCTGACTCTAATGTCTCCCGCCGAGGCCGAACAACAAATTGCGGGCTCGCGCAGCGACTTGCTTCAAATTGGCGTAACCCCGGCAAATTTTTTCTCATATCCTTTCGGTGATTATAATGATGCCGTCAAGCAGATAGTCCGAGACGCAGGATTTAAAGGAGCGCGGTCTTCCGACGGAGGCATGAATTTAAAAAATTCCGATCCTTACGCGCTTAAAAGACAATCGGTAACTTCCGCCACCACGCTGGGGCAGATGGAAAGCTATGTCTCCGAAGCGATATCTCAAAAGGCGTGGTCCATTATTGTTTTCCACGAAATTAACGACAGCAGGCGCCAATACAGCACGAGCCCCGCGATTTTCAGCCAATTTGTGGATTACTTAAAACAGAATAATATTACCCCGATCACGATGGACCAGGGTTTTTCGCTTATAAATAACTGATGAAAACAATAAAACCGCCGCAAGGTTATAGTAATTAAATGTTATAAAAAAACTATTATCAGCATGTAAGATAGAAAAAATATCTGCGTCATAAAAACATGGCAGCATCTTTCAAAAAAAACCAATCCATAGGGATTATCGGCCAGGGCTTCGTAGGCAGAGTCCTTAAAAGTTATTATCCAGATGCAAAAGTATACGATATCGCACCGGGAAATTGGGATAACTTGGAAAACGTGCTCGCACAAAATTATATTTTTATCGCGGTCAATTTTAAAGATAACGGACTTAGCGATAAAAGCAGAGGCGAGCTCGAAAAATATTTTTCCAAAATGCCCGCGGGAAGAAAAGTCATATTCAAATCAACCTTAGTCCCCGGGGTAACAGATTATTTTCAAGAGCTATATCCGAAATTATTTTTCTGCTTTAATCCGGAATTTTTAACAGAGGCTACAGCCTGGGAAGACTTTACTCAGCCCCAATTTCAGATTTTGGGATTCCCGAAATCCGCGCCCGAGTTTTCAGACGAATTATTTGAATTGCTTCCAGATGCGGCCGAAAAAAAAGTAATGAGCGCGCGCGAGGCGGAGACGTTGAAACATGCCCAGAATTCTTACTATGCAATGAAGGTTGTTTTTTTCAATCAATTATATGACGCCTGCCTCAATCTCGGCGCCGATTACGAAAAAATCAGAGAAATTCTCATTAAGAATCCTTGGATCGGTGACAGCCACACGATAATCTGGCACAAGGGCTACCGAGGTTTTTCAGGAAAGTGTCTGCCGAAAGACATCAAAGCTTTCTTAACAGTGACAGATTTGCCGCTTCTCAAAACAGTCCTGGAAATAAATTCCTCGCTTACTTCCCAAACTCCCCTTGAGCTCCCCGAAAAAACAAGCGAGAAGCTCTGATAAAATTATCAAACTAATTTATCTAGTATGGATGCGAGAGCGCACTCACCGTTTGTTGCTATTTCTAGCGCCAAAGTTACAAACTCTCAGCGGAGCCAACGTTTTAAATTTAGCTTGTTAATTTTTTTCGCGCTCTGTATTTTATCCCTGATTGTTCTGATAAAAGCAAAGACCACTTCAACGCTTCGCGAAAATGCCCTCTTATTTTTTTACGGTATATTTGTTACAAGCTTCCAGCTTTCGCGGCTTGCAGGCGCGCTCTTATATCAGCGCAAAGCGCAACAGGACTTTATAAAACCTAATTATGAGCCTTATGTTTCAGTCGTAGTTCCATGTAAAAACGAGGAGGGCGCGATTGAGAAAACCGTTCTTATGTGCGCTGGGGCAGATTACCCTCTTGAAAAGCTGGAACTCATATTTATTAACGACGGAAGTACGGATAATACATATAAAGTTCTTTTGAACGTTAAGAAAAAACTGCGTCCCGAATTCGCGCAACGCCTTACGATAATAAATTTCGAAAAAAATCGTGGCAAGCGACATGCCATGGCGGAGGGATTCAGGCGTGCAAAAGGTGACATTGTCGTCCAGCTTGATTCAGACAGCTATATTGTCCCCGAGACTTTTCGCGAATTAATTTTGCCTTTCGCAGATTCGGAAATCGGCGCTGTTACAGCGCACGCCGAGCCGGAAAATGCCGAGAAGAACTTCTGGACTAAAATGCAGGCCGCCTACTACTTTGTTTCCTTTCGAATAATGAAAGCGGCGGAGTGCACATTCGGGCTCGTGCTTTGTTGCAGCGGATGCTCATCAAGCTATCGCAAATCCACAGTGCTTCCTATTTTAGACCAGTGGTTAGGCGAAAAATTTTTGGGTTTGCCCGTCACATGGGGCGACGACCGCTCGCTTACGAGCTGGGTAATAAGACGCGGCTACAAAACAACTTATGTTGAAAATGCAAAAGCCATGACTGTGGTTCCTGAAAACTCTAAACAGCTTATTAAACAGCAACTCCGCTGGAAAAAATCATGGATAATTAATTCTTATCTGACTTCCCGCTTTATTTTCAGGGCGGACTCCTTTTTTGCGGCCGCATATTTTTTTCCGCTTGCGATTATTACGATCCTTACGCCTTTTGTCGCCGTCAGCGCCCTGATTGTCTCGCCGCTGCAGGGGCTCTGGCCTCTTTACTATCTGATCGGCTTGATACTTATTAACTCGCTGCTCGTGCTCTATTATCGCTCTCTTTCGCCGGGCAACCGATTCTGGCCGTATTTTTATGCCTGGACATTATTTAATACTTTTTTCCTTTCATTCCTGCTTTTCTGGGCAGTGATAAAAATTCAGGATAGAGGCTGGGGAACAAGATAATATGGCTTTCACCCGCAATTTCAAAAAAACTGTTTTGATTCTGCTTTTTATTTCGACCACAATTGTAATTGCAGCCGGAATCATATTTTTCAGGAATAACCCTTACTTAACTCCTCAATATCTCCAGACTTATTTTTCATATTTCCGCTACCGTTTGGAATTCGCAGCTTCGAGCGGACAGGGCGCGCTCGCGGCAGTTTTTTTCTCAAATAGAAATCAAACGTATGTAAATAACGGCGAAGCCAAAGCCGTCCCCGTATTGCTTTATCACGGAGTAGTGCCCAAAGAAGATGGCACAAATATCAGTGCAGAGAAATTTAAGGAGCAAATGTTTGCGCTTAAAAAAGCTGGCTATGAAACCGTGTCCTTAGCGGATCTCTACGCCTTTTTGAAAGGTGAAAAAAAATTGCCGGACAAATCATTTGTTCTGACCTTCGATGACGGCAGAAAAGACAGCTATTATCCCGTAGATCCGATTCTCCGCGCTCTGGATTATAGAGCAGTGATTTTTGTCGTCGCCAGTTTTTCAATAACGGATAAAAGTTCCTACTATCTGACAAAGGAAGAGGTAAAACAGATGATAAATTCCGGTCGCTGGGAAATAGGGTCGCACGGCAATAATTCGCATGAGCTCTATCCAGTCGACGCAGACGGAAAATCTGGGCAATTTTTTGCAAACCGCCTCTGGCTTGCTCGAGAAAGGCGCCTTGAAACACCCGAGGAATTCGAAACAAGAATCAAAAACGATTTAAGCGAGTCAAAAAAAGAACTGGCAAGTACTTTCGGAATCGAAATAAATGAATTTGCTCTTCCTTTTGGCAATCTGGATTTAAACAGCGAAAACTTTCCAGAGTCTTCAAAAAAAGTTACAGCCGCGATAAAAGAAAACTATAGGCTCGCTTTCGTACAGTTTAATACCGATCTACGGTTCGAACAAAACACGCCCGCGCAAAGCCTTAAGCCCGCTGATAATTTTTTGGTAAAGAGAATCGAGCCTCATTTTGACTGGGACGGCAAAAAGCTTTTGGACAAGTTAAACCGCGGCAGTCCGAAACAGCTCCCGTTTGAAGATGATTTTTTTTCAGATCAGGGCTGGTATTTTACCTGGGGCGAAGCAAATCAGCAAAACGGAATAATGGAGTTAAAACCGGCGCCGCGCGATACGGGAAGCGCCGCAATTCTCGACGGTACGGAAGTCTGGCAGAATTATACTTTCAAAGCCAGCGTTGATAACTTTTTAGGATCAAATATTTATCTTTGGGCAAGGTATAGGAACGATGATAACTATGTCGCCTGTAATTTCGGACGAGATAGGACGCATATCGATCAAAGAATCGCCGGCGAGACTCGAGTCATCAGAGGAGAACTTCTGGGAGTTCCGGTCCCCAGCAAAAATTTTGAAATCGCGATTGAGGCCAATGGACGGGATATTAAATGCCTGCTTAACGGGACGGTAATGGTAGAAAGTTTCTTCCTAAACCCCGAGTTATTCTCCGGTGGAATAGGAATTAAAGCCTGGGATGCTCTCCCTGAAAAAAGCTATGTAAAAATTAAATCTGTTGGAGTAAAAGAAATCCCGAAATCATGAGCTGATAACGCATATTTTTCATTAAACTGCGCGAGAGACCCCAAGCTACGGGGGTATTATTTCTTACAGGATAAAATTATAATGGGTGAAAGACTATTTTCATGCTTGATTTGAACCCCATTCTCGCGCTCCCCGTTTACTACCGCTATCTTGCGATCCTTCCAATCGCGATGCTGGAAGGCCCAATGATATCGGTGGCGTCAGGATTTCTTGTCAGTTTCGGAATATTAAATCCTTTTTTAATATATGCTGTTTTGGTTTTGGGTGATGTCCTGCCTGACATTGCATATTATTTTATTGGCCGCTTCGGCAAGAACAGAAAATTTTTCATAAATTATGTTTCCCGCCATGATACACTAGCGCGCCATTTGGCGCTCGCGGAAAAACTCTGGCGAGGGCACCCCGGAAAAACCATGCTTTTTACAAAGCTTGCATATGGACTCTCAACTCCGCTTTTGATCAGCGCGGGATTTACGAACATGAGCCCCAAAAAATTTATTTCAAAAGCATTCCCCGTCACGCTCGGACAGCACTTGGTTACGATGTCAATCGGATATTATTTGGGCGAATCTTATGAAATTGCGTCGAAATATCTGGAAGGCGCGGGCTATCTTGCGGCGGGCATCGTACTAATTTTTGCTCTCGCGTATTTGATTTTACAAAAATATGCCGCGCGCCAGATTAGGAAAATGGAAGAAAAAGACAAAGAGTAATGAAAATAGCTTTTTTTGCAGACAATTTCTACCCCGAATTAAGCGGGATAGCGGATACCATCAGCTTAACCGGAGCGGAGCTCGCTAGGCGGGGGCATGAAATTCATTTTTTTGTTCCGCGTTACTCCGCTAAAGATTATGAAATTGCCAAGGCTCCGCGAATCGAACTATTCTCTCGAGAAAAAAATATTCTAATCCACCGAATGCGTTCGTTTAAATATCCCACACCCACCATGCAGGGACGATCCGTAATTCCGCGCTTATTTGCGGGATTTTTTTCTAAAGAAAAATTCGATATTCTGCACACTCACAGTTTTTTCGGCCCCGGGCTTGATGCTTTTTTTTATTCCAGAATCAAAAAAATCCCGCTTGTGGGCACAAACCACACCATCATCGAGGAATTCATGGACTATAGTCCGATAAAAGCGGCCTGGATGAAAGAAGCAATGCGGAAATACGTGCGCTGGTATTACAGCCGCTGTAAAAAAATTTCCACGCCTTCCAATTTTCTTGCAAATGATATGAGGGACAACGGCTTTAAAGTTCCAAGCGAGGTAATTTCAAATCCGATCGCGCCCGAATTTTACGGAAATAAAATGCCAAATCTCAAAGAAAAATTCGGGTTTAAACCTTTTACAACTCTATATGCCGGAAGAATTTCAGAAGAAAAAGGGGTTTTGACCCTATTTGATGCTTTTATTCCGTTCGCAAAAAAAAATCCTGAAGTAGGCCTGGTGCTCGTAGGTCAAGGCACGCTTAGAAAAATTCTTGAAAAAAAAGCTAAAGAAAGCGCTGTTTCAAGCCAGATAACATTCAGAGGGCCATTCTGGGGCGAGCAGAAAAAAGATTTTTTCGACATTTTCAGGGCATGCGATCTTTTTGTCGCGCCGTCGAGAGCTGAAAGCCAATGTATGAGCATGTTTCAAGCCATGGCTTCCGGAACTGCTGTAATCGGCGCTAACGCCGCGGCAATCCCCGAGTTCATTACTTCCGAGCGGGGCTTATTATTTACTCCTGGAAATGCGCGAGAGCTTGAAGCACGCCTTGACGCAATTTATAAAAATCCAAAACTTCGCTCCGATTTGTCAAAAAATGCCGAAAGTTTCGCAAAAAATTTTTCAGTCGATCAAATAGCAAATAAGTGGGAAAACTTTTATAGTGAGGTAGTGTCTCAATATGGAAAATAAGCTTAGAGTCAGCCTCGTTATTCCCGCTCATAACGAAGAAAAATATATTGCCAACTGCTTAAGCGCCGCGATAAAAAACTCACGAGGGCGATTTTTCGAAATTATGGTTATCGACAATGCATCATCCGACCGGACAGGCGATGAAGCCAGTAAATTCCCCGGCGTTAGAGTCGTGCGCGAAGAAAAAAAAGGGTTGACGCAAGCGCGAGAGCGCGGCTTTCAGGAAGCAAGGGGCGATATTCTCGCCTATATTGACGCGGACACTCTGATGCCGGAACATTGGTTCGAAATACTTGAAAAGGAATTTGAAACGCACAAGAATCTCGCCGCTTTGAGCGGTCCTTACGATTATTACGACGTGCCAAAGTGGCAAAGGCTGCTCATAAAATGTTACTGGACTATTTCTGGGCTGCTTGCTTATCGCATTGCCGGCTATCTCGTTGTCGGAGGCAATTTCGCAATCAAAAGAGATATATTGGAAAAAATGCATGGGTTTGATACTTCAATTGCTTTCTACGGCGAGGACACAAATATTGCGCGCAGAGCCAGCAAATTCGGGAAGGTAAAATTCCTGCCAAAGTTTTTTATTTATACTTCGGGCAGAAGATTCCATGGGCAAGGGTTTTTTAAAACCGCAGTGATTTATACCGCAAACTTTTTTTCAGAAGCTATAATTCATAAACCCATTACCAAAAAATATAAAGATATCCGATGATACAAAAATTCAAATCAAAATACTTGCTTTACTTTAAAGATTCCGGTTTTTTAATTTCATTTATAGCAGGGATTTTAATGCTCGGGGCAAGCTTTGTGATAAATTTTTACGCCGCGATTTACTCGGCCACGCGGGCATCGAATTCAGTGACAGATATAGTTTTAAGCAATATTCCGGTTTATGACGTAGACGGCACTTTTATTTACGGTCCGATGATTTTTTGGACATTCATAATTACTTTTTGCATCACAGAGCCTAAAAGAGCTCCCTTTGTTTTAAAAAGCATCGCTCTTTTTATTTTAATCCGTTCGATTTTTATAAGCCTTACGCATATCGGCCCAGACCCTACTCAAATTGAAATCAGCTCGAGCATTATAAGAAAATTTTCTTCGGGGGCTGACCTTTTCTTTTCCGCGCATACTGGTCTTCCCTTTTTAATGGCCCTCGTATTTTGGAACCACAAAGTTGTTAGAATTTTGTCCGTTCTCACAGCAATTTTCTTCGGAATCGTTGTGCTCGCGGGGCATCTTCATTATTCAATTGATGTTGTCTCCGCTTTCTTTATAACTTATTCGATCTTCCGGCTTGCGGAAATATTTTTTCCAAAAGACCGTGTTCTTTTGTCAGATGGAATTCAAACTTAAATTAAAATACAACAAAGAAACAAGAAAATTCAGTCAAGGATTGTAATTATAAAAATTGGCAACTAAAGTGCAAACATGAAGAGGATCGTGAATCTCGATAGAATTACTTCAGAGCAACTTCAAATAAAAAGCCGGAGCGCTTACGCCGGGCTGATCATTCTGATTGCCGTCGCGTATTTTTTAGCTGGAAAATTGGGTCTCCGTTCCGCATTAATTAACCCGCATACGAGCGCGCTCTGGCCTGTTTCTGGTATCGCGCTCTCGACCGTTTTGCTTCTGGGCTACAAAGTTCTGCCGGGAATTTTTTTAGGAGCGTTTTTTGTTTTCCTCACAACATCAGGAAGTGTTTACGCTTCTTTCGCAATCGCTGTAGGAAACACCCTCGAAATTCTCGTTGCTTCTTTTCTCGCCAATAAATACGGCGGAGGAAAATTCGCATTCACAAAGAGAAATAATATTTTTGTCTTCGCCTCACTCGCGGGCGCGTTGAGCCCCATCATCGGCGCAACTATTGGCACTGTAACGCTTGTGTCTTTCGGCTTCACCGATCTAGCGAATTTTTGGGTGATTTGGGTTACATGGTGGGTCGGAACTATGGGTGGCATCTTGGTCGTAAGTCCTCTTATACTTCTTTGGACTACCTGCGGCCGAGTTAAATGGACCTACGAAGATGCTATAAAAGACATCCTGGTTCTGATTCTAACTTTTTTTATCTCGTTTGGCATTTTCGGCGGATATTTCAACTTAAGCTCTTACAACTACCCTCTTTCATATGTATTATTTCCAATTTTGATCTTGGCGGCTTTCAAATCCGGACGACGTGTAACGATAACTGCGAATGTAATAGTGTCTACTATCGCGATTTGGGGGACACTGCAGGGCTACGGCCCTTTTGGAAGCATTACCTATAACTATTCGGTTATTCTGCTTGCAGGATATTTAGCGACAATCACGCTCACCTCAACCGCAGTCGCGGCAGAAGTTTCCACCCGCCATAGGCATGAAAAACGCTTCCAGGCATTGATTGAGAACAGTTTCGATGCCATGCTCTTAGTTGAGCGTAAGAAAATAAAATATGCGAGCCCTTCATCTTTAAATGTCCTTGGACACAAATCTGATAAACTAATAGACACAGATCTAATCGAGATAATCCACGAAAGCGACCGAGAACTTGTTTTGAAAGTATTAGAGGATATCGAGAAAAATCATACAGACGACTTCGAAGTTTTTGAAGCGCGGGTAGAAAAACCCAACGGTTCCTGGATCTGGACCGAAGCAACAGCTGCAAACCTGATAAAGGATCCCTTCGTGCGCTCAGTTGTTATAAACTTTCACGATATAACCGATGAAAAAGAAGCAAAAGAAATTTTTCTGAAATATTACGACGCGCTGGTCCAAGAAAAAGCAAAAATTGAAACTTTGCTTGCAAGCATAGGAGATATAATAGTTGCGACCGACCACAGCGGAAAAATCATTCTCGCAAACAAGGCATTTGAAGAACAAATGGGTTGGAAAGTTGAAGAAGTCCTAAATGAGCAAATTCACGATGTTATTCCAATGGATTTAGTCGAAACTCCCGATGAAGAAATTTATGAGAACCTGCGGCCGCTGGAAAAGGCGTTAAGTTCTCAAAAAAAGTTTTCGGGTTCGTATTATATTTCGCGTAAAAACGGATCTAAATTTCCTGCGATTGTTACAGCTTCCCCCGTGATATTTGAAGGCAACCTGATCGGTGGTATAAAAGTTATTCATGATGTCTCGCGGGAAAAAGAAATCGACCGCGCGAAAAGCGAATTCATCGCGCTTGCTTCCCATCAGCTTAGAACGCCCCTAACGATTGTAAGCTGGAGCGCAGAAATGGTTCTAAAAAATTTCAAAACTCTTGACTCTAGAAAGAAAAAAGAATATCTTCAAAAAATTTATGATGCGAACCAACGGATGATTCATCTTACAGACGCGCTCCTGAATGTTTCAAGAATCGAAATGGGCACTTACATACTGGAGCCTGTCCCAACAAATATAGTAAAAATAGCAAAGACAGTGCTCGATGAAAGTTCGCGCGAGATTGAAACCAAAAAAATAAAAGTGGAGACTAGTTTTGCAAAAATGCCCCGTTTGAACGTGGATCCGAATCTCACGAGGATTATTTTTCAAAATTTAATTTCCAATGCCGCCAAATATACTCCGGCCAAAGGACGCATAAAAATTTCAGTTGAACTGAAAGAGGAAGAAGAGCAGGAGGTGCTAATTCGCGTTGAAGATACGGGCTACGGCATTCCATTAAACCAGCAGCCGATGATTTTAACGAAACTTTTCCGCGCAGATAACATCAAAGAAGTTGATACAAACGGGACCGGGCTCGGACTTTACATCGTTAAGTCCATTTTGGAGCGAATCGGCGGAAAAATATGGTTCGAATCAATGGAAAACAGAGGCAGTACATTTTATGTAACCATGCCGCTTTCTATGCCGGAGAAAAAAGGCACAAAAGCTTTGATTTGAATCAACTCAATATCCCTCAAGCCTTTTTGCCTTTTCGTGATCGCGAATGCGCATCAAAGCTTTAGCTTCAATCTGCCGTATGCGCTCGCGCGTAACCCCGAATTCCTTGCCCACTTCTTCCAGCGTGTGAGATATCCCATCGTCTAGACCGAAACGCATGCGCAAAATTTTCTGCTCGCGCGGCGAAAGATCGTTTAATATTTCTTTTACCTGGTCTCTTAAGAGACGCCGCGCCGCTTCCTGCACAGGGGAAAGAATTTTTTCATCTTCAATAAAATCGCCCAAAAGGGAATCTTCTTCGTCCTCTCCCACAGGCTGTTCCAAAGAAACCGTATCCTGCGAAATTTTTTGAATATGTCGGATTTTCGAAACATCGATGTTCATTTCTGTCGCGATCTCTTCGGCAAGCGGCTCGCGTCCCAAATCTTGAGTTAGTCTACGGACAACCTGCTGATATTTTGAAATCGTCTCAACCATGTGCACTGGAATTCGAATCGTTCGCGCCTGATCGGCGAGCGCGCGCGTGATTGCCTGTCTAATCCACCAAGTGGCATACGTTGAAAATTTAAAGCCTTTGCGCCAGTCAAATTTTTCGACCGCTCTGAAAAGGCCAAGGTTCCCTTCCTGAATTAAATCCAGAAGCGTTAAATTCGCCGAACGGCCAACATACTTTTTTGCGATAGAAACAACGAGACGCAAATTGGCCTGGGCAAGTTTGTTTTTTGCTTCCTCGTCACCCTTTTCAATTCTTTTTGCAAGTTCTTTCTCTTCATCCGCTTTAATCAACGAAATCCGTCCAATTTCACGCAGGTACATTTGAACGGAATCGGAAGTAAATTGGTCAGTGCTTTCCTCCGCACGAGCTTCTCCGCGTTTCGGTTTTTCCTTAACCTCAAGAACTTCCCTCCCTTCGAGCACATCAACTCCTGCAGTTTGGAGCTGATTATAGAGACCATCCAAAAAAACAATATTGTCTTCAATGTTCGGAAAATTGTTCAGAATCTCGGCGTAAGTTACAAACCCGCGCGTTTTACCACGAGTAATCAGTTCAGTAATTTTTCCCTGTGAAAATTCATCTTTCTTCTTCTTTGCGGGCGTAGCTGCACCTTTTTGGGTTCTTTTTTTGGGAACGGTCTTATTGGGTTTTTTTGCGGAAATCCGTTTCGTTTTTTTATGGATTTTTTTCTTTTTTGTCTTTGGCATTACTTATTTAAATTTTTTGATAAAACTTTAAATTCCTCAAGAGCTCGCTCTAACTTTGCCGAGTCTTTGAGAGCCTCGAATTTTTTTATGTCAACGGCAAGCGCTTCAAGTTTTGCCTTTAACTCCTCTTTCTTGAGCCCTTCCATCAGTATAGCGAATTCTTTGTCTAAATGCTCCATCTCACCATAAAGAAGTTCGGCTTCAAGCGCAAGCTTATCAAGCTCTGTGCAAGTTTCCGGCTTCGCATCTTCAACCCCAAACGCCGCCTTAAGTAATTCGCGGCGGGGAAAAGAAAAAAATTCAATCATCTCTGAAATATTGGTGGATATGGATGCTCCTTTTTTCCAAAAAATAATTCCAATAATCTGCTCTTCCAAAAGATCGCGGCGGTTCTTAATTTTTTTTATCTCGGAGAAGGTCTCGGGATAATCTTCAGTTTTGATCTGAATTTTTTTCACTTCGCTCCAAACCGGCTCCTCTTTGATGCCTAAACTTTTCGCGATCTCCGCAACCCAGTGCGCCTTTTCAATTTCATTTTGAACTGCTTTCACATACGGCAGCACAAGCGCACTTACTTTGCTTTTATATTCGAGCGGATTCGAGGAAAATTTTTTCTGCAGGCTCGAGAGAAAAAAAGAAATTACCGGCACCGCTTTTTTAACTGCCGCCACCCACGCTTCGGAATTATCTTTAATTAAGTCAGCCGGATCCTTGCCATGTTCGATTTCTATTATATTGACTGAAAAACTTTCTTTAAGCGCGAGGTCCACTCCCCGCTTTGTCGCAAGCCCTCCGGCCTCATCAGTATCAAACGCTAAAAGCAGTCTTGAGGTCAGCCGCTTAATCAACTGTAAATGGCCTTGCCCTAGGGCTGTTCCGGAAACCGCGATTACATTTTTGATTCCCGCCTGATGCGACATTAGCGCGTCCATCTGTCCTTCCACGATGATGCAAGCATCCTCTTTTCTTATTTCGCCTTTCGCGCGATCCCAGAGATAAAGTACCCGCGATTTATCGTAAAGCATTGTCTGCGGGGTGTTGATGTATTTAGCTTCGTCATCCGCGCCTTCGCCGAAGATGCGTCCCGAAAAACCGACTGTTCTCCCGGCCCCGTCAGCAATAGGGAACATGATGCGGCCGCGAAAACGATCGTAAAATTTTCTGCGTTCGCTTGAGGGCGCTTGGCTTATTATCGCGAGTCCAGCTTTTTCAATTTCTTCATCCCGGAATCCCTTCGAATTCAAATAATTTAATACCCCTTCCCAGCTTTTTTCCGCGTAACCCAAAGAATAAGAAGATATGGTCTCTTCTTTTAATCCCCTTTTGATTAAATAATCTCTGACATCCGGATATTTGTTTAGATTACCCGAAAAATATTTTTGCGCCGATTCCATTAAATCTAAAGAGCGCTTTCTTTGAGTAAGCAGTTTCGGATCGCTTCTTTTCAAAACCACGCCCGCTCTCGAGGCCAAAAGCTCAAGCGCTTCGGGAAATTCAACCCCCTCAATCTGCATTACAAATCTGAAAATATCTCCGCCTGCGCCACACCCGAAACAATGCCAGATTTCCCGTGAAGGAGAGACATAAAAAGAAGGCGTTTTTTCCTTATGAAAAGGGCAAACCGCCTTAAAATTCGCTCCAGATTTAACAAGTCGAATATAAGAGCCCACAACATCTACTACCGAAAGCCGGGCTTTGATATCCTCCACTGGTGAAGCCATAGATAGATTTTAGACGATTATAAAAAGAAGTCTATTTCTTTTCATTCTTATCCTGATCTTTTTTATTCTCTTTTTTAATAAGAGTGGAAACGGCACCGCCAAAGATAACGAGCGCTACCAATACGATGGAAATCTTTTTAAAATCTCCGAATGCGCTCAAAAATAAGCGGACTCCCGAATAGATTACAGCAAAATTGAGAACCCAGACTCCAAGCGCAAACATTCTGTATCCTTCTTCGAAGCGTTGTTTAAGGAGAGAGAATGTTTTAACAAAAAAAACCAGCGCGACGATAATAATTGCAGCCGCCCACAAAATGCCAAAATAATATACGAGCGATCCCGCAAAATTCGGAGATTTTATTTCGATTCCGTTCACAATGCAATTATATCATTACCAGATAATGAGCCTAAATCTATTGTGCTGTAGAAAAAATCCCGTATTCATTTCACATATCTCCGAATCCCGGGATTAATGCGGACCAAAATTTCATAGGGAATCGTGTTTGCGATACGTGCCGCATTTTCAATCGAATTTAATCTGGCAAGATCAGAAGAATAAACTTCAATATCATCCTCGATCTTGATTTCACCAGCATCGGTTAAATCAACCGCGGTCAGATTCATGCTGATTCTTCCCAAAATTCTAAGCGGCTGATTTCCATAATAAACAAAGCCTTGATTCGAAAGCTCGCGCGGCAAGCCCTCGTAGTAACCGCAGGGCAGAATCCCTACGCGCATTTTTTTATCCGCTTCAAATGTAAAATTGTATCCGATCTTCTCTCCCTTTTGGGCAGTTTTAATATTTACAAGTTTCGCCCAAAATGAAAGCACGGGCTTTAAATTTAAAGCGGGATTGGATGCGAGATTAAAACCATATATGCCAATTCCGGCTCTGATCAGATTGCTCTCGGCTGAAGCGAGATATTTTGTAGCAGCGCTTGCGGAAAAATGCAGATCGAATTCAGCACTGTTTCCTTTAAAGTCACGAAATATTTTTAGAGCATCAGTCCAGCTCTGCAATTGCAAGAGCGTGCCTTCAGGCGTTGCGCCATCCGCATCAGCCAAGTGCGTCAAAAGCCCCGTTAAATTTATTTTTTTACAACGAGCTAAAATTTCCAAAGCATATTTCAATTCCGAAACCTTTATCCCTTGGCGATTCATGCCGGTATCCAATTTTATCTGCGCATTCAATAAAAATCCCGCCTTTGAAAAATACTTTGCATCTTCTAAGGAGTTTATTACGGGAGTCGCGGAAAAGCGTTTTAGACGATAAAAAACTTTTCTAGGAATGTAGCCTAAAATTATCACAGGTTTTTTTATTCCGAGATCATGCAATTTTTCCGCTTCGATAATCGAATCAACGGCAAAATATTTTATATCATTATTTTCCGCGAGTGCTAAACCGATTTCTTTCAATCCATGCCCATAAGCGTTTGATTTTAACACTGCGGCGATTTTGTGATTGGGATAAGCATTTCTGAATGAGGAAATGTTTGAAAGTAGAGCTGTGCTGTCTAGTTCAACTCTTAAAAGATGATTTGCCGGATCATCGAATTTATCTAAAAATTTTCGATATAAATTCAAAATTCGCACGAGATCATTATATCCTGCTTGAGATTAGCTACAAAATTGGGCTTTTTATCGCCAGAGCGCCAAAATAACTCAAATATATTTTACCAAGTATCTCCCGCAGATTTATCTGTCTTTCCAGAGTTATTGCCGTTAATTTTGAAACTTTCTTTAAGCTCGCTTAAAAAAGATCTATTCAAGCGAGAATTTATTATAAATATAATCAGCATAGCCAGAAGTGCGCCTAAGGCGGCGGCAAACATGTCTTTTTGGCTATCCCAAATATCCCCTTGCGCGCCCAAAAAAGTAATCCCAGCCGCCTGGCTTACATTGCGGACCGTGATCCATTCGATAATTTCATAAATGGCGGAAAGTGAAAGAGTTAGGTCAAAAGGAATGTAATAGCCCCAGATGCCTTTAGCTCTGGTGATCCGCACAAAAACTTCGCGAATGGGATATGCAAGCAAAAAACCGAAAGCGAAATGGACGAGGCGGTCATACATATTTCGTGTCTCGCCCATTAAATTCTCAAGGAAATAACCAAATGGCACTTTTTCATAGGTGAAATGCGCGCCAGTAATATGGAGCATCAAAAAAATAGTGATCAGAGTATAAGAGAAATCGGACAGCCTAAAATACCTTCCCGTAATCAAGACGATCGGAACAAAAATAAATACGAGATAATTTTCTAAAAGCCATTCTTCGCGCGAATAAGGGTTTAACGCGCCCCAAACCCAAGCAAAGATAAAAACAAAAATTAAAAATAAATGATAACGGGACATTCCAAATTAGTTTCGAGACACTTATAGGTTTTTAATTTTTTCCAACCGCGCTTCGCTGAAATTGGACAAAGCCAGAAAGAAAGATAAAAACAAAACAACAAAATCAAGATTAACGCCTTCCTCAAAAACTTCCTCCGCATCAACAATCGGGAACGAAGCTCCGCTTGCCAAAATAATATTTAAGACAAAAACGAAACTGATAACGCTTGCCCAAGCTAAGGCGTAGTGGGCAAAGCGCGAGTGAGAGATGAAATTCCAGATGCTCGCTAGAACTAATATCGCTCCGATGAAAAACTCGGCGTACTGGATGCTGTTTGCCGCCAAAACGCTATTAGGCATTACGAAAGAACTTAAAAACGAATTATACCAAGGCACGATGGGCGCTTCGGCGATTTGAAGACTGACGTAATCCGCGAACCCGGAAACAAACTCTCCGCTCAAAATTTTATCCAATCCCGAAACGAGCCATAAATAGCCCAATACTAAAGTGATCGTATTTAACCAGCGGTCATGAACTGACGAAATGGTTTTATCCATATCTTTAACTTTAACACAAAATCGAAAGAGAGGGAATCCATTCAATTTAGAGGAAAAAAAGATGTAAAGACCGACGATTGTGATAATAACTCCCACAATCCAAACTCATAAAGCTGTCTGATCGATTTTGAAGCCAATCAATGCGGAGATAAAAAGAAATATAACCGCATAAATTGCGAGCGGCGGAATAAGTAATGTTTTCAAATTCATAGTTTTAAATTTTATTTAATTCTTCGACATTTACGATCTACACAAAGAGAAAATGCACTTTCGGGCATCTCTCTTATCACTTGGCTGTGTGTATTGGACAAAATTCAAAACTATTTCGGACAAAATCCTGCGGATTTTGCCCGAAATACATTCGAACTTCGTCCGTTTCTTCTGATTCCGAATTTTGGCGGAGGGGGCGAGATTCGAATTTCCTCCTTCGGAAATTACGGGGAAGTCCCCCGGACTTCCCTTCGAACTCGCCTTTCAACAATGATGCCAAATTTCAATATCAAAAGATATTAAATTTGTCATAGCGGAGGGGGCGAGATTCGAACTCGCGATGCGGTTTCCCGCATACTTGCTTTCCAAGCAAGCGCACTAGACCACTATGCGACCCCTCCAGTATCCAGTAATTTTTTAAAGGCTTCCCCACCTTTATAGCTTTTTATTTGCTTTTCTCTAAGCCACGCACTTTTTTTATGTGAAAAATACTCTTTATAGATCAGTTTCCAAGGTCTGCCACTCCTCGTAGATTTATTGGCTCCAGAATTATGATGGTTTACACGATCAAAAATATTAGAAGTAAAACCTACATAATATTTTTTATTCAGTTGACTCTGCAAAATATAAACAGCAAACATATTGACCACCCACCGCTTTCAGCGGGGTCCCGCCAAAGGCGGTGATATGCGACCCCTCCGGATAGCCTAAATAGTAGCAAATTATTGCGTCGAGTAAAGTTTTTATTTAAAAACTTTTCAAATCATAGCAATAGCGGTTTGCTTCACCGCCGCAACCTTTGGAGTCTGCTCCGTTGAAACCTAAATTACTGTCTGAATCGTTACTTAATTGTGTGGAAATTTTTTCTTCCAGGCTTGCTCCCACATGATAAGATTTACGGTCCGCGCTTACAGCGAATTTGTACGCTTTATTATCTAAAGTGTCTGTCGTATTAATTCCGGGGATTTGCGTAGTTAACTCTGCAAGCGTTTTTGGATACCTTCCTTGCGCATCTGCAGAAATCTCCATTGCCTTAGTTAAATTCTGAATATCTGCGACACGCTTTGCGTCGCGGCCTCTCATTCTTGCAGTTTCCACTCCACCGCCGATTGGACTCATACCTTGAGTAACAAAACTTGCAATCATCTGTTTTAATTCTTCATCGAATGAAATCGCATTCGAGGGTTTTTTAACTTCAGCTGTATCAAAATCCGAAAGCTCAAGAGTAATTTCTGTCCTCACGCCTATTCCGCCGTAATCCGCGAGCGGAATTGAGGCATTGAATCTTTCAAGGTAATTCGTATTTTTATTAACCCAAGCTTCGATGGAAGCTTTTGAAAGTTTGTCTACAAATTGGTTAATGGCTTGTTCATCGCTTTTAGTAAGCGGGCGCTCCTGCTCAATTTTCATGATCTCCCCAAAGAAATGTTTGATATCAGCAATATTGGCTATAAGCGTATAGTGGAAATTATCTCCGTCCTTACCAACAGAAGCGACTTCAAAAAGCGTGCTCTCTTTCAAAACATTTCTGATTTTCTCCATTTTTTCCCGATCAACTTCTGTATCGTCTTTCGGAAGTAATTTCAAATCAGAAAGAGTTTTTGCCTTGAGCGAATACCAGTTTTTTAAGAGTTGCGAGGGATCGAGGGTGGAAAAAGGAGTCATCGACAGCATTGGGGACATAAGCTGGATCGGCAGTTCCACCAACCTAAAGTAATACACCTCATTTACATCGCGAAACTCTGCTCCAAACCCGATCGACTGATCTTTCTGTTTAACGTTCATATCGAAAAGAATAGACACATTGCCGTTATCTTCATCAACCGACTCGAAAGCGCCGCTCGCGCGGATTTCAATTTCAGAATCGGACAAATCCTGGGGCAATACTTGCGGAACGCCGGACGGAGGTGCCGCGGTCTCGGAGATTACAGGGGGCAAAGGAATTTTGCCGGGCTCGAAAAAATTCAA
Organism: Candidatus Giovannonibacteria bacterium; assembly: GCA_016186825.1. Classification (GTDB taxonomy): domain Bacteria; phylum Patescibacteriota; class Minisyncoccia; order JACPKW01; family UBA11713; genus JACPKW01. Next base: position 110,467 of record JACPKW010000005.1, read on the forward strand.
AACAGATTGAAACACAGACGCGGGCGCAAGTTTTTCTAAACCGTCTTCAAGTTTTTTTCTTTCTTCATAATTTTGAGAAACACTCTCGTCAATATTTTGGGTCTTTAGTTTAATTCTTAAACTGTAAGTCAAGCTTTTTAAGTCAGACATCTTGGAAGGCATCGCAGTGAAAACCCGATTAGGCATTTCCTTGTAGTATGCCCACCCCGCGAAAACACCCGTTCCCCCAAGAATTAATACAACTAGCGTTAGAATAAAAACTCGATGCGCCTTAAAGCCCCCCATTTTAATTGCGCCAATACCGGAGGCAAACTTTGAATCGCCCTTAAAAAAAGAGTTTTGAGGGATGTTTTGGATTGCCGGGGCAGTCCCATTCGCGTTAGATAAAAATGTCGATTGAGCCGGCTGTCCTGACTCTAGTTTCGAATATTCTTTCGGAGATTCCTTTGTGACTATGCTCGATTGATTATTAACTTTAGGTTCATTTGCGGGAAGAGCGGGTGCAAAGGTTTGAAAAGATTTTGGCTCAACTTGCGGAAATTTTTTCACTTCTTCCGGCTGAAAAACTGAAGCGGGCTTCTGTTGAACTTTGTTGGCCTCTGAAAACGCGTTTGCAACATCTCCAAGTTTCCAGCCTGCGCCCTCCAGCTGATGCTGAATTACGTCATCTTTTAAACCGGCCTCGCGGGCATCTTTTATAAATTTCACCGCATTCTGGTCTGCCATACATTCATTATATATACATAATCAGAAAAATAGTGTGTATTAACTAGGATATAAGAGTGCCTTCGAAGTCTTTATTCGAGAGGAGCCTATCAAAGTTATCAAGATTAGTTCCTTTCAAGATTATCGCTTTTATCCCGGAGCGATCAGCAAGACGCGCGCCAACCGGATCTACGGGAGAGTGGAATCCGGGAACCCATGCGGAAGGAATCAGATTCCGGTAACTTTTCCACGAAATTTCGTCAAAAGGTTTTGCGCTTTTATGAATTTTCGGATCCTTGTCAAAAACAAACGCAGGACTGCCGGCGATAACCACTTCGTTTATTTTAAATTGGCGCGCTAACTCAATCGCGATGTAATCCGTTGACCACCCCGGCCTCCAGCCCGACGCGATTGTAATCGAATACTTTAAATTTTTTATTTTTCCGCTCGAATCGCAAACAATGGGGTTCGCATCGCGCCAAAAAATTGTCCGCAATAACTGGGCGTTTAAGCGCGTGGCGTGAATTCCGATCCAATCTATATCTTCGTCTGGGAGATCAACAATTGCGGAGGCGCTTTTTTGATATTTTCGGCACACTGACCCCCCGCCCGTAACAATCACAAACTTTTTCCCGCGGCGGATCCATTTCAAAATAAATTTCCTGAAGTTTTTCAGGAAATTTACATCAATTTCATCCGGATACATTATGGAGCCTCCAAGGGCTATCACAATTGTATTCTTAAATTTATATTTCATTTATATTTATCCGAGGCGTCTCATATTCCCATCTCGCGAAGCTTCTTTATTCGATCTTCAATCGGCGGATGGGTCATAAAAAGTTTTGCAAACCAGCCAACGGTTTTCTTTTTGCCCTGATAGGGATCATCAAGCCAAAGATGGGCAGTCGCATGGCTCGCTTGCGTCATTGGCGTATTATCATTGGCGAGTTTTTCGAGCGCCGATGCAAGCCCTTCGGGATAGCGCGTCAAAAGCACCCCAGAAGCGTCAGCGAGATATTCGCGCTTTCTTGAAACCGCAAGCTGAATTAGCATCCCCGCAATCGGAGCTAAAATCGCAAGCACAACTCCAACAACCAAAAGAATCACCTGCGCCTGTCCGCCTCTGTCGCGATCGCCCGATCCGCGAAACCAAAGCGACCTGATAAAAATATCCGAAAGAAGCTGAATCACACCGACTAAAACTACTACAACAGTAGAGACAAGCATGTCGCGGTTTCCAATATGGGACATCTCATGCGCGAGCACTCCTTCAAGTTCCGAACGGTTCATCATCTTCAAAATTCCCGAAGTTACTGCGACCACCGCATGTTCCGGATTTCTTCCGGTCGCAAAAGCATTGGGCTGAGGAGAACTTACAATGTATATGCGCGGCTTTGGAAGTCCTGCTGTGATCGCAAGATTTTCGACGATGTTATGAACCTCGGGAGCTTCAGCATCGGGAAGCGGCCGCGCGCCTGTTGCGGCAATTACAATTTTGTCCGAATACCAATAAGAAGCGATGCTCATCACGAAGCTCAAAATAAACGCGAAAAGAAATATCGCAGGGTTTCCATAAATCTGCGAGAACACCCAGCCGAGCGTCATGACGATCAGAAAAAATATCGTCATTAAAAGCCAAGTCTTGCGTATATTTGAATCGCGATGAGTCCAAGTTGTAGCCACGATAAAAAAAGTTTAAATGTTTAAACGTTTAATTTTGTGAAAATCCTAAAAAGAAACTTTGACGGGTTCTCTTTGAGCGGGAGTTTCGTCGAGATCGAAGAATTCTTCTTTCTTAAACCCAAAAGTGCCAGCGACAACATTTGAAGGGAACATCTCAATTCTTGTGTTGAGTTCCAAAACATTTGTGTTGTAAAAGCGGCGGGAAGCCTGAATTTTATTTTCCGTATCCGAGAGTTCGCGCTGCAGTTCAAGAAAATTCGTGTTCGCTTTTAATTCTGGATAAGCCTCGGCAACGGCAAAAATGCTTTTTAAAGCGCCCGAGAGCATATTTTCTTTCTCGGCCCGTTCGTGGAGCGATCCGCCCTGAAGCGCTTCGGCTCGTGCGCGGGTCACATTTTCAAAAGCCTGCGACTCATGCTTTGCATAACCCTTAACCGTTTCGACAAGATTCGGAATCAAGTCGTATCGGCGCTTTAGCTGGACCTCGATATCAGACCAGGCCTCTTTGGCCCTGTTTCGAAGCCGAACCAAGCCGTTGTACATGGCAACAAGCCACAGCACAAAGACAATTATGATCGCAGGGATATTGAATGCCCACTGGATCCAATTAAAAAACCCGCTTAATAAAAGGAGCGCTACCGCAATGACGAAAATTATAGTTTCCATATTGGTTATATTATATCAATATCGATGGTAGAAATCAAGTAAATAGAAAAATCCACTTCTATAGAAGTGGATTTTTCTATCATTGTTGTTATTTTAGTAATCCCCGTGCGGCATTGGAGGCATGGGTTCTTCCTTCTTCGGAATTTCTGAAACCACAACTTCTGTCGTCAAAAGCATCGCGGATGCGGAAGCGGCATTTTGCAAAGCCGAGCGCGTAACTTTTTTTGGATCCACAATTCCAGCCTCGATCAGATTTTCGTAAACGCCAGTCGCCGCATTGTAACCCATGTTTCCTTTCAATTTTCTGACTTCTTCCACAATAACTGACCCGGAAACTCCCGCATTCTCGGCAATCTGCCACAGGGGTTTCGCGATCGCGGCGCGCAAAATTTCAACGCCGGTAAGTTCATCCCGATCCGTAGTTTTATCGTGCTCCATTTTTTCGAGCATCTCATCCAAGACTTTCGCTGACCTCACAAGCGCAACTCCACCTCCCGGAACAATTCCCTCTTCGATGGCCGCTTTTGTGGCCGAAATCGCATCTTCAATTCTGTGCTGCTTTTCTTTCTGTTCAACTTCAGTCGCGGCGCCCACGCGAATAACCGCAACACCTCCAGAAATTTTTGCAAGCCGCTCTTCCAGCTTCTCACGGTCATAATCAGAATCTGTTTTGTCGATCTGTATCTTAATTTGTTTCACTCTTTTTTCTAGATCCTCTTTTTTTCCGCGTCCGCCTACAATCGTCGTATTATCTTTTGAAGAAATTACCTTTCTTGCGCGCCCGAGCATATTTAACTCCACTTTGTCGAGTTTCAGACCGGCTTTTTCGGAAATTACTTTCCCGCCGGTGACAATCGCGATATCTTCGAGCATTTCTTCTCTCCGGTCGCCGTATCCCGGCGCTTTAATCGCAAGCCCGTGGAAAATTCCGCGAATTTTATTTACTACAAGCGTTGCCAATGCATCGCCTTCCAAATCTTCTGCAATAATGACAAGCTCTTTTTTCCCTTTTGAGGCAACTTTTTCCAAAAGAGGCAAAATTTCCTGAATAGACGAAATTTTCTTATCTGTAATCAGAATGTCCACATCTTCATAGACAGCTTCCATGCGGTCGGTGTTCGTAACCATGTAATGCGAAATGTAACCTCGGTCGAACTGCATTCCTTCCACAATTTCATATGAAATTCCGAATGTTTGCGACTCTTCCACGGTTACAACGCCGTCTTTCCCGACTTTATGAATTACTTCCGCGATTTTTTCCCCGATCGATGCGTCTTTTGCGGAAATCGTCGCAACTTGAGCGATATCTTCTTTTTTCTCTCCGACCGGAATCGCAAGTTTTTTCAGATTTTCGACAACCGCTTCTGTCGCTTTCTCAATTCCGCGCTTAAGTCCCATCGGATTTGCGCCAGCGGTAATATTTTTCAGGCCTTCCGTAACAATTGCCTGCGCCAGGAGCGAAGCTGTGGTTGTTCCATCGCCTGCGACATCGTTTGTTTTCGTCGCGACTTCTTTGATAATTTCCGCGCCCAGATTTTCAACTTTGTCCGGAAGTTCGATTTCTTTTGCAATCGTAACGCCGTCGTTCGTTATTGTCGGCGCGCCGAAACCTTTCTCAAGAACTACGTTTCGCCCTTTCGGGCCGAGTGTAACTTTTACCGCGTCCGCAAGCTGATCAACGCCGCGCATCAGAGCCGATCTAGCTTCCGTGTTAAATACAACTTTTTTTGCCATTTTTGTTATTTGAAAATTAAAAATTGATAATTGAAAATTGCGATTATTCTATAATTGCCAGTATATCTTCCTCCTTCGCGATCAAATATTCTTTTCCATCGACTTTAATTTCAGAAGGTCCGTACTTTGTAAAGAGAACTTTTTGACCTTTTTTGAGCGTGATGGGAATGAGTTTCCCCTCATCTGTCCGGCGGCCTTCGCCGACAGCAATTATTTTCCCCTGCTCCGGACGCTCTTTTTCTGCCGTGTCGGGAATGACAATCCCTGATTTTGTTTTGCCCGCTTTCTCGTCCGGCGATAAAGGTTCTATTAAAACCCGATCTCCTAATGGTTTAAGATTTGCCATAGTAGTTTTAGTTATTGGTTTATAAAGTTTTTGCTGCTAGTTTTTAGCTCGACTATAAACTAACAGCTGATTTTAGCACTTAACAACCGAGAGTGCTAATACCATTTTAGGAATGTTTTTACGGATGTCAACCCTGAAGATCACTGCTTCGGCGCGATTACGTTCTTTTGAGCCAAGCGCCCGTAATACTCTTCGAATTTTTTTTGATATCTTCCGGTGTGCCCACAGCAACAATTTGGCCCCCCCTATTCCCGCCTTCGGGGCCGAGATCAATGATCCAGTCAGCATTTTTTAAGACATCTAAATTATGTTCAATTACCAAAACCGAATTTCCTTTTTCGACAAGCGCCCTCAAGACTAAAATAAGTTTTCGGATATCTTCAAAGTGAAGTCCCGTTGTAGGCTCGTCCAAAATGTAAAGCGTTCTCCCCGTCGCTTTCTTGGCAAGTTCCGTCGCAAGCTTTACGCGCTGGGCTTCCCCGCCGGAAAGCGTCGTCGCAGACTGTCCCAATTTCATATACCCGAGCCCGACTTCGTTCAAAGTTCTTAAGCGCTCGCTTATCTGCGGAATATTTTTGAAAAAATTTAGAGCTTCTTCAATAGAGAGATTTAATACTTCTGCTATGTTCAAGCCATTGTATTGAATCGCGAGCGCTTCCTTGTTATAGCGCGTCCCTTTGCACTCCTCGCAATCCACATAAATATCCGGCAAGAAATACATTTCAATTTTTTTCACACCCTGCCCTTCGCAAGCTTCGCACCGGCCCCCCTTCACGTTGAATGAAAAACGCCCCGCTTTATAACCGCGCGCACGAGCCTCGCGCGTCCGCGAAAATATCTCGCGGACGAATGAAAAAGTTCCCGTGTAAGTCGCCGGATTTGAACGGGGCGTCCTTCCGATCGGAGATTGATCGACAACAACTACTTTATCCAAATGTTCAAGGCCATCGATCCGATCATGTGCGCCGGGATTTTCGCGCGAATTATAAAAATATTTTTGAAGGGCGCGCGCGAGAATATCGCCAATCAAACTCGATTTGCCTGACCCGGATACGCCGGAGATGCAAACCAAATTTTCCAGCGGAATTTTTACATCAATGTTTTTCAAATTGTTCTCGCGAGCGCCTTTTATTTCGAGCATGGCTTCTTTTTTCATTACTGCGTGCTTTGGTTTCAGCTGCAAGGATTTTTTTCCTGAAAGATATTCGCCGGTCAGTGTTTTCGCTTTTTTTAATTCGGGAAATTTTCCTTCAAAGATTATTTTTCCGCCATGCCGCCCCGCGCCCGGCCCCAAATCCACAATCCAGTCCGATTCCTGCATCGTTTCCTTATCGTGCTCCACAACTAAAACTGTATTTCCGTAGTCACGGAGTTTTTTTAACGTTTTTATCAAACGCGAATGATCCCGCGCATGGAGTCCGATCGAGGGCTCATCTAAAACATAAATCACTCCGGAAAGACCGGAACCGATTTGCGTGGCAAGCCTGACCCGCTGAGCTTCACCGCCGGCCAACGTAGTCGAAGCGCGGTTTAAAGTAAGATATTCAAGCCCTACGTCCATCAAAAATTGCAGGCGGAGCGCGATCTCTTTTAAAAGCGGGCAGGCAATTTTATTCGCCTCTGTCAGCTTTGAAAAAATTGCCTGAATTTTTTTTACAAATTCAAGCAAGGCCTCAGAGGTCATAGCGCTCATTTCAGCAATATTTTTTTCTTCAATCAAAACCGCAAGCGCCTCCGGCTTCAATCTTTTGGCGTGGCATTCTGGGCAAGGCTCGAATGACATGTAGCGTTCGATTTCAGATCGCGTCCAATCGGAATCGGTTTCCTTCCAGCGGCGCTCAAGATTCGGAATAACGCCTTCATAATTCCCATCTAGATCGCCGTAAAGAATGATATCCGTAATTTTCTTTGGAAGAGCTCTCACAGGCTCTGCAAGAGAAAAATTATATTTGTCCGCGAGATCAGAAATCATATACCAGTACCACGATTGCCGCCCGACACGATGTGAAGCGCGAGCCCAAGGCTGAATTGCGCCTTCTTCGATCGTTAAATTTCTATTTGGAAAAACAAGATTCGGATCTACTTCCAACGTATGCCCAAGCCCGGTACAGCGCGGGCAAGCGCCATATGGAGAGTTGAATGAAAACAGACGCGGCTCGATCGGGGGAAGCGAACGGAAGCAGTGTGGACATGAGAAATTTTCAGAAAAAAGATGATCATCTGCTTTTGAATCTTTGCCATTTCCCAAAACCGCAATCATAATCCCGCCTCCCTTTCTAAGCGCGGCCTCAATGGAATCAGCAAGGCGCGCGCGCTCTGTTTCCTTGTCCAAAATCAACCTGTCCACGATAACGTCAATCGAATGCTTTTTTTTCGGATCTAGACGGAGTTCTAATGCTTCGTCCAAACGCATGGAAGCGCCGTCAACTCGAACGCGTAAAAATCCTTCTTTCGCCAGATTCTCGAGTTCTCTTTTGTGTTCGCCTTTGCGGTCTCGGACAATCGGTCCCAAGATCAGAACCGAACTTCCTTCTCCGAATTTCAAAATTCTCTTGGTGATTTTGTCCACGGATTGCCTCTCAACTTTTCTACCGCACTCTGGGCAATGCGGCTCCCCAACGCGCGCATAGAGAATTCGGAGATAGTCATAAACTTCCGTTATCGTTCCAACCGTCGAGCGCGGATTTTTCGAAGCGGACTTTTGATCAATCGCGATTGCGGGCGAAAGTCCGGAAATTTCATCCACATCCGGTTTCTCCGCAACTCCTAAAAACTGGCGCGCATAACTCGAAAGCGATTCCACAAAGCGTCTTTCCGCCTCCGCATAAATAGTGTCAAAGGCAAGCGATGATTTCCCTGATCCGGAAAGACCGGTCAAAACAACAAGCTTGTTTTTCGGGATATCTAAATTGATGCTTTTAAGATTATGCACCCGAGCGCCGCGGATTTTTATCAGGTCACGAGAATTGGAAATCTTTTTTGCCATAAAGTTCTTAATTATATCTCAAATGTCAAGACTTAATCAAGGGGCGGCTTGGCTCTGTTTAAGTTAAGATCGAGGTGAAAAGCATCTTACGAGGCGGTCTCCTTTATGAATTTTTTATTTTTTTGCGGTAAGTTGCAAAAACTTGATTGCGAGCGCATTATGTCGGCATGCTTACCCGAGAAGATTTCAAGAAAGCGCCGTCGAGCCCGGGAATTTACTTTTTTAAAGATGGCGCCGGAAAAATAATTTATATCGGCAAAGCGCAAAATCTAAAATTGCGCCTTTTGAGCTATGCGAACGGAAATCTGGTCGAAGCCCGCAAAAAAACCATGCTCGAAGAAGCCGCCACAATAGAGTGGCGCGAACTTTCTTCAGACATTGAAGCCCTGATCGAGGAAGCGATCGCAATAAAAAGATACAAAACAAAATATAATATCGAGTTCCGTGATGACAAGCAATATTTTTTTGTAGTTTTTTTAAAACCTATGAAAATCTCAAAACAAAAATTTCCACGAGTTGTTATTACTCACCAACCACAAACTATAAATCATAAACTAAAAACTGTTTTCATAGGGCCATTCACGGACGGCGCGGCGTTAAAATCCGTATTGCGGATGCTGGAAAGAGCATTCCCCTACTGCACCTGCAAAGTAATTCATATGCGGCCGTGCGTAAGATCGGAAATCGGCCGATGCCTCGGAATCTGCTGCGTTGAGGAAAAAGAAATGAAAAAATATTTTCCGGACTGGAAAAAACGTGAAAGAATTTATTTTAAAAATATCCGCAGAGTCAGAAGCATTTTGACGGGCCGGAAAAAAGATGTAATCACAGCACTCACGCGGGAGATGAAGCAAGCAGCGAAAAACCAGAATTTTGAGAATGCAAAAATTTCTCGGGATCAGATAAGAGCTGTAGAAAATGTTTTTCGCCACCGACCATTTATCAAGCGGGAAATAAATCCGGAGCGCCTGCATGCATTAGCCCTCGCAGAAGCGTTACTGAAACTTCCCGATATCCCGATCAGAATCGAGGGCTACGACATGTCGAATCTCAAAGGAAAAGACGCGGTCGGATCCATGGTTGTTTTTGAGAATGGCGAACCCGCGAAATCCGAATACCGCCTTTTTAAAATCCGCATGAAAAATCCCGAAACGGGCGGAGATGATACGGCGATGATCCAAGAAGTCCTTTCGCGCAGGCTTCGGCATGACGAGTGGCCTTTACCTGATATGATTATGATTGACGGAGGGCTCGGCCAATGGAGCGCCGCAAAGAAAGTGCTCGATTTATATCAAATCCCGATTCCCCTAACCTCGCTCGCCAAAAGAGAAGAAGAGCTCTGGATCGGCCCGAGCGAAAAATATGCCCTGAAAAACTTGTCGCCCAAGCTTCTCCATCTTTTCGGGCATATTAGAAACGAAGCGCACCGATTTGCGATTACTTTTCATAGAAATAGGCGCGCCAAATCTCTCTTTTTGCAAAATTGACCAAAAAGAGCTTTTAGGCTATATTCAGGATTAATGTCATCTCTCGTTCTAGCGCTGCCCTATTTTCAGGTGGTGGTGTCAATCCTTCTTATTGTTGCAGTTTTGCTGCAGCAACGCGGCTCGGGCCTTTCGAGCACTTTCGGAGGCGAAGGGGGAGGCGCATATCAAACCAAACGCGGACTCGAAAAAATTCTTTTCGTTGCAACCATAGTGCTTGGCGCACTTTTTATTTTGACTGCCCTTCTGAATTTAATTCTTCAATAGTTAATCACTCTAAACAAAGGAACTGAAAAACAATGCTCCCGTCGTGGGACCAAATTCGTTATACCGCCCGCCAAATGTCCAGAGGCGAAAGAATACTTTCTTTAATTCTGATCGCATCCGCTGTCATCGGTTTTTTAGGCACGGTTAGCATACTTAATGCTCGTTTTTCATTTCTCGCGCCTGCCAAAGGCGGAACGCTCCATGAGGGAATCATCGGAAACCCGCATTTTGTAAATCCGCTTTTGGCGATTTCAGATACAGATCGCGACTTAGTTTCGTTGGTTTTTTCAGGACTGATGCGCCCTGACGGCCAAGGGAATCTCATTCCCGACCTTGCCGAACGCTATGAAGTTTCAGAGGACAGACTTTCCTACACATTTTATTTAAAAAACGACGCTTTTTTTCACGATCAAAAGGAGCTCAAGGCGGATGATATTGTTTTTACGGTCGCGCTCGCAAAAAACCCAAATTTAAAAAGTCCACTAAGGGCAAGCTGGGAGGGAGTCGAAACAGAAAAGGTAAACGACCGCACAGTGCGTTTTTGGCTCAAGCGCCCCTACGCGCAGTTTCTTGAAAATACAACGCTTGGAATTTTGCCCGAGCACATCTGGAAAAGCATCGATCCGGAGCAAATTTCGCTCGCAAAGGCGAATCTTAGACCTGTCGGTTCGGGGCCCTATAAAGTTCAGAATGTCGCAATCAATGCAAACGATGTAATCGAATCTTACACGTTAGAATCTTTTTCAGATTTCATTTCTGGAAAGCCCTTCGTTCAAAAAATTGTAACTCATTTCTATCCATCCGAAGATGAACTGCTGAAAGCTCACGACAAAGGCGCAATCGACAGCTTCGGCGCAATTTCTCCAAAGAATGTTTCGAAAATCAAAAAAAACAATGTGGTTTTAAAAAGCTTGACGCTTCCCAGGATTTTCGCGGTATTTTTTAATCAAAATGAAAAAAAGCTTTTTACCGACAAAGCAGTGAGAGAAGCGCTTAACCTTGCGGCTGATAAAGATAAAATCGTGAAGGAGGTGCTCGAGGGGCATGGCGTTGCAATTTCATCTCCCCTGCCGCCCGGAACACTTGGTGCGATTAGCGTGACCAGCACAGAATATAATATTGAAAAAGCCCGAGCGATACTGGAGAAAAACGGATGGATAAAAAATTCTGAAACGGGAATTTATGAAAAAATTGAAAAGAAAAAAGTAGTGGAAACGCTCTCATTCTCGCTTGCAACTTCGAATTGGCCGGATTTAATTAGAGCGGCCGATATTCTCCGCGCGAGCTGGGAGGAACTCGGCGCAAAAGTTGAAGTAAAAGTATTTGAAATCGGTGATCTGAATCAAAACGTAATAAGCCCAAGAAAATACGATGCGTTATTATTCGGCGAAGTAGTTGGACGTGATCCTGATCCTTTCGCTTTCTGGCACTCTTCCCAGAGAAACAACCCGGGTTTAAACATCGCTCTTTACACTTCCGCAAAAGTTGATAAAATCCTAGAGACGGCGCGCACTCTTTCTTCTGCCGAAGATCGGGAAAAAGAATACGCGGAATTCCAAGAAGAAATTCAGGCAGATCTGCCAGCGATTTTCCTATATTCTCCCTATTATTTGTACGTAGTTCCCAACAACTTAAAAGGTTTTTCTACCGAACATATCACCGTTCCTTCGGAAAGATTTTCCGGAGTAAACAAGTGGCATTTTGACACGATTTATATCTGGAAAATTTTTAAGCGTTTTATTCCGAATTATTAAGATCGAAGAAACCAAAATGAATCTTTTTTTGAAAACGGGGCTCGAACTCGAATACATAAACGGCGACATTGAGCTACCGGAGGACATATGCGTGCGCGATAAATGGGACCGCACTGTGGAAGCAATGAGCCCGGTATTATTCCTCTCGAACCCCGGAGACAAGCGCGCAATGTATCGGGTTTGGCGCGGTATCTACAAAAAAGAAGATGCTGAATTTTTTGATAATCTGAAAATCAGCTACGACTTTACGGCCGTTTTCCCCGTAAAAATCAATAAAGAAATTGCAAAGACATTCGGGCATTATCATTCGCGCGACATGATGGGCGTTATGTATCCTGAAATTCTGGAGGTCATATCCGGAAAAGTTTGGTGGATTTTGCAAAAACCCCGCCTCGATCCGAGCGAACTCGATGAAATCTATTTTGTGCAAATGGAGGCGGGAGAAAAAGTTATTATACCGGCGGGATACGGACACAATATTTCAAATCCCGCGGGCGAAGACCTAATTCTCGCAAATCTGCTCTGCACCGAGGACAAACATGACTACAAAACTTACGAAAGTCTGCGGGGCGCAGGATATTATCTGATTGAAAGCGAAAACCAACAGGTAGAATTTAAAAAAAATACCTCCTACAAATTCGTCCCTGAAATTATTAAATTGAAACCGAAAAATCCTCCGGGCCTGGGGCTCGATTTCAAAGAATCGCTTTATCAAATGGCCAAAAATCAAAACTTGGAATTTCTTTCCAGGCCGCATAAATACGCCGCGCTTCTGACAATTGAAAATTGTTTTGAAAAAATCTAAGTATTGCTGGGCGAGTGGCGGAATCGGCAGACCTGCCTGCCGGCAGGCAGGCGCGCTGGTCCACCCTGTTAGAAATTTTAATAAATGAAATATTTATTCAGTCTGGTGCTGGGATGGCGGAATCGGCAGACCTGCCTGCCGGCAGGCAGGCGCGCTGGTCCACCCTGTTAGAAATTTTAATAAATGAAATATTTATTCAATCTGGTGCTGGGATGGCGGAATCGGCAGACGCGCACGCTTCAGGAGCGTGTAGGAGAAATCCTGTGGGAGTTCAAATCTCCCTCCCAGCACAGGGTTTATCGATTTCTAGCGGGGCAAGGAAGCCAGTGGGAGCAATCTCGTGGAGGTTCAAATCCTCTCTCGCCCGCCTTTAAAAACTAATTATCAGCATTAATATAATAAAATGACACCACAAAAAGAGCTGGTTCGACCGGTCGAAATTATCAGGCGCCGGCCGCAATATTTGGCAAAAAAGCCTCCAAAAATTGAGACGGGGGTTTTGAAATTCATCCCGCTCGGCGGCTGCGGAGAGGTTACCCGCAGCATGTACATCTATGAATATGGAGATGATATCGTAATTATCGACATGGGACTGCAGTTTCCTGAAGAAGACATGCCAGGCATAGATTATTTGATCCCGAACATCGAATATCTTATTCCAAAAAAGAAAAATATCCGCGGAATTATTATTACCCATGGCCACTACGATCATATCGGCGCAATCCCCCATCTTGTGGAACCGCTCGGCCATCCCCCCGTCTATACCATGCCTTTAACGCGCGGCATGATTTTGAAAAGACAGGAGGATTTCAAACATCTGGGAAAATTGAGCGTAGAAGTCATCCGGGAAGATTCCAAACTAAAATTCGGCTCCTTTGAAGTCGAATTCTTCCGGGTAAACCACAACATTCCTGATTCGATCGGTGTTATCCTAAAAAGTCCTGCAGGGACAATCGTGCATACCGGCGACTGGAAATTCGATCATACTCCTGTGAACGAAAAGCCGATCGACGTGGAAAGATTAAAAGGAATCGGCGATAAAGGCGTGATGCTTTTAGTCTCCGACTCAACCGGCGCAAAAGACGCGGGACGGACAATTTCGGAATCTGAAATTCAAAAAAATCTTGAAGAAATATTCAAAAATGCGAAGGGGCGTATAATCTGCGCCACATTTTCTTCGCTTTTAACGCGCATTCAGCAACTGATCTGGCTTTCGGAAAAATACGGCAGAAAAGTCCTTGTGGAGGGCTATTCCATGAAATCAAATGTGGCAGTATCGCAGGAACTCGGCTATTTGAAAGTTAAGAGAGGAACATTCATTGGCCGCGAAGAGTTCGAGACCTTGCCGGACGAACAAGTTACCATAATCTGCACGGGCGCGCAGGGCGAAGACCACGCCGTTATGATGCGGATTGCAAACAGCGAACATAAGTTTTTGTCGCTTAAGGGAAGCGACTCGGTAGTGTTCTCTTCTTCGGTCGTGCCTGGAAACGAAGCCTCGGTCCAGCGCTTAAAAGATCTTCTTTACAAAAAGGCCGGAAAAATTTATCACTCCGAGTCCATGGATATTCATGCTTCTGGGCACGCAAAGAGCGAAGATATAAAAGATATGATCCGGCTGATCCGGCCGCGTTATTTTATTCCGATGCACGGAAATTATTTCATGCTCCGGATCCACGCGGAGCTCGCGATAGAAGCGGGAGTGAAAGGCGAACATGTTGCGATCGCGGAAGACGGCGAAATAATTGAGATGAATTCAAATCAATTCAGAAAATCAAAAGAAAAAGCGCCTACAAGTTATGTAATGGTGGACGGCCTTGGTGTAGGCGATATTAAAGAAGTCGTGCTTCGCGACAGGCAGATGTTATCGGAAGACGGCATCTTTGTGATTATTGCCGTTGTTGACTCGCAAAGCGGGAAAATTAAGGGCTCGCCCGATATCATCTCGCGCGGCTTTGTTTATCTGAAAGAATCCAGAGAGCTTCTGGCTTCAGCGCGGCATTTGGTCAAAAAAGTTACGGAAGAAACCACAAGCCAAATGCACCCGATCAACTGGGCGTTTTTGCGGGACGAAATCAGGGAGGAACTAGGCAAATTCTTGTTCAGAAAGACCAAACGCCGCCCAATGGTCCTTCCAGTTATAATCGAGATTTAATAATCAGAACGCAATACTTCCTAAAACAAAAACGCTTCTGTAGAATATGAAAATGGCGGTAAATAAAAAAATAGCCGTAAGCGGAGTTCGCCCTTCAGGCGAGCTTCATCTTGGCAACTATTTGGGGGCAATAAAACAGTTTGTTGAACTGCAAAAAAAATATAAAACCTTCTTTTTCATCGCTGATCTCCATGCTATTACCGAGCCTCAAGACCCTAAAAATTTAAGCAAGCAGACTTTGGATATTGCCACTCTTTACCTCGCTTGCGGACTCAAAGCTAAAGAAACTGTTTTATTTGTCCAATCACACGTTCCGGCGCATGTTGAACTAGGCTGGATGCTAAACACAATAACACCGCTGGGAGAGCTCGAACGAATGACCCAATTTAAAGAAAAAAGTGAAAGACAAGGACTTTTGGCAGGACTCCTGAATTACCCGGTTCAAATGGCCGCAGATATTTTGCTGTATCAAGCTGAAATAGTGCCGGTAGGCGAAGACCAGGTTCAGCATTTGGAACTCGCGAGAACACTCGCGAGAAAATTTAATACACGCTTCGGAAATACTTTTAAGGAGCCCCAGGCGCTTCTTAGAAAAGAGGGTGCAAGAGTAATGGGCCTCGATGATCCCTCAAAAAAAATGTCGAAATCAGCACCGAGCGCGAATAACTATATCGGCGTGTTTGACGACCCCGAAAACATTCGGCGCAAAATTAAAATAGCGGTGACTGATTCCGGAAAAGAAATTGTTTATGACCCGACCAAAAAGCCGGGGATTTCAAATCTGCTCGTAATTATGAGCCAAATCAGCGATACCTCCGTAAAAGAACTCGAGGCAAAATACAAAAATAAAAGCTACGGCGAATTTAAAAACGATCTCGCTGAAGCTTTGGTTCAAAAATTGTCGCCGATCCAGAAAAAATATCGGGAACTTTCAAAGAACCCCAAAAAAATTCTAACGATACTGAAAAGGGGGGCCGAAGACGCAAATAAAATTGCTTCGCAAACGCTTCTTGAAGCAAAAAGGAAAATGGGCTTTTTAATTTAGACTCTCTCGGCGCCTAAATCTGTGAGAAAACCCAGAAGTTCTTTTTCTTTTTCGCCAAACGTTTTTCTGTTCTCCGCTTCAAAAACAAGGCGTAATATATCTTCCGTGTTCGAAGGCCTGATATTGAACCACCAATTTGAAAAATCCACAGTCAGGCCGTCGAGATAATTCCTCTCGCCTGCCCCATACTTTTCTTCAAGTTTTTTGAGAATTTGATCTTTACCTTTAGCCTTAAAATTTATTTCTCCCGAATGAGCGTAGCGGAAAAAAGTCTTCACAAGAGCCGAAAGCTTTTTTTTTGATTCAGATAGAATCTCCAAAATTTTCATCGCTGCAAAAAGCGCGGAATCCGAATTAAAAAAATCTCTGAAGAAAAAATGGCCGGATAGTTCTCCACCCAATAACGCCTTATGCTCGCGCATAACCGTATTCATGAATGTGCGGCCGACACGCGATTTTTCGGACTTTATGCCAAGCTCCTCAAGATCCTCCCTCAACGCCCTTGAAGACCGCAGGTCAAAAACGACTGTGTCCCCCCTTTTTGCGATTCTCGAAGCAAGCAGCCATAAAACAGCATCGCTCCTGACTTCTTCTCCCATTTCATTCAAAACCACCACGCGGTCGCCGTCCACATCAAAAATAAAACCGGCCTCTGCTCCAGTTTCTAATATTTTCTCGCGGGCCGGAATTTGAGCTTCCTTAGAAAGAGGATTTGGCAAATGGTTTTTCAGGTAAGAATCTTTTTCTAAAAAAAGGCAGTCTGATTCCAAATTTATTTTTTTTAAAATATCAGGGAGAATCGCGCCCACCGAACCGCCTGCTGCGTCGAAAACCACTTTAGGCTTTCTTTTGAACCGGGCATTCGACGCAATAAAATCGACATATTCCGAGCGATAATCTTTTTTTGTTAAGAAGCCGCCGGCGCTGTCTTCGGCTATTTTGCCCGAATTGACAATTCGAATAATTTCTTTTAGGCCTACATCTTCGCTCATTGCCCTAAATCCTTCAAATAATTTCAGCCCGTTGTATTCTACTGGATTGTGCGAAGCCGTAATCATGATTCCTCCTTTTGCTTTGCTTTTCGCAAGCGAAAAAGTGAATTGCGGCGTCGTAGACAAGCCGAGATCCCAAACTTCCGCCCCGCATGCGACAAGCGTTTTTGTAACTTCTTTCGAAATTTCGGGTGAACTCCAACGCACATCCCCGCCAACCAAAATAACATTTTTTCCAGGAAATTTATCTAGAAATTTTATAAACCCCCGCACAATAAGTTCAACATTATTTGGATCGAGATCTTCAGGATAGCGCCCTCTGATGTCATAGGCGTGAAATACTTTCGAATTAAAAGCTTGCAGTTTATGATTGATATCCATGTCTTTTCATAATAACATGAAGAAACTTTCGAATTTATCAACTTTTACGCGAAAATATGTCCTTAAAGATTGGAATTGTAGGACTCCCGAACGTTGGGAAATCCACGCTGTTTCAAGCGCTCACGAAAAAAGCGGTTGACCGTTCAAATTATCCATTTGCAACTATTGATCCGAATATCGGCGTAGTTGCCGTGCCCGATGGGCGGCTCGAAAAGTTAGCCATTTTGTCCAAATCCGCGAAAATAATTCCTGCCATTGTTGAATTTGTCGATATCGCAGGGCTTGTCAAAGGCGCGGCCGCGGGCGAAGGGCTCGGAAATCAATTCCTCACGCACATAAAAAATGTGGACGCAATCGTTGAGGTAGTCAGAGTTTTTAAAGACGCTTCCGTTACGCATGTGGAAGGCGAGCCGAATCCGAAGCGAGATATTGAAATTATCGAAGCCGAACTTATTTTAAAGGATCTTGAAGTTTTGGAAAAAGCGCTGCAAAAGCTAGGACGAGAATCTAAATCCGGGGATAAAAAGATTGCTGAAAAATTCGAAAAGCTCAAGACGCTGATTTCAAAACTAAATGGCGGATCTTTAGAATTTTCTCCGGAAGAAAAAACACTCGCCGGCGAGTATGAACTGCTGGTTTCAAAGCCGCGTCTCTACTGCTTTAACGCCAAATTCGCGCACGAGATCCCGGCGGGCTATGAAAAAAATTCAGTCATTCTGGATTTAAAACAAGAATTCGAAGTGAGCGAACTTTCTAAAGAAGAAAAAAGAGAGCTCGGGGTTGCATCCGATCTCGGCAAACTCATAGTAAAAGCTTATGAGATTTTGAATTTGATCAGTTTTTTTACAACGGGCGAAGACGAAACCCGCGCCTGGACAATCCCGAAAGGATCCAAAGCGCCGCGCGCCGGACGCGCGATTCACGGCGATTTCGAGAATAAATTCATCAGAGCAGAGGTAATAGGCGCCGAAGACCTGCTCGCCTCAGAAAGCATCGCTAAAGCGCGAGAAAAGGGCCTAATGCGGATTGAGGGAAAAGATTACGTGGTAAAAGACGGAGATGTGATTGAATTTAGAATTTAGAGCGAGCTTGCCTCCCATCGCATTATCCACTATAATCTTCCAATGACCCAAGAATCAAAATTATACGAAATTTCATTTTTTTTCGAAAGTGAGGCAGACGAAGACAGGGAAAAAATCGCCTCCGCGATAAGAAAAGAAATAGAGGACCGAAAAGGGATGATATTGGAAGAACGAATTTCTTCAAGAAAACTGCGCCTCGGCTATCTGATTCAAAAGAAAAGAGAGGCCTTTCTTGGCTGTTTTAAATTCTTATTGCTACCTTTGGAAATCGCAAGTTTAAAAAATTCACTTCAAAACGCGCAAATTTTGCGTTTTGAAATTGTAAAAAGCGCTAAGACCGAGCCTGAAAGAAGCGCATCGGCAAGAAAAATTAAAAAAACGGCCGAAACTCCGGCAAACCCCGAAGAAATCGATAAAAAATTGGAAGAGATATTGGGGAAATAATTGTCTCTTAAGTCTCAATAGTTTAAATTTACTTAATGCGGCTAATGAGTTATATTTTACAATATGAATCTAAATAAGGTATTTTTAATCGGCAACCTTACTCGGGATCCCGAAATGCGCTCTCTCCCGAGCGGCCAACCCGTAACGACTTTCGGGATAGCAACAAACAGAACCTGGACTTCAAACGGGAAAAAAGAATCAAGGGCTGAATTTCATAACATCGTCATGTTCGGAAGATTAGCTGAAATAGCGAGCCAGTATTTAAATAAAGGGAAAATGGTTTTTATTGAAGGAAGAATGCAAACGCGGAGTTGGGACGGCAAAGATGGGACTAAGAAGAATCGGACGGAAATTGTGGCCGAAGCCATGCAGCTCGGGCCGCGTGGCGGCGATGGAAGTTATCGCGGCAAGAACGAACAGGAACCAGAAAAGAGCGAAAAAGAAGAGATCAGCACCATTGAATATCCCGCGGAAGACATTAATCCAGATGATATACCATTCTGACTTTAAAATTGTATTATGGAATAAATTTAAATTATGGCCGATAAACAGTGCTATTTTTGCACATCAAACATAAAAAATATTGACTATAAAGACAACGAAAGCCTAAAAAAGTTTACTGATCCTCAAGCCCGAATTATGCCGAGAAAAAGAACCGGCATTTGCGCGCTTCATCAGCGAAAACTGTCCCGCTCGATTAAACGCGCGCGGGTTTTAGGATTGATGCCTTTTTTGACTGAATAAATCCCGTTAGAAATCTCGCGGGGTATTTGTATCCCCGCGGGAATTGGACCCAGCGGGCAACCCGCGCCGCAAGCGGCGGGGTATTATTTCTGACGGGATAAAATCAGATCAAATTAATTTAAACTGTCGAGTTCTTTTTTGATTGAGAAATTTTCCGGATCTATTTTAAGGGCTTCCGTAAAATACTGGCGCGCTTTAGCTTTGTCAGTCGTTTTATAATAGTCTCCCAGCCAAATTAACACCTGGACATTCCCCGGATTTTTTTGGAGCGCTTCTAACAAAACGTCATCAGCCAAACCAGCTTTTTCTCTATAAGAATATTTATACATATCGCTTAAATCCTTATAGAGCCCAGGATTCTCGGGCATATTGGAAATAGCTTTTCTATAATTTTCTTCAGCTTTGGGATAATCCTTAAAATAATGCCAGTATAGCCCCCCTAAATTATTAAACGAGACAGCATTGGCGGGCCTTATCACAGAAGCATACTCCCAGACATCGCGCGCGCCCGCATAATCTTCAAAGACATTCTTAATCAGTCCTAAGCCGACCCAAAGGTCGAGCGAATCGGGATTTTTTTCGATTTTATCAAGTAGCTCTTTAAAATTATCTTCCTGTTTTTTTCTCTGCTCGGGTCCTATTTCTGAAAGAATTTTGGGTCCGTAATTTATTCTGTCGAAGCCCGTCGGAAATGGAGGAAGCTCTTCTTTGGTTCGGTATCCCTCGATATTTTTTGTATTTGCGGCCTCATTGTTGCTCGTAGAAGTTTTCTCTTCGTTATTATCATTTGTCAAATCGAGATTAGATTTTTTAAGAACGTATAAGTAAACGACTGCGCCGATTATGGCCAAGCCTAAAATCAACACACCCCAAAATATTTTTGAATTTTTATTCATCCCGTTAATTCTAATGGAAAGAACATCTAAAGACAACCAGCCCCACAAAATGTGGGGCTGGTAAAAAAGAACCCCGCCCTTCAAAAGAAGGGCGGGGTTCCGAATCTATCCCCCTGCTAGCTAGCCGAGGGATCACAAGTTAGATTCTTTATTCAGAGACTGTAACAGCATCCAGATCGTTCTCAATGCCAGGCACGCGGAATCCGTTCGCCCAGTCGTTTGTTGTGACTGTGGTCGCGGTCGTTGTGGCTTCGCCCAAGAAGTCGGTCCAGATAAAGTCATCGTGAAGATCGCTTTCAATTGCACTTACATTCAGGGTGTTTTTCGGACCATTCGCAGTAGTGGTGGCGACAGGATAAGCCGCGTCACCCAAGAGCTGGGTAGTTACCTTCTCACCTGTGGCAGATCCGTTAGAAAAGGTTCCAACTTTAACTGCAAATGTGTGTGAAGTTCCAGCCGAGATCGGCACCCAGTCTGTTCCAAAGTTCGCGTCGTTATCGACAACAAATGGAATTATGGCTTCGCCAGCAGTGTTGAAGTTACAAGTTTGGTGACCAGTGGGATCGACAAGACCCGCACAAGTAGTTGTTCCAACCAAAGTTACCGCATTCGTTACATCTTTCCCTAATGTCTCGTCGACGAGTTTAATTGCATCAATGCTCATGGCCGTACCAGAAGTGGCCATTTTAATAGTCCACTTATAGATACCGACATCGCCGCCCTGTGCAGTTATTTTGAATCTGTAGACTATCGCACCGCTGGTAAGAGTCGTGCCGGCTGGCAGAGCTACTAGCTCAACCTTTGGGACTCCTCTGTAATACCGGATGCCAGAGACAGATGTTGATCCTACCGTTGTGCCCGCAGTGGACCAGACGGCCGGAGATTTCTCCGTAGCCGAGCTTCGTCCTACCGCTTTTTGACGAACGTTAGAGCCAGGACCAGTGTCAAGCGCAAGTAGGTTTCCTGAAGTTCCCTGCGAAGCTGTGATTGTGATCAAATCAGCTTTGGCAGTTATAACTTTGGACGTATCTGCCGGAATCTCAAAGAAGTTAGTCGGAGAGGTTGCCGAGCCGTCACCTTCAGCCGCTGAAGTGTTGAAGCTGAAGTTTTCAACATTCGAAGAGAATGACGGAAAGATCTTCTTAGAAAGGAGCGTCGCTCCATCATAGAGATAGATCGCCGTCATATCTGATGCTGAAGATGAAGCCGTGTTTGTAAGCTGCAGCTGGAATGATTTCAGCGCGAATTTTTCTGATGTTGCTCGGAATCTAAATGCTCCGATCGTAACACCAGTGGACCCGGAAGGATACCAAGCTTGGGTCTGCCCAGCCGAAGTGTCTTCCGTAATCTCGTATCCGCCACCCGTGCGCATTGTCATTGTTGCGCCGTTTGTAGAGGTATCGAGATCCTCTGTAATTTCAGTCCCGGTGTTTACACCGACAACTGTCCAGTCGCCATCTGTAATTCCAGTTGAGAAGTCAAAGCGCACTGTGTCGCTTGCTCCAACCGAGCTTGCAATGTTTGCCTTAAGGGTCAAAATCTTGTTTGTTCCTTTTGGAACAATCAAGGCCTGATCAAGCGTTAAAGTAACATCAATATCAGCATCGTCGGCATTTCCGGACGGGTTTACAACATTCGATCCGGTCGTGAGGGCAGTAGCGCCGTCAAAAAGCTGGATTGTGTTGAATTCGTCAGGATCAAGGCTTGTCGAGGTTATCATTTCGACAACCACCGTGTTAATGCGGAGGTCATCGCCGGAATTGGTCGCGTCAACGTTGAAGCGTCCAAGTTCAACTCCGTTTGAACCCACGATCACATTCTGCGAGAATAGCGAGCTCGACGGTGTTACCGCAAGAGACGCCGCTTTTACAGTCTGGGCATTTGCCGCAGTGTTTGTAGCCGGGGTCGGAGTTACGGAATTCGAAGTTACCTGGCCTGTAACGGAGGTAATGGCCGTAGCGGGGTTGTTCAATGCCACCGTTATGGTGTCATTGTTTTCCCATCCGGTCGAGCCAAGTTTTCCGCGAACCGTGTAGGTGTTAACGCCTATCGGTACGGTTACAGAGTCAGTGTAAGTAATCGAAGTCTTCGTAAAGTCTTTCGGACCCATAATTGCAGAACCATTTGCATCGTAGACAGCTATGTTAGTCAATTCCGCAATTTCACCCTGCGCATCGCTATCCGTAGTAGTAATGGTCAGCACTAATTGAGTGAAGTTAATAGGTTCGCCCTTAGCCTCAAAGGTGAATGCACCCAGGGCCTGGTTTGAACCGCCAACTGCAACATTGCCGGCCGGAATCGTGTTTGATTTCTCAACGCGGAGCGAACCGGTTCCAATGTTAATCTGCGCCGCATCATACCAAGGATTTGTGTTCAGGTGGAACGCGAAGTCATCCGTTCCAGAATCGTCCGCGCCGTTCGGAGGTGTTATGTAGTATCCGAAGGTTGCGCCTTTGACCACCAAATCAGTGCGCCTAAACACATCGAAGTCAGCAGTCCTCCCAGAACCGGAAACTACGTCACCTTTAATATAAAGCTCAAGGTTTTCACCTTTCTTTATAGTGAGGCCGCTTCCAAGTTTAGAGGTGTAATATTTGCCATCTGATGAAACAATGACGTCGTATGAGTTTCCGCGATCATCGTAGGTCTTCACGTTCGCCAAGTCAGCAGAGCCAGCTGAACCGGATTGGTTCCAGCGGATTTGCTCAACTACAACGTCTTCGGCGGAACCTGCAGTCATTTTGATCCCTGACCAAACATAACCAGTTGTTCCTACCTCTTTAGTAACGTTGTTGTTTCTCGGGTCGTGCGGACCGACATCCATCGATACTGAACCGATGGAAAGAGTTGCGTTAATGGTGTGGCCTGCCCCGGTGATCGGAAGTGATCCGGTTACCGTTGCACTGCCAGCATTTATGGCAACAACTGAAAGGAATCCAACTTCACCAGCGCGCGCATCCAAAGAAGCCGCCATGTTTGCCGCAATGGTGTATTCCTTGGTCATTCCCTTAGGAACAACAAAGGCATCGTTCAAGATAGCCTGGTGATTTGCATTTAAGCTTTTGGCAGCGGCAGTGATTTGGAATCCGTTTTCATCCAAAACAACGATCCCAGCAATTGCCGCGTCATTCATCAAGCCTGTGCGTTCTACCGTGATAGAACTAACCGTAACATCTCCATCCGGAGCCGCAGATAATTTAATTCGTGTGTAAGGCACTCGTGCCGCATTTTCCGGGGCAAGCGAGTTTGCCGGCTGTATGCCGGGATCAACTCGAACGCCTGTTCCGGGAGTTGTCGGAGTAGTTGGCGTAGTCGGAGTTGTGGGAGTAGTAGTCCCCGCAAGCGCGATGTATTTGGCTCGTGAAATCGGACCAAAATATCCCACAGCCGGACTGACGCCGTTAGCGGCCTGCCAAGCGGCGACAGCAGCTTTGGTTCTTGGACCGTAGAACATTGTTTCGTTCCCCGGTGAACCAGCGCCAGATACCGCAACTTTTGTTGCAGTCGAGTTCAGGTATTGCTGCAAACATTTGACATCATCACCGGCAGAAACCCCCAAATAGAGGCTCCGGGTGAAAGTGCAAGCAGTTGCAGTGCCACCGCTCGAAGCTCCTCCAGTTAAAGCCGCCAATTGTGCTTGAAGAGCTGCAATTTGAGCTTGCAAGTCCGAAATTGTATCTGCATTAGCAGTCAACGGGACCACAAGCGAAGCTCCAGACACAAAAAGCGCGGTGGAGAAGCTTAAGAAAGTCACCGCGATTTTACTCGCGACTTCTTTCCTAAATCTTTTAGACATAATAATTAATTTCTCCTAATAACATTCATTAAAAAACTTTAAAAATTTTACAAATTAAAATTTCTCAATGAAGTACGCATGGATTAAAAGGTTTCGACAAACCAGATTTCTATGCGTTCAATTAAACAACCAATAAAGTTTTTTCTTCCTTAAGGAGCCTAGTAATAATCCGTTTTTCAAAAAGAAAAAAGGAATCGACCAGACTTCCCGCTTTAGGCTTTTATGCCAAAGCGGACAAGACTCCGGTTAATTAGCAAATTGTTGATAATCACTTTCCCCCATCTCAACCGTTAATATTTAGTTCTCAAGGTCCCTTTGTTCTGACGCCAGCTTAACTCAAATCTTTCTTTCTTGCAGTCAGCCTCTAAATTCGTTTTTCTTAAAATTCAGAGGTTGCCCGCAAAACACAAAACCGCCCTATATCAAGGCGCACTAAAAAAATTTTTGAGAGACGTCTTACTCACGGTTAAAATCACTAAATTAATTTCCCTCTATATGTTCTTATTATATGAGTCCCGTAGCTTAAGCTCAAAACGCGGCTTTGTGGATAAAAAAGGGCACTTATTAAGGTTTTATCTCAATACCTTATAATCCAAAGAATACGCTATAAACCAAGCACCCGTCAAGCAAAACTGTGATTAAATATGGTTCGAATCTCTTTTGTCGCCCTCCGATTCAGGATAGGGACTTTTAATAGCATAACGCCGCCACCTCTTTTCGCCCTGTTTCTCAAGCCGGCCAGCCTCGACTAGACTGGCCAGATCCCTCTGCAAGGTTTTTTCGCTCAAACTGCTCCGGAAAACAGATACCAGCTCTCCTATGCTCGCCCACTCCTTCTGTTTTAAGAATTCGACGATGGTATCCTTTCTTGCTTGGATATCACGGTAGGAATCACTTGATTCAGGAATCTCTTCCATTCCAAAGTCCTTCTCCTTGATTTTCTCTTGGGAAATAAACGTATGTTTATCCAAATTATATTGTTTTTCTTCGTATTCGTATGGAGTAGGTAAATTATTTTCCGTTTTCGCGACATCTGTCCCACTATTTTGTCCGATTGCATGTCCAATAGCGACTTGACCGATAGAAACCGCACTCTGTGTTTCAAGCGTTTTGGTTTCTTCAAATAATTCTAATTTTTGCGAGCCTTCAGAGGCATGTAGAATTTCAAGCGTCTTTAAATATTCGCTTTTTAAGAGTTCGAAGTTAAAACCCGAAATAAAGCCTCCTTCACTTGCAAGTTCAAGCGCGGCAAAAAATTCGTTTGATGAGTTCTCCAAAAAATTTGAAAATTGGTCGTGTTCGCGCGGGCTTTCGATCCTAAGGGTTAATGCTTTGGTTAAAATTTCAAGCGCCCTCTCCCGCAGCATCCACTTTAAAGGCTCGCGGTCTAGCAATAAATCAGTAACCCGGTATAAAGCAGATGTTAATTTTTTCAGTCTTAGATTCAAATTGGAATCCTTCGCAGAGGTCATCTCAAGTAAAATAACATGTGCCATTAAAAAGATAAAATCCCCTCCGCCAGTTTGCGGACGGGATTTTATCTTTATCCCGTTAGAAACAATACCCCGCCGCTTGCGGCGCGGGTTGCCCGCTGGGTCCAATTCCCGCGTGGATTCAAATACCCCGCGGGAATTTCTAACGGGACTTAATAAAGATTACATTCCGTTTATTTTTGCCCTAGTCATTGGTCCAACACGTCCGTATCCCGTGTTCCCCGGCGATGCAATTCCATACTTCTCTTGAAATCTTTCAACCGCCGCGCGGGTTAACGCTCCGAAGTAGCCTGTAACCCTTCCTTCGGGGTAAATCGTCGGATCCTTTGCAAGAAATTCCTGCAGGGCTCTCACATCGTCTCCGGAAGCACCCATCATAAGATTGCGAGTCAGGCTTACGCCCCCCGCAGGCGCAGAAGCTGGTGCAGCTCCCGAACCGCTGCCAGACTGACTTCCGGCCATTCCCTTATATTTAGCAATTGATAACGGCCCGAAATTCCCGACAGCAGGACTGATTCCGTTTGCCGCCTGCCACCTCGCGATTGCGGATTTTGTGAGACCGCCGAATAAACTCGTTTCGTTGCCGAGCGACCCCGGACCAGTTGCGGCAATCGTATATCCATTGGCATTAAGCCATTGCTGAAGACACTTTACATCCTCGCCTCTCGAGCCAAGAGTAAGATTTCGTGTAAAACTGCACTGGCCCGTTGCGCTTAGAGCTGATATTTGAGACTGTATATTTGCAATTTGCGCCTGCAAAGCTTCTGCTGTGGTTTGTGTAGTTGTTGTAGTTGTCACTGTAGGTGTTGTGGTCGCGGTTGTTGTAGAAGTGGTAGTCGTCACGACAGGAGGCGTATAACTGCCCCCTCCTCCACCGCCGCCACCGCCTCCGCCGCCTCCTTGAGAAACGCAGGAGGAGCCAATCGTAACAGTAACGGTAGCGCTACCAGATGTAGATTTTGTAAGAGTGACGCTTGATCCGCTCGAATCACAGTTGGAACTTGTTGTTACAGCTCCGTTGGAATCGGCAGCCATAACCCGCGAAGTAGAAGTAGTAGCGGTTACAGTCGAATTCTGCGACATTACAAAACTAAAACTAGAGGTATCGACACTAAGCGAGTCAACCTGCCCACCTGTCTGAAGAGCGACAGTCATTTGTGGACTGCCTAGCGAAATTGTCACACCTTGCCCTGTAGATACATCATTCGTCGCCAGCACAAAGAGAGGCGCCAAAAGCCCTAAGCCCAAGAAAATTATTTTTTTTCTCATTATTGTTATATAAGGTTTTTAAGGCTTAAAACTTTTATTGAATCGCGAACCAATTGACAGTCGTGGTCGCAATATCAATTGATGTTGTTGTACCAGTGCTTTTGAATATCAAGTTTATTTTGCCGGATGCAGTGGAAGAAGCGCCAATTATTGCTACGTTGTTATCCCATCCCGCTCCCGCCATCGGCGCAATAAAGACAGTATCCGTTGTGTTTACGCCATCAGCATCCGTACAATGGACATGCTTAACAGCTCCGTCGTGCAAAGAGGGAGGATCAATCGTGCAAGTTCCAAAAAGAACCTGATTAATAGCTTTCCCGGAATTTCCGAGTTGAGTGTTGCCTGAAACACGCGCATTCCCGCTTACGGAAAGCGCGCCATTGGTTGTAGTCGCATCACCAACCCCAACACCACCGACAAAATAAGCGTCCCCTGCCGAAACTACTCCAGTTCCAGCCAATGCAGGTGTAGTTGAACCATTCGAAACGATTCCGTTCGAAAATACAAAGAAGTCATTTCCCACTGCGAAATCTCCGTCGGAAGTTGTAGCATTCAAAATACCAAGTCCGCCAGACATGTACATATCACCGGCCAAAGAAAGACCTGTTACAGACGCTGTGGTTGTTCCTCCTACCAGCAAATCGCCGTACGCAAATATAGTGCCTGTCGCCTGCACGGTAGAAGTGGCAAGAACGTCATTCCCTGTGGTAACGCTCGTTGATATAGTAGTTGCCGCAAAAACAGATATTCCCACAGCGCTTGCAAGTCCGACCAAAACGCCGAGAAAAACATAAACGCGATCTCTAATTCGAGATGCTATCATAAAATTTTTATAATCTTACTTTAAATATAAATAATAGGATTCTGGATCCTCAATTTGTAATTCGCCTTTACATGCCAATAATAGCATCCCAAAATAATTTACCAGCTGTGGATAAGACCAATCAAAAATCGGCTTTGATTATTCTAAACTAGTTAAGCTACTTTTTCTGCCAGCACGACTCGATTGGGACAGTTTTCTTTTAGACACAAAAGCGTGTTGGCGCTAACTCCTTCGAATTCGCTGAACTCGCGGCAGCGCGTGCATTTTACTTCAACCTTGCTATCAACCAAAATCCCTTTAAAAAGGAGTTTTTGACAGCTTTTGCATCGAAACTCTCTTAAAATCATATTGATAACAATAATTGTAATCTAAATTCACTATGGAAACAATGAGACTGTTTTCAAGTAAGAATGCTAACGGACACCATGTCCGATAAAAAGTCCGATAGAATTCGTATGGTCAAAAGCTCCCGCTGGGCTTGGATTCGATTTGCTCCTAGTGCAAATCCCTGGAAAATCTCCCAGATTTCCCTTCGAATCCAAAAACATCCAGTAAAAGTGAAATTTTATATATCAAAACTTATAATAAAATTTCACTGGCTGCCGGGCTTGGATTCGAACCAAGATGCCATGGTTCAGAGCCATGTATCCTACCGTTAGATGACCCGGCAATATAAAAAAGCTTAGCTCCAATAAGTTTTTTGTTCAAATTTTTTTATGAAGCATCCTGATAAGCAT
>JACPKW010000001.1 GCA_016186825.1 Candidatus Giovannonibacteria bacterium
ATTGACTTGAAACTTTTCAGTCGATGAAAAGACGCCAGATAGCTGACCGTTAAAGGTTGAAGCGTCTGCTACTGCAAGTGTCCCCGCGACCGAGAGCATCTTCGACGGTGAGGTGGTCCCAATCCCCACTCTTCCATTTTTTGTAACAACAAAATCAGTAGTTCCAACCGCAAAGTCTCCATTTGGAATAGTTGATGTTCCAGTTCCGATGGCCGAGAAGGTATCACCAAAGTAAGCCTTCCCAGAAGTCTCCAAAGCTCCAGCAGTTGAAGTTGAGACTCCGATTCCGAGTCCTCCAGTAAAGTAGCCGTCTCCGACAACGGAAAGCTCTTGAACTGGAGTTGATGATCCGATTCCGATAAGTCCTGCTGCATTTACAAAAAGTGTATTTGCTGGAGCGTTTTCATGAAAAACAAATCCACCGTTAGTCCCGACCTCCAACCCCTTCGCCACATCCAAATATCCTGCAATCGAAGTTGTTCCTGTTCCGGAGATTGTCAGCGAAGAAGTTGCAGTAAGAGATCCGACTTTCAAATTACCGGTAATAATTCCATCTCCTTCGACAGAAAGATTCTTTGTCGCGTCATTGGCCTGCTTGTTGTTCGAGTGAGAGGGTGCCCCAGGGAGAAGTGGTGCCAATACCAATGTAACCACCGAGCAAATTGAGAGTGTCGGCATTTCCAGTGAGACCTCGTGACAAGTAAACAGTCGGTGAACTTGAAATATCAGCACCAAAACCAATTCGTACATCAGTATTATAAGTTAATGTATTACTTATCCACCGGGCACGTTCAGTTCCGCCTAAAACAATAGAAATTCTATCATTTGCCGGCTGATAAAAACCGTCGTTGCTTCCATCAGTTCCAGAGAAAGCTAACCCAGGGACAGTAGCTGATCCGTTCGGTACCAGTACTTGGCCAGTGGTAATATCGAGAACTGCTTTCGGTGCCGCTGTCCCAATCCCCACTCTTCCGTTTTTCGTTACAACAAAATCAGTAGTTCCAACCGCAAAGTCTCCATTTGGAATAGTTGATGTTCCAGTTCCGATGGCAGAGAAAGTGTCCCCGAAGTATGCCTTTCCGCTTGTCTCAATCGCGCCAGCAGTTGTTGTGGTAACTCCAATTCCCAACCCTCCGGTTAAATATCCGTCACCCGCGATTGAAAGTTCTTGCGCTGGAGATGTTGTTCCAATTCCAAGTGATCCGTAACCTAAAATATTTCCGGTAGCTTGAATCGTTGAAGAAGCGTAAAGATCGGGCAGATATAAATTTCCCTCCGAGTCAAACCTCGCGAGAAGCGAATGTGAAGTCGTGTCTTCGGAGATTATTTCAAAAAGATTTTTAGTTGAGCCGGGAAAGCGTCTGATGGCAAGCGGAATGGCCGAGGTTGAAGTGGCTTCTATTGTTAGCTCGGCCGATGAAATCGGAGAAGTTGTGCCGATTAAGACAAGATCGCCGACTGTTGAAAGTTCAACTTCCGTTCCTTGATCAGTCCAGCCTCCACTTCCAGAACCCGTTCCTGCACAGTCGCCATTTGGAAGTCTGAAACATCCATTGGAAATTTGTATGCCGTTCGCAAAAGTCGATGTCCCGCCGCCTAACACACTCAACGCTTTTGTTACCGAAAGATGGTTAACACTTAACCCGCCCGTGAAAGTTGAAGTTGCCGTTCCAGCTGCAAATAAAGTATTACCAATATAAATTTTGTCAGACAGCTCGATCGAACCTGCAGTCGAAGTCGAGACGCCCACGCCAAGCCCGCCCGTAAAATATCCACTTCCAGAAACAGAAAGTTTTTGAGCGGGAGTTGTCGATCCGATTCCAAACAAATCATTAGTCTCATCCCAAAAAAGTCCGGATGTATCATCAACGGCAGTCCCCGATGAAGAATAAAATGCAAGAAATCCTGCAGTGCCGGAGTTAACTGTTCCCGAACCGCCACCTCCTGAAGATGATGATCCGCAGCCGCTGCAGCTTTGCACAGTAATTGTTCCTAGGTTATTTATTCTTTGAGTTAACGCTATTGAATTAAAATCTGCAGCGAGTTGTCTTCTAATTTCACCAAGATCATTTTGAATATCGGCATTTAAATTGGCGAGACGAAGATCAAGATCTGCGCCCGATAAGCCGCTTACTGTCTCGCGGAAGATCGTCTCGATTGTTTTTCCGCCTTCAATTTGATAACCTAATTTTTTTAAATTCTCGAGATCAGACCGTACCAAATAAATCTGTGTTTCAAGCACTTCCGCCTCTGATGAAAGCAGCGGACGCAAATTCTGAATCTGATTTTGCGAAGGTGAAGATTTTTTATTCTTGGCAGACGGGGCTGGCTGATTGCGATCATATTCAATACCTACGTCAGGGTTTGTTAGAAATGCAAATAACGATTTTGCACCATCGATAACTTTATCTGCGTTGTTCCCGATATTGCTGAAAAAACCTCCTAGTGTCAATGCCATGTTACTACTCCTTAATGCTTGGTAACTCTTTATAGGAACCAGCAGACTAGGAAGATCTAAGTCTGAATTCAATAACCTAGAGCCAAAAAATGTATAACTAAAGAAAACAAGAAGGATTGATACAAGGACGAAATATTTATGAGGGATTGGTTTTTTAACATCCGTATTAAAAAAACTGCGCCCGACGAAGCGGGGCAGTCCATCAACTGTTCTAGCATCATTTCTAATATCATTCAGAGTTGCTTGATTCGCGGCATTAACCGACTCTGGCGGCATCCCATACGTCGACTTAATTTCAGTCGCAATGCTCTTTCCGAGAAAACTCTCAAGACTTGACTTTTCAATGAACCACTGAAGTCCAACACGTTCGCTAGCAAGTTTGCCGCCTCGCGCAAGCCTGCCAAGATAATCACTGTGGTAACCCGATTGTCTTGAAGCCTCCTTTAACGTCAAAAAGACCCTACCGTCGAGTAATAGCTCATTTGGCATTCGATTTGGTGAAAAATGTGGCTTCAAATCAGGTTTTGTCGAGGGCTCGACTTTTTTATTTCCGATCTCGACATTCGAGCTCTCTACTATCCAGTTTAAATTTTTATTTTTTTTTAAACTACAAAATTGCATGCAATTCTGTGGAAAAGAAATATTTTTTTGTGCGAAAAAAAATTTTGTGTTCCAATTTTAAAAAAATGTTTCAAAAATCGTTTCAAAAAAATTTTCAGACAAAATTTTTGAAATATTTGTGGACAAAAAAACTTATTAATGCTTAATAAGTTATGAAATATAAATTTATAAAATTTTTTAGGTAACACAAGATTGATAAAATCTATAATAAATTTAGATTTTTACCATAGCGATTCACTTCCATTTAGATATATTTTATCCACAGTGTATTTTGTAATGATGAATAATGTTAATTATGATTAATGATATAGGGTCAATTTTTCAATGCAATATCAAGAATTAATTAAATACATAAATATCAAGGATGCGGCTAAAATCCTCGGAGTTTCTCCTCTCACACTTAGAAATTGGGACAGGAAGAAAAAGCTAATCGCGTATCGCCACCCGATTAACAATTATCGCGTTTATCGTTTAGATGAGATTCAGAATTTTATGTCCCAAATCCCGTCTTTTAAATCTGTAGAGCCAGCGTATGCCGACGCTCCGGCATTACATGAGATTTCTCTTGAAGTACCGGCTCCAATAAACAAACCAGATGAACCACCTCCTATCGAAAATGAGCTACCTCGATCTAAAAGCATTCGAATAGTCGAGGAAGAATAAAAACTCTTAAAACTCCTACTAAAAAAGAAAAGTCGAGGACTCGACTTTTCTTAATAATGAGCAACATCATGCTTGTATTGGCGAAGACTGTGAGATGAAATTATTCTGATTAAGATAATGCTTTCTTCGATCTAATTATTTCGAGTGATTTATTAATGATATCCTCGGCTAATTTTCTATTATCAATATTACCAGTAATGATGACTGTATCTTGAGGTCTCGCAGATTCAAGTGCACGTCTGATTGCAAACCTCCAACCTTCAATAAACCAATGGAGCAGCGGATCAGTCCTTTCTGAATCGGCGTTTAAGATGCCATTTTCAATGTTTTCAATAATGAATTTAACCTTATCAGGGTTTATATTCCTTTCTTCATGTGGAATTGTAATGAATATCCGATCACAATATTTACCAGCAATATAGCCGATTTCTTTTTGATCAGTATCCTTAATGTCGGGATTTGCAAGAATTAGACAAATCAATAGAGAATATTTCTTCGAGATAGTAAGCTCACGCGCTGATTGGAAAACAGTGTGAAATTCATCCGGCGAAGCCGCCTTATTTACAATAATGTCGAAGGGCTTCCCCAATGATGAGAAGTAGTTTACATTTTGAGGCAACTCTTTGAATTCGGATAACTTGGGCAGCACTTTCAAGTTTTCCAAATATAATACCCGGGCTAATGCAAGCACAGACAAACCGTATAAAAGACCCTGTTTCCCCGGGATGCCTATTTTAACCGAGCTCCCACCGACTGATATTTCTGATGTATCGGCATTGAACGAATCGGGAATCAGTGCACTTTTGCTATTTTCAGTAGGATTCAACGCAAATCCGAGAATTTCATAGTCTCCGCCGGGCACTTGGATATTTTTATATTCAGTTGATTCCGTGTTGATAATGAGAGTTTTCCTAATCGCAAATTTCTTTTTTTGAGAAACGGAGTAATTAAGAAATGAATTTAATTGAATCGTGCCTTGAATATCTTCTGCTACCGGCAATTCAATAAGCATTACTGTGTCAAAGTTGACTCCGTCATATGTTTTTTGGCTGAGTTCTTCCATTGAAAGCGCAATAATAGCATAGTCTATTCTGCTTTTAGCAGCCTTATTAAGAAAAATCTTAAGATCAGAATTGGTGATTTTCACGTCTGGATAAGATCTAATTTCGTTCTTAATTTTTTCTGACTGACGCGAAATCAATGCGGTATTTTTGTTTAATCCTACGAGAACCTGATATGCAAATTCCGAGACGACGGAAGCTCCAGCTCTTCCAACCACAGCAATAATAAAAATATCGTGGCGCCTAAACGAATACCACGCTGAAATGAGAAAGTTTTTGATCTTATCTAAATTCTCGCCCACAAACCAATTATAGCCTAGAATGATTATTTATGAAGCCAATTGGACTGTTGGCTTAAATGTCTTTTTTGCCCTTGAACGCTCTGGGGCCAAAAGAATTTGTTTTCGCAAGCGAATATTTATGGGAGTTATTTCAAGGTATTCATCTTCGGCCATAATTTCAAGGCCGCGTTCAATTGTCA
This sequence comes from Candidatus Giovannonibacteria bacterium, assembly GCA_016186825.1. Taxonomy (GTDB): domain Bacteria; phylum Patescibacteriota; class Minisyncoccia; order JACPKW01; family UBA11713; genus JACPKW01. Next base: position 5,285 of record JACPKW010000001.1, read on the forward strand.
ATTCTAACGGAGGAGATAGCTCAATTGCTTCATCGGATAATTTTGATCTTGTGTTTGTCAACTGTTTGCCCTTAGTAGGGTTTACCATCATTTCCTCACCTTTTGACGTATTTCCAATTACCATACCCTCATAAACCTCGGTGTTTGGATTGATATATAAAATTCCTCGTTCCTGAAGATTCCATAGTGAATAGCCGAGCGCTTTACCGCTAGCCATAGATACCATTGATCCAACTTCCCTCTTTGAAATTTCACCGGCATAAGGCTTAAAACCAACGACTCTGGACGAAAAAATTCCATTACCTTTTGTATCAATTACAAATTGATTTCTGTAGCCAAGAAGTCCGCGAGTCGGGCCTTCGAAAATCAACCTGATGTTATCACTATGAATTCTAAGGTCCTTGAGCGTAAAACGCCTCATTCCCATCCGCTCCATTATTATACCTTGATAAATTTTCGGAATATCTATTATCACTTCCTCATAGGGCTCCGTTTTCATACCATTTTCTGTTCGAATTATTACGTGCGGCTGTGAGATTTGAAGTTCAAAGCCTTCGCGGCGCATGTTCTCGAGCAAAATCGAAATATGAAGCTCGCCGCGTCCGCAGACCTTAAAAAAATCGCTAGAGGAAAAGTTTACGCGTAAGCCAACATTAACTTCGAGTTCTCGAATGAGACGCTCGCGGATTTGGCGCGATGTTACATACTTTCCGTCGCGGCCGCCAAATGGAGAATCGTTTACGAAAAAATTCAATTCAATCGTAGGTTCGTCAATCTTTATTGCGGGAAGTGCGTCCGAGTTTTCGTCAGACAAAATCGTGTCGCCGATAAAAATACCTGGCAACCCGGCGATCATCACTATGTCACCTGCGCTTGCAGATTCACACTCAACTCTTTCCAATCCCTGAAATGTAAAAAGTTTTGAAATTCGCCCGGAACTTATTTCCCCTTCAGGCTTTCTGACAAAAACTTTCTGATTCACCGAAATACTTCCCTCATAAATTCTTGCAATAGCCATACGGCCTAAAAAGTTATCATATGCCAAATTGAAAGGCTGAAGACGCAGATCTTTGACTTCGAGTTTAGTGTCAGACGTAGGCTTAACATGTTTTATTATCGTTTCAAAAAGAGGAACGAGATTATTCGATTCGCTATCCATTTTTAATTTTGCAGTTCCTTCACGCCCATTCGTGTATACGACTGGGAAATTTGCCTGGTCGTCATTCGCACCAAGCTCAAGAAAAAGTTCTAAAACCTGCTCCTCGCATTTGTGAGGATCTGCGGCAGGTTTATCTATTTTATTTATTATCACAATCGGCTTGAGCCCAAGCTCAAGTGATTTCTTTAAGACAAAGCGCGTCTGCGGCATTGGGCCTTCTTGCGCATCAACAACTAACAACACCGAATCAATTGCCCGCAGGACTCTTTCAACTTCTGAACCGAAGTCCGCGTGCCCCGGCGTATCTACAATATTAATCTTAGTGCCACCGTAAAAAAGCGCCGCATTTTTTGAATAAATCGTAATGCCGCGCTCAAGTTCAAGCGCGTTTGAATCCATAGAAACACCTTCCTTTAGAGCTCCTGCCTGCCTTAGCATGGCATCAGTCAGCGTGGTTTTTCCGTGATCTACATGGGCAATTATTGCAATATTTCTTATATCCATAAAAAAACCTCGTCGATCTTCAGATTTAGGGCGAGGTATATAGAGAATAGATCAAAAATTAATGTTCGTCAAGCAAAAATTATATTAAAACTGCAAAAAACATGAGACGCTGATTAATAGGTTTTGTGATTCATTCGCAAATAACGGCCACTAATGCGGCCGTTATTTGCGATGACTAGCGGATAAAACGTTTTCGACCCAGATAAGCTGATCCTAACGACGCTACTAAAACCGAAGCAACGAGGAGAATCGCATTAAACATGGAATTCCCGCCTCCTCCCGTGTCAGGCGCTCCAGGCGTGATGGCGGTCTGGGCATTTATTATACCTACGCCTACTGCCAAAAAAAGGATCAGAATTAAAAAAAGCGGACTTAAGTATTTTCTTAAGCTCATTTTTTATCTCTGCCAGTTGACCAATTTATTTAATAATTTTCGACCTTTTATCCCGTTAGGAGTATTAATTGCGGTTAGTTTTTAGCAAACTAGGGTTTAATGCCGCATGCGTGCTTCTAACGTGGAATACCCGACCTATGAAAATTCCGACTCATAAAATAAGCGCTTGGTTACAATTAATATAATACGACTATAGAATATGAACGCTGGCAAGAATTTAATTTTCACGCGCCTTGCTGCCAGCGTAAAATAAATTCCGCCGGATATATGAGCATTATGATATTGAGCGTAAGATTATCGCGAATCATATAACCGACGTACAATTCGAGGCCAACAAGAATTAAAACAGTGAGCCATGCAGGAAGACGCCAGGCAATAATAAAACCAATTACCATTGCCAAAACATCGCTCACGGAATTAAGTACGCTGTCTCCAAAATACTCCTTAGAAACAGTAGCGCTTCTGTAACGATCAATTATGAAATTGGAATTTTCAAAAAGTTCCCATCCCATTTCAATCCCCAGCGCCAAAAGCAGCATAAACCAGACTGGCCATCCCCGTTTGCGTCCTATTAGCCAAGCGATCCAATAAAAAATAAATCCATGAATGACGTGTGAAAAAGTATACCAATCAGCGATATGCTGTGAATTTCCCGATCCGACAGGATTCGCATACCAAAATTTTATATAACCGCACTCGCAAATTAGCGGCTGACTTGTCCAGTATAAAATTGACCCAAATATCAAAAATAGTCCCAATGAAATTAAAATTGCAACTTTATAATCTGCGAATATCATCATTTATTTAATGCCTTCACTTCAATAGAGCATATCAGCCTTCGATTCCGCAGCTTCCCCCCTGTGAACGCTGAATCGGTTTTGTTTTCGATACAACTTTCGAATATCCTGATGCGCTTGAATAATCGAATCCTAAAATTTCTTCGGGAGAGACATCTTTCCATTCAACACCTTGAGATTTCTTATAAGACGCAATTGTCAGATAATTGTCCGGAAACCAGTATGTGTTAACCGCAAGGGCAGCCTTATACATTTCTCTTTCTCCAACACCTTGAGAGGCCATGAGTTCAAGAAATCCAAGCATCGCCATACCGTGATTGCAATCAGGAAAATGCGTTGAGTTGTTACAACAGGGCCTGTAAATATTTTTTGAGACTTTCTCAACTAAAGCATTTTGCTCAGGAGTTAAGTTGAAAAAAAGATGTCTTGAATAATGATCCATCGCGCTTCCCTTTGCTATTGTCCATCCTCCCGTTGATGCAAAAATACCAGCGCCTCCATATTTTGGATCGTTCATCTCGCCAGCATCAAGCACTGTGCTTTTTTGCCCAAGACCTAGCGCCCAAAATATGTTCAAAAGAAAACCGGAATTTTGTTCAGTGATTCTCAATTTACTTTTGCTGTTGCCAAAAAGCAATTCCTGATATTCAGAGCTGAAATTTGCTCCGTAAATTTTTTTTAATTCATCCGCATCAATCACACCAACACTTGCCATCTTTGAACCCAAATCGCCTAAAATTACAGGCAAAAGAATTCCCTCTACGGGCAGAACTCTATCAGCAACAACTCCCGCGGATTCATTATTTACCGTCTGCTTTGCATTTGGAAACTGGGCGTTATACACAAGTGCGGAGGCCACAATAATAGCAGAAACCAAAACACTAAGATTTATCGGCGACTCTCTTATTTCTTTTGTTTCTTTTTCGTCCATATTATTCATCACAGCATTCAGCAAGTTTTGTAACCAAGTCTTCCAATTTGGTGTTGAACTTTGACTCGCCTTTTTTAATTGTAATTAATTTTAATTTGAGCGCCCAAAAAATTGAGTATACGCGATACGCTTTATCGAACATTCCGTGCGCTTCAGCACGCTTGCCTTCAGAAAGCAATTTATTGCCTACTTCAATTAAGCGCATCGTTGAGGCGAGCAGATGCTTTGAAATGCACCAGGTCTCGCCCTCATGATTCGGCATTAGGTCCTGAAGAAGTTTTTTTCTGACCTCTCTAATGTCGCCCGCCATGTCAAAATATTCATCGTTACGCGTTTTCTCTCCCGTGAAATAAAAGTGCTCCTCAAGACTGATCAAGTTCATAACAGCGATCGACAAGTCTTCTGCAGTTGACAAGTCCGCACCTGCATTTTCCTTAAGTTTTTCAATTTTTCCCAGAAATTCATCAAATGTTGGCGTTTTTTCCATAACTTTAGATGAAGAAGATTAAGATACCGATAATTATCATAGCAAGTCCGCCCCAAAAACGCACACCCCGCATGTTTGTTTTTTTCCATGTATCCACTTTTGAGAGAAGCGATTTGTCAGCCGCGATCCAAAGCACGATAGCGAGCGGAAGAATTAGTATCAGGTTATAGAGCAATAAGTACCAAAAACCTGCATAATAAGTGCTTTGGTCATGCAAGAGCCCGATTACCATCAAGTAAGGGCCGCCCATACACGGAAACTGGCAGATGCCGACCAAAACGCCGAGCCCAAGCGCTGCAGGGATTGAAGCGCGTTCCATCAGCCTGCTCATTGCTCGGTGGGATACAGCGGGAATTTTTAGCCGGATCGGAAATCGCGGGAAAAATTCATTTAACAGGTTAAGTGCGCCAAACATGATTAATAGTGTTGCTCCGAGCTTTCCCATGAAATGCGGGGTGTTAAAAAGATGCAATACTTTTAATGCCCCTATTCCGATTAAAAGATATGCGAGAAAAATTCCGGCGACGTAAATTCCGCCGATTTGAAGGATTTTTGCGCGGGACATTTGCATTCCAAAAAGAAACGCAATTGTTATCAGTAAAATGCTAAATGAGCAAGGATGAATGCTGTCAAGCAAAGATGAAAACACCACAAGGGGCATAATCCAAGTTCCGTTACCACTCCAGCTCCAAATTAAGTCAGACGTCTGCGGATTTATTTTTAGGAAAATTATTGCCGCAATAAAAACTGCCGCAATAATCCCGATGATCGAGATCCTCTTCATGATTAAGGAGTAACAACAGCACTGATCCTTAATTCAATAGATCCGCCTTTCGAATCTTCAATATAGACAGAGCGTTCCACAGGTCCAACTCCAGCAGGCCCATGCGCAGCTGGGTCGTAAACAACTTCAATTTCTCTTGATTCACCAGCCTTGATCAATTCATTGGCCGAAGGAACTGCGCCGTGTCCGGGCATTCCAAAAGGCCCTCTCTTTTCAGTTCCCCCGATAATATATGCGTTTGTGCACATGCAAGAAGTATAGAGTTTGCCGATTTTGACATCCTCGGCTGATTTGTTTTCAACTTTGAATGTTTTCGAGACGTTTCCTTTGGCCATTGAGATTGTTCCAAAGTCATGTGATATTTCAGAAACATTTAACTGGCTAACACTTCCTTTGCCGCTCTCATTATCTATTCCTTTCGCAGGCGTATTTTTCCCGCCCCACCACATTATTCCAAAGAGAGCTAAGATAATAATCAATGCTCCCATAATTGTTTTTTTATCCATAATTTTCTAATTAAACAATAATAAAAAAACCCTAGGAGGGTTTAATAGCGCCCAATAGAAAAAATCCTATCAAGCGCGGTTAGGAAATGATGGACTGTTTTCAAAAAGAGAAAGCCATTTCAATCTGAATATTTTAGAGGGCGGATTAGAATAATTCTCGGCGCGTCTAAAGGCAAAAAAAGTTTGTCTGTCTTTGGGCCTAATGATATCAAAAAACGCAGCAGCTGCGCCTACAATCAATATCAAAAAATATATATAAGTTGAAATGCTGTTCGCCCTCGCAAAGACTTTGGACGCTTCAAGGTGTTGGAGAGTTCCAGAAAGCACAAATGGGCAAATTGTTTTCCCGATTAAACCGCTATCGCAATTTTCAGCCGTGTGCACGTTATCATGTGCTAGCGCAAAAATCCCCAATAAGCTTATTAGAGAAAACCCGAATAATAAAATAATGCTTGCGAACTTCATGCGAATAATTATACTCTTTTATGCCTCCAGAGCAAGTTTTTATAATTATTTTGCCAATTTAGATTCAACTCTTTTAAGCAGCACTGCATTTGTGGCAACTATGATCGAGGAAGCTGACATGAGCAAAGCTGCAATTTCCGGACGGAGTGACCATCCCAAACTGGTATAAAACGCGCCAGCCGCCACAGGAATAGCAAGAAGGTTGTAAATAGCCGCCCAGAAAAGATTCTGTTTCATTTTCACAACTGTCGCCTTGCTCAAACGAATCGCAGACACAATGTCATATGGATCGGATTTCATAAGAACAATATTTCCGGTTTCTATAGCAACGTCGGTACCGGCGCCAATCGCAATACCAATATCGGCTTGCGCCAAAGCAGGAGCATCATTAATGCCATCGCCCACCATTGCCACGAACTTGCCTTCATCCTGCAACTTTTTTACATATTTGGCTTTGTCCTCCGGAAGAACCTCGGCAAAAATCCTGTCAATGCCAAGTTCATTGCCGACAGCTTCAGCAACTTTTTTATGGTCGCCTGTAATCATGGCTACCTCAATTTTTTGTTCTTTAAGTCCGAGAATCGCCTTTTTGGAACTTAATTTTATCTTGTCAGCCGCCGCAACAACGCCCGCAAGTTTCCCACCTACAGAAAGCAAACTCAATGTTTTACCTTCGCTTGCCAGGCGATCAATGACTGATCTGGCAGCGCCGATTTCTACTCCATTATCTGCTAGAAGCTTTTCTTTTCCTGCCAGCACAACACTGCCTCGAATAATAGCCCTTAGACCGTGCCCTGCTACCGACTCAAACTTTTCTATCGGATCAAGCGGTAGCGCGCCTTTCTTTGTCGCCTCCTCCATGATTGCTTTCGCAAGAGGATGGTTTGAGCCTGCTTCAACGCTCGCTTCATAACGAAGAATTTCTTGCTCGGTAAAGCCGTTGAAGGCCACTGTATCGGTGACTTCGGGCTTCCCTTCTGTGAGAGTTCCGGTCTTATCGAGCACTATCGCATTTAACTTGGATGTATTTTCAAGTGTTGAAGCATCCTTGATAAGAATATTATGCTTTGCGCCGATTCCAGTTCCGACAGCGACTGCAGTTGGCGTCGCTAATCCCAAAGCATCCGGACACGCAATAACAACAGTCGAAACTGCAAAAGTAAGAGCTGTAAGCAATCCTGCGCCCGCTCCAAAATACCAGCTCAAAAAAGCAATGAGACCGGAGCCGATCGCAACTATAACCAACCAACCTGCCGCTCTATCTGCAAGTCGCTGACCGGGGGCTTTAGAGTTCTGCGCCGTCTCGACCATTTTAATAATTTGTGCGAGCACCGTTTCAGAGCCGACCTGTGTGGCTTTAAACTTAATTGTGCCAGTCTGGTTCACTGACCCTCCTACTACTGTTGCGCCGATAGTTTTAGAAACAGGCATAGATTCACCAGTTACAAGGGATTCATCAATAGAGGTTTCCCCTTCAATTATCTCGCCATCAACCGGCACTTTATCGCCCGGCCTTAAGACAACAATATCATCATGAATAATTTCTGCACTTGGAATGCTCATCTCCTGGCCGTTCCGGATGACATTCGCTTTCGGCGGCACAAGATCAAAAAGCGCGCCGAGAGCATCAGACGTGCCCCTGCGAGAACGCATCTCCATCCAATGGCCGAAGAGAACAAATGTGACCAACAAAGCCGCTGCTTCATAGAAAGTCTCCGAATTGGGACGAATTATCGTAAGCATAACACTGAAAAGATATGCCGCAAGAACTCCTGTGGCAACCAAAACGGCCATGTTCAGCTTCTTTGCCCGAAGCGAATAATAAGTACCAGTAATAAAAATGGAGCCAGTCCAAAATACAATTGGAGTCGTTAAAATGAGTAAAAACCAATTAGTTGCAATTAGCGTTGGCAATGCCAACTTAAAAATGTTCGCGCCTACCGGCGAATAAAGAAAAATAGGGATTGAGAGCACAAATGAAATCAAAAACCTGCGGCGCATATCTTTTTCCATATTCTTTGCAATTTGTGGATTGGTCATTGCCGCTTCATGATCCTTATGATTTATTTTTTGCATATTGTGATCCGAATCTGCAGCCGCTGATTTTTTTTCTGGAATCAAATCCATGCCGCAGCCCGGGCATTTTCCTGGCTCGGTTTTTCGCACTTCAGGGTGCATGGGGCAAGTGTAAATTTCTTTGTTATGATTGTTACTCATATTCTTTCGAAACATTAATACTCCACTTAAAAGTTCTGATAACGCCGCCAACGTCCGCAATTCTAAGCTCAATTGATTTAGGCACAGGCTTAATTGCATTGTAAATCAATGCGCCTTCGCGATGATGTCCGCCCGGCGGAGCGCCCTCCCATTGAATCGCCGCATATTCCTTTCCGCGATCATCCATGAGCATGGAATTTAAAACCATATCCTGACTAAGTTCAACAATGTGAGTACTCATAGATATGTTAAATTTCCATTTTTCACTTTTCTCTGAAATATCGACCGGCGTGACAGTTACTGTTACATCTTTTTGTTCATCAGTTTTAGTCTCAAGCTCAATTTTCTCCGAACTTTGGTCGTTAGAAATATTTTCTTTAGATAATGGCGCGCTTTTAAGTATGAAAAATCCAGCCACGATCAACGCAAAGATGAAAATATAAATTTCGATTTTGCTCATAAATGTCCCCTAAATCTGATAATTTTATAACTTATTAAAATAATGCCGAACATATTAAACGCAAGTCCAACCCAAAATAATTCTATTTGATACTGGGTAATGACCGTAAACGCGCCTGCAATGCCGATAATTGGAATGAGATTTGCAAGATAGTGCGCGCAGCAAGAGATCATGGCAATTGTAGAAGTTGTTCCCGTAACAGCGATAGTAGTTTTGGATATCTTCTCGCTTTGAAGCCTAACAACTTTCTTTAAATATGAATAAAGGCTGATTTGAATGCCGAAACCAATAGCAAGACTTATTAGATATGGCCAAAATAAAAGAAACTGGTTTATTGCAAATTGAATTCCTGAAATGAAGGATACGAGAGAAAAATATACTGCAAGTATTGTGGCAAATGCAATCAAGCCATTCAGAAAAAAATTAATTTTCTGTTTTAAAGCAAGCATAAAGATTACTAATTAATTATTCCTGATACTGACGTTATGCATCCAAACTATATACATTCCAAAAATAACCGAAAAAGTAAAAACGTAAACAGCGCCTAGCGCAATACTTGCCGTATCGCCCCATATGAACCCCGGCAAAGTCTCAAAAAAGGCATGGTGCAAGTCAGTTCCGCGAGCTGTTCTTAGCGGTAAGTAGCCGCCAATTATGCAGAGAATATAAAGAACTTCTCCGCCGAGCACGCAGAGCGGAACATAAATTTTGTAAGCGAGCTTTCCCATTATTTTTTTCTTTGAGCTAATTTATAAATTTTGAGGATTTCCTCAATCGACCTTTTTTCTTTACCGCTCTTCATCTGATCAATAACATGGGTTGAAAGGTGGTTTTCAAGCAAAATATGCTCTACGCCCGAAAGAGCTTCTTTGATAGCGTTTGATTGAGTTATGATATCAACGCAGTAAACATCACTAGCAACCATTTTCTGAATGCCTCGAATCTGCCCTTCAACTATCTTGAGGCGCCTCAATATCCTTTCTTTGTTTTCCTTTCGCATTTATCCATCATACCCCCATAGGGTATGGAAGTCAAATCTCATATTCTATATTAAGATCAAAAACGTCGAACTTAATTCCTTTGGATTCAAGGATCTTTGCCGGAATTGATTGCGTTGGTCCAGGGATTTTCAGCATGCCGTCGTGGACTGGAAAACAGATTTTGGGTTTTAAATCTAAGGCATAATCAATTCCATCCGAAAGCCTCATCCACGGACCCGCCACAGGCAATGCCATAATTTCGATCTTTCGTCCGGGATCAGTGGTCAAAATATCTCCCGGATAAAAAAACTTTTTTGAAATAAAATAACCTGTGTTCCGCACAAGTGGGATAGAAGAATGAATTACGGCATGATCTTTTCCGTATCCTTCGATCAAAAGCCCGCCGACAGAAAGAAATTGCCCTCCTTCTACAAGATCAAATTTAATATTTTCCTTTTTAAGAATTACGCCCACTCCCCCATTTGTTATTATTCTTGTTTCAGCATTATTATTTAAAATCTGCTTAAGTGAATTTAAATCTAGATGGTCCTGATGTTCATGTGTAATTAGTATAGCGTCAACATTTTTGACATCATTTTGACTCTCGGAATAATTACCCGGGTCGATCAAAACCCTTACTCCATTTTCTTCAACAAGCATGCAGGCATGCCCAAACTTCGTAATCTTCATGCATTCAATAATAGCATAGAGTAAAATTTTTTTTTGTTACGGTTTGATAATCGTGACATTTAGAAAACACGGTACCATCTTGGTGCGATCGCACCAAGATGGTACCGTGATAGCATTCTCAATTTTTTGAATTTCTAATTAAGCGTTTTGCCAAAGGCTTAGCACATTATCTTCCGTGTCCCGGAAATATGCGACAAAACCCATCTTGCCTACCGGAGTCTTTTCTTTCAGAACTTCCCCGCCGTTTTCGCGGATTTTTTCAAGAGTCGAATCAATGTCTCGAACATTTATCGAAAATGAGGGGCCAGCTAAATTTCCTCCACGCAGTGCCATCCCCCCATTTATGGCGCCGGGCTCTTTCGGCCTCATATTCTCATCCACCTCAACTGTTTGGGCAATGACATAATTCATCTCGGGATAATCGTTCATTTTCCAACCAAAAATACCAGAGTAAAATTTTTTCGCGCGCGTGAGATCATCCGCAGGCAACTCAAAATGCACAACTTTATTCATGTTATTACGTTAGATTAATAATATTTAATACTATGTTTGCCACTCCTTGGTTACAAAGTTTCCACTATATAATCATCCTATTATTTTGGGTGTTTTATACTCGTATGAGATGCGGTTGAATTCATCTGTTGGATATATTCTGATGCCGTCTTCGAAACAAAGCGCAAATTCTCTAATTCCAGCCTCCAATGCCGCACGGCTGCAAATTGTGCACTTCAGGGCAGTTGCTTTAACTTTATCTCCGTTTTCATCCACGCAAACAAAGTAAATCGTTGCGCTTTCCATATCATTTCTTTTTTTTATCGCATCCTGAATTGCGCGCTGTTCGGCATGAATACAGCAGGTACGGTCATGCCTGAATCCGGCTGGAATTTCGTATTCATTCAGACAAGTCCTAAGTTCTGGATTATTTTGTGGAGGCGAATTGAAACCTTCGCCGATTATTTTCCCGTATTTAACTATCACGGCTCCGCATTTCGCGCGCAAACACAACGAATTTGCAGCAACTCTTGCCGTCTCATTAAACCATTTCATTTCTTTATATTGATCGAGTGGAATCAGCTTCATGATTTATTAGAAAGTTCCAATAAATTTTCAATAATATCTGGCAATTCGGCGCAGGATTTCTCATCATTTATTGGACCCGAAAAATGCCCCATATTGTGTTTCAAAATAGTTTTAGCACCAAGCTCTTTTTTAAATATTTCTGCAAATCGCATATCAACAAAAGGATCATTATCTGAATAGACCGAAACAAAACCATTTTTAGATGATGATTTTATCTTAGCAAAGTCGAAAGGACTCCCGAAAAAATTATTAATTTCCTCAAATCCAATATCTTCAGTAAATCCTGCCACAAATAAAACGCCGCCTACTTTTTCATTAACTTTGAGATTTTCCAAATATCGAAGTATTGTTGCACACCCAATACTATGTCCGATTAAATACAAATCCGCATCAGGAACTCCTATAATCTTTGCCAAAAACGGAACCCAAATATCCTGTCGCGGGTTATTTGTATCGGGAAAAGCTGGAACAGATACATTAATGCCGCGTGCTTCGAGTTCTTTTTTTACATATGGATACCAGTAATATTCCGGATTCCCTTCCCAGCAATGGACAATAATTGCTCTTTTCATTTTAAATCACTTGTCATATTTTATTATTTGGTTATTGATCTTTCAATTAAATCGCTATCTTCAATATCATCAACAGCAATTTCCTCTGAAATCTCTTTCTCTTCCACTGCTGGTTCTGTTTCAGTCAAAAATCCTCCGGCCTGAATTGACCACAGTTTTTTATAAAGCCCCTCTTTTTGAAGAAGTTTTGCATGCGTTCCTTCGTCTATAATCTTCCCGTTATCAATCACTAGAATCCTATCCATTTTCATAATCGTGGAAAGGCGATGCGCAATGACAACGACAGTTTTCCCCTGCATCAATGTTTGCAAAGCATCTTGAATTAAGGCCTCGGACTCGGAATCCAGGCTTGAAGTCGCCTCATCAAGAATCAATATTGGCGAATTTTTTAATATTGCCCGCGCAATCGCAACTCTTTGGCGTTCACCGCCGGATAATTTAACGCCACGCTCGCCAACATAAGTATTGTAACCGTCAGGAAGAGATCTGATAAATTCATCGGCGTGCGCTTTCTTGGCGGCATCAACCACTTCTTCATCTATTGCGTCTCGCTTTCCATAACGGATATTGTCCATGAGAGTCCTATGAAATAATATCGGTTCCTGCGGAACAAAAGCAATCGAATTTCTCAAGCTTTCCTGTGTAACTCGTGAAATATTTTGCCCGTCAATCTCAATTGAACCGCTTCTAACGTCATAAAGGCGAAGTAAAAGTTTTGTTACGGTGGTTTTTCCCGCCCCCGATGGACCGACGAGCGCAACTTTTTCTCCGCCGTCGATTTTCAGATTGAAGTTATTGAGCACAGGCCGATTTTCGTGAAAGTGAAAATTTATATTTTTTATGTTGATCTCGGCACGATAAGTTTTTATTGTAGGAGCATTAAGAATATCTTGGATTTCATGCGGAGTTGTTAAAATTTCTACCATTTCGCCCCCATCGGCAAAGGCATCATAGATGCGCCTAAATTCGCGATTGATTCCATCCAAACGGTTAAACGTGCCCAAAAGATATGTCTGGATCAAAACAAAATCTCCTATCGTAAGAAGTCCTTGCCTCCAAAAAATTATCGCCCCATATAGCATTGTGACGTTAATGACAACCGTGAGAAATCCCTGCCCCGCCCAAATCATTTCATCCGCGTTCCATGACCGCATCGTTGCATAAAGCCACCTGGAAACCGCTAGTTTAAATCTCGCGTATTCATGCTCTAGGCCTGAAAAAAGCGTTACGGTAGTCTGATTTGAAATGGAATCAGCGAGTGCGCCAACCATGCGACTGTCCTCTTCGGAGCGCATATTTCTGATGGGCTGGCGCAATCTCGCGACAAAAAACTGGAAAATGATGAAAAATATTACCCAAGCTGCAAGGATTAATCCCAAAGTCTCATTTCTGATAAAAAGGACAATATCCACACCAACAACAAACAAAAATGTTGGAAAAAAACTCATCATAATCGCATCGAAAAGAGTTTCAAATGCGTGGGTAAATTTACTCACACGGCGAGTCAGAGTGCCTGCAAACTGGGAAATAAAGAAGTGATATGAATGCCCAATGAGATAGTCAAAAGCAGTCGAATAAAGATCCGCCATGGCCATAGCTTCAAGCCTCACAATACTGAATGTAAATGTCCTTCTCGCGATCCATTCAAAAAATAAAACAAACGCGATAATAACAAGAAGCGAAAGAAGTTCTCCGGCTATTTGGGCGCTTGGGGTCTTTGACGCCAGCAAATTAAAGAAAGTTCTCAAATAAAGCGGGGCCGCGAGGCTCGCCGCCTGAATCCCAATCGTTCCCAAAACTACAGCGCTAAAAAGCCATGGATATGCAATGGCATGTTTAAAAAAAATATTTATCACCGCGCCCGCGCGGCTTTTTGAATCAAGATTACTTTGCATAAAAATAATTTAGCATGTCAAGCTAAATTTAAAAACTAGCGGAAATTCAATTTGCAAAGACTTCAATGTGAAAATTTTGATATAATTTTTGATATCTGAAATTTCAGTTGCTGCCGGGCTTGGACTCGAACCAAGATACTGGGCTTCAAAGGCCCATGTCCTACCGTTAGACGACCCGGCAATACATCCAAACTTACCAAAAAATGGCCGAATTTTCAATCAAATTTTGATTGCTTTTGTTTTATTGGATGCTAGAATCCAAAAAGCTGAAACTTTACAACAAACCAAAGGAGGATATATGTTGCTATTCATCATGTCTTCAATATTGGTGGTTCTTGGAATGGCAGTCGCGCTTTTGTCCCTAATCTGCTGGCAAATTAGCGTTGGCTCTTTTTTAGAACTCAACTCATTTGACGGCGCAAACAAGGATTCAACGACAAAACAATGGATCGATGAAGCGGGACTGCCTTCAGTAAGGTGGTTTAAAATCTCACTTTTAATTTTCTTTCTGGGGCTTGTCGGAGTTTTTTACTTCTGATACTGACCGTGAGCTTGCAATTGAGGGCGGCGCAATATGCGACCGCCCTCAAAACGTTTTTAGTCAAGAAAACTTGCTTCAAAAAGCATAGTTAGCACTTAATAGGAAGTTTATGAAAATTTCAGACAAATTTCCTCAATTTAATAACAATAAGACCATGATGATCGTGGCGGCAAAGCAGGATGCGAGATTTTTAATCGCTCGAGATGGAATCTTGGAAGAAGCAAAGGTATTCCGGATTGAAAAACGAAGATATTCCGATCGTGAAGGGCATTTCAAGGTCAGAGGGCACGGCATCGAAGTTTCTTCAGGCGCGGTTTATGAAGAACCAAAAGAAGCGATGCTCCGTGACTTCTTGGCACGATTTATTGCAGTAACTAAAGACCTCCTATTAAAATATGATTTCGGGAATGTAATTATATTTATCCCAGAAAACCTGAAAAAACTGGTTATAAACGCCTTGCCTTCATACTTTCAAAAGAAAATTAGCGCCGTATTTTACGGAAATTACTTTAAATATCATCCATTCAAGCTGCTCGAGAAAATGAAAACCGAGAGCTCAAATAAAATTCCGCCTTCAAATTTAAAACCTGAAGCTAAGAAAATCCTTGATCGTCCAAAAAAAACTTCAACAGCTAAAATTTAGCATCCAAATTTTAGGTTACACCGACATGATCGCCCCAGGATGCAACGATGAAAAAAATAAACATTGACTGCTTACTTTTCCGTATAGCTTGCGAGGCGCATCGAAACAAACGTGATTATGAGCGTCAAGATCAGCGCGTAGATGAATTTGGCAATGACATTGTTGGGTGCGTCGCCGAAAATTGATTTAAACAGCGACTGAATCGCATCATTCCACGCCAAAGCAGCGACTAATCCTAAACCAGCCAACATAAGAGTGATCGTTCTTTCGGTTACAGCTTTTTTAATATCTTTTTTATTGGTGTTTTCGTCCATAAAATTAATTAGTTATTTTTAATACCGCAAGCTCGAGCGCCAGCTGCGGGAGATAAGCAGCTTTCAATAAGTCATAAGATTCATTTAACGCAGACAAAGTTTGCTCTATTTTATTTGTTTCAGTTTTATCTGAATTTTCCTTCAGAAATGCAAGCTCTTTTTTGGAAATAATTTTTTCAAGCTCTTTTTCGTGTTCAGGAACGACTTTTAAATAAAGCATGAATCTGAAATTTCGAATAAGCATCTTAAAAAATGCCTTAATGTCGGTGCCCCCCAAAATACTCTTCTGAACCGTTTGAATGCCGCTTTTGGTATCGTTAGAAATAAGCGCCAAAATTAATTTTTCGAGAAGCTCGCTTCCCGGAACGCCCAAAAGGAGGCGGACATCTTTCGATTTAATTTCACCCTCTGAAAAAGCTAGCGCCTGATCAAGCACGCTTTGTGCATCTCTTAATGAGCCTTCAGCAAGGGCCGCAATTATTCCCAATGCTTCCGGTTCAGCTCTCAACTTTTCTTTTTTGCAAATCTCTGCCAATGCCCCGACTAGATCTTCTTCAGGAATTCTACGAAACTCAAAATGCTGCACCCGTGAAATTATCGTTTCAGGAACTTTATCAATTTCTGTTGTCGCAAGAATAAAAACGATATGCAAGGGCGGCTCTTCCAGCGTCTTCAAAAGCGCGTTAAAGGCTTCTTTCGTAAGCATATGCACTTCGTCAATAATATAAACTTTGTATTTAGATCTAAACGGAAGCATCTCAACCGCTTCCTTTAAAGCGCGGATCTCGTCAATTCCTCTGGAGGATGCCGCATCAATTTCAATTAAATCAAGCGTGGCGCCGGAGACAAATTCTCTACAAATATCGCAATCATTACAAGGGCGCGCCTCGAGCTTTTTCGATTGACAGTTTATTGCGCGCGCAAAAATCCGCGCGACAGTTGTTTTTCCGGTCCCGCGAGGTCCTGAAAAAAGATAAGCATGTGAAATGCGATTTTTTATAATAGCGGCAGTTAAAACTGCGAGCACATGTTTTTGCCCGACGACTTCGTCGAATCTTTGGGGACGGTATTTTCGGTATAAAACTTCCGACATTTATTTTCTAAAGACGAAAAATTTATATCCAAAAAAGTTTGCAAGCAAAGCCACAATTGAACCGAATGCCGCGCCGATATTTGCCCAAAGTTTTGGCTCAATTCCAAATTGCGGCCGAACGACATTTACAATGAAAGAGGCGACGCCCACAGTCAGCGCCAGAGATACCGCGCTAACGATGAGGAATTTCACGTACTCGCCCGCTTCGACGTTGCTCTGCATCGAAAAAGTCCAGAATTTGTTCCAGAGATAGCTATTTATGTTAGCGATAATGAAACTTAGAGCGGAAAAAAGCGAGAATCCAAAACCTTCTGTAATTCCAGTTTGAGCCATTAATAAATTTAAAACACCAAAAAAAACTACAAAATTTAAACCACCTGCCACAAAAAACTTTCCAAATTGAAAAAATCTTTGCCCAAAGGTTCCGACAAACCATATAAAAAGTCCGGAACCGAGAGGAAGCACGATAAGCAACAATAAGTTTTCAAAAGGGACTTTGAGTTCGATATAGCGAAGTGTCGGGAAAAGAAATACACCTGCGATTAATCCTGCAATCAGAGCCAAAAGGAAATCTTTTTTCATGTTTTAATAATACACTTAAATTTAACTGATATGAAGCTATAATTAAGGCATGGCCGGATATACAAAAATAGCGCTTACGGGTATCATGCTTCTCGCTATTTTTTTTCGGTTCTACGACCTAAAAAATACGCCCCCCGGTCTATATGCCGACGAGGCCATGAACGGCAATAATATTCTGGAAGCGCGCGCGATGAATTCCCCGGCCGGAGGCTTGAAAGTTTTTTATAAAGACAATAACGGGCGTGAAGGCTTATTTATAAATCTGCAAGCTTTGTCGGTGGCGGCGTTTGGGAATAAACCCTGGGCGTTGCGCTTGCCATCTGCAATTTTCGGGACACTTACAGTTTTAGGCCTTTTTTACCTTTCGAGAATTTTATTTTGGGAGTCAAGATACCGCGATCACATCGCGTTAGCGGCTGCTTTTTTTATGGCATCAAGTTTTTGGCACATCCTTTTTTCAAGAATCGGCTTTCGCGCGATCACAGCTCCATTCTTTCTAGTCTGGGGCTTATTTTTTCTCATAAAAATTTATAAAAATATCGGGTCAAGGCTATCGCAGATATTTTCGGCGATTATCGGCGGCCTTTTATTCGGTCTTGGTTTCCATAGCTATCTTTCATATCGCGTTTCACCCGCTCTCGCCTTACTTCCGATTATTGCGGGGCTCATTAAACATTGGCGTGACGAAGGCGAATTAAGAAAATTCATAATACTCAACTTTATTTTTATTATCTTCGCGCTTGCCGCATTTCTTCCGCTCGGCCTTTATTTCATGGAAAATCCCGGAGACTTCCTTGGACGGACTTCGCAAGTTTCAATTTTTGCCACCGACTCTCCGCTTCAAAGCTTATCAGAAAATATCGTTAAAACTACAGGTATGTTTTGGGTAGCTGGCGACTTCAACTGGCGACATAATTATTCAGGATCCCCCCAGCTTTTCTGGCCAGTCGGAATCTTTTTCCTAATCGGCCTCATCCATATTTTTTATTTGATTTTCAAAAAAGGCGCAAAAAGTGAAAGCCGTTTTAACGCCTGGTTTTTATTATTTTGGCTCTTGCTTATGCTGCTTCCGGTAATAATTTCATCGGAAGGCCTCCCGCATGCACTGCGGAGCATTATTGTTATTCCCGCGGCTATGATCATTTCAGCATGGGGCTTAAAAACCGCAATGGCCAGACTATTTAAATGGCTCTCAGGCCAAAAAGAAAGATATGACGAGTATGCCCATCAAATCAGACGGATCGGCAAAGAAATAAAAATTCTTTTAGCGGCTCTTTTGATCTTTATTGCATGGAATTCATATGATCTTTATTTCAATAACTGGGCGCTAAATCCGCAAGTATATAGCGCTTTTGACGAGCGAAAAAGCGATATCGCTAATTATCTCAATAAATTCGCGAACGATACCGAAAAAATCGTAGCGATAACGAGCGAAAGAATTGATTCGAGAATCGTGACAATTTCAAGCCAGCCAATTTTATTTGAAACTGATACATTTCTTATCGAAAAGCGGCGCGAAAAAAACTTTTATTATCTTGCGCCTGATGAAGTTAAACAAAAATTGCGGAGTGAGTTTCCAGAAAAAGCAGTCATTGTTTTTTTAAACGATGACCCAGAGGACCAAAAGTTGATGGGCGATTTGCTGAAAGAATTTAATAAGTTTAAGGTTAGTTTTGGAGGAACCTTCATTGCCTTAGTTGCCGCGCCGTAATTTAATGAACGCAAAAATACTGATCGCCAAAATTACGACCAAAAATTCCGGCGGAAATAATATTTTTAAAATTGAAATAAGGGATTGCATTATTATTTTTTTATCTTGTTATGAAAAAAAGTAACATAATAGCGCTCACAATGCTAGTGGTTATGTTTGTTTTGCTCGTTTCATCGACATTAAACGACACAGCGACCTTCGATGAAATTGCGCATATCGGCGCGGGGTTTACATATCTTCAGCTAAAAGACTCTCGATTAAATCCTGAACATCCTCCATTGATGAAAGACATTGCGGCGATTGGACTCTTGTTCTTGAATCTCAATTATGAACATCCTCAGCCGTTCTGGAATGCGCCAGATGTAAATGAGCGCCAATGGGTTAATGGAAATTACCTTCTTTACGGCTCCGGAAACAATCCCGATCAGATTCTAATTTGGTCGCGCCTTCCAATAATGATCCTTGCGATCATTTTCGGATGGCTCCTTTACCTCTGGGTGCAGTCGTTATATGGATCGCGCGTAAGCATTCTTGTCTTAACTTTTTATGCTTTTTCGCCAACATTTCTAGCACATTCCAGATACGTTACGACTGATCTCGCCGCGGCGTTTGGATTTTTTATAGGCATCGCAACTTTTCTCCGTTTTCTTGAAAAGCCCTCAATAAAAAGAACGGGAATAGCGGGGCTCGCGCTTGGGATTGCGCTTCTTCTTAAATTTTCGCTATTCTTATTAATCCCAATTTACGGAGCACTGATAATTCTCTGGACTATTCTCAAAGCCCGCGAAACAGATGACAATCTGCGGCAAAAATTAATTTACTTCCTCAAGCTGCTTTGGTCTTACATTACAAAAATAATTTTAATCGCAGTTATTGCGCTCGCTGTAATTTGGCTTGTTTATCTTTGGCATGTTTGGAATTATCCGCAAACCGAGCAAATTCGGGATGCGCGATCAGTTCTCGGATCCTTCGGGATTAGGCCGCTGGCCGAATTAGATTTCAAACTTATTGAAAACGGCCTCACGCGTCCCTTCGGCCAATATCTTCTCGGCCTTCTTATGAACATTCAGCGCGCAGCTGGCGGCAATACTGCGTACTTTCTTGGTGAAGTTTCCGCCGGCGGGTGGATACTATATTTTCCAACAGCTTACCTGCTTAAAGAATCACTTGCCCTGCACATCTTAACTCTGCTCGCCTTGTTTATCGCGCTTGCCAATGTTTTGAAAGCTAAAAATAAAAGCATCGGTTCAGCATTGGACTGGTTTAGCAATAATTTTGTCTTAACCGCAAGTCTGGTCTTTATAGCATTTTATTGGCTTTATTCCATGAGAAGCCCGCTCAACATCGGTGTGCGCCATGTCCTGCCAACCTTTCCATTCATTTATCTTCTGGTTTCGAGAGAAGTCGCGCGCTGGATATATCGCCCTTCCTTCGAAGAACCAGTTGGTTTTTTGAATTGGCTGCATGCGTTATACGAAAAATTCATCGAACCTATTCCAAGGCTGATATTTTTAAGCTTGGTTATCTTATGGATGTCGCTTTCCGCGTTTATAACATTCCCCTACTATTTATCTTATTATAACGAGCTTGTGGGGATTGATAACGGATACAAATATATAAACGATTCAAACTATGATTGGGGCCAGGACTTGAAGCGTTTGCGTGAAGAAATGGACAGAAGAAATATTGAACATATTTACCTAAATTACTTTGGCGGGGGGTCTCTCAAGTATTACTTAGGCGAACGGGTGACTAATTGGTGGTCCGCGAAAGGCGCACCGCCATCAGGATCTTACTTTGCCGTTTCAGCAACCATGCTCGCAGGCGCACAGGGGAAAGCTGTGGGAGATATAAAAATCAAGCCCGAAGACTCCTATTCCTGGCTCAAGGGGCAAGATCCAATAGCACGTGGCGGAAAATCAATCCTGATTTTCCGGATTCCGTGAAGCGGCTTAGTCTTTAAGGCGGTAAAAAACTTTATTTGGAAAACGAAGATCAATGTATTCAATTTGGTCTTTGAGAATAGCAAGCTCGGAGCTAAGGCTCACCGACAGATTTTCAAGCGCTATCCGCGGGTCCAATTCAAAATCAAATA
Source organism: Candidatus Giovannonibacteria bacterium (assembly GCA_016186825.1). Lineage (GTDB taxonomy): Bacteria > Patescibacteriota > Minisyncoccia > JACPKW01 > UBA11713 > JACPKW01. The sequence continues at coordinate 26,185 of JACPKW010000001.1, forward strand.
TCAATCTGCGGTCAGATTTTAAAATAAGCTCCGCTTCTGAATGTTCTTTAAGCGCGACACTTTCAATATCTTCGTCCAATTTTTCCTCAACCTTTTCAACCAACAAAACTAAATTTTTAAAATGGCCGGCAGGAAGAACGTAATTGCCAAAATTATTTTCGCCTCTCTTGTCAAAAATTTTTAAAACCGCGGTTCCGGATAAGAAAGGCGCTTTGGCAAAAACAAAACCGCTTCTGTCAACAAGTGAACAGTCATTTTCGCTGCCTTCGCGGCAGACCACTGCCCAGCTTTTGCGTAGCGCAGTTTTAATAACTACAGTGCTTGGATATTTTTTCTCTACTGCAGGCTGATCAAAACGCGGATCTGATTCCAGCATGGATTTAATCTCGCCAGTCGCTGCTATCAAAATATTATCTTTCGGAAAAATATAAAAATATTTTTTTGATAAAATGCTCTCCGCATCAGTTTTTATTTTATCCGCTAAATCGCCGGCTACGCCCTCAACGGTTATTGAAGAAATTCGGAATTTAGGATAATAAAACGCGAAAAGTATAACCAAAAAAAGAACGGCAATTCCTCCCAAAGTGCCGTAAATTTTAAACAGCGCCCTACGCCTTTTTCGCTTGCGCGATAACTCGAGAAGGTCTTTTGACATATCAAAAATTAAGGCTTGTCTTTGGGCAAAATCTTATCAGCGCCCATATATTTTCTCAAGGCTTCGGGAATTGAAACCGAACCGTCTTCTTGCTGGTGATTTTCCAAAATCGCATTAAAAATTCTTGGAGTTGCAAGCGCGGTATTATTGAGCGAATGCGCAAATAAAATTTTCCCATCGCGCGTTTTGTAGCGAATTTTCAATCGCCGTGTTTGGAAATCATGAATGATTGAAGAAGAATGAGTTTCCCGATAGCGCTGCTCCGAAGGAATCCAGCATTCAATGTCGTACATTTTTACAGCGCCAAAAGGCAAGTCGCCCGATGAATTAATCATCAACCGGTACGGAAGTTCAAGCGCCCTTACTATCTCTTCTGAATATCCAGTTAACTCCTCATGCCATTTAACTGATTCCTGATGTTCAGCTTTACATAAAACTATCTGCTCAACTTTCATGAATTCATGAACTCGAAAGAGCCCCTTTTCATCTTTGCCATATGAGCCAGCCTCTCTTCTGTAACAAGCCGAGAACGCAGCATACTTAATAGGGAGATCATCTTCCGATAAAATTTCGTCTTCATGATAGCCCATCATTGGAATTTCCGCAGTCGGTGAGAGCAGTAGTTTGTCTTCCGTGCCATATAGATCCTCTCTAAATAAAGGGAGCTTGCCAGTTTCAGTAAAAATATTTTCTCGAACCAATGCGGGTGAAATAAAAGGCGTAAATCCCTTTTGGGCCATAGAATCAAGCGCAAGTTGCCAAAGCGCAAAAGATAACTTCACGCCTTCGTTTTTTAAAAAATAGCCGCGAAAGCCCGAAATTTTTACCCCGCGCTCGAAGTCAGCCAAGTCGAGGCTCGCTAAAAGCTCAGCACTCGATTTTATCTTAAATGAAAATTGAGGAATGGGGCCGGAGTTCCTAAGTTCCAAATTGTCGGCGTCAGAATAGCCCTCGGGAACAGTCGGGTCAGGAGTATTAGGTATTTTTAACAAAAGATCATTAAATTCCTTTTCGATTTTATTAAGCTCATCTTCTTTTCTCCCAAGAATGTCTTTAAGGGCGCGCATCGCGATTAACGCAGCTTCTTTTTCTTTTTCTGAACCATGCACGATATCCTGCGAGGCCTTGTTCTGATTTGCGCGCATATTCTCAACTTCCTGCAGTAAGGCGCGGCGCATTTCATCGATTTCGAAAAAACGGTTTATGTCAAAATCAAAATGCCGCTTCCTGATCGCTTCGCGCAAGAGCTCTTTATTTTCCCGAATGAACTTGAGATCGAGCATTAATAAAAATTATACATATTATTATACATCACTCTCATTTTTTTTCTAGTTAAGAAACCTAAAAACTCCCGAGGCTTGCTCGGGAGTTTTTAAGAAACTTTTTTACGGTGTTTAAAATCTGCGCTCGCGAAGAGGAAAGCCTTCAAAAAGCGGATCATGCGCCCAGAAGAAATATGCGTTTTTAATTACACGCCGTCCAAAAAAAGCAGCAAGAAGCATGGCGGAAATAATGATCAGCAAGGAATCAATTTCTGTATACCGGAGCGTTGAGACAAAATAATGCGATAGGCCTGAAATATTGCCATGCGAGAACTTCAAAAATAAAGTTCTGTTTATGTCTCCAAGATTTACAGCGGAAAGTTCCATGTATAATACGAACAGCGCAACTGGCAAAACGCAAATTGCAGGCACGATAACTTTCCTAAGAAACCACGAAACATAAACCCGCCTCATTAAGTGCTCCTTAAAATTTCCGAGCTCCTGGTCATTCCAGCTTAAACTTCCCGTGATCGGGCTCACATAATCTTCTTTTTCAGTTTGAATTCTAGACATACTCATATAAATTATAATATGTGACCTTTAAGCGCAGATTTTTCTTCTCCACTTTCGAGAAGTTTTCGGAAAAGTTCTCGCGCCCTGAATAATCTCATTTTCAGCGCGGGAATAGTAATATTTTTCTCGCGTGAAATTTCAGCATAAGATAACTCTTTCAAATAATGCATTTCTAAAAGCTCGCGGAGATCTCTTGGCATTTTCTCAAGAATCTCTTTGACCAGAATATTTGAATTCATTTCACCCGCAATATCCTTATCTTTTAACACATCATAAAACATCGTGTCAAGATACTCTGTTTCGCCGGCATGCCTTTTTGTTTTTCGATAATGAGTGAGCGCCGTATTAAATACTATCCGATAAGCCCAGCTTTTGAATTTCGAATCGTTATCCTGCCTAAGCTGGTCTGAAAACCGGTAGATTTTTAAAAAAGCCTCCTGCACAGAGTCCTCCGCCGCTTCTTTTGAATTCAAAATGCGCCCGGCCATGCGCAAAAATGGCTTTTGATAGCGCTCTACTAATATTTCAAAGAGATCAGGAAATTGCTTCGCGGCCACAAGAATAGCTTCATCGGTCGCTTCCTCCATGGCCTGATTCATATTAAGCTGTGCTTCTTCCAGCATCTCCAAATTATACCTAATATTCGGATAAAATCGAACCTTTATTATTAAAACTTTTAATTAAATTAATCAGTTTCAAAACTGTCAATACTTGGGGGTTAATTTCGGATCTTGCCGTGGAATAAGAATCAATGTGGAGTCAGAGCTTTTGAAACCGAAATATAAACTTCAATGTTTTTTATTTATAGAAGCACAAAGGTCGTAGTTTATCATATAAGAACGATCCCGCAACCTGCGGGGACGAAGAACCGGTGCCATGAAGAGGCCGGTTTTTTGTTTATGCACACGGCATTCAAATATACGCGGTTAGAATGATATCAATGGCAAATGACGCTCCAAAAATGAAGGGGAAGCGGGCGCGGGACAAAGGCACTGGTCGGCTTAGAAAAAAACGCTCAGATACAAAGGTTAAATCAGTCGAGAAAAAATACGGCCGCCTGCTTGGAAAAGACGGACTACAGCTTGGCACTCTTCTGAAAAGACTGCATAAAAAGTCACTGAAAAAACTTCTTAAATAAGAAAAGCTTACTCACGCTTTCACGCTTTCAGCTTTCGCGATGTCCTTTTTAAAGACTGACACCGAGCCAACCGAGCAAGCTCGATAAATTTAGGCCAATACCAAGCCATGCTTAACTCCGAATCATCAGTGGGATTGATACCCCAACATCCATCGTCTCTTTTCAAAATATGCGCAATATCATTCCCCCTGCAAATCCGGAAAATTCGTTTTTTGGGGTCAAATGTTATCTCGTTTGGCCCCAATTTAAAAGAACGCCGGCTCCCAGCACGCCTTGAAACATTCAGCAGAAATTCATAAAAAAACATAGCGCGCGTAGAACGCTTAAAACTCCATGGCCTCATTTTAACCCTCCTCTCGATGTTAAAGAAAAAATTAAAGAAAGCTTTTCTCTGATGCGCAATACAATTATTCAATACTATTTATTTGCTCCGAGTTTTTCCTTTACTCTCTTTTTTAAATCCTCCAAAGTCCAGCGGTTTTTTACAATATACTCAAAAACTCCGTTTTCCAAGGCTTCCACCGTCTTTTTCGCATTGCCCTCAATGTTAGTCAAAATTAAGACCGGTGCATTTTTGCCCCATTTGTCTTCGCGAAGCTTTTTTAACATCTTCATGCCATCCATCTTCGGCATGATCAAATCAAGCAATATCAAATCTGGCTTTTCATTAAACGCAAGCTTTAAACCGGCTTGTCCATCACTCGCAATGTAAACTTTATAACCCGATTTTGTAAATTCTTCTTTAAGAATTCCTAGAAGCGGCTTCTCATCTTCAACAATGAGAAGCTTGTTCTTCGTTTTCATGATTTCAGACTATGCTTCATAACAGCTAATGTCAAACTAAAAAAATTATTTTATTGTGAAAAGTCCGTCGCTTGAATCAAACGCACAGCCCATTTGAGGTTTTTCCAAACGGCAGCTGACGCCTCCGAGAATTAATACTTGATATTTGCCTGCTTTCAGGCTCTCTGAAACTCTGTAAGAATACGAACCCCTGTTCTGAATTCCTTTAATGAAAATAGATGACGGAAAAATTTCCTGCCCGCCCGCCATTGAACTTTGGGCGAAAGAAATCGCATTTGGAATTATTTTTGCAGTCGGGATTAATATTGCATAGAAATTCGCATTGGCCGGAAGTTTCGAACTCCAAGATAAATTATATTGCTTCCCCCTTTGCCAAACTTCTCCGCCATTAGGGCTAAATAAAGTCACATCGCCGCCAGATTTTGGCTGAGTTTTTTTCTCAAGAACACCTGATGAAGTGGCAACTAAAGGAGAATCTGCATTTTGATTTTCATCCGAAGAACCCGCACTCAATGTGGGCATCGAGTCATTAGGCTTATCTGCAGATTTTCTTAATACAGCCGCATATATAACTGCTGCTGCCGCGAGAATCAGTAAAACGCTTGCCGCAGCAGTTTTATGATTTTCAATAAATTTTGTACCTGCTTCCATTTAAAAAAGCTTAATTAACAAATGGAGACGATTGCAATAATCTATTTCTTACAGCTTTAATTTTTTAAATAAATGCCCTGAATCCTAACCGCTTCGTCTGTGACGACTTCACCTTCATAATCTCCGCTATGGCGTGAAGATCCGGAGTAACTTGGCTTTTTTTGATCCAGATGCAGATTTAAAAATAATGTGTTTCCTTCCTCTTTGACATAGCAATGAAAGCGCGGATAGTCTCCACCCATCAAACTTTTAACACAGTTGAGCTCGCCCTCAGGCGTCCTGTCAATCGGGACGTAACCGCAATTACGCATAAAATCGAGGAGATTCTTATTGAAATTATCAAATCTCAATTTCATAAAATAATACTAGATAAATTAGCACACTATAAAAACCAGTCAAAGCATGTTTTTGGAAAACCTGCGCATAAACTGTTCGAGCCGGTCGCGATAAAAATATGCGAATGCGGCAAAAACCAGCATTAGTGCGAAAAGAATGGCTGATTGGATCACTCTCCCCTGTTTTACTCCGCTTCCCACCACGCTCAAAACAGCATAACCTGGAAGACGGCCTATTATTGAAATGGACATGAGTGTTCTGATTTTTATTTTGGTAAGCCCTGCAATGTAGCAAATAGCATCGTCAGGAAATGCCGGAAGTAAAAATATCAAAAATAAAACGAACGTTCCGTTTTCTGAAATCAGATAATCAAACTTGTTAAGAATTTTTTTACTTACGAACCGCTCGACCAGCGGCCTCCCAAATTTTTTTGCAGCGATAAAAATTAAAAAGAAACCAAAAGCGGCGCCGATTATTCCGTAAACCGTCCCCCAGAAGGCACCGAAAAGATACCCGCCTACGAATCCTGTAACTTGCCCGGGGATGGGGGCAGCAAGCACTTGCAAAAATTGCAGTAGCATGAAAACCAGAGGTCCCCAAGCGCCATATCCTCTTATATAAGCTTCAATTCGATCGGGATTTCTAAAAAACTCCCACCCCCAAATGCTTATCCAAATAACAAAAATCGCAATAAAAACAGTTCCGAGAATCGGTATTGTTAGATTCTTAAGCCTATTCACTCTTTTAAGTTACCATCATTGGCCCTTGAACTGCCACTCAATCTTGTCGCCGTTTTTTAGCTCATAAGCGGACGCTCCGATTTCCGCGTATTTTCCGTTTATCAAATACTGCCAGTATTTTCCGTCCGTGCCGTTTTCCTTGCCCTCTATTTTCGTAATTAGTTTTCCTAGATCTCCGTAGTCCTTAGTCTCAAATTCGAGGCCAGAATTTTTCGCAACTCTTTGGGTAACCGCGAGCAGATTTTCGCCTCTGTTAAATTCTATATTCTCGAATTTTTTGCTTTCATTTTCGTCAAAACTGAAAATTATTGTCGCCTTGTCTTTTAGCTCACTAACTTGCTTAGTTGAATCAAGAGACTTCTCTGCAATATTCTTTGAAAAATATACCCACGCGCCGACTCCGACAACAATCAAAACAAGAACACCAAATAATAAATTCCTTATATTCTTGGACATAAAATAATAATTAGTTAATAAAAATGCAAATCCCCGCTCGAGCGCGGGGACAGAAAAATAAAATTGAATACCTTGCTCGAGGAAAAACTATGCAGGATTGGCCTTCGGACTTACGCAGTAACCGAGCATATAACGCATTATGTGCTTGGTTATTCCAACGAACACCGTAGCGGCACTGTGCGAGAATCTCACTCGCTTCCCCAACCAACGGAACTAAAGAGTCTGCATTTATTTTTTTATTGAACTAATTCCAGCATAATTATTCGCAAATATAATGTCAAACAAAAAACGATCCCGAGACGATACTCTCAACCTCTTAACTTCAAAGGTCAAATTTTAATTATTTACTTTTTTTGATAAAAACAGTTGCGCACTGGATAGTATCAAACTAAAAAAGAGACTGAGAATACTTATCGCAAATCCCATTGCCCAATCCGGAAAACGATACAAAAAATCAAAAGTTCCGAAAGGCATCCAGGTCATAAAACCTATTAAATGATTAAATGCGCTCGTATTTAGCAATAGCAACGCAAAAAAGCTTCCATAAGCGTTTACAATGAATGCGGCCGAAAATATCGCGAATACCCAGATCGGAATTTCGATAAAACGCAGAGCGCCCATCGCTTCCGACCATATGCGTGCAATGTAATTTGCTTCCATGCCCCAATCGCCCTGCACATTTACATTAGTAATATAGAAATCGAGAGACATAGCAGCCAAAAAGAAAATATATGAAAAAATGAAATTCCAGCTGATTCTTTGACTTGTGATTTTATTATACAAATCCTGAAAGTCTTTAGAGAATTTTCTTTTCACCTTAAAATCGCTCCTGATATATTACTAAATTATTTCTTGCGAACTTCCAGCCAATCCGGAACAGGAATAAAAGTAATTTCATTCCAAGCATCAATTTCTTCTTCTGAAACATTGTAATATGCCTGATAAGCAGTCTCTACACTGCCATGAATAGCATCAGTCCACTCAAGATTTAATTTCTTTGCAATTTCCTTCAGCGACATTTCATTTTTAGCTTCCAACTCCACGAATGTCGGTATCCACGGCCAAGTATCAATCGTAACCTCGACACCCTCAAAATCCCATCTCTCGCGTTTTGTCTCCTGATACGACTTATTTTCTAAACCAATTGCCTTTAAAAAATTAGAAATTTTATCGAAGTCTTCAATAATTAATGAAATTTCTTTTGTTCCTTCCAGGGTTCTGTCAAATAATTGCTTATACGCCAGAGTCACTTTATCACCTTCATCCCTTACTCTTATCCAGCCCCCAATCTTCTCAAGTCTTCGATCTGGAAAATCAAAATTTTTTCTCCTCATTAACCGTTCCGAGTGAATTAAGACTGCTCCGCTTTTTTTGAGAATATTGCGAAGATCACGAGTGTTGATATTTAAAAATTTAGCTTCAATCTCAACTTCCATAATTTTGCGCTCATTTTTAACTCAAGAATATTTCACAAAGCGAGCCATGTGGAGTATTCTGAAAATAGTTCGAACGCATTTTGCTGCCTGTGGCCGCGAGGAAAGCCCCCCGCGAAATTCCGAAATCACGGCTCCGCTGCGCCAATGACAATTTTCCGCAGGAGGCGGATCTGCCTCCGGCATGACAAGTTTTTTTAGCGGCATTGCTCTTTAAAAATCAAGACTATTTAATCTCTATTTTCCCCTCACCTGATAATGGAATAACAATACTTATCGATATGAGCTTCTTTTGCCCCGACATGAGCTCGTCGTGATATAAATTATTAGAGTTAGAATAGGTCTTCTTGGTTTTCTCTTCGGTATAAATGACTAGGACATCTAGATTTGCATTGTGTTTTGCTGAAACCTCTAGAGTATAAGTTCCTAGTAAAGGATTTAAAATCTCTACCGATTGAGATCCTGGGCTAAAACCTGCATTTGGTATTTCTTCTACCAAAACGCCATCCTTATGACCCGTACGTCGTCCAGACGGATCAATCACTACCACATCTGACACGAGGGAATCGAGAACACTTATACTTAATCCGGTTTGACCAACATCAATTTTTGACTGCAACAAACTTAAACTGCGAATCGTTTTTACTTCGAAAATCTTGCCACCTCTTTTTAAAAGTAAAGTTACCTCTGTTCCAACGTCTCCTTTTATATGTTTAGTATATTCAGCAACCGTCAATTTGATATACTTTTTATCACTATCTATTACTGCTATGATTTCATCACCAGCTTTTATACCACTTTTTTCTGCTGGAGAATTAGAAAGAACAGAATCCACAAAAACTCGGTTATTTTCTGAACTCCGTAATGCCACGCCAATTCCTACCTCATTTTTTAATTCAGATTTATTTCCAGTTATTCTTTCATTCTGCTCTGATGGAGGCGGCTGTTGCGATGGCGAGGTATTTGTAGGTTTGATTTTATCCTCAGACGCCATCTTTTTGTTCGAATAAAAATACCACGCCGTACTTGCGGTAATAATAACAATTAAAATTACAAAAGCTATATTTATAAATCCTCTTTGAATCATATGATTAAAAATTTTCTTTTCCCAAAATTAAAATGCAGTTCGAGCCGATATTTTTACAGGTTCTTTGGCAGTTTTTATCGGCGCGGCGAAGCCGCGATTTCGGAATTTCGCGGGGGGCTTCCTCGCGGCCACAGGCAGCAAAATGCGTTCGAACTATTTTCAGAATACTCCACATTTTAGAAAAACAAATCCACAGGTTTTCCGCCGCCTTCGGCGGCGGCCAAATCGTATGGTTTTGGGGGCGAAAAAATCCGGCGGCTAGGTCTTTCTAAAGAAAACTGGAATAATGCGGGGCGAATCTTCTTTTTTGAAATGGCTATCTAGATTGTAATCGCCATAGATCTCTAAATTCCATTCTACACCAAAATATTCTTTTAGCCTCTCAATCTCGACATACTGCCCATTTTCAGCGTCTTCGATAGTTTCGCTTTTTCCAGTTTTCTTATCAAAAATTTCATAAACAAATTTTGTCTTTTTCAAGTTGTCATCAGTCAGCTCCCAATCTCGGATAACTTTCATTTTGTAATCGTCATTTTCTCCCAAATAAGTTTTATGAAATTTTTGATTATATCTATAAAAATTTGCTTCGTCTAAAATAACAATTTTCTTAATGTGTGTTTTCTGCCAATCGTAGAAGTTTCTTCTGCCTTCCTCCGAAAAAATATAGGATAAAGTTGACCACATACAAATGGCGGCGTTGTATTCTTGATTTATATTTATGGTCTCAAACTGTCCATGAATGACTTTTAAATCGGGATAATTTTTCTTGGCGATCGAAAGTGCTTTTTCTGACTGGTCGAATAAAGTTACGTCATATCCAGCTTTTAGAAGTAATCCAGAATGAAGGCCAACGCCGCCGCCCAAATCAATTACTTTTTCTATTTTTTCGGAATATTTTTTGAAAATATCAATGACAAAATTTGTTTCCTCTCTTTCGTGTCCAACTTTTCCAAGAGTTGTTTCGCGCCACAAGGGAAATAATTCAGCCAAATTTTCATAAATTTTCGTTTTCATAAATTTCAGCCAATTTTTGTCAAAACCTCCAACAGCTTCTCTGTATATTGTTTTGATCCGATTGAAATACGCATAAATTCTTCGGAAACAAATTTTGAAATCAAAAAATTCATTTTGTCTAATTCTTGTTCCAAAATAGGTTTTGCTGTTTTTTCTACTTTCACTAAAACAAAGTTTGCTTTTGAATCAAAGGCTTTAAAATTCTTAGATTTGTTGACCTCGGCAACAAAATTTTGCCTATCAGAAATAACCTCACTTGAAAGTTTTTCATAGTATTCATCTGATTCAAGTGCGGCAATCGCAATTTCTTCTAAAAGTCGGCTACCGCCCAAGTAAAAATTTTGATAGCGTAAAATCTCTTTCACTTTTTTGCCGCACAATGCAAATCCAATTCGCAAACCAGCGAGCGCATAAAGTTTAGAAAAACTCCTTAAAATCATTAAATTATCATGTTTTTCCAGCAAAGCTATAAAATCTTGCTGATTATATTTTTCGTCAAATCCAAAATAAGCTTCGTCCAAAACAACGAGAGTTGCTTTGTCGGCTTTATTCAATATCTTTTGCAAATCAGCAAGATTTGTTGAATTTCCTGTCGGATTGTTTGGCGAAGTGATTAAAACCAATTTTGGCTTTAATTCACCAACTTTTCTAAGGCAATCATCAATATCAAAAGTAAAATCGTTCTGATTTTCTATGAGTCTAAAATTTTCCAACTTTATCTTCTTAAAATCAAGATATTTGTCGTAATAAGTGTAATGAAATTCATGAGTGAGAACAATATCATTATCTGGTTTCAAACTGTCAAAAATAGTTCTAAAAATATCTTCTAATCCATAACCAATAATGATTTGATCTTCCGGTAATTGGAAAATTTTAGACAATTTTGGAATTAAGGTCGAACCAAAATAGCCTTCAAAATACAAAGCTATATGTTCAGAGGAGAAATTTCTTGAAGTCTCCAAAACTTTTGGCGATGGCCCTTGTATTACCTCATTTCGATTTAGTAGTTTTTTGTCCATAATTACTTCAGTAATTCATTAGCCGATACGCCCAGCGCATTAGCTATTTTAGCAACTGTCGCAAGGGTGGGGTTTTTCTTCCCATTCTCAATATTGCTGATATAGCCCCTATCAACATCTAAAGCTCGCGCAATATCGCCTTGCGACATCTTCTTTTTAGCTCTAATGCGCTTCATGTTGTTTCCAAATTGTGCAGAGATTTTGTCCATATTTGAGATATTCACATTTTAACACTTTGTTATATTGTTGGACAATGTTATACTAAAATACACTATGGTATTTTTTGATTTTGCCGCCGGATTTTTTCGCCCCCAAAACCATACGATTTGGCCGCCGCCGAAGGCGGCGGAAGGCCTGTGGATTTGTCTTTTTCTAAAATGTGGACCCGGGGAGAATCGAACTCCCGCCTACCGGATGCAAACCGGTCGTTTTGCCACTTAACTACGGGCCCTAACCTAATAAGATAAAAGTATAACCTATAATCACTTTTTTTTTAAGTCGCAATTTCTCCTCTTGGCGCCATCTTTGGGCGATCGTGAACAAATGACGCCAAGATGGTAAATGCTAGTATGTAAATGAAAAACTCCCGACAACTCAAGCGGGAGCTTTTCTGAATATCAGAATAATTTTATTTCGCCGTTCTCGTCAATTTTAACTTCGAATTCTTCGAGACCAGTTTGGGCGGGGCCTTTCAGTAATTTTCCTGCCGCCTCAAAGCGTGAACCGTGGCATGGACAATCCCATGTCTTTTCGGCATCATTCCATTCAACGTCACAGCGCGCGTGCGGGCAGATTGTCGAGAAGACTTTTATTTTTTCCCCGTCGTTATATATAGCTAAAAGTTTTCCATCTATTTTTACAATCTTCCCATCCCCCTCCGGAATTTCCGAAATTCGTGCCATGCTACTCTACCGTAACCGTTCCTCTTATGCTTGTATTCAAGTGATCGTGGAATCCACAGCTATTCTTTTCATTGAATGTGAATGAATAAGTTTCGCCAGGATTGACGCCGCGAAGCGCATCAAATCCCGCGTAGCAAGTATGCGCTGGATGCGGCCCGGACGCCGGCCAGTGCGGCTTTGAATCTCTGTTCACGAAATTAATTTTCGTTCCCGCTGTTATGTTCACTGTTGACGGTGAAAATCCATTCGACATCATTTCAACTGTCATTTCCTCGGACATCATCCCCGTTGTATTTCCAGTCATTCCGCTTGAATTCGTATTTCCAGCATTCTCGCTTGCGTTCGACTTATTAGATAAATCGGGCTGGCTCGAAATTCCCATGTTTTTCTGACTGGAGTTGGAATATAAATACCATCCTCCGGCAATAATAACAAAGACAACCAAAATGATAACTAATATTTTATTCATAACTTTTTAAGTTAATATTAATTTCCTCTTCAAACGCCTCGCGGTCCTCGACTCCGAGACTCAAACTAAGGCGCGCCAATTTTCTTCGATAATTCGCATTATAAGATTACCCACAAGCAGCGACAACAATAAATAATCGACCTGCTTGGGGCCTTTGAACGCAAAAATTACCGCAAAGGCTCCCACAATAATTCCATATAACACCCTGTTCCGGGTTGGGCGAAAAGATGACGTCATGGGTTCAATGAGCATTACGGTAACAAAAAATAAAACTGTCCCATCTAAAATGATGTTTCGGAATAAAAAAACCGTATTTTCGAAGCTAAATTTTTGGAAATAATTAGAAATCGCAAATAAACCCATATAAGTTAGCAAAAATGCAATTGCCGTTTCAAATCGCCTCTGCCTCCACAGTATGAATATTCCACCCGCGAGCATAATCCAAGTTGTAAAGTATGCAAAATTGGCGCCCCACCAAGTGAGAACAAATGGACTAAATAAGGAAAGAACGACAAGCGAAAAAGCTGCAGGGTTAAAAATATGTCGCCCATTGAATTTGATTATTTGCTTCGAAAAAACCGCCAAAAGGGGCAGCAATATAATAAAACGATAATCCTGCGCCAAAGGACCAACTAATGACAAGATTAGACCCGAGATAAGCGAGCTTTCTGGCATATACCAGATGCGATCCCGAAAATAAGTCCAGATCAAATCGAAAAATGAATATAAAAGAACTATTGCAATAGCGTTCAAAAAAATCGCCGCATTGCCATGGAATATTGCGCCCAAAACCAAAAGCACTGCGAGATATAAAACCATGAAATGTTTAATATTGATTTTCATTAAAGCGGCCCTATTTTTTTAGCATGCGCTTCGATGCCAAGCGCAATTATTTTATCAAGAAAATCCGCGGGGTTCATCCCCACTTCCGCGGCCTGATGGAATACCATTGTTGAAGGAGTTATGCCCGGCAAAGTATTCGGTTCAAGCACAACAATTTCTCCGTCTTCTTTCACAAACATGTCAATTCTCGGATACCCGATTAAATTTAATTCATCGCATACTTTAATTGCGATTTCCTGCGCGCGCGCCGTTAACTCCAGAGAAAGCCTTGCAGGCGTGATCATTTCAGCTCCTCCGGGCAAAAATTTATCCTGCAGCGTTAGATATCCCAAATTTTTACTCCATGGCGTTTCTGTTATCGGGAGAGCAATTCGACTCGCGCGATTGCCTAATACAGAAATAGTAATTTCCATCCCCGTAATTTTTTCCTCGACTAAAATTCTCCGATCCCAGTGAAAAGCCGCCGAAAATGCCTGCGGGAGATCCTCTGCTTTCGCCACAATCCCAATCGCTGTTGAACACCCCTCGCGTGACGGCTTTACAACAACCGGAAAGCCTAGATAGTCCTCAATACGCCTTGCCGCAATTTCCGGACGTTCGCGCCATTCATCTTCAAATAGAGCGAGGTGCTTTGGAGTTTTAATCCCCGCATTATCCAATATTTTTCTTTGAATATATTTTTCCGAACCAAGTGCGCTTCCTAAAATTCCGGGGCCGTTATAAGGAATTTTCTGAAGCTCGAGCAGTCCTTGCAGGCATCCATCCTCCATAAATTTTCCATGCCCGATAATAAATGCAAAATCAATCTGTGATTTCAACTCTTCATAAAAAATTCTCTCCCCTTTGGTTGCAAGCAGCCTTTCGATATCGGAAGTTGTATTTTGCAACAGCAAGAACTCCGGAATTTTCCAAATCCGATGTTTTGAGTCCATGAAAATAGCGAAAATATCATACTTGGATGTATCGATTTTCTGAAAAACATTGCGTCCGCCTTCGAGCGATACTTCTTTTTCAGAAGATGATCCGCCGAAAATTATCCCGACTTTAACTTTTTTTGCCGCATCGGTCATAGCGGTCCTTTTTTACCTTGATGCGCTTCCATGCCTAATTCGATGAGCTTCGTTATGAAATCTTTGGGACCAAGCCCCGCAAGCGATGCCTGATGAAAAGTCCAAGATGAAGGACCGAGACCTGTGGAAGCGCCGGAATTCGGATCCGTTATCAACACCTCGCCTGAATCCAAAACAAAGCCGTCTATCCGGGCAAAAGTTTTCGCCTCCAAGGCCTTATACGCGGCTATTGCTTGGCGCTGAATTTCCTTAATTACACTTTCATCAATTTCCATCGGCGTAACTTTCTCCGATCCGCCCGGCAAATACTTATGGTCATATGTAAAAATTTCGTCGTTATGTATAGTTTCTGTCGGCAAAAATGCGGCCGGTTCCTTGTTTCCCATTACAACGCAAGAAAACTCCCGCCCCATTAAATACTTTTCAATTAGCGCTGAAGGGTCAAAACGAAAAGCTTCAGCCATTGCGGGATCAAAGTCTCCCTTAGCTTTAACAAGTTTCACTCCGAGAGTGGAACCCTCGCGCGAAGGTTTGGTGACAAGCGGGAAACCGAATTTTTTTTCTAGGCTCGAAGCAATTTCACTTTTCGAACGCTCCCAATCCTCTTTGTAAATAACTTCACCTTCTGGAATATTGATATTATCTGGCGAAAATTTTAAAAGTTTTCTCTGCATCGGCTTATCCATTCCGAGCGCCGCAGACAAAACACCAGATCCGCTGTAAGGAATACCGAGCAATTCGAGCAGACCCTGAATACATCCATCATCACCATATTTGCCATGCGTTGTGAGCAAGGCAAATTCAATTTCTTTGGCAAGGCCTTCATATGAAATAGGGATCGCCGCTTTTGCCTCAAGATTTTCTTCGATTTCCTTGCATG
The DNA here is from genome assembly GCA_016186825.1 of Candidatus Giovannonibacteria bacterium. Taxonomy (GTDB): domain Bacteria; phylum Patescibacteriota; class Minisyncoccia; order JACPKW01; family UBA11713; genus JACPKW01. Next base: position 41,517 of record JACPKW010000001.1, read on the forward strand.
TATTTCTGATTACAAGCGCTTCCGGAATTTTCCAGAATTTTGCTTCACGCGAAAAATATATCGCCACAGGCTCAAAAAATACTCGATCCATGAGCTGATATGCCTGTCTGCCAGAAGCTAAAGAAACTTCCCGCTCTTCAGAAAGACCCCCAAAGATAACTCCAACTTTTAACTTGCTTTTCTCCATTGATTATTTTCGAGCTTCTGAAATTAAATGCTCCAATAGTCCTTTGAAAGAAAGTCCGGCAACATTCGCCGCCTCCGGATAACAGGCCTCCGGAGTCAATTTCGGAAGAGCATTCGCTTTGTTAATATAAATCCCGCGTTTTGATAATGTGAATTCTGTGCGCGAATAATGCCTGCACCCCAAAGCCTGATGCGCAACTATTGACGATTCTTTAATTTTATCCGTCGTGGCCTTGTCAAAACGTCCCGGACAAATCATCCCTCCTCTTTTCGGATCGCAAATTTCAACAACCGGCAGCGCGTAATATTTTTGTCCATGAAAATTTTCAAGCACTCCGCCTGAAGCGACCCTTCCATCCAAGTTTTCTTCAATTAATGCTTCTTTGCAGTCAGGAGTCTCAAATATTTTATCCAAAGCTCTAACAATTTCAGGCTCGCTCTTTGCTAAAATTTGCAAGGCTGAATTTGCTTGCGCTGGCTTGATTACCCACCAAGGGAAAAGCGTCTCGCGCGCCGTTGATACCATTTTTTTTCGATCGCTAAGCCGTGAGACAACCACAGCGTGGGGAACTTTCAAGCCATGGCTTTCAAAAATCTTTCTCGAAATTATTTTATTGCCCGCGGCGGCGGCAGAAACCGCATCCGAGCCGGTAACAGGCAGCCCCAGCGTTTTAAAGCTTTGCTCGGCTTTTTTATACCCCTTGAGTCTGCCATGCAAGGCATTAAAAACAACATCAATTTTATGAGCTAGTTTTTCAGGCGGCAAGGGGAATCCATCCAAATGCCAAATTCCGTCCTTAGTCCAAAGAATGTCTTTCAATTCATACTTATTACGCGGCAAATATTTCAAAGCATTCGCCCCGGATTGGAGCGAAGCTTCGAATTCCGAATATGGTCCTCCGCGAAGCACTCCGACCCTTATCTTAGCCATGATTAATTTTAAAACATTACACCAGCGACATAAAGCGTCCGCGCAAAGTAACTCAAAGTTTATTTAAACTATTCTGGAAAGTATTTCTTCTTAAGAGAGATCGACATGTAGCCGGCGCCGATCATGAGAAAGCCTGCAATTACAAGGGCAAAGGGCCAGCCCAGACCTTCTGTAAAATATTCAGCTGTGATCTTCAGAATATAAATCATTAGGAATATAGTTCCAAAGACAAGAAAAGATTTGCTTTCTACGTGAACGCTCGCAAAGAGCGTTGCGAATATCAGCAAGGGATAAATCATTTCCCAAAAAAAATTTTGCTTAGGTTCCCACCCTCCAAGCGTAAAAGCTGCTCCAAGAAAGCCAAGGATACCGAAACTGTAGAGAAACTGTGAGATCGGAGCTTTGTCGGTCTTAGAAAACGCATACCCCAAGAGCAAATAGGTAAACCCCGCAATTAATGCGCGATATTGAAAAAAATCCCATTCTGCAACGATAGGGTTACTTCCAACAAGAAAATTGGTGAATGCAAAGAAAAACCATGTCGAAAAAATAATACTAAAAAACGCAAAAATATTTTTCTTGAAGAGAAAATAGGATAAAAGAAAAACAACAATCAGAACACCAGAAATAAAGCTTTGCGATCCGTCACTTCCCGCATCCAATCCTGCATTGTCAAAAAACACAACAAGCCCAATTGGTAAAAGCATGGCCGAGAGGAGAAAAAAAGCTGACCCTATTACTTCTATATCCTCCCTTTTTTGAAATACGACCCCGACAATGTATGCAGTAATGCCTGATCCAAGCGTTACAAGAATGCGCGTTAGAGGAGAAAGAAAATCCCAATTCTGCCAAACGAGAATTGCGATGCCCAAAAAAACTATTCCCCCGCCAATATAATATAGAATTTCTGACATTCCGAGTTTATTAGTAAAAACGCGGTCTCGCATTTCACCGCGCCCCTCCTCAAAAGCCGAAACCAGTTCTTCGCGCGAAACGAGGTTTTCTTTCGAAACATCTCTAATAAATTTCAAAATTTCCGCTTTGTTCGCCATATTATTTTTTTACCCAGCCAATAAATTGAAAATCATACGCATAAATGTTTCCAGCCTCCATGTTTAATTTTTTCGCCACGCCATTGCCCTTTAGATATCGATCCCTGCTACTCCTTGGAAAAAAGGGAAATATTCCATCGCCGCTCGAACCGTAAGAAATCTCGAAACCATCTGGAGACTTATAACTCGATACAAGATTTAACCGCGAGGCTTCGTCAAATGAAATTTCTCTCGATTTATTTTCTTCTATGCCATAATAATAAATCTTTTCATCGAAAATTGTGCGGGACATGCTCCTTTCTTCAGCGGGCCTTTCCGTTCTTATTAATTTTTCATTCTCAACTGCATATGTGTATCTGCTAGAGTAACTAGCGCTGCTGATATAGATAAAGTCATATTTAGGCGAGACAAAAAGGCTTGGTAAATAAATGCTCCCGGCAACAACTAAAATCATGACTAGCGGAATAGTTAATCCAATGATCAGAGTGATATTTTTTTTCATGAATCCGAACATTAAATGCGATAAACCAATGCGGAAAGTCAAAATAATCTAGGCAATCGAGTCGCCATCTGCTATATTAAATAAAATCAAAATGCGAGTATAGTTCAGTGGTAGAACGCTGTCCTGATAAGACAGAGGTCGAAGGTTCGATTCCTTCTACTCGCACAATCTACAAACTATTTTTTTGCGCCGGGAAGGATAGAATACATTCCCGTCGAGCATTTCGGACAGGAACCTTTCATTGCTTTGCGGCCGTTTTTCATTGTTACCTCCTTCGCCATTGCCATTTCTCGCTTTGCCTTGCACTTGACGCAATATGCCATTACTTTGTCAGCCATTTTTTTAAAAAATATTTTACTTTTAATCTCGACCTGAAGGCTAATTAAATAAGCTAAGCTCTGATTTAAGTATAATTAAACAATGATTTCAGTCAAAGCAAAACCCCTTTGCACTTTGCAAAGGGGTTTTGCCCTCTCTTTTGTCCCGTTCTGCTCGGTACCGCCGAGCCGGAGCCGCCATTTTAGATTAGCGGCCAAAATCTATTCAACTAATCAACTACTAACTAGTCAACTAATTGACCGGCCTATTAAGGAGTGGCGTTTAAATTTTACCGAAGCAAAACTAAACGAAATTTATCCTTAAAAGGAGAAAATCCACGACCAGCTTCCGCTAGCCGTGCCTTGTTACGACTTCGTCCTTGTCACCGAGCTTACCTTCGTCCGTTAAAAAACGACCTTCGGGTACTCCCGGCTTCCCTGACGTGACGGGCGATTATCTTCTAGAAACTTAGAATTGATGTTCCCACGTAGTGTGCGGATTTCCCGCGCTACGCGAGCTCTAATGCATTGATGCTTTTATTTTATAGAGCTTAGCTAACCCCTGCTTGTTAAGATGTTGGCCGTTTTTTATCCTCAACATCAGATCACAGAATATCTCAAAGTCTCTTTTCTTTGATTTAAGCTGCAACTGATGAGTTTTAAAAAACGGAATAATGACATCTTCAAGATCCTTTCTATTGGATACTTCATAGCGATAACAATTCTGGTGATTCTTACGTGTATCTTTCTGAAAATACACCTCGCCGCAACCGAAAAATTTTTTTAGCCTAAAGAGAATTTCAGAGTCTCTCTCAATAAGCTTTAAATAAAATTTCGGTTCAGCTCTAACCCATCTTTTTACATTTTTTGTAAATTCAGGGTTTTTAATGTAGGCGGTAAAACTACCCTCGCCATCAACTAGTCCAATAATATATTCGGCATTAAGCATATTTAGAGTGGATCCTTTCCGGTTCTAGCCGGTACTATGATCCAGCTGACTTCTGACGCTGCGTAAGTTTCATTATATCTTATCTTGCGACAAAATAGCAGCGTCAGATCTCCACAGGTCATTTTATTTTCTATTCCAAGCATCCGAATTGGCCTTATTATGATCTTCCCTGCCCTCACCGCCAATTGCAGGTCGAACTGCCATTTATATATCGGCTGCTTTTTGCTTCCAGATCCTTCGCTTGCCGCTTCACAGCGGCAAACTATCTTTCGGCTATGCTCTTTGACGAGAAGAGAAATGGATTTTAACCATTCAGAAAATAAAACTGCTGCGCGCTTTTATTGTGAGTACAAGACTCGAGAACGTATTCACCGCGGCATAGCTGATCCGCGATTACTAGCGATTCCAGCTTCATGAGGTCGAGTTTCAGACCTCAATCCGAACTGAGCTCACCTTTGATGAGATTGGCTCCGCCTTACGGCATCGCGACCCATTGTAGTGAGCATTGTAGCATGTGTGTAGCCCAGGGCATCAGAGGGTCATGCTGACCTGGCGTCATCCCCGCCTTCCTCCCCCTATACGGAGGCAGTCTCGTCTGACACTTATAACAGACGATAAGGGTTGCGTTCGTTACCCCACTTAAGGGAACAGCTCAAGCCACGAACTGACGACGGCCATGCAACACCTGTGTAAGCGTCCTTGTGAGACATTTTTTCTTTCGAAAAAATTTCGCTTACATTTCAAGCCCTGGTGAGGTTCTTCGTTTACCATCGAATTAAACCACATGCTCCACCGCTTGTGCGAGTCCCCGTCTATTCCTTTGAGTTTTAATCTTGCGATCGTACTTCCCAGGCGGCAGGCTTAACGCGTTAGCTTACGGCTCCCGAAGGGTCGATACTTCGGATGCCTAGCCTGCATCGTTTAGGGCGTGGACTACAAGGGTATCTACAAATTTGTTGCTAACAACAAATTTGAAATTTTCAATTTTACAATTTCCAATTTTCAAAATGTTGTAGGGCAAGACATTTCTGCTTGTCTCTCTGCATCGCTGCAGAGTTCAGACTATATCATACGAGCACTTTGAGAAGCGGACGTCGTTAGACATCCGGACTTCAAAGTGCTCGCCTCGGCGTATAGTCGTTGAGGGGAATTAGACTGGGATAAAACGACTCACCTCATAAAGGTTTCTGCCAATAACTCGATCTCCGCCAGCTTCGATGTTCTTGATAAATTCAGCCAAATCCGCTTTCGCAAGATCGTCGGACTCCTGTTCGATGCATTCAACTATGCTGCGGTTCTTGTTTTCTATATCAAGTATAGCGAGATAGTTCATTTTCTACTCCTTTCTTAATTCTTCCCTGCTGGTTATCCGCACCAAAACATTTTTACTCTTGCAAGTAGTTTTGGATACACCGGACTTTCCAGCATATAGCTCCCGCCTCGGCTCACGCCTCGACGGGATTCTCAATTTTGCAGCCAACATGCGTTGGGCAAAATTGGAACAAGTTTTTTATCCTCGTCCGCCAGTTAGCGGATTCGAGGGGACTAGTTTTCCGCCGATACCCTCGGCGGCCACTGCACAGCAGTAAAATCTCCAATTTGAAAATTGAAAATTGTAAATTGAAAATTTCGCTGCCATGCAGCGGGTTAATCCTTTTTGATCCCCACGCTTTCGTGTTTCAGGGTCAGGAATGCCCCAGCAAATTGCCTTCGCCTTTGGTGTTCCCCTAGATATCAACGGATTTCACCCCTACACCTAGAGTTCCATTTGCCTCTGGCACCCTCCGAGCTCGGCCGTTTCCCCGCCAGCTTCAGGGTTGAGCCCTGAAATTTAAACGGAGACTAACCGTGCCCCCTACACACCCTTTACGCCCAATAAATCCGGATAACGCTCGGGCTCCTCGTCTTACCGCGGCTGCTGGCACGAGGTTAGCAAGCCCTTATTCCTGCGGTACCGTCAGAGTTAGAGCTGTGAAGAGACAAGTTTTTTTCCTTTCTACTTGCCTCGTATTTTCCTTATTGGATAAGGACTATTGAAAATATATTTGGGGTTGTCATTTTTGATTCTTATGAATCTCCCAGGGACTTCATCTGATGTTGCTTCAAATTCTTTTGTAACTCTTTCCCCGGTTTTTTGATTTACCCCGCGCACTATATACAAATAGCGCTGATATTCTCTATTTAACATTTTAAATATCTCCTCACAGCTCCAACTCTTCTTCTCGCAGAAAAGCGGTTTACGCTCCGAAGAGCTTCTTCCCGCACGCGGCGTCGCTCGATCAGGCTTTCGCCCATTGTCGAATGTTCTTGACTGCAGCCACCCGTAGGTGTATGGACCGTGTCGCAGTTCCATTGGTGGGGATCAAGCTCTCACTTCCCCTAGCCGTCATAGCCTTGGTAGGCCATTACCCTACCAACAAGCTGATAGCCCGCAGGCCTTTCCCAGAGCCTATCGCTAGATTTACTCGGCACCTTCCAAACTTCGTGTAATTCGCTCGACACAAAGTCTCGAAGGTGCCGAGACTATCGGGAATTAGCTAACCTTTCGGCTAGTTATGCCCGTCTCTGGGGTAAGTTCCTACGTGTTACTACCCCGTCTGCCACTGAACATCTAAATCCGTCGCATTGATATAATCTCAACTCCTTCAAAAGATGTTCCGTTCGACTTGCATGCCTTATCCACGCCGCCAGCGTTCATCCTGAGCCAGGATCAAACTCTCTTTGAATTGCTCACGCATTGCGCGAGCAAATTTTGAACGGGACAAAAGAGAGTAGTTATAACTTTCTTTTGTCACAAACTTTTCACCCGCTTAAGTATTGTCTTAAACAATTCCTTGCGGGTTGTGTGTCCCGATTTTGCTTCTGCAAAGCAGAAATGCAAAATCGAGGATCCCCGATTTTCATTTATGAAAATCGGGACATGTTTTTGATATTCTTTTTTCAACGTTCTGTCGATCTGAATATTCTCTGTAAACAAACCCGCAACTGCCTTCACATAAAAACAGTTGCGGACTTGTTTATTTTTCAAATAAATTTTTAGGGCTGTTTACATAAGTTTTCGAATTAATTCTAAGTCCAATGTCCATTATATGGTTCCTGCAAAGCTTGTCAACCGGCCGATTCTATCTCCTGTGAGCATCCCGCCAGAGCGCGATTTTTTTATGATCCCCCGAAAGAAGGACTGGCGGAACCTTATACTTCCTTCCATGCCATTTTAGAACTTCAGGCCTTGTGTAATGAGGATATTCCAAGTCAGTTTTCAGTTGATAGTTTTTAGTTTTTAGTTTGGGGCCAAAACTTTCTTCAGCAAGCGATTCTTCTTTAAGCACCCCAGGAATAAGACGCACAAGCGCGGAAACAAACACCATAGCCCCGATATCACCGTCAGTCATAATATAGGGCCCGATTGAAATTTCCTCTGCGCGCAAAATTTTTTTGACGCGCTCATCAATTCCTTCATACCGTCCCGAAATTAAAATGAAGCGATTATATTTTTCAGACCAGTCATACGCAATTTTCTGGTTGAATTGTTTCCCCTTCGCCGAAAACAAAATAATTTTTGTACGCAGCCCCACGGATTTTTTTTTTAAAGAAGAAACAGTGCGTAAAATTGGCTCGGCTTGAAGAACCATTCCTGCGCCTCCCCCAAACGGGCGGTCATCAACCTTTTTATGTTTGTCGCGTGTAAAATCTCGCAAATTCCAAATTTTAATCTCCGTTTTTTTCTTTTCTACCGCGCGCTTAATAATCGATTCTGAAAAATATGAATCAAAAATTTTCGGAAAAATTGTAATGATATCAAAACGAATTTTTGCCATGAATTTCATTATACAGATAACTTTTTTTATTTTAAAATTAAATTAAAAGGAGGTGGTTATTTTGGCTATTTTGCAAAGATTGCCCAACAGAGCGGACATTCGAAAGGCCAGAAAAAAATTCTGGGTAAGAATCACGGTTTCTGCTCTGTATCTGATAACGGGCGCGGCCCTCTTCTACTGGTCTCAACGTATCTGGGGTATTGTCGTTGGCATGATCGGTTTTTTGATATTTATCAGGTCGTTTAGATATTTACTTCGTGCTCTTGACTTCAAAAAACGCCTAATCCAGATCAGATGAATTGGTATTGTCCGCAAAAAAAACAAAGCCGCCCGAGAAACACCCGGACGGCTTTGCTGTCTTTAAATCAAAATTAAAGCTTCAAGTCTTCCATCACGCTGTCCATATTTGAGGATACTCTTGGGCCACGAGTAGAACCTTCCGGTTCCTCGATTTTCAAGTTCACGCGCGCATGATTTTTCATGCCAACGACGCGCAAAAGCGTGCGGACGGCTTTCGCTGTGTTGCCGTTACGGCCGATTATTTTCCCCATGTCAGCCGGATTGATCTTGAGAGTCAAAAGGACTCCCATCTCATCAACCGTTCGGGAAATATTCACGTCCGACGGGTTGTCCACGAGCGACTTTACGACAAATTCCAGAAATTCCTGGTCACCGTAGTTTTCCGCCATACCAATATAATTAAACCTGTAATACTAACGTTTCGAGCAGTATTCGACCCGATCATAATTAAACTGCTTTATTAATTATAGCAGATTTATGGGAAAATGCAAGCCTAATCCTATGCTTCAATTGCATCAGCTTTAGCAGCGCTTTTTGTCACGGCTTCGGCCAGTTTAACAGCTGAATTTTGATTTATGGATACGTGAATTTTCGTACCAGAAATAATTTTATTTTTAATCAAAAGGTTGTTTACTGTTGCGGAAGTTTTTGCACCTTTTGAAATCCAATATTTAATTCTTTCTAAATTAAACTGCTGTTTTTTATTTTTTGAATCATACGCTCCGACAACTTCAATAAATTTTCCGGAACGCGGAGCATTTCGGGAATCAGTAATAACGATCCGGAATGAAGGATCGTTTCGCCTGCCCACACGCTGTAAGCGAATCATTAACATGAAAAGTATACTACAAGATTCAATATTAAAAATCAACACCGGCGTAAATAGCATTGGGGTTAACTGTGCGGATCATTGTGTACATGATTTAGCGCGGAACTTCCATAAACCAGTCCAAAAGTCCGTTGAAAGGCCGTCGGAGTTCCATCTTCACTTTCTCGCGCCGCAACGTGCAGGAGTAATAATAGAGGTCCAGATCAAAAATTATTTCATTCTCATAGAGCCTAATCTCTAGTGATGACCCCGGAGTGATTAGCTGCGAGAGCGCCAGAGCGTCAGGGCTTTCTCTAAACTCTCGGCTTCGAGCATAAAACCCAAACTAAAACACGTTTGAATTCCAAGCACGAAATCCTCGATGGTATCCTCGAGTCCAAGAGTAATATTTTCGTCGGATCCTCTCGCCCGAATTTCTAGAAAGATGTCCATGGTCTCTGTCTGCCACCTCAATCATACGCGATCGCGGATTATTGAAGAAATATAAAGTTTACTAATCAAATCTTAAAGTGTTTCTTCAAATTAGTATCAGGAATAATAGGAGCTTCAATGTAATAAACCGACTCCGCAATATCGAAGAAATTAATGACAAAATTTATCTCATCCCGGCAAGGATACGGATACACAAAAACACTCTTTTGAAATTCCAGAAAGCCAAGATGCTTCAATTTCCGCCGAAGCGCATCGCGCGTTTTCTTTATTGACTCGGGAATATCAAAAAGTACAAGCCGCCACTTTCTGTCCCACTTCTTTTTGGGGATAAGTTTCATACTTTTGAATTGGTGTGAGAGAGAAAGAAATCTTCCAGCGTTGGTAAATTGCACTTTTTCTACTCCATCGCCCCGCTTAATCACTTCTATGGCGCCCCGAAGTTTTAGTCGCCCGAGAATCTGGTACAACTGTTTTCTATCCATTGAATACCAGACACGGTCGCTTTCTTCAAAAAGCTTTCGTCGTTCTTTTTTACTCTTAACAAAGCCTAAAAGTGTCCCAGCTGCCAGCAATTCTAAAACCTGTGTCATTAATTTCGCTTCTTGTGCCATTATTTAAATTATACATCAACTACCTCATAACTGCACGATAGCGTATATTTGAGGAAATAAAAGTGATAAATAGGCTCTATAAAGATTACGAAACTAGAGCGCCTGCTTCTTCAAACTTCAAAGACAAAAGTTTTGAAATTCCGTCAGAGCCCATCGTTACGCCGTAAAGCACTCCCGCACACTTCATAGTAGCGCGGTTGTGCGTGATCACGATAAGTTGAGTTGTTTTTGATAAATCTTCGAGCATCATTGCATAACGCTGCGAGTTCGCCTCATCAAGCGCCGCGTCAGTTTCGTCCAAAACCAAAAATGGCGGGGGATGAACACTAGAGAGCGCAAACAAAAGCGCAATTGACGCAAGCGCCCGCTCGCCTCCCGAGAGCATATCTAGTGAGCGAATTTTTTTCCGCGGGAGATCAACGTTAATATCAATTCCCTCTTCCTCCTTCGCTAAAACTTCGGGGGACAAGCCACCTTCTTCGAATTCAGCGCTTTCCTCTGTTTTTTTCTTGCGCATATCTCGAGAAATTATCCTAAGTGACGCCTTACCGCCACCGAACATCGTCTGGAAAAATTTTTCAAACTCCTTATTAATTTTATGAATCCCATCTTTAAAACTAGCTTCTATTTTTTCCTCTAGTTCTTTCATAACTTCCCGAAGGCTTTTGGCTGCAGCGCCCAAATCCGAAAGTTCTTTGGATAAATATTCTTGCCGGTTTGATACTTCCTGGAATTCCTTCAAAACCGCGGGATCAATTCCGCCTGCTTCTTCGAGTTTAATTTTTACCCGCTCAACTTTTTTTCTAAGCGTCTCCGACTCGCCTTCCGAACTGAACTCGAAAACCGCTCTCGGCAATTGAACCGAAATATAAGGCTTAGCTTCTTCCAATTCGCGCTTGTAATCGTCCGTCAAAATCTTTATCCGTTCCATCTCAAAATCCAACGCGCGCAGCTCGTCCTTTAATTTTACGGCCGCGCTTTCGAGCTGATAAATTTTTCTTTCATCCTGCCGCAACTCTTCGGCCATGAAACGTGATTTTTCAAGAAAATTTTCATACTCCTTCGAAACTTTTCCTTCATCTTTTCTCATTTCATCAAGCCGCTCTTTTACGCGAGCGAGCTCCTTTTTATGCTTTTCCAGATCATTGGCAACTTTTGGCGAAGCGCCGGAAAAGCTCGAAAGAAAATCTGCAATCAGTTTTTTAATATCAGCGACTTTATCAAAAATCTTTTCAAGCGAAATCTCTTTGTTAAATTCAGAAAGCTGCTTTGAAATTTCGGAAAAAATTTGTTCAATTTCTCTTCTTGAAACAAGCTCCTTTGCCTCCGTCTTTAAATTCCGCTCTTCAAATGAAATTATCCCTTCAAGCTTTCCTAAAGCTGCACTGGCCTCGATTCTTGCTTCGCGAAGCTGTGAAAGCTTTCTTTCAAACGCAGTCAGCTCTGCCGGACGCTCGTAAACTTTCTTGTCTGCATGCTCTACTTTTTTTCGGGCTTCGGATATTTCATTCTCTATTATTTTAAGTTCTTTTTCCGGATCAAATTTCTTCCCTCGAAGTTCTGCGGTCTTTTTTTCCAGCGTTAGGAATTTTTTTGAAAGATATTCTTCAAGCAATGTTTTTAATTCCTCGCGTAATTTGGATGCGATTTCATATTTCTTTGCCTGATCGCTCAAAAATTTCAGATGCGGCTGTATCTCGCGCTGAAGAGACTGCACTTGTTTGATATTTTCTTCAGTTGAGTTGAGTTTGCGCTCGGCTTCTGCGCGCTTTATCTGATAAATTTTTAGTCCAAGCGCATCTTCAATCATCTCCTTTCGCTCTTTAGGCGATGCATACAAAATACGGTCAGCTTCGCCCTGCCCGATTATATGGTGCTGGCTCGAACCAAGACCTACGTTAGCCAAAAGCTCAATAATATCCCGAAGACGCGCTTGCGAGCCATTTAACAAATATTCATTGGCGCCGTCCCGATAAACGCGCCTGCCGATCGCAACTTCTGAAAATTCAATGGGGAATTCTTTTTTTGAATTATCAAAAACCAAAGAAACCGATGCTCTAGAAAGCCTCGGGGCATTTGCAGAACCATTGAAAATTAAATCTTCGCCGCGCTTGCCGCGGAGCGTCTTTATTGATTGCTCGCCTAAAACCCACCGGACAGAATCCGCTACATTGGATTTGCCGGACCCGTTGGGGCCAACTACTGCAGAAATTGAGTTCGGAAACTCTAATGAAACAGATTTTGCAAAAGATTTAAAACCGCTTAATTCTAGTCTTTTCAGGCGCATAGATAAGCAATTTTAACATTCCGATGAATAGTTAAAAAGATGGGACGAACGAGCGCAAATTTCTCACTGGGAAATTTGATATCGTGTTTTTCGTATAATTTCAGAGTTGTCGAGATCTAATGGCAATCTTTCTGAAAAAGTAATAGAGGAGATAGGCAGGAATTGCTAAGATTGCGCAAAGAATCCAAATTATGTTTGAGCCGCCGCCGAGTTGATGCCGAATTTTTTTCTTTTCAGAAATTTCATAAGCGAGCAAAGCAGAGCCTAAAATTGCAGTGAAAATAATCAGAAAAGGCTTGAAATAATCGCCGATTCCAGTATAGGGCACTTGGCTTAAAAAGATATGCGATGCGGGAATCAATTGGCCTTGAAGCGTCACATTGCTTGAAGGTAGGATCGGGCCGCCTACGCCACCACCGCCACCTCCTCCGCCACCGCCGCCACCGCCACCTCCTCCGCCGCCATTTCCTCCACCGCCATTTCCTCCACCGCCATTTCCTCCACCGCCACCGCCACCTTTTTTAGCGTTGGTAAATGTGCAAGTAACGGTTTCACCGAAACTCAAATTTATCTCACTTGTGGAATTTACGTTGCTGCAATTTGAGCTCTGGTTGTAGTCCGAATTTGAATTTTCTGTCACGGAGTAGACGCCCGGATTAAGCCCCGAAAAAGTTTTGGAATTTGAGAACGCGTCAGTAGTACTGCCGTTATCATCCAACTGGAAAGTTGTGGTAGCTAGACCAAGCGCTTTTGAGAAGAAATTAAATGTAAAAGCAGTCGCGTCATCAGGATCCGTATTTTTTATAATCACAAGATTCGCTTTTTTCTTTGTATTCGTGAAAGTGCATGTTACCGTTTCGCGCTCTGAAATTTTGATCTCTGAAACCTGGCTTCCATCACTGCAAGATGAAATCGTTTCAAATAATGAATTGGGATCTTCACTGACGGCATAAGTTCCTGGAACCAGATTCACGAAAGTTTTTGAATTGGAAAATTGATTTGAATTGTTTCCATCATCATCGAGCTGGAAAACACCCGGATTTAAATTATCGGAACGGAAAGTAAATACGGTGCTGTGATCGGGAACGGTGTCTTTAACAATTACCAGGGAACCGAAAGCAGGCGGGGCTGGAGGTTGAGGCGGTTCTTCTTCATCTGCGGGGTTTTCACCTTCCTCGCCTTCATCTTCTGCGTCATCTTCACCGACTCCATCATCATCTTCTTCTGCAACCCCGTCGTCATCCTCCTCCGCAACTCCATCATCGTCTTCGCCTGCCGCGCCATCATCATCTTCCCCCGCGGTGCCGTCATCATCTTCACCTGCTGACCCATCGTCATCGCCCCCTCCGTCATTGTCATTATCACCATCGTCATCACCATCGTCATCACTATCGTCATCGCTATCTCCGTCATCATCGCTATCACTGTCTCCATCATCATCACCACCATCTCCATCGCCGTCTCCGTCACCACCATCTGTGCCATAGTAGCGAAGCTTAAATTCAATTTGATCACTGTTATTGGCACCAATTGTTTTCAAAGGAATCTGGAAAGTATATGTTTTGTGTTCCCATTTTACCTTGCTTGTATATTCATAATCGCTTTTGCCCCATTCCGCATGATTGTTGTCGATTTTGAAAAATCGGACACCGCTGTCAGTTTTTATTGCAAGCTCCGCCCAGTCGCCCTCCGGATCAAGCGTGTTGTCTGAAGTCCAGTCCAGAAACAATCTTAACTTCTCGCCGCTTGTTCTAAAGTATGCATATCTCGTCGCGGCAGGATGGCTCGATGCAGGTATTGCATCGAATTTATAAACCTTGTTTTGGCCAACCTCGTAATTTAAGTATCCTTTTTCAGGCCATTCATAAGGGACGCCCTTGTAATCTTCCTCGACTCCCGTAATAAAAAGCGTTCTTCCTTTTTCAATCCACGAAAGCTCAATAGTCTTTGACAACGCATCAACAACATCATAATCGGCATGCGAAAGTTTCTTCGTTGAAATCAATTTTCCGTCAGATGCGTACTTCGCCTCGGAAGGAATTTTTCCGCCTAGCGAAACTTCATCCAGATGCGCGCTTTGAGAATTTCCATCATGCCTAATGCGGACCCGATTAGTTTCTCCCGGAAGCAGGATAGTTTTTGATGTATAGCGATCGGGGTAAGGTTGCCCCGGAAAATTTTCATCTGCAACAAAAATCCATTCGCCGTTATTGTAAGCTTCAATAATAAATGTTCCCGCTTCTGCGCGCGCATCAAAAACTCCCGATGTGAAAACAGAATGCAGTATGCGGACCACAAAATATAAAATTACGAAAAACAAAACCGCGTTTATCTTCTTAATTGTTATAATTTTTTTATTTATTTCTTTTTCCATATGATTTTGGATCTGTTGATGCAGACCCTTCTTTGCCCCGAAATTTATTTCGGGATAAAGAAGGATCCGGAAGGAGAGCGCATGCACCCGCATGACTCTTCCTTCCGGAATTACGCGTCACTCGTTTCACTCGTTCGTAGAAAAGTGGAATCGTGAAAATTCTGTCACGACTCCACGTTCGCCCTTCGGCTCCCGAGTTTTGCCGAAAGGTCTGGACTTTAGTTTCCCTCCGCTCGGGTATCGGAGGATCCCTTTTGGCCCGTAAATTTCAAAAAACATATCATCACGAGCCCAAGACAGCGGGAACTTTAGTTCGCCCACGCCGTCGCAAACTTCGAGCGAAATAGTATTTGCTTCCGGTCCGAAACCTGAAAGCCTTTCGCGCCTGCCGTTCCGCTCAAAAATGGAACCATGAGCGGCGTCAAAATTCGCATTTGTAAACCTCACCAGAAATTTCTGGCAAGGAAGCGAACTTAACTGCGCAATACCCTGCTTCTTTTCTTCCATGATTTTCTTGCCCAGGTTGTGGCTTTGAAAACCTGGTTTTTCATTAAGCAAGGCAGCAGTCCCGATCGGCTTCCACAAGCGTGGGAGAATACTAAACATATCTTCCACACGTGTTGGTTCGACGGTAGACACGCCCGGAGGCGGCGGCGGGACATAGGCCTGCGAAACAGGCGGTTTCGCTGGGAAACACAGCCGCGACCAGTTGTTACAATCAAATGGATGTACCAGCCGGCAGGTTGTTCCTGCGATTGTTACATCCCACGATTCCTTGGATGCCTCAACGGCCAATTCAACAGGGACACCTAACTCCATACCGCTCCCCACCATCATCGCATCCAATTTATCGCCTCGAATCAGAGCTCCCGGGGCTCCCTCTTCGGTTTGAACTTTTTTTAGAAATTCTTTTTGGTAACCGAAGAACGGTGTGCCTTGGGCGAACAGGCATTTGATTGCCTCCTCGCGCGTCCCCTTGTAAGGGTCTCCTCGAAGAGACCTCCAAGGCTTGCCGCGAGCCACGATTTTACATGGATCCGCAACCCGCGCCTGCGCAGTTTTAACTTTTGGGGGCGGCTTCTTGGTTGCCTTGGCGGGCGGCTTCTTTACTTTCGCCGCCGCAACTTTTGCCGGCACATCACCTCCCGCACCCATCTCAACTTTTTTTTCAAATTCTTTTTTTGCCTTTTCGGCGGCTTTTACCGCCGAGTCAGGCGCAGACTGGATCAACGGCACCTGCATGATTTCCTCCGCTCCCCAAGCGCTTTCCAGCAGCCCGAGAACTACTACCACGACTCCTGCCGCGAGGGAGGGCCAAAAAACCGAACCTGTCTCTTTCATAACACCTCCAAATTTCTTAATTGAACGTTGTTTATTGACGCGTTTTTAGTTTAAAAAGAACTTCCTCCTTCCTTCCTCATCTCATTTCCAAACTGTTCAATTTGTCAAACATTGTCAAACATCTGATGTCTGACAAATTTAGATGTTGGACAAGCTTATGAAGAAGCACCCGCCGAGAGTAGAGTCGCTCCAAACGGATATCTCTTCACAAATTCCGCTTCAACAATGTAGCGTTCCTCATTTGCGCCGAAAATTTTGCAGGTTGAAAGGGTCAAAATTTTTCTGCCGTCAGTATGAAAATCAATTTCTGCGTCTTCAGCCCGCCTTATCTGCACATTTAAAACCTTGTAGGCATACTCGTAGCCGTTCGAACGCATGTAAATTGCATCGCCGTATTTCAATTCTTTTAAATTATTAAATACTATTGAATTTTTATTTCTCGGATTAAGCACGCCCGCAGAATGCCCAAAGACAAACATGTTTCCAACTTCGCCCGGCATTACAGAGCCCGGGTAATGAACTGGGCCTTTGAGCAAACTCGCCGTTAAGTAATCCCAATCGTTTTTGATCGGAAAAACTATTTGGCTCTGCACGCCAGCCTTAGGAATTACAAGTTGAACTCCGCCCTCAAAACTTATTCGAGCATTTTCATCTTCTGGAACTGTTTCAGATTCAGAAACTGCAGGCGATGCCTCCTCGTTATCACCTTGCGTAAATGACCCGAAAACCCACGCAACCGAATTTAAGAAAACTTCCGAAATTCCGTCTTTAAGATTGCCGCCAAAAATAGGCGTGAAAAAAATTAATGCAAAAATGCCGAGCAAAATTACAAGCCACAAACCCAAAAAACCCAAACTAAATATCCCTTCGCTTTTTGCGCGTAAATCAGCTCGGCATCCATGTTTTTCTAAAATTTCACCTCTTTGATACATAAATTCTAGGACCTAATTTATTCAATATTCACTACATGATTTTAGGAATGTCGTCAAGGTTGACAGGTATTGACATTTATTTAGATAAATCCTAAAATACGCGAGTTAAAAATTCAATTACAACTATGGACCAAAACATAAATGCCAGGACAAATCAGTTTTATACGCGGCTTTTAATAATTCTCGCGATAGTTCTGATTTTAGTTATCACCGCAACCGCGCTCCTTTTTAAAGGCAGCGACAGATTGCGCCAACTCGGATCGTCTTTCGTTTCCCTGTTCTCGAGAAAAGTTACTGAAAAACAAGAACTGATTCTGAAAGCTGAACCAATGCAGGTTAAGTCGGGAGAAAATTTCAGGCTTTCTTACGAACATCGCGGTAAAAAAGAAGACGGCTCTTACACTCTAAGCTTTCAATGCGCCGAAGATCTTAAATTAATGCTCGACACTGGTGAGCCAGTTTTTTGTTCGCGGCCGCTCGATCTAACTGTTGCGGAGTTGACGCTGAAAGCGTCAAGCACAAAAACAGGATTTTCCGAATTGCCGATCAGACTTGAATTTCAAAGCGCTGCAACCTCGACCTCCGACCAGGTGATCGTCAGAATTGAAAGAGAGAGCAACAAGACAACCGGAGGAACAAATGCTCAAACTGGAACTTCAACTCCTCCGAAACAGACAACCACAAATCCACCGAAAGTGGTAGTCGGTCAGCCGAAGACAATTTATAACAACGAACCTATCCGCGATCCGAGTCACGTTGATCTTGATTTAAAAATTATTGATCGCGGAGTTGTAAACCCCACGACTGGCGTATTTACATCAAAATCCACAGTAGCTTCGGGCGAACGAGCCGCAGTCGTTTTTGATGTTCAAAATAATGGCGGCGTGCCTTCTGGACCTTGGTTTCTTTATGCCCGCCTTCCGATATCCGATAAGAATTTCACATCCTCCGTTCAGCCCTCGCTCAAGCCTGGCGACAAAATCAGATTCACGATGGGCTTCGGCGATCTTTTGAATTCCGGCCCGAACGACGTTTCATTTAGCGCGAATATTCAGATCAGGCTCCTTGAATCTAATTTCATAAATAATACCGCGACAACTTCTGTAAATCGCGGCTTCTAAATTCTCTTCTTTCAGCTGCGAAAACTATAAACTCCAGACTATAAACTGGCCTCACTCCCAGCCCTGCGCTTTTAGGCCGATTTCCGCCGCCTGCTGTTGCGCTTCCTGTTTGGACGGCCCCTCGCCTTCCCCGATTAACTTTTCTCCAATATAGACGCCCACCACGAAATGTTTGTTGTGATCGGGCCCCCATTCTTTCAGCACCTCATATGTCGGGGTAACGCCCGATATTTCCTGCGCGCGTTCCTGAAACAAGCTTTTTGCGTCACGGAATAATTTTTTTTCTAAGACTTCCTGCATCTTCGTAAGCAAGCTTTTTTCTATAAAATCCTTGGATACTTCGTAGCCCTGATCAAGATAAATTGCCCCGATTAAAGCCTCGAAAGCATTCGCAAGAATATACTGCCGCGCGCGCCCGACGTCTTTCGCCTCGCCGCGCGAAAGCAAAATAAAATCATTCATTCCAAGCTCGCGCGCAACTTCAGAAAGCATATTAGCGTTTACCAAGGCCGCGCGAAAGCTTGTGAGCTCGCCCTCGGGCTTATCGGGGAAAATTTTATAAAGATGCTCGGTCACAATTAATTCTAAAACAGCGTCCCCCAAAAATTCGAGTCGCTCATTTTGCCCCACATCCCATGACGGATTCTCGTTCAAATACGAACGATGCGTGAATGCCTCTTTCAAAAGCCTCGCATCTTTAAATTTAAAATTAATTTTTTCTTCAAACTCCGACAAATCTTTCATGAATTGATTTTAATCATTTATCAGCTTGTGAGCCTTTTTTAAAAGCGGTTTAATATCATCATAAGTTTTCAAATCATCGAATTCTTCGGGCAAAAACCATCTCGCATCATCAAGGCCGCTATGATCTTCGCCTAAATTTAAATCGCTTTCTTTTGTTTCTGCCAAAAAATATGTGACTTGCCTGCGAATTTTCCCTTTGGCTGGATCAGATGCAATATATTCGTTTTTTCCGAGTTCTTCTGTCAACACTAAATCTTTCAAGCCAAGTTCTTCTGCAAGCTCTCTTTTTGCGCCTGCCGATGAATCTTCCTCACCTTCCAAGTGGCCCTTTGAGAGCGTCCAATATCCAAAAACATCGTGGACAAGCGCAAAAAATATTTTTTTTCCATCGCGCCTGAAAACGACTCCGCCTCCCAATTTTTCAATAGGAAGATCAGCAAGGTCTTTGATAATTTTCTTTTTTGAAGTTTCATCTTTGCCGGGCTCCCCGATCTCCCGATAAACAGTGCCTAAAACTCCGTTTATGAATTTGCCCGACGAATCAGACCCGAAAGTTTTCGCGATTTCGATTGCTTCGTTGATCGCAACTTTAGGCGGAACCTCTTCGCGATTGCCAAAAAGAAGCTCGTAAAGGCCGAGACGCAAAACATTACGGTCCACCATCGCAACCTGTTCTAAGGGCCATTCCGGAGCGGCTTTCTCAATAATCGAGTCTATTTTGTCTCGATTTGCAAGAACGCCGTTCACTAATTCTCGGGCGAATTTGGGATCATCCATTCCGGGCGCGAATTCTTCTAACATCCCATTTAAAATTTTTTCCACCTGTTCATTTTTCTGCCCGTGAAAATCCCACTCAAAAAGAGTTTGCATCGCGATACTGCGGGAAAGATGTCTATTTGCCATATTTTATTTTGGAGAACCTAAGGAGCCGGTAAAAGAACAATTTTAATTATTTCAAATTATGGACTTATTTTTACCTTTATAAATTTATTTCCTTGAAAGTTCTTCGAGGCTGCCCGAACCCTGCTCCTCCTTTGCCCCCTCTAGTTCTTTCTCTTTTTTCTTTCGCTCTTTTTTATCTAATTTTTTAAGGACATCAATTACCTGTCTGTCGTTATACCAGCCGCAATTCGCACATATTACATGCGGAAGTTTTTCAAAACCGCAATGGTTGCACTTCGAAAGCCGCCCCACTTTTAAAGCGTGGTGCGATCTCCGGTTATTTCTATGCGATTTTGTATGCCTCATTCGAACTGTCATAAGAAATAGCTTAGCAATTCATCGTTTACTTTTCAAGACGTAAAAGAGGGCGAACATATTTCCCGGCCTCTTTTTGGCGTTATTGATTGCTACTGCCACTCATGAGACCTTGATTTTGGCCTCGGTTGAATCAGCAGAAGCTTCCGCCGCTTTGATACTCCATTTTTTTACCGCATCCTTGATGGAGCTTCGCAAAATATAGAACTTCTCTTCAAGCGGGGCTTCTCCAAAACGCGTTAGCAGCTTTTCGGCGAATTCTTTGCCCCACTCCCCAAAAAGAATATCAACCACCCGTCCGCAACATTCCACCACCCCCTGGTGTCCTAAAAAACCAAAGGTGTGATAACTCAAGTCCGAATCATCACGTTTTGGGTGTTTCGTGCCACAGAGTCCGCACTGGATAGCGGTATGTGTGCCGTGCATACAATTACCCAGAGTAAATATTTCCGATGGACCTACTGGTTTTTTAAATACGTATCCTCTCCCCTTTCTTTGCTTTTTCTTCATAAATACCTCCCCGTTTTTGACCGACTTTGAACAACCGTAGAATAAAAAACTTCCAGGCCAATTATCGTACAGCCTATACTTTTTTACAAGCTCCGCTCAAAACTTTCATATGTTGAACATTCGATGTTCAACATTGAGCCTTTCTTCCAGTTTTCGTATGCTTGTCTTTTCAAGCAAATCTCTATACTCGGAGCGGGTTTCAAATTGATCTAAGATTAAGCTCGGATTTAAAAAATTTGCCCATCGACTTTCATAAACATAATCTTGATAGCTAGACCAAGGATATTGTAATTCTTTTTTCTTCCACCGTTTTAATTCTCCAGGGTTTAAGTGGATATACGCAGTTAGGTAATGCAAATATTTATCAGTATCTATATGCGCGGATTGAAATTTGCTTCCAAAAAGATGGCCGGAGCGATTATATCTGGTGTTGAAATATTTCGTATATGCATTTAGCAGACGCTGCATATATTTAGAAATCCCTCCTTCTTTTTCGCTACCTACAATCAAGTGGAAGTGATTCGCCATCAAACAAAAACCTACTAGTTCAATATATCTTGACTTTTCAATCTGTCCAAAAATCAAATTGTTGAACATTCGATGTTCAACCAATGGCACGATGCGCCCAAAAGGATTCAAAACTGCATCACCTTGGAGCGCAAAGAGAAGCGAAAGAAAACGCCAGCGATCTTTATCATCAAGAAAGATATTGCGTTTCTCAACCCCTCGGTTGAAAACATGGTAATACTCTCCACCCGCTAATTTTGCCCGAGACATAATCCTCATTATAAATGTTGAACATCCAATGTTCAACAGTTAGTTCAGGAGGTTAGATTAGTTTCGTGCAAAAACTGACGCGGTGAATTTCGGAGAGACCGTTTTTTAAAACCAATTCGCGGTGGAGTTTCGTCCCATAACCTTTATGCTGGTCAAAATTATAAAGAGGGAATTTTTTTGCGAGGCGCATCATTTTACGATCACGCGTTACTTTTGCAACTATGGAAGCCGCAGAAATGACTGAAATCTTTTCATCGCCTTTTATAATCGTTTCCTGCTGATATTCGGAAGGCGCATGAAGAGAACCGTCGAGCAGCAGTTTAATAGTTGAGTAGTTAAATAGTTTATTTGTTACAAATAACTTTTTGAGACAGCGCTTTATCGCGAGCCTTGTAGCGTATGTAATTCCCTTTTTATCAATCACTGCGTTGCTTACGCATGAGACGGAATATCTAAAATTATGATTTTTTTTGATTTTCGAAAACCAGACGTCGCGTTTTTTTGCAGACAGTTTTTTTGAGTCTCTAATGCCATCAAAAAAATTCGATTTATTAAATTTTGAACCCACTGGCTGAACTAACGCCGCGACCGTAACCGGCCCCGCCAATGGCCCTCTCCCCGCTTCGTCAATTCCAACAATAAATCTCATGATCTAAGGATAACTTCTTCTTTTACAAAATAAAGGGTAAACTCACTCACAATTAATGTATTGTCAACATAACTTATTTTCATAAATTCATTTACAATGTTTGCATGAGCTTCGTGCATCTCCATACCCACAGTCACTATTCCCTGCTCGACGGCTTGGTTAAAATCCCGGAACTTGTCAAAGAAGCCGCGAAAATGGGTATGCCCGCGCTTGCGCTGACCGATCACGGAAATCTATACGGGGCCATCGAATTTTATAAAAAAGCCCGCAGCGCAGGAGTCAAGCCGATTATTGGGCTCGAAGCTTATGTTGCCCTCCGCACAATCCTTGACAAAGAACCTGGAATTGATGATAAGCGTTTTCATCTGATCCTGCTCGCGGAAAATGACGAGGGATACCACAATTTGATCAAACTCGTAACAATTTCAAACCTTGAAGGTTTTTATTACAAGCCCAGGATTGACAAGGAGCTTTTACGAAAATATTCCAAGGGTCTGATCTCGCTCTCCGCCTGCCTTGGCGGAGAAATTTCTCGCGCCCTTTTCAGAAGCGACTGGGAAAGCGCGGAAAAAATTGTCTCTGAATACAAGGATATTTTTGGCGCGAATAATTTCTATATCGAAATTTCACATCATCCGAATATTCCGAATCATGCAGAAATTCAATCCAAGCTCCGTGAGCTTGCAAAAAAAACTGGCACACCTCTGGTCGCAACGCAGGACGTTCATTATTTGAAGTCGGAAGATGCTGGAGCACAGGATGTTCTTTTGGCTGTTCAGACAAACTCAAAACTTGACGATGAAGACCGGCTCACAATGAAAACTGACGATTTTTCTCTAAGGAGTCCCGAAGAAATGAGCAAACTTTTCGCGGATATTCCTGAAGCAGTCCAAAACACCCTGAAAATCGCCGAACGCTGCAATATTACAATCGAGCTCGGCATTCTCAAATTGCCGGTCTTCGCAGTTCCAGAAAACGAAACTCCGGAAAGTTTTTTGGAAAAACTCTGCTGGGAAAGAATAAGCAAACGTTATAAAAACTCAACCGATGAGATAAACAAACGCCTCGCCTATGAACTCGATGTGATTAAAAAAACAGGCTTCGCATCTTACTTTTTGATCGTGCAGGATTTCGTAAACTGGGCAAAGGACAATGGGATTATCGTTGGCCCCGGTCGGGGCTCCGCAGCAGGCTCCATCATTTCCTACATTCTTGGAATTACAAATATAGACCCGATTCACTACAATTTAATTTTCGAGCGCTTCATGAACCCTGACCGAATTTCCCCGCCGGACATCGATCTCGATTTTCCGGACACCGGAAGAGACCGTGTGCTCCAATATGTTGAAAATAAATACGGGCGCGACAAAGTTGCGCAAATTATCACTTTCGGAACAATGGCCGCGCGTGCCGCGATTCGAGACGCGGGACGCGCGCTCGGAGTCTCTTACGGATTTTGCGACCAGCTTGCAAAGCTAATTCCTTTCAATCCCACACAAGGAATGAAGGAGGGATGGCTCGATCATTGTCTGAAAGAAATCGAGGAGTTGAAAATTTTTTATGAAAAAGACCCCGAGGCAAAAAGGGTAATTGACGCGGCATTAAAGTTGGAAGGCGTTGCGCGACATGCATCGGTGCACGCCTGCGGCGTTGTAATCACAAATGACCCGCTCGAAAATATAGTCCCGCTACAATATGCAACACCGCAAGGAGAGTCAAATGCTCCAAACAACGTAGTAGTGACTCAATATGAAATGCACGCAATTGAGGATTTAGGGCTTTTAAAAATGGACTTTCTTGGGCTAAAAAACTTGAGCATCATTGAGGCCGCTACGAACCTAATTAAAGAGAGGCATAATCTCAAACTGGATTTGGATTCGTTGACCCTCGATGATCCAGCTGTATTTAAAACTCTGGCAGAAGGAAAAACAGTGGGAGTGTTCCAGCTTGAAGGACATGGCATGACGCGTTATTTAAAAGAACTCGGCCCAACCAACATTGAGGATATTATCGCGATGATCTCGCTTTATCGCCCGGGACCAATGGAACTTATTCCGTCTTATATCAAGAGAAAACGCGGAATAGAGCAGGTAATTTATCTTCACCCAAAACTCGAACCAATTTTAAAAAATACCTTTGGAATTGCAGTTTACCAGGAGCAAATGATGCAGATCGCACGCGACCTCGCAGGCTTTACTTTGGCTGAAGCGGACACGCTTCGAAAGGCTATCGGCAAGAAAATTAAAAGCTTACTCGCCGAACAGAAGAAAAAATTTGTTGAGCGCATGATCCAAAACAAAATTGAAAAATCAGTCGCAAGAAAACTTGGCGACCTTCTTGAACCATTTGCCCGTTATGGCTTTAACCGCTCACATGCCGCTTCGTACGCAGTCGTAGCTTACCAAACGGCATATTTGAAAACATACTATCCAATAGAATTTATGACCGCGCTCATGAATGCTGACGAAAAAGATATAGAGCGGATCGGTTTTCTAATCAAAGAAACGAAAGAGATCGGGATTGAAGTATTGCCGCCAAATCTAAACTCGTCTTACGACGGCTTTGCTCCCGAAATATTTTTTGATAACAGCAAAGAAGCGCAGGCGATCCGCTTCGGGCTTCAGGCGATAAAAAACGTCGGATCGAATGCAGTCAAGGCGATCATCGCAGAGCGCTCTGAAAATGGAATCTTTTCGACCCTTCCGGATTTTCTTGAAAGAATCCCCGCCGAAGATATGAACAAAAAAACGCTTGAGGCGCTTGCGAAATCCGGCGCACTTGACGCTCTCGGCGAAAGAAATCAGATTCTCGAAAATATGGACACTCTTCTTTCATTTCACCGCGAAGCAAGCGATGCAAAAAATAAAAATCAAGACTCACTTTTTGGTTCGAGCGATAAAATTTATGCCCCTACGCTCCGCTTGAAAGAGGCCATGCCGGCAAGGCAGGAAGAAAAGCTGCGCTGGGAAAAGGAACTCCTCGGGCTTTTTGTTTCGGGCCACCCCTTGGAAAAATACCGCGAGGCGCTCGACCGTCATAAGATGAACATCAAAGTCGCAAAATCTTTTAAAGAAGGAACGCCCGTCATGCTCGCCGGAATCATCGAGGAATTCAAAAAAGTTTTAACCAAGCAAAATCAGCCAATGCTTTTCTTGAAAATCGCCGATTTTACCGATAACATAGAGACAGTCGTTTTTCCTCGCCTGCTCGCCGCAAAAAGCGCGGTTTTCAAGCCCGACGGGTGCATTGCAATCAAAGGCAAAATTTCAATCAGAAACGGCACTCCGTCTATAATTTGCGAGGAAGCAAAACTATTGGGAGAAACAAACCTGCCCCGTTAGAATTTTATATCTCTGATTGGGGCGAATATTTTTATTCCCAAGTCTAAAAATAAATAATGAATAGTCATGAAAAATTCTAATGGGGTGCTAAAGCAGAAGAAATCGCACGAATTACTTAATCCTCAAAAAAAATTAGGCAATACCCGCCATTCGCTCGCCCATTTGCTTGCGGCTGCGGTCTTAAAAAAATTCCCAAACGCGAAACTTGGAATTGGACCCGCGATCGAGACGGGTTTTTATTATGATTTCTTACTTCCGCGGCAACTAACTTCGGGAGATCTGAAGGATTTCGAAGAAACAATGCGGACGATGATTTTAGAATGTCTCCGCTTCACTGGGAAAAAAGTTACGCCGGTTTTGGCAAAAAAACTCTTTAAGGATCAGAAATTCAAGCTTGAGCTTATTTCGGACTTCACGAAAGAAAAAAAACCGCTCACGGTTTACAGCACTGGGAATATATTTATGGATCTCTGCCGCGGAGGGCATGTTAAAAATACTTCTGAAATAAATCCTGACGCTTTCAGGCTTACGCACATTGCTGGCGCCTATTGGAAAGGTAATGAAAAAAATCCGCAGTTGACTAGAATTTATGGTGTTGCCTTCGATTCCAAAAAAGAGCTCGAAGACTATTTAATGAAGCAGGAGGAAGCCAAAAAACGAGATCACAGAAGGCTGGGAAAAGATCTTTCGCTTTTTGCAATCGCAGATGAAATCGGCCCCGGACTTCCGCTCTTTTATCCCAAAGGAGCGATCTTAAGGCGCACTGTTGAAAATTTCATTCAAGATCTACAGGAAAAAAATGGCTACGAACCTATTTGGATTCCGCATATAACTAAAGGCGAGCTATATAAAATTTCTGGGCACCTTGATAAATACGATGCGATGTATCCCCCGATGAAATTGAAGGGCGAGGCGGAATATTATCTAAAACCGATGAACTGCCCGCATTTCATGATGCTCTATAGAACACGCGCTCATTCCTACCGCGAGCTTCCGATTCGCTGGACCGCCACAACAACTGTTTACCGGCTTGAGAAATCCGGCGAGCTTTCGGGCCTGACGCGCGTTCGCTCGCTTACGCAAGACGACTGCCATGTTTTTGCAAAAGCGGACCAAATCGAGAATGAAATAAATCTAATGCTCGACATGCTTGAGAAAGTTTACGGCGCTTTTGGTTTTAATGACTTTCGAGTTCACATCTCCACTCACGACCCTAAAGATATCAAAAAATATATCGGCGAGCGCAAGATCTGGAAACAATCAGAAAAAATTCTCGAAAATTTGATCCAAAAAAGAAGCTGGAGTTTTGAAATTGTTCCCGGCGAAGCGGCGTTTTACGGGCCAAAGCTCGACTTTATTTTTAAGGATGTTTTAGGTCGGGAATGGCAGCTTTCGACGATCCAACTCGACATGAATCTTCCGAAACGATTTGAGCTTGAGTATACTGACGAAAACGGAAAAAGAAAAGAACCGATCGTCATTCATCGCGCAATTTTGGGATCAACAGAGAGATTTCTCGGAATTATTGTCGAGCATTTTGCAGGTGCATTTCCTTTTTGGTTGGCGCCAGTTCAGGTTTCAATTTTAACTATAAATGAAAAAACTTTTCCGTTTGCAAAAGGGATAGAGCGAGAGCTTCGAAAAAGTGAAATTAGAGTTGAAATAGACTCAAGAAACGAAACCATCGGCAAAAAAATTCGCGAAGCAGAAATGCAAAAAGTCCCGTTCATCTTGATAATAGGCGATAAGGAAGTTGCCGCAAATAAAGTTGCCGTGCGCGAAAGAGGCAAAGGCGACCTCGGTCAAAAAACACTCGAAGAATTTCTAAAAATTGCGAAATAATAAGGCCGCCCACGGGAAAAAAGGCAAACTGATCGTCATTCTCGGCCCAACCGCCTCGGGAAAATCTGAATTTGCAGTCAAACTTGCCAAAAAATTGAAAGGCGAGATTATTTCGGCCGATTCAAGACAAGTTTATAAAGGGCTAGATATCGGAACTGCCAAAGTTAAGGGTGAGTGGGTAGGCGGAAGATTTATTTTCAAAGGTATCCCTCATTATTGCATTGACTTTGTATCGCCAAAGAAAGTTTTCAGTGTTCGCGACTTCATAAAATTCGCAGAGGAAGCAATCACTTCGATATATCGAAGTGGAAAAATTCCATTTGTTGTCGGCGGAACTGCTTTTTATATCAGTGCTTTTGTGGATGGCATAATCTTGCCAGAAGTTCCACCTAACGTAAAACTGCGAAAGAAATTATCAAACTATTCAACTAATCAACTATTTAACTATTTGACAAAATTAGATCCTGAACGCGCCAAAACAATTGACCAAAAAAATAAACGCCGCTTAATCCGCGCGCTTGAAATTGTGGCAGCCATCGAGAAAGTCCCCCCTCTATCGACATCGGATGTCGATAGGAGGAAAAAATATACCAGTAATTTTATCGGATTAAAAACGGCGCCAGAAAAATTAAAAAAAAGAATCAAAAAACGCACTCGAGATATGATTAGACGCGGACTGACCCGAGAAGTTTCGAGCTTACATCGTTCCGGTTTGAGTTGGAAGCGCATTTATGAGTTCGGATTTGAATATAAATACCCCGCGCTCTACTTGCAAAAGAAAATTTCAAAAACAGAAATGATTTCATCAATAAATAAAGAATCAATTGACTACACGCGCCGCCAAATGCTCTGGTGGAAGAATGATAAACGAATTCACTGGATAAGCACGGCGCCAGTTTCTCGAAACTAGCTAATTGAGTATAATAATGGCTGCAGTTAACGCGAGCAGCTCCAAACTGGGGAGGATAATTTTACATACGTGATTCGAATCCTCGCATTTTTATATTTAAAAAAAGAGAGCTCTCCGGAGAGAGCCCCCTTAGTTTCCGGCTTTCAAGTCTCGCCAAACCTCTTGACCGCAACATTGCTCGGAAGTTGCGTGATGGAAATGTCATCTCGTTCTTTTACGATCTCAAAAAAACCTGAAAGCGGGGAATCGGACTCGACTGCGTATATTGCGCCTTGGCCACCATTTGCGAAAGCAAGACGCCGCCCCCGCCACACGCAAGAAACAATCACCTCGTAAATTCCGAGCGGCAAATGGCTGACGCCAGTTAAACTTGAAACTGCAAACTTTTTCCTCCAAAATTTGTCTTTCAGGAACCAAGCTGTTCCAGTGCATGCCACACCCACAGTAAATCCGATCAATAAATCCAGCCAATTCCAAATAGACATAAAAAAAGCAGCATCCATTTTTACGCCCTCCTTTTTAAGATATAACGAACAATAATAAGTTTGGTATTCTTACTTCGAAATTTTCTGGAATATTTCTTTCAAAATTTGCGGGTTTGCGCCGATTTTTTGATTTTTTGCTTCTCGCATCGCTTGCCCGATCAAAAATTGAAGTGAAGCTTCCTTCCCCTTTTTATAATCCTCTAGCGCCTTGGGATTTGCATCTATTACCCTTTTTACAATTCCTTCGAGGCTTCCCGTCTCGCTAGTCTGCAATTGCCCTTCTTGTATTGCGATTTCAGTTGGATCACCCCCCCTTTCTGTCATAATTCTCAAAATATCCTTCGCACCGCGCGAGGAAATTTCACCGAGCGCTGACATTTTAATAAGCTCTCCAAAATTTTCAGGACTCATTTCCAAATTTTCAATCGAAAGCGCCAATTCTTTAAGAAGCCCTACCAAATCAGAAGTGATATAGTTTACGGCAAGTGAGATAATTTTTTCTTTGGGAACTTTGTCGATCCAGCGCTCCGCTTCTGAAACGACAGACTCAAAAAATTCAGAAAGTTTTTTATCATGAATAAAGATTTCAAGCTTCTCGCCTTCCACGCCGTACTCTTCGCGAAAACGCTCGCGCTTTGCCAAAGGCAATTCCGGAAGCTCCGCCTTCAAAATCTCCGGCGCAAACTCCGGCACTTCGCTCAATTTCAAAGGCGGCAAATCCGGCTCTGGGAAATAGCGGTAATCATGCGCTTCTTCTTTCGAGCGCTGGGAAACAGTTTTTTGATGCGCATCATCCCATCCGCGGGTCTCCTGTTTTATTTTCTCCCCCCTCCCGATAGCTTCGGCTTGACGGTTTATTTCAAAATCAATAGCGCGCCCTACGGCCCGAAATGAATTTATATTTTTTACTTCTACCTTCGTCCCTAACTTCGAAAACCCGTTTCCAAGTTCATCCGCAGGAGCGATAGAAACATTCGCTTCAACGCGCATCTGCCCTTTTTCCATATCGGCATCCGAAATTCCAAGATATCTCAAAATCAACTGGAGCTCCTCCGCGAACTCAACAGCTTCAGCGGCTGATTTCATATCCGGCTCCGTAACCAGTTCCATCAACGGAACACCCGCGCGATTAAAATCCACGAGCGTCGCTTTGGAATCATTATCATGCACATTCCGCGCAGCATCTTCTTCTAAATGCACGCGCGTGATTCTAACCTCCTTTCCTGACGGCAATTTTAAAACTCCCGCGCTTACAAGCGGGTGCAAATACTGGGAAATCTGATATCCCTTCGGCAAGTCAGGATAAAAATAATTTTTTCGGTCGAAACGCGAATCGTCCGCAAGTTTCGCGCCTAAAGCCGCGCCCAACGTCAAAACAAGCCTCACAGCTTCTTTATTCATCAGGGGAAGCGTTCCGGGATGCCCCAAACAGATTGGGCACAAATTCAAATTCGGACGCTTTTCCAATGGATCATTCAAGCACTCACAAAACATTTTCGTTTTGGTTTTCAGCTCGGCGTGAATTTCTAATCCTATGGTTGGCTCAAATTTCATGACCAAATTTTAGCAGTTTTTAACAAAAAATTCGAATAATTGCTGTCCGTGCGATTGCCTATTTGCATTATGAAACCAAATTATCCTAGAATAGAAAATCCTCGCGCAAGAATTTATTTAAAAAACTTTTGCTAGATTAAAATTACAAACTAATAACTATCGACATTAAGCTATGTTAAGCTATACCGATCTAACCCCCGGGACTCAATTTATCCTCGACGGCGAGCCGTACGAAGTTTTGGATTATCAATTCATCCGGATGCAGCAAAGAAAACCCTCCGTTCAAACCAAAATAAAAAATTTGATTTCGGGGAAAATTGTTGCAAAAACTTTCCAGCCGTCCGATGTTGTGAAAGAGGCAGACATTGAGCGCGAAACCATCAAATTCATTTACGCTCATCGTGGCGAGTATATTTTTCAAAAACCGGACAATCCAAAGGAAAGATTCTCGCTTCTGGAAAGTCTTCTCGGCAACTCGGCAAAATATTTAAAGCCCGACCTTGAAGTTACGGCATACAAATTCAATGAAAAAATAATTAATATCGAACTTCCCGTAAAAATCGACTACAAAGTTAAAGACGCGCCGCCAGGATTCAAAGGCGACACTGCAACGGGAGGAAATAAATTAGTCACGCTGGAAAACGATCTTCAAATCAACGTTCCGCTCTTCATCGAAACTGGCGACGTTGTTAGAATCAACACGGAATCCGGCGAATACACCGAGAGGATCAACAAAGCCTAGCTTAGAAAAGGATCACTAAAAGCGCGGCGAGCGCCGAAACAGAGCCCGAGAGCACTAAACTTGTCGTAAACGGAAAATAAAATTTGAAATTGTTTTTTGTAACGAGCATGTCTCCAGGCAGCCTCCCTAAATTTGAATTTTGAAAAATGATCGTAAAAATTCCCGCGACGACCAAGAGAACAGAAAGAAAAATTGCAACTTTTCCTAAGCTTGGCATTTACTAATATTTAATGCTGAAATCATTAAAATTTTCTGGCAGACTGATTTTCTCAATTAAATGCCGCTCAACTCTCGCAAAAATAGGCCCGTGCTTCGCCCATTCGAATAGTTCGAGTACTTTTTCATGCCCCCCTTTTGCGATTATTTCCACAGAACCGTCAGGCAAATTTTTTACATAACCCGCAAGTCCCATCTTTCGAGCCCTTCGGCAGGCTGAATCTCGAAAAAGAACCATCTGCACCCGTCCGTAAACGAGCATGCGATCGTATAGAGTTAAATTTTCTTCCGGCATTATTTAAATTTTCTTAATTTTAGTATATACTAGATAGACGTTCACTTAAATCATGAAGTTACAACACGTTGCGATTATTCCGGACGGAAACCGCAGATGGGCAAAAGCGCGCGGCCTTACGACTTTTAAAGGGCACGAGCAAGGGATGAAAACGATTGAAGATATAGCCCGCGAAGCCAAAAAACAAGGAATTAAATATTTAACAGCTTGGGGGTGCTCCCGCGATAATGTAACCAAAAGGAGCCCTGGCGAAGTAAGGTATTTATACAAGCTGTTCAAAGAACATCTCGAGCGCATGCTCAATGATAAAGATCTTCACAAGGATAAAGTGAGGGTTCGAGTTATTGGCGAATGGATGAAATTTTTTCCGAGCCCGCTCAAAACTGTCGCTAAAAAAATCGAGGAAGAAACAAAAAATTACGGCAACTATAATTTTACGCTCTTAATGGCATATGATGGAAAACGCGAAATGGCCGAGGCTTTTGAAAATGCGCAAAAAAAAGGGGCGAAGATCAAAGAATCGAATTTAAAAAATTATCTCTGGACAAAAGATCTGCCGCCCGTGGATCTCGTCATCCGCACCGGCGGAAGCCCGCACTGGTCTTCCGGATTTCTAATGTGGCATACGGCCGACTCTGAATTTTATTTTACAAAGACCTTTTGGCCCGCTTTTAACGTAAAGGAGTTCCGAAAAGCCATTGCTGAATACTACAAGGCGCTTCGAAACCACGGAAAATAACGTTGTCAAAAAAACCTCGAATTTAAGGGGTTTTTTTGTTAATTATGCAATAAGCTTGACTTTCCAGCCAGTCTAATATATAATTAATTCTTAATGGCTGGCTTATTCGCATGGCCGGCTAAAAAACAAAAAAGGAGGAAAGGAAAATGCGAAAATTTCTGTTCTTAAACATTGTGGCAATATTGGTGGTTTTCGCGGCTTCTGCCGTGAGAGCTGAAAAAGAGGTTTTTGTCTCAAAAAACTTGTCAGTTAACGACAGCCGCCTCGGGCAGATTGGCTGTCTTTCAGCTTCTAGCTATCTGTTTGCGGCAGACAGCTGGGGGCGCCACAACAAGGATAAACAAACTTATTCTGGAGGGTATCTGAGCACGTTTGTTCATGACAGGTGCTCAGGATATGTCATCCTCGACTCAGGAGTAAGTCTGTGGTTCGATGATCAAGCCTTGATAGTGGACAAAAGGCTCAAAAAGGCAACCTTGGTTTATGAGGGCTGGATTTATGATTACTACCAGGGTTGGGTTTACATCGACGTCGACATGGCCTGGTATCAAACTGCCGACGAGGTAACAAAGGGCAATTCATTTTGGGTGACCAGAAAGCCCTCGGAAATAGTCAAATCCCGTTTCAAGGGGGAAGCCCGGAGCGCCAACTCGATTGGTGTCATCATTGTGAACGGAATTGACTTTGCGGCTGGGGACCCTGACGAGGACGCTTATATCTCGAAAGGAAATAACGTTCTCACGATCATCCGACGCTGACGCCACAGAACCGGACAGGAGGCGGAGTGCGAAAGCATTCCCCTCCTTCCACAATTTAAACTCCGCAAAGCGGAGATTTTTTATATTTGAGACAAAATCGGATATTTGACAAACGCGCCTTGTCGTAGTATAATGAACAAAACTGCACTGGAGGCTAAATGAAAATTTCAACAGCCCTAATGCTCCTGATCGGAGTCCTGGGCTTTCTGTACCTATTCCTCTGGCGGCCACTGCTCCCCGTGCTGGAGCGTAAGGCCGCCGATTACCGGACACCGTCCCGCTCGGAGCTCGCAGAGCTCGAGCGGCTTGAAAAACGTTGAACTTTCGATCCGCAGGGGGTGCTCATTTCCTCCTACCCCTGCGGAGTAACCTCCGGGAGCTGACTGAAAAGTTGCCCGATCAGCCAGCTCTCGGAGCACACAATTTTCCCTGACACGTTCGGGGAATTTTCTTTTGTCGTTAATTACTGTTTGAATCCAAAACACCTCAATACCTAAAATGGTACCATCTCCCCACGATCGCCCCAAGATGGTACCATTATAACAATGAAAGGATACGGGAAAATTTCAGGAAAAATCCTAATGCTCCTTGCAAACGGAGTCGTTTTGGGATCAACAAAAGACAAAAAGGAGCGCGAAAAAATTTTGAGAGACTCTGATCGAATCTGGATGAGTTTTGACGCAAAAGTCCTAAATAGAATACTTAGACGTTTTCAAAAAAGTGGGCTGGCGGTTCAGAGAAATGAGAATGGCCGGCATTTATTTGCAGTCACAGAAACCGGCCGCAGAAAAGCTTTAGCATATTCACTCAATGATTTAAAAATTAAAATCCCTCGGAAATGGGATAAAAGGTGGAGAATGGTACTTTTCGACATCCCTGAACCTAAGAGAAAAAAGCGCGATGCTTTAAGGGACAAAATAAAACAACTGGGTTTTCTCGAGTTTCAGAAAAGCGTTTTTGTTTTCCCATACCCCTGCGATGATGAAATTAATTCCATTATTAATTTTTTTGATATTGCGGAGAATGTCTATTGTATTGAGGCGTCAATCAACCCAGATGCTGAGCTTAGAAAACATTTCAAAATTTGATGCACAGACATTGCTCCGAGGTACCATCTTGGGGCGATCGCACCAAGATGGTACCTATGACTTAAATAGCAGTCTAAATGAAGCAGAATGGTTAATATTCCTCAAGTAGGCGGGTAAGGAGGCGCACCGGAGCGCCGGAGGCGCCCTTGGCAAGAAAATCTCCCTCCGTAGTCGTCATACGCGATGCGATATCTAGATGAACCCACGGATAGGCTTCTTCCCCCTCTTTTGAATCTTTCACGAATTGCCACAAAAAGACTGCCGCCGTAATCGCACCGCCCCAGCGGAATTTTCCGATATTCGCCCAATCACCAAATGTTCCTTTGATATCATCCTCATAATCTTTTGAAAGCGGGAGCGGCCACACCAAATCTCCGGTTTCATCGCCAAGCCGCCGAAACTCCGCTTCTAATTTTTTATCTGACGTAAAAAGTCCGGTAAAGCGCGGGCCGACTGCAACTGCGGCGGCTCCGGTCAAAGTCGCAACGTCGACAACAAGGCGCGGATCATATTTTTTTGCATAGTGCAATGCGTCCGCCAAAATTATTCTTCCCTCGGCATCAGTATTCAACACCTCGATTGAAAGCCCCGACATGCTTCGTAACACATCACCTGGATGATAGCTCGATCCGGAAGGCATATTTTCAACGGCGGGAATCAGACCCACTATATTTTTCTTTAATTTTAAACGCGCAGCCGCGCAAATTGCATGAATTACGGCAGCGCCGCCCGACATATCCATATGCATTTCATAAATTGCGGTCTCTGGTTTTAAATTTAGTCCGCCCGTATCAAAAGTAACACCCTTCCCGACCAAGACAATCGGCTTTTGGCTTTTTGGGCCGTTAAAATATTCGAGCACGATAAATCTGGGCCGTTCCGCAGATCCCTTCGATACTCCGAGAACTCCTCCCATTTTTAATTCACGAATTTGTTTTTCTTCAAAGACTGTTATTTTTATTCCGACGCTTTTGGCATCCTTTCGGGCGTGTTCGGCAAGTATTTGCGGCGTCATATCGCCGCCCGGAGTATTTGCAAGATAACGCGTATTATTGACCTCTTCTCCAATAATCGATCCCCGCTCAAAGCCCTTTTGAACATCCCTATCCACACTAGTATAAATTCCCTGAATTTCTTCCAAAAAGCTGAAGCCGTTTGCGGGCTCACTTTTGTATTTCGAAAATTCAAAATTAGCCATGAAGGCATTGGCGCTAATAACTTCATAAAAATCGCGAGTTTTCTCTTTGCTCCTCACGGGAGAAGCCCAAAATGCAAATTGTTTGATTCGCTCTTTTTTTGCCGTAATCACGGCAATACGCGTTGCGAGAGCCGCCTTTGGCGATGAAAACTTTTCACGTCTCGAAAGCCCCACTAAAATAATTTTTCGACCCAAGTCGCTTCCCTCCGAAGGAAGAATCAAGACCTTAGATTCTTTTTCCTTCAAAACAATATTTTTTGAAATGCCCCTTAGGTATTCCTTTTCGGGCAGATCGAGATATTTAAAAAGCGGCTGGGATGCAATTTCATCCCCCTCAAACATGAAAAAAACAAGAGGAATATGCCTAGGCTTAGGCTCCTTAAAGGCCCTAAAAACGATATTCATATGGAAAAAATAATAACAGGCTTTTCAAATAATTAAAAGCCGCTCGGAAATTCCAATCAAAAAGAATGGCTATGAGATTACGCCGATCACGGGAATACGCGAGAACCAATTTTGAAGCCCCAAAATTTTTCCTGCTTGCACAGAGGCCAGAAAAAGAAGAGCGGCAGCATATATTATATGCTCATCGACAATATAAGAGTGCTCGCCAACAATTGGAAACTCCAAAATAGGCAGATAATAAAGGAACATTAAAATTACACCTAGACTTGCGGACAATCTGACTCCGATTCCGAGAATCAACGAGACGCCAAGAAGCGCCAAACCCCATTCATTAACTAAATTTACCCAGCCGATGTTTTGGGCCTGCGAAAACCAATTAAAAAGTTCGGGCAATGTTTTTGCGCCTTTCATATAACTCTCGGCAGTCCAACTCGGATTTAATATCTTTGTGACGCCGGCGTAAAGCATTAACCATCCGAGCGAAACTCTCAGGAAAAAAATTGAAAATTTTGTGAAATTGCTCATGATATTTTTGTTTTTGTTACGCGACCTTTTTATGATTGTAACAAAATTTGACTCAAATGCAGAAGGCTGTCTCTTGTTATTTACTTGCTCCTACATCAACCATTGTACACGCCCAACTACGCCGTTTGTCAAACGGACTTTTATGCCGCGGGGATGCGACGCATTTGAAGTCAAAATGTCCTTAACTATTCCCTGCTTGAATTTGTCCGTACCATAATTTTCTTTTTTAATAATCCAAACAGCTTTCCCGGGCCTGACTTCAGCTCGCGTCGGAGGGTTTGGATTGTCGTGTTTAAAACTCTGCATAATCTAAATTGCTTATATCAATTTTTGCTTCCCGAGACCAATATAAGCAATCATGGCATGAACAAATTTTGGTTTTTCGCGCCGATACGAGAAATACCGCCTTTCTTCGCAGAAAGTACAAAGGCTGGAGTCTTCAATTGAAGTTGCCTGTAGCCCACAGCTGATTAGGTCGGATTTAATTATTAGCGGAAGGTCAACAAATATCTTTCTATTGCGAATTTCAATCGCATCGGGATGATTTTTAAAAAAATGGCTGTTGTCCGGCAATATTTCAAAATGGCATCTCCTGATGCCAGCTCCGATCCCAACAATAATATCTTGCGGCTTCGATCCAAAACTTTCTTCTAACCCGGAAACTGTATTTTTTATCACGCCGTCCACAATTCCTCGCCACCCCGCATGCGCTAATCCTATGTCACGCTTTTTTGGATCATAAAAATAAACTGGAAAACAATCCGCCGCAGTCAGCGACAGAAAAACATCGCGAGTTTTTGTTATAAGCGCATCAGTATTGTTAATAACACTTCCTGTATCTGCGTCTGTAACCGCCTGAACTTTTGCGCCGTGCACAAGCCCGGCCGTTACAATTTTATCGCCATGCAATAAAAATTTATTAAAAAAGTTTCTGCGATTTTCTAAATTCGGCCTAAATAATTCCGGATCTTCAAACCACTTCATCGAACCGTCCGACTTATCCGAAAAATCGTAAATGAGTTCCGGATATTTACCAAAAATAGAAAAACGAATGCTCATTTATTGTATGAAATTCTGTAGATAACGCCCGCCTTATCATCCGAGGCATAGAGAGCTCCGTCCGGGCCGAATTTAAGATCAACCGGCCTGCCCAAAGCCCGATTGTCAGCGGTAAGCCACCCGGAAATAAAATCTTCCGTGCCCTCATAATCTCCATTCGCGCTTAATTTCATTGTGACAATTTTATAGCCGGTCGGGGTCGAACGATTCCACGAGCCGTGATAGGCAACCAGCAAGTCTCCCTTGTATTCATCCGGCCAATTTGAATTTTGGGGAACAAAAGCGAGGCCCAACGGCGCTGAATGGGCTGGAATATCGATATAGCTCGGCGTTTCAAACGGCTCCATGCACGGATTTCGTATATAAGTATTTTTGTCAAAATTTGTATCGTGAATGTTTTTCCCGTAACAGGTAGGCCAGCCGTAATTTTTTCCATTTTCCACTATATTTATTTCATCCGGAGGAATATCATCTCCAAGTAAATCGCGTCCCATATCAGTCGCCCACATTTTTTTTGAATTTGGATGCCAAGTGAAAAAGACGCTGTTTCGAAGCCCCTTAGCAAATTCCTTAAAATCAGATCCGTCTGTATTCAAAGAAAAAATTTTCGCTCTGCGGTTATCTGATTCATTGCAAACATTGCATGTGGAGCCAATGGAAATATAAAGATTTCCATCGGGTCCAAACCCAATTGTCCGTGAAAAGTGATTTCCACCAGCAGGCAAATCAATAATTTTTTCCATGCCAGCCCCGGAATAAGTCAGAGCCGATGAAATTTTATTTTCTTCGGCGATATACAATTTAGTTTTGATTTCAGGGTCAAAGGCAAGCCCGTGAGGCCTTTTCAAATTTCTGAAAACTGCGTATTGTTTATCGACTTTGCTGTCCTTAACTTCGAGCAAAGAAACCTGCCCTTCCGATGTTTGCGAAACCCACATGTTTCCAAGGCTGTCGAATTCAATCACACGCGCCCCGGGCAAATTTTTAGCAAAAACAGAAATAGAAAAACCTTCGGGTAATTTTAACGGGATATCAGCCGAATTTTCAGTAATTTTTTCGGTAATGTCGTCTGACGGGCTAAAAATAACAGGCCCTACTCCCCGCAGATTTTTCCAATAGAATGCCCCAGCATATACGAGCGCGAGCAACGCAATTATCCCTGCAAGCGGAACTAATATTTTTTTCATCTTAGATATTTAAGACCTGAAGCGCTGAATTGTTTTCTAGTTTAAATTTTGAATCCATATCTCAAAAAGATTTTTTAATTCAGCACAGTCCTTTTCGGAAAGAAAAGTGTGATGTGCGCCTTTGATTACGTGAAACTCCTTTTTTCCTGCTATTTTTTCAAATAAAACTTTTTGATGCTCGAGCGGCGTTGTTTTATCCTTTTCGCCGACAACTATTAAAACCGGCATTTTGAGATTCGCGATTTTCGGCAATAAATCATATCTAAGACGATCGGCAACATGTGACCATGGCAAACGCTTGATGGCGCCTGGTTTTGAAATGCTTTTTTCTTCTCTCCATCCTGTTCGCTCCCATTCAGAAACTATTTCTTTCTCATATCCTGTTTCCATGCTCAATTTTCCAGAAACCATTGCAGAAATTGGAGCTAATGCTTTAACTTTTTCAGGATGATTTTCGGCAAAAAACGCCGTACAAAATCCTCCAAAACTGTGTCCGGCAAGCACAAACGGCTCCAAATACCATCCCTGTTTGCGCGCCCACTCGATAACATCTTCGAGATCTTCATAATAATTTGTAACCGTCGCTTTTTCATAATTGCCTTCTGATTCGCCGAAAGTATTTGCCGAGTCAAAACGGACGACAGTAAATCCAGTTTCAAGAAAAGCTTCGGCAACTGCCTGAATCAGCGGCTGCTCCTTAAATCCGCCAAGGCCGTGCATCACAAAAGCAAGCCCTTTTTGAGGCAAGGATTTTTCAACCAAAACGCAAATTTTTTGCCCGTGCCGATTTTGAAAAAAATCTTTGTAGGCCATACTTGATTCTAACATTTTCTTTCACCCGAATAATATGATAGGATAATCCAAAACCACTGAAGGGGGAAACTTATGTCGAGCAATCTCGCTAGTTCTCATTTTGACAACCTGACATCTGACCGACAAAGAAACACTTTCGTCGGTTATCAAATGAAGGTTCCTCAAACAAAGAAAAGTTTTGAGGCTATAAAGTCTCATATCATCGAGCTTGAAAGGCCCGAGCAGATCTTGAGTTTAATTGAGATCATTCAAGCTTGCTGCAATGGAATGGCTCTTTATATATTAATGGATGATGTGGCAAGGCAAGTCGATAAAATCGCTGCTGCCTTGTGCGTCACGGTTTATGGCGAGACCGTTCGCAAACGCGCAGAGACTCTCGTTCTTCTTCAGCAAAGAATGCCCTGCTAACCTATTCATTCTTCCCTTTTCAGAAGCCACTACTACCCAGTTGTGCCTTCTCTTTTTTAGAGCGATTGAATACAACTAATTTACTTTTTATTTATGCGCGCCATCATTGCAAATTGCATAAAATATTTTTCAAGAAATTCAAGCGTACCTTCAAAATTCCTGTCGCCAAAGACTGCATCGCAAAAAATTTCTCTAGCGCGGGCAATCTCGATGCGTCTTCCTTTCCAGCGCTCATCGCTTAAAGTTAAATCAAACAGCTCGAGCGCCCGATTTGCCGCATTATTAGCATTTTTCTCGTTAATTTCAAGCCACTTGCGGGTACGCCCGACTTCGCTTCCAATATTTCCCAGTTGTTCTTCAAGGGAAAGCAAAAACCAGCGTCCTTTTGCAGCTTCCTTATGCATCATTTCCATTTTTTACAAGTTTAGCGACAATACCGATAATTTTGCGGAGCAATAATAACAACTTTCGAGCGTTTTGCTTAACATTCAATAGCAAGCTCGATTGCTTTTTTATAAAAATCGGGCATATTTAATTTTTCAATCTCATCAATTTTGAATTTTGCAAATTCAGCTATGCCGGATTCGCCCTCGATTTCGAATGATCCAGATTTTTTTTGAAGCCTGCAGAGATACGTAATAACTAAAACTCCCTCAAATTCGTCTGGAGATGACTGAACTGTATAAATCCAAGCATGTATTAGTTTGGCTACCTCCACTTCGAACCCAAGCTCTTCAAAAATTTCCCTTTTTACAGTTTCCATCGGCTGCTCGCCTTCCTCGATTTTTCCGCCCGGTAACTCCCATTCACCCCTCTGATTTTTTCTAAGCCATACGGAATTTTCTTCAAAAACAACTCCTTTCACCGAAATGGGAATTTTATAAGTCATTTTAATCTTCCTTTCTCTCCGGCTCCCATTCTCTTTTTCGGAAGTTCCTCGTAATAACTACTCATATACTTTTTTTAAACTTTTCAATAATCTCATTTGATGGGATACAAACCCCTAGCTACATTAAATTTACCATGGAAATATATTTATTTCTTTAATTAACCTTCTTTGTTTTGTGTTCTCGTTGTCCATGATATTTCTGCTTTATTAATACCTACCCGCAGGAATTTTCTTTATTTAAGCCAATGTTGTAATTTCGCGTCCACGGAATTGGTCTTAAATAGAAAATGTCATGCGGATTTATAGCTCAATCTTTTCCTTATCAAATCCGTATAATTTCTCGTTAATCAATTCTATTCTTTTCGGTTTAAGTATGTGCCACGAATCACCTCCTAGAACATCGTCACTTTCCTTTGGCGCCGGCTTTTTCTTTTTGGCATAGTGCTTTAGCGCTAAATCATGCCTGTTTCCTTCAATTCTTTCAGCGACTCCCTCAAATTGTATCCCAAGATTATTTTCTCCTGCACCGCTTACTGTTATGGTTCCAGCAACTCGATTATTGCTGATTATCGCTTGTGAATGACGCACATCGGGATCAGACATCCAGTAAATATTCAGGTCGTCATCGTAGATATAGATAACATCGGCTACCCAGACTCCGCCATCGTCTGTCGTAGCCAAACTCATCAGATATCCTTGATCCAGCACTTCTTTAATCAATTGTTTTATATCATTTGCCATATTTCACTTTACCTCGTCCCTACGCCCCGTGACACTTTTGTTACTTACTCACCAACACGCAGGAGAATTTTTAGTCTATCTTTAATCTTTTCGTGCCAAAATTCGTATTTTTCAAAATCTTCTAACTTCAGCCAGTTATATTCTTGGTGTTCATGGCTCAAGGTAATATTCGGCGTATCTTCAACTCGGCATAGGAAAGTAACAATATATGTTTCGCCGCTATCGCTCATGTCAACATTGAGAATTTCTTTCACTTCAAAATTCTCAATCTCAGTTTCTTCTTTAACTTCTCGTTTTAACCCTTGTAACCAGCCCTCGTCTTCCAATCTGCCTCCCGGCAACATCCACTTACCATCTTTTTGTAAAATCAGAATTTCCCCAGTATTGTTCTGGATAATTGCGTTCTGATTTACTTTGAATAATTTGTGGTTTTCCATACTCTCACGCCCCATGACATCTTTTATATTTCTTTCCACTCCCGCATGGGCAGGGGTCATTCCTTCCGACTTCATTTTTCGATTTTACACCCGCGAGAGCACTCTGACTATTTTGGGAATACTTCAGTTCGCGCGCCTGCGGAGTTTTGGTTTCGGCAACCTCACCCACTCTGAAAATCAAATGCGAAAATTGAGTGCGAATCGAAGATTCAAGCTCTCTAAAAAGCCGGATCGCCTCATTCTTATATTCAATCAGCGGATCGCGCTGGCCGTAGGCACGGAGGCGAACAGAGGAACGCATATATTCCATTGCCTCCAAATGCTCCACCCAAAGCATATCGATTGTTTGCAAAAGGACTTGGCGCAATGTTGGAAAAAAACTCACAGCCATATTTTGCTTTTTTTTCGAAAGCGTTTCCCGCCAGATTTTATTTAAATATTCCTGAATTTTTTCCTCATCATCTAATTTTACGAGTTCATCATACAATTTTTCAGGGGCGTCCGCTCCAATTCGCGCTTTAATGCCTTCAGCAAGTTCCTCAATATTCTTTTCTTCACCAGAAGCATGAACCTGCACTAACATTTGAATCTCTGAAAAAATATAGTCTTCGGCCGTTTTCTTGATCTCCTCATCCGTTCCAAAGAGAATTTTTTTGCGGCGCTCATAAATCGAAGTCCGCTGTTTGTTCATCACATCATCATATTCAAGAATGTGTTTTCTCGAATCGAAATTAAAACCCTCGATTTTTTCCTGCGCAGCTTCGATTGAACGCGAAATCAATTTATGCTCAATCGGCTGATCTTCCGGAATGCCGAAGCGCCCCATCATATTTTTTATGCGATCCGATCCGAAAATGCGCATTAAATCATCCTCAAGCGATATAAAAAATTGCGTCTCGCCAGGATCGCCTTGCCTGCCTGACCGTCCGCGGAGCTGATTATCAATACGCCTTGCTTCATGGCGCTCGGTTCCTATCACTAAAAGCCCGCCAGCTTCACGAACTTTTTTAGCCTCTTCGGGCACAAGCGGATTTCCGCCCAAAATAATATCTA
Source organism: Candidatus Giovannonibacteria bacterium (assembly GCA_016186825.1). GTDB lineage: Bacteria > Patescibacteriota > Minisyncoccia > JACPKW01 > UBA11713 > JACPKW01. The sequence goes on from JACPKW010000001.1 coordinate 84,121, forward strand.
CTCCCCGGCCAGCCATATTTGTTGCGACTGTTACTGCGCCCGTCCGCCCGGCCTGCGCAATTATTTCCGCTTCACGCTCATGATTTTTTGCGTTCAAAAGCTCATGCGGGATTCCTTCGCGTTTCAAATATTCTGAAAGCCGTTCATTTTTTTCAATTGAAACCGTCCCGATCAAAACCGGCTGCCCCTTTTCGTAACGCTCTTTGACTTCACGGACTACTGCTTGAATTTTACCTGCCTCGGTCTGATAAACCCGGTCGCCCGCATCTTTTCGGATCATCGGTTTATTGGTCGGGACCTCAACAACCTCGAGATTGTAAACTTTGTGAAATTCTTCCGCCGAAGTCATCGCGGTTCCAGTCATTCCCGAAAGTTTCTTATACATTCGGAAATAATTTTGAAAAGTTATAGTCGCGAATGTCCGAGATTCCTTCTGGATTTCAACGCCTTCTTTCGCCTCAATTGCCTGATGCAAACCTTCCGACCAGCGCCGCCCGGGCATCAGACGCCCGGTAAACTCATCGACAATAACTACTTCTCCGTTTTTTAAAACATATTGCTTGTCCTTATGAAAAAGCGCCTGAGCCCGTAGTGCCTGCTCCAAATGATGCACGTATTTAATTCCCTTTTCTGTATAAATATTTTCAATCCCGAGCATCTGTTCAACTTTGTCGATCCCTTCCTCCGTAATGCTCACCGCGCGCAATTTTTCGTCAATATCATAATGCTTTCCCTCTTTTAACTGCGGGGCAACGCGCGAGAAAATACGATAGAGCTCGCCCGACTCGGCATCCGGTGCTGAAATTATAAGAGGCGTTCTTGCTTCATCGATTAAAATTGAGTCCACCTCGTCAACAATCGCAAAATTATGCCCCCTCTGGACCATCTGCTCCGGAGCATACGCCATATTGTCTCGAAGATAATCGAATCCAAATTCATTGTTTGTCCCGTAAGTTATATCCGCCGCGTAAGCCTCCGCCCTTGAAACGGGTTTTAGAAATTCGTGAACAACTTTAAATGATCCCAAAGTGTCCCGCGTTTTATCCAACTCATCTGCCGAATTTCCGTGCCGAGGATCATACAGAAAACTCGATTCGTGATTTATTACACCGACAGTCAAGCCAAGCGCATGGTATATCTGCCCCATCCACGCCCCGTCGCGCCTCGAGAGATAATCGTTCACTGTAACGATATGCACTCCTCCTCCAGCTGGCGGCGCGGGAAGAGCATTGAGATATGCTGGAAGGGTCGCAACAAGTGTCTTTCCTTCACCGGTTTTCATCTCTGCGATTTTTCCTTCATGCATGACCATTCCTCCGATTAATTGAACGTCATAATGACGCTGGCCGAGCGTCCGTTTGGCGGCTTCGCGCACCGCAGCAAATGCTTCGGGCAAAATGGAATCAAGCTCTTCTCCTTTTTGGAGACGTCCCCGGAATTCAGTCGTTTTTGATTTAAGCTCGCCTGCAGAAAGTTTTTCAAAATCATTTTCCAATGCCGAAATTTCTTCAACTTTTCCTTGGAGCTTTGAGATTACACGCCCATTAGAATCGCCAAAAATCTGAGTTAAAATTCCCATTTAACCCTATAACTATAACCAAAAAGAAGGCTTTTTACCACCCAAAGAGTTTGCCGATTTCCTCAGGTGATTCGCGTTTGCGTGCGATTGTGACTATTCCATTCTGGAGCACTATTTTAACTGGGGAGGACAATAGACAATGATGCGAAGCAAGCGCGTCCTGATATGCGCCAGTATCAAGCGTCGCAATAAACAGGTCTTCGCCCGGATCCAAATCGTCGAGCCTCGGAAGAAGAATGTATCCGCCTCCAGCGGTATAAGCGTCGTCTGAATCGCAGGATAAACCCGCAAGCCATACCAAATTTCTTTTATTTGCGCTCAAGTGATTTATCGGCACAATATGCCATTTCTGATGAAGAGCCCACGTATCAAGGAGGTCGTTCATAAAACTGCCATCTATAACATACCAGCGCCTGTTTTTATTTGGAACTTTTTTCCCTGAAACAACTTTAAATACTGTTATCTGAGCCGGCGCTACAATATACCTGCCCCATTCCACAATTAAATTCGGATGAGGCAATTCTGCTTTTTCGGAAAGTTTTTTCAGAGTATTAATAATGCTTCTTGATAAGCCCTCAATTTCGTACATTGATTTTTTTTCATATGGAACCGCGAAACCACCCCCTATATCAATCGTATCGAGTGAAGGATGAATTAGGGCCAATTTTTGGTAATATTTAAAGGCATCTTTTATCGCAGAAATTATATCTGCGCCACGTTCAATCTGCGATCCGATGTGATAATGCAGTATTTTTAAATTTCTTATCTTTCCCAATTCAATAATTTCATCCACAGAAAGACCGAACCTGTCAAATTTTTTATCCCAGTGTGATTTTACTTTTGTTTCCAGATTTATTCTAATGCCCAGATCGCCTTTGAATTCTTTAAATAAATTAAGCTCCTCCAAATCTTCAATGATTGGAACAATGCGGAGTCCCTTTTCCTGCATCGCAAAGATCAGATCAACGTAAGCTTTCGTTTTTGGACCATTGCACAAGACCCGAATTTTTGTATGCATACTATCCGATTCCCATAAACGTTTAACCAGAGTTAGCTCGTTTGCAGAGCCAACTTCGAGATGCGCTCCCTCTGAAACCAATGGTAAAACCGCTTCTTTGTTCTGATTTACCTTCATCGGATAATGGTAATAAAATTTTCCTCGGTATTTAGTTTCCTTTATACGCTTGCTGAAAATATCGAAAAGATGATTCAACCGTTCCTCTAAGATAAAAGGCATGAAAATTTCCATCGGCGATCCAAAGCGCTTAATAAGGTCGAACACATTATATTGGTAATTTCCTTCGCGAATTATCAGCTCATCATCCTTATTGATATCGAATATTTGAGTATTAAATTCTTTTTTCCCGAGTTTCCAAAACTTTTTATAACTTTTACCCATCGTTTAAATATTTAATTAACCGAAAACGGCGCTTGGCGCAATGAAAAATAAATTTACCAATTACCTGCGACGAAACCAGCGGAGTGCTCCTTTTGCACTGCGCGCAAGGCGCGATACGTTGGAAAAGTCCTTCAGGCTGCGTGCTGCCCGAAGAAATTTGGAAGCCCTTTTTTCTTTATACTCACCGACTTGGCGTTCAAGCTCGTCTTTCGCGCGATCAATAGCGGCTTCAATGCTTTCCTCTATAACTTCGATGAAAATTGTGTTTTGAACGTGCGGAAGCGACAAATTTATTTCACATTTCCAGACCTTGCCTTCCTCATGATGGCGAGTCGTCTTTGCAAGCTCCACATCGAGGGGAAAATCAGCCGGAGTTTCTCTGGAAATTCGCCTTTCTAAAGGGTATAAAAGCTTTTGGCGCGCAAGCTCTTCAAGGCTCGGCGTAAGTGTAAATCCGGTCGTTTTTATGCGCAATTGCATATAAACAATATTATAGTTTTAAAAGCAAAAAGAAAACCCCATTCGCGCATACGAAGGGGGCTTTCTATAAAAGTCTAGCGGCGTCGTGACTTCTTCGCCTTCTTCGACTTCTTTGCTTTTTTCTTTGCCATAAGAGTCTCGCACTTTACAAAACAATCGACCTTTCTATGAATAAAAAATTTTAAGCACTGCTCCTGATTTAATTATCACAAAAAATATTTACAATTTCAAGAAAAAATTTTAAAAAATGTGGATAACCTGCCTGCCGGCAGGCAGGCTTCCAAAAATTAATGAGTGAAATTTATGTGCTCGCTGAAAATTCTCCAAAAAGGTCACAAGTCATTAAAAAAATTACTCAAAGCCCACGTATTGAATTTCTTCCTCAAGTTGAATTCCAAATTTTCGGTGCACTCGTTCTTTTATAACGCCTATCAGCATCAAAACGTTTTCCGCTGACGCATTTCCGCAATTCACGATAAAATTTTTGTGCTTCTCTGAAATTTTTGCATCCCCGATCCGATACCCCCCTAGACCCGCGCGCTCAATTACAAATCCCGCTGAAATAAAACCGCGCCTGTTTTCAAATACCCAAGTGCTTTTCTCATGGTTTTTCTTCCAAGATGAGTCATATTCCCTTATTTTTTCTAATATTTCGCCCTCTAGGGGTATCCCCTTAAAGGTGCTCCCCATTGATTTTTCGCCGACTGGCTGCTCTTTTATCCGAGTTCCGGCTTTTTGGGATAATTTCTTCAAAAGATCGGCTGATTTTGCATCAGAATCTTTATTTAAACTAAAAGTTGCATTTAAAATTATTAGTTCGGGACGTTTCTTGAAAATGCTCTCGCGGTAGTCGAACTCGCATTCATTATTTTGAAATGCCCTGAAATTTTTTGCTGCAATATTAAAAACAGACACCTCCTTTAAATTATCTTTAATCTCACCGTCATAACATCCGGAATTCCCATGAACTGAACCTCCCACTGTTCCAGGCACTCCGACCGCCCATTCGAAGCCAGCAAGTCCTGCCTTTACCGACTCGCTTGCAGCGCGCGGCATCATCGCGCCAGCGGCACAAGTCATCTCATCTGCAGAGATATCAATCTTATCGTCAAGCATTCTTATCACGAGACCGTCAAAACCCTTGTCGCTTACTAAAATATTCGAACCTGCGCCAAGCAAAAAGATAGGAAGTTTTTTTTCTGATGCAAAAGACAGAGCTTCTTCGAGTTCGTTTTTATTCTTAACTTCTACAAAAAATCTCGCTCGCCCCCCGATTTTGAAAACTGTGTAAGGCTTGAGAGAAATATTTTCTCTAATGTTAAACATTTTTTGGGTTTCTGAAGGGCTATGGAAGGCTAACTCCGAACCACGTCATTGGGTGAGTGCCAAAATCCATAACCCATCAGAAATCCAAAGCGCTCTGCTCTCTAGATATATAATAGTCAATTTATGGAAAAGTGTCTCTAAACCCCACATCAGAACTTACTGGTGTGGGGCTAAAAGCACAAAACCCCGCACAAGGCGGAGTTATGTACAGACGTAGTTAGAGTCTCTAAAGCCGAAGCTAAAGAAAACACTCACTATATTAGTATAACAAAATTAACATAAAAAAGCAAGAGGGTGCAGTTGGATTAATATACTTGCGAGCAATCTTTTATAGACATTCCCCCCCAGTCAAGTTTAAATGAAGCTATCATATCTGAAAAAATTTTGTCATATTTCTGAATATTCGAGGGATTCCAAATTTTTGTTGTTATGGTAATCAGTCTTTCTGAATATTCGGTATTCCCTTCTTTAACAGCAGGTCTTATAAAACTGTAGATTTTCTCCCGCGGATCATCAAAATTTAATTCTGTGTTTTTTTTATTTTTTAAATGCATCAAGGCTGGCATTTCCGCAATTGTAGTCGAAGGATTTTTTATCAATGATTCTTTTATAACTTCAAAGACATTGCTATTTGATGGATGAGGGAAATCAAATTCTATATTGAGTGAAGCAAATATATCCAATACCGACATTTCAAAATTTTTTTCATCATATGGTTTTTCTGGATTAGGCAAATTTGTAGCGACAAAGGCATTTTCAAATAAATCCAGTTTTAAAAAAGATGGAAGATTAAAGGCAGCGGGGTAAGCTACATTTGAATTTACGACTGCTAAATTATTAGGGTATCTAATGCTGTATCCATTGAAAAAGTCGCAAAATACTTTCCAATCAGAATTTACAGTTAGCTCTGCATTTTCATCGAATTTATCCTCTTGCTCATCGGCTGAAGGTGGCTGCGGTTTGGGTAAAAATATATAGCTGAATACACCGATAACAACTAAAATGAGGGCTAGAATCAGAATAGTTAATTTACCGGTCATATACTCATATATTTTAATACAATATACTTAGATGACAAATAACCCCGGCTATAACTATTTTCCCGAGCGGGAGAGCACAATTGCGATAGTTTTAAGCAAAATTCGCAAATCAAGCCACAGCGACATGTTCTTCATGTAATAAAGATCATAAAGTATCTTCTCGGGAGCATCTTCTACGGAAGCGTCATTTTTCATATTAATCTGCGCCCAACCGGTAATCCCGGGGGGAATCAGTAAGCGCATTTCATAATAAGGTATTTTTTTCTTCAGTTCCTCCACATATTCGGGACGCTCCGGTCGAGGACCCACAAGCGACATCTCGCCTTTAAGAACGTTCAGGAGCTGCGGCAGCTCATCCAGGTATAATTTTCTTAAAAGTTTTCCGACTGCATAGTTTCTCGAATCGTTAGGAACATCTTTAGTGTGCGCCATTTTTTCCGCTCCTAAGGAATAACTTCTGAATTTAATAAAATCAAAAACACCGCCGCGTTCTCCAACTCGCTTCTGGCTAAAAAAAATGATTCCATCCCCTGGCCGCGCTCTTTTAACGCGCCGGCTCGGGATATCTCCGAGGCTAGCAAAGAAAATCGCGAGGAAAATAAACGGCGAAAGTATAGCTGCAGGAACAAGCAGAATCAAAGCGATTACGATGTCGAGAATTCTTTTTAATACAAGGTAAGAATTTTTACCGCGTCCTGTGATATTTTTTAAAAACCAGTCTTCTTTAAGAAGTGAGATCGGAACTTTTTGAAAAATATTTTCGTAAAGTTCTTTAAAATCCGTGAGCCTGAGATTTTTTTCAAGCGAATGATATAAAAGGGAGGCTCCTTTGGGCGATAAAATAGCCGAAAAGTCAGCCGCAACAAGCGAAATTTTATTAGTTTTTAGAAATTCCATGAAAGATGCGGCATTGTTTGAAAATTGGCTCTCAAATTCTTCCGGCCTAAGCTTTGCTGCGACCGCAATAGAATAAGAAGGATGCATTTCGATCTCTTTACTAAATTCCGCCACTTCGGGACCCGCGGCAATTATGAGAATGCTCTCTTTCTTTGGATGAAAAAAGTATCTCGCAAAAAAACGCCAAAGTCCGACCAAAATAAACGTAATAAATAAATTCAAGAAAAGATTAACGCGGGGAGAAATTTCGAAAAACGGCAGAAGATAGAAAAATAATGCGCCAACAACTCCACCGGAGATCTGCGCCTTAATCAAGGTTGCAAGCAAATCTGATTTGCGTAAAATTATCTCTCTTGAATAAAGTCCCGCGATGTAATAAATCAGGATCCAAAGTATGAAAACAAAACTGAAGGGCAGCAAATGCTCGTTCAGGCGTTCCCACGTTGGAGGAAATTTAAGGTAGCGTATTACGAGCGTCAAAAAAAGCCCAAGCGCAAACACTGCTACGTCCCCGATAATCAGCACAATTGAATGTTTTTTCAGCGCCTCAATCACATTTTTAATTTATGCATAATCAGAGCTATAAATGTCTTAATCCCGTTTTTAAAACTCTGCCCCTTCGAGAGTGAATACTCCGTATACACCGGATCAATGGGTATCTCTTTGAGGCGTAACTTAAGACGTCCAATTTCCCCGATAATCTCTGATGAAATTTCCATGCGGTCCCCCAACGCGCGAAACTTCTCAAGCGCATTCATTTTGAAAGCACGGAGCCCCGACTGCGTATCAGAAACATAAATTCCGAAAATCACATAACCGAGGAGATTCGCAATTTTATTATACGCCTTGCGGATAATAGGCGCATGCATGGAAAAATTTCTAGAGCCGACTGCAACGTCGGCTTCATCGTTAATGAGCGGCTCTAAAAGCCTCGGAATATCTGACGCTCGGTGTTGGCCGTCAGCGTCAAAAGTTACGATAAACTCCGCTCCAAGATCATGCGCTTTTTTAAATCCGGTCTGCAGACTCGCTCCAAGGCCCCGATTAATTTCATGCCGGATCAAGATTACGCTGAAGTTTGACGCAATATCGTAAGTTCCATCAGTCGAGCCGTCATCAACTGCGATGATGCTGTAGCGATACTTTTTTAGCTCGTCAAGCACTTTCGAAATTGTTCTTGACTCATTAAATGCGGGAACGATGATAAATATTCTCTCCGGATTTCCGCTATAGTCCATAAATTTTTTTTAACTCACGGATGCCTTCATTAAATTTCTTTTTTGGCTCCCAGCCGAGAAGTTCTTTTGCAAGAGCAGTGTCTGCAAGCGTGCGACGCGGTTCAATCCGCGGTTCGATGAAAACTTTTGGGCCTCCGATCAATTCAGCAATTTCGTTGACGCTGTGATCCTCGCCTCCTCCGATATTTATGACCTCCCCTTTGCCGACTTTGTCAGATTCCATCGCAAGCATATTGGCGCTCACGACATCCGAGACATGCGTGAAATCGCGCGATTGGCTTCCGTCTGGAACAACCGTCATCGGCTCGCCACGTCTTCTCTGCTCGAGGAATCTTGAAATTACAAGCGCATAAGCGCCCTCGCTCGACGCTCCCGGACCATAAACATTGAAATAGCGGAGAGAAACAGTTTCCAGTTTATAAATTTCATAAAACAGCCGAGAGTAAAGTTCCCCGATATATTTTTGGAGTCCGTAAGGGCTTAAAGGATGAGCTGGCATTTTTTCGCTCAAAGGAAAAAACTGCTGGTCACCGTAAGCAGATGAGGATGCGGAATAAATCACGCGTCCAACCTTATTGTCGCGCGCCGCAACTAAAACGTTTAAAGTTCCTTTGACATTCACGTCATTCGAAGTGACAGGATCCTCAATCGAGGGCTGCACCCGCGGAAACGCCGCAGTATGAAAAACAACCGCCGTATTTTCAAAAAGGGGCCCAATGTCCTTAAGATTTCTAATATCCAGATTATGAAAAACGGCGCGCTCATCTATGCGCTCGCGTTTTCCGGTTGAGAGATTATCGATTATATGGACTTTAAATCCGCGCTCTAATAGTTCGCGGATTATATGTGATCCGATAAAACCGGCGCCTCCGGTAACAATCGCTTTGGACATGCGAAAATATTATCCTACTCCATATTATTATACAACTCCGGAATCTCTTTGCATGTTTAAGCCCGATGGGCGGCTCAAGGAAGATCGCGTCCGATTGTTTTTAAAAAATTTTTTGCTTCAGTTTTCCTTGCATCAGAGTTGTCAAATTCAAGAACCTTCAAAGCGGTTTGATAAGATCTGTCGTAGTCCTTTGCCAGCGCCCAAAGCGCCGCTAGCCTCGCATACGCGTCAGCCGCATCTTTTTTAGTTATTTCTCCCGCCTCCGCCCGGCTTGCGCTTTTATCCGCAAAACGTTCAAAAAATAAAGCCGCTCGACGATAATCGTTCACACGCACGAAAACATTCGCGATATATGCTAAGTCTTCCTCCGGCGTAGACCAGTTCGGAACCGCTTTTTCGGAAGCCAACGACCAATAATTATCTTCGAGCCAAACAATTTCCCGCTCGGCAACATCTTTTTGTCCGGCGAGAATCGCATATGACGCCAGATGCCGATGCGCGATCGGAAAACTTGGCTCGAGCGAAATAGCGCGTTCCACCGTTTTGAACGCCTCATCGATTTTGCCAAGATCAAACTGCGCCTGGGCTAAATCAAAATACATTTGCTGGCGCCTCGGCGAGAGATGGAGAGAGGACATAGATAGTTCTTCAGCTTGTTTCGAAAATTCACGTCCGAATCTTGACATTAAATTTAAGACATTCGCCTCGTATACTACCCACCTTGCATTATTAGGTTCTAGTTCGCGATTTTTCTCTATCAGACGCCGGGCAAGCTCGAGCATGGACCTGCGATAATTATCTGAAAGTTCGAGCCCCGCTTTTTCGACTTCGAAGACAAAGTCTGCAAATAGACGTCTCGGCTCTGGATCTCCGAAAGTGCCTCCAGAGAAGTTTTTTTCAAATTTGTCCAAAAGCTTCGGATTACCCACTTGGCTTCTGATCTCGTTAAGAATCGTTTTGGAGCTTGAATTTTCTGCTGCTGCAAGCATATTTCCATACCAGAAAGGAATAAGCATCAATATAAATGCAATGACTCCGCTCCCATAAAAAGCGATACTCGACTTTGGCGCATAAATTCCTTTTTTTCCAATACTCTCTTCAAACGAAACATACGCAAGAATCAAAACAAGCGGTATGAGCGTTCCAACATTATCAAAAACGAACTGTGCATTGATAAAATAGGCAACTCCGAACGAAGTTAGGACTGCTTTATCAACTGCGCTCCATTTTTTTCTGTCATTCCAAATTTTATAAAAAACAGCGCCAAGCAGAGCAAAAAATAATGCAAGTCCCAGAATGCCGAGATTTGATGCGACATCCAAAATTATATTATGCGAACGATCAAACCATGCCTCTTGAGTAAAAAGTCGCGGATCATAATGTTTATTAAATAGAATCAGAAAATTCTCGGGGCCCCAGCCCAAAAGCGGCCGTTCTTTGATGCCTTCAAGCGCAACCTGCCAGGAGATAAGCCGGCCTTCCACAGTGCGATCTGAAAGTGAAATTGAAGCTACACGACGCAAAGGCTCGAATGATGAACCCGTAAAGTTTGAACGAAAAACAATAAATATCATTCCTCCCGCCAGTATCAAAAGAAAAAGAGAGGCTAATAGTAACCTGCTTTGTCTTGGGGAAAGCAACCAGAATGGTTTGCCGCGAGCGACTGCTAAAAATATTAGAAAAAAAACGACCCCTCCAGCGAAAAGCCCCAGAAATGCGCCGCGCGTCCCGGTTGTCAATATGCCAAAAGCATTAACGAGCAGAGAAGAAGCATAGAAAATTCCCAGGAAATCCTTCCGGTTATGGCGCGCGAGCAAGAAAAGCGCAATAAAAAGGTTTGATAGCAAATAGGATGCGAGAAAGGCCGCGTTTCCGAATGTGGATTCTGCGCGCCCTACGTTTAGAAGAAAAAATTTCTGCCAAATCCCGTAAATAGAAATTAAAGCGCTTGCGCCGAGAGATGTAATAAAAATTGTGCGCCAAAGTTTTTCAGTTCTCAAAACAGAAATGAGCATCAGAAAGAAAAGCAAAAAATGAGTATAGGTAAAAAGTCCCATCACGCGCTCAAAATCTGACCAAAAACTCGTTCTAAAAGAGACGCCGAATAAAGCTGAAAGATACCCAGCTCCTAACAGAAACGTAAGAACCCAAGCAATCAATCCGAAACGCGGGCGATTTTGCGGAAAAAATAAAATGAGCGGGATCCAAAAAATAAATGCGCCCTCAACAAAAATTCTGAAAAGAATGGATTTAAAAAATGTGAATGGCGGAAAATATAAATCGGAAAAAAATAAGGGCGCCAAAACAGAGGCAAAAAGAAAAAAAAGAACCAAAGATTTCAATATATTCTCGCGAGAAGCCATGTTATTGCCCCCGAACTTTGTTGATACTGTCGATGAACTTGGCTATTTCCGCCTTCAATTGTTCATTTTTGGGATCGCGCTCTTCTGCCTCGAGAGCAAGTTCAATTGCCCGGTCAAAGTTTCCGCGCTCCGCATGCATTTGCGCAAGATAGACCAATGAAGTGAACGGCTGGGAGGCGGCTTTTGCTTTTTGATAGCCATCTTCCAAGAGCAAAAAAGCAAGATTGTATAATTTGCGGCCAAAAGCCTGCTTCCCTAAAGAATCCAGGTTGTCCGGAGGCGTTTTCACAAGCTCTTTGGCTTTATTGTATGTACTGATGCCGGCTGCTTCATCGTTTAAATAAATCCGCACCAAAAGAGCGGTATTCCAAAATTCTACCGACTTCGGATTAATTTTTTCTAACTCCGTAATTTCCTTTGTGGCTTCGGTCTTATCTCCCGATGTCAGATAAAGCTCGACCAAACCAAAACGCGACTGAATATAATTCGGCGCCAGCTCTATCGCTTTTTTAAACTGCCCCAGCGCTTCCTCGTAAGAATTCCCCGTGAGCGCAAAATATTGCTTCTCCATCCGCGCGAGAATTAGTTCGTGCTTCGGGCTCAACCTGCCTTGCGCCTCATCCTTAGTTTCCGAGATCGCGAGATTCAGAAAACTTAAGACATCTTGGGCTTGGAGTTCGCTTTTAACGGTTGTCATTGTGTTTGCCAAATTTGCCAATTGCTCGCGCGCTTCCCTTTGGCCGAAAGTGCCGGATGCGAGCATCTCCTTCGTTTCTTTCATGGCGAGATTAAAATCCTGATTTGGGTAGCGCATAGCCGTTGTTATTTTATCCAAAGATGTAATCAATGACTTTGAAAGAATCATAGGGCGCGCGTTTACTAAAATTGCGACTGTGATGCCCAATACGATTGCGAAAGCAGGAAGTGCAACTTCAAATCCGCCCCAATCTGATTTTGCCTGCGCTTTCTCATCAGCAGTTTCTTTATAATAAAGATAAGCGGCAAGCGAGAAGAAAAGGATATAAGAGGTAAGGTTGTCAAAAACGAAAATATTTTGAACGATATAAGCCGTAATAGCTCCTGAAATAAAAGCGCTCTCTATCCCTGAAAGCTTGCCAGACTTGAACAGGCGACAGATAGTCCAAAAAATTACCGCAAAAAGCGCGATGTATGCGAGACCGCCCAAAATGCCGGCGTGCACAAACCAATCGAGAATTACGTTATGCGTCCGGTCAAACCACGGCTCGTTTCCAAAAAGGTTTGGATTGTAATGTATCGCGTATGGAATCTGAAAATTTTCAAAACCCCAGCCCAAGATCGGGCGGTCTTTGATTGCTTCCCGAGCGATACCCCAAATTTGAAGCCGCGATACTGAAGTCGAAGCTCCGAGCGAAATGCCCGCGAGCCGCGAAATTCCGGGAATCCCGCTTTTCACCAGGCGATCCTGATTATAGACAAGAAGAAGAGGAGTAACCAGCAGAGAAATAAGCAAAATAGCGGCCAAACTGTATTTTAAGCGGCGATTCTTCGCCTGGAAAAAACTTATGCTGAGGACAACAAAAACGCCCGCCGCTAAACCGACTAACGCGCCTCTCGATTCAGCGAGCATAAAAGCCGCGAAATCGTAAATAAAAGCGGCAACTAAAAGAACTTTTAGCCAGTTTTGTTTGGACTGAAAAAATGCCCAGGCGATAAAGAAAAGGTGAAACAAAAGATAAATCGCGAGATAAATCGAATTTCCTATTGATGAAAAAATTCTTCCGCCTTCAGTCAAATCTGGAATATAACTGCAATAGGAAGGAACATTCAAATTTCCGGTTAGAGTGTTTGTAGAAAATTTTTCAGGGTTGCAAACGCGCGCTTTTTCAAGAAACCCAACCGAACTTACGAGAATGCTAACGCTTAATGAAATATAGAAAAGAATCATCCAATCTCTTTTCTTGAAAACAGTCGCGAGGATTAGAAATAATACAAAGAGGTGGAGATAGGTTACGAGCCCCTCCATCCTCTCAAAATTTGACCAAAAACTTCTAAATGGGTCCGCCGAAAATAGAGTCGCAAGAATCGAGATCCCCGTCAGAAGAATTAAGGCGATTGTAATTTTTGTAAATCTGGGCCGGTACTTCGGATTTAGAATTGCAAGCGAAAGCCAGAGCGCGCCGATAATATCAATGACAATTCTAAATACAAAGTTTTTCCCCGTAATATACGGAAAAAAGAAGCCGGGGACAACAATCAGCGGGAGGAAAGGCAAAATATAAACCCCCCCTTTAATAATTAGTAAAAAAAATTTTTCGATATTAAGTTCGAGTGAATTAGCCATTTAAGCATCTTACTCCTTTTTTATGATTATTTTAAGCTGACCGAGAATTTTATCGAAACTTATAAATTGGCCTCTCGCGATAAGACGCTCGAATCTTTTTTGGGCTGATATGCTTCCTTTGTAATTTACGAGCCGGGATAAATATGAAAGTTCATCCGGTGGAATTTCAAGCCCAATATCGCGCAGATGGAAATAGTACATCAACGGTAAACCTCTTTTAATCCAGAGCCTTTCAAAAAAAGTTCTCACGAAGTCAGGGAGTATTCTGAAATAGACGCCTCCTGAGAATGGCCCTTTCAGAATAAAGCGAACTGCCGGCACCGGTATTTCAAGTATGGAGCCACAGGACGTCTTTATATTGTGCGGCTCTGCTTGAGATCCGGACGATCCGTAAAGCGGCGTCCAAATGGGAAAGAGGCTCGAGGAATATTTAAAACCGTGCTTCGAAAGAATTTCCCAAAACCATGGAGTATGTTTTTTCGAAACAGACCAGGAAGGCGCGCGATAGCCTAAAAGCGGCTTTTTGGAAATTTTCTCGAGAATATTTTTTCCGTCCGTGAGATCGCTTTCGAATTCCTCCGGAGTCATTTTATAAATAAGCTTGTGGTTAAGGCTGTGGAGCGCGAGTTCATGGCCGTCTGCGACAATATTTGCAATTAACTCCTGATATTTTAAGCCAAGCTCGGCAACCACAAAAAAAGTTGCGCTGATGTTATTTTTTTTTAGAAGGGCAAGAATTTTTGACAGACCCGCCTGAAAATTTTCAGCGTTGTCCGAAAAATTTACTGCGCTTCCGATATTCATGTGCTCTGGCTCTTCGATATCAAAAGTTAAAATGCATTCTTTAATCATTAGGTTATAATGAAATTGATGTATAAATTCTTGGAAAAAAACCGGACTGAAGCCAGAATATTCGCTTTTGCATTTCTGGCCGGACTCATTTTTCTTGCTTTATTTTTTGCCGCTTACCAAAACCGCTTCTGGGAAAGCGACCCTGCGGAATACAGGATGCTCGGAAAAAATTTATTAGAAAACGGAACTTATTCATTAGATTCAGCCCCGCCATATCGCCCGAGCATTTCCTACCCGCCCCTCTATCCCCTTTTTATGATCTTTGCCTCCGCGGGGACATTTCATCCTTTTTGGATACTTCTCACTCAAAATATTCTCGCCGCGCTTTCCGCGATAATATTGTATAAAATTTCTTTTGAATTTTTTCGCAACAGGAAGCTCTCTTTGATCGCATCCGCTCTTTTTATATTAGAACCCGGTATGCTCTTTTTTACAAATCAGCTTTATCCTGAAGCGCTTTTCACTTTTCTCCTCCTCGCCGGAATTTTGGGAATTGTTAAATATTTGGATAACTGGAATTTTCGGCATCTGGCCTTGAGCGCTGTTTCGCTTGCATTAATGACTCTAACCAGGCCAAACGGAGAGTATTTATCCTATATCGTTTTTGTTTTTCTCGCCATATACGTTCTTGTAAAAAACATAACAGAATTTTACAAAAAAATATTGCCGCTTGCAGGTTTTGCAGCCCTGTTTGTTTTAACACTTTCACCCTGGCTTATCCGCTCTCAAATTCTGTACGGCGCGCCTGTGGTGTCTTCAACTGGGAATTACTCGGTTGTTTCGAGGACTATCGGAAGCTATATAGCATGGAAAAAGAATATCCCAATGAGAGAAGCATCAAAAGAATCAAAGCAATTATTTATTCAGCGCGGAATTAGAAAAGAGGCAATCGAGGAATATGATTTCTACATCGACACCAAAATTCCTAAAGAAGCCGCAAAAATTGTGTTTTCGGACCCGGTAGGATTTGCACAAAGCCAAATGCGTTTCTTAATTCCCTACTTCTTCGGCACAGGCTGGTCAGAAATTGTAAAAATTTTCAAAGGAGACGATTCCAAGCCTCCATATTTTATTTCCAATATAGGTCCTTCTATTTTTGAACAAATAAAAACCGCTTCCGGAAAGTCAGGGCTTGCGGCATCCTTTGGCGGCGCGGCCTTGTTTGGAGTAATCTACATTCTGGCAATCGCTGGATTGTGGAAAGGTTTTAGCGAACGCAAAACTTTCTTTTTTGCGCTCCTTTTTGTTTTTGTTATTGCTTATTTCGCGGTTTCAACAGGCGAGCTCTCCTACTCGCGCTACCGTTATCCGGTCAATCCTTTGATTTTCATTCTCGCGGCGGAGGGCGGATTCATTCTCTGGAATGTTTTTCGCTCTCGGCGAGCGCACGCCCCCGAACAAGCTTCGTGATATTTCTTTCGATCCGTTCAAGCCGCACAAAAATCTTCAGGATTATGTAAAAAATCAAAATTACAGCTCCAAAGAGCGCCAAGTCGGTTCCGCGGTCAATTCCCAATTTGGACGCAAAAAAATCAGCGCGCTGGGGATAAAACGTAAAAAATGCCACTCCAAGCCACAAAACCAACCACGCAAAAAACCTCCTATATCCAATTTCTCTCCGACGTAACAGAGAGAAAAGATTGGCTATTACAAGAATCGCGGCAAAAGCGGTGATAAGCTGGATATAATCCATAACTCAAAATAAAACATAAATAAATGGCGCGATGGCAGAGCTTTCCGTAAGCACGATCAAAACGCCCAAGAGCACAAGAAAAATTATGATCGGCGCTAACCACCATTTTTTTCTCTCCTTCATAAACTCCCACATTTCACAGAGTATCGAAATTTTTGACATCTTATTTAATCAAGCCGACTTTAACGATTGCGTTAAAATAATCATCCGATAACTTTTCGAGGCCTGCTTTCGAGTAATGAACAAAATCTGCAAAGTAATCTCTATTTTTTGCGAACAGCGCATCATTATCAACTATAAACGACGAAGTCTCCCTCGCAACATCTTCAATAATATTATTATAGGCATTATGGTGCAAAACAAATTCCTCATGCAAAGGATAAACTGCAAGAGCATTATATTGCTTGAAAAGCATCGTCAAATCCCAAAATTCTTCAGACGGTTCGAGCGGCTGGGTTCCAAACATGATCGGGATTTTATGCAATTTGGCAACATCGGCAAGCGTGCGCAAGTTTCGCTTATAAATTGAGGCGGCCTCCTTGGGCGGTTCCATGCCATAAGATTTTCGTTTATATACGTTCCCCTTCAAATCTTTAAGGTGATACGAAAGCGCTTCCGTCCTGCTTTTCAAAATCCAGTAAAAATAAGACCAGCCGAAAATTTTATCAAAATTCACGCGAGTCCGAGGCGGCAGAAATTCGTCTTTGCCGTATTTATTTGAATAATCGACATTAAAGCCCGCATAATAAGCCGAGGTTAAATCATTAACATTTTCACTCGCAATTACAAGATCCGGATCCCACGAGATTACATCGAGAGTCAGCAAAATTATCATATGCGGCGTTGAATAGCCGGAGTTCCCAGCGTTTATTACTTCTATTTTTTTATCCGGATATTTTTTTTGAAGCTTTTCTTCCAAAAGTTTCGGATAATGCGTCCCGCCCGTAAAATCTTGAGTAGTAGAGCCGCCGAGCGCAACAATCCGAAAAATGTTTGGATCTTTTTTTAGGGGATAAAGCTCGCCATGCCGTGAGACAATAAATTTTACCCCGTCGATTTCCTTGTAAAGATCCCAGCCGAACACAAGAAAAGGATAAACTTTGCCTTGCCTTTCGGCTCTATTTTTATTTTCTTCAAAATCTCCTTGATGCAGATAATTAATGACGCGCGCACCAATTTCAGCGAGCAACAGAATAAAAATGAGGCTCGCGAAGAATATCAAAAAATTCGAGGCTTTAAACTCAATGTTAATACTCTTGCGGCGATAAATAAGATAAGCGCCGATCAAAATAAAAATCAGATCAATCAAGACGAGAATTGCTTTGTCCGCAATGCGGAGGTTTCCCTCAAAGCTGAAAAAACGTGCAATCGTCCATTGGTTAAACAAAATGGATAAAATAATGAAGAATACCCCGGCCGAAATTAAGAAAAACTCTTTTTTAGAACTGCCTCTCATAATTTTCACTATGTTTCTCAATACGGTCGAACCAGTAACTTGAGGCTTTGCCGTTTTTCTCCTCCAAAAATCTTTGCCCAAAAATCCTTCCGAGGAAAGAAAACGGCGTAATCACCAGATAAAATAAAATTGCGAGTATCAGAAACGTGATAATTGTCTTGATTATCAAAGCAAACGACATCCAAATTTTATAAAATACGCGGAGCGTTCCCGGTAAAATTAAAGCCCAGAAAATAAAAAGTATTCCGAAGCCTCCAAGATAAAAGTTGTAAGATCCGAAGCGCCACCAAAAGATTCCTGAAATCACTAAGAGAAAAAAACCGAAGAAGACCCCAAATTTTTTCAATTCACGCAATGTGAAATCTATTTTTTTGAGTTCATCAAATATACTCATTTGGATTTGGAAACCAAGTACCTCCCCATAATAAGATAATCCATCTCGCAGCGCACAAATGTGCTATAAGCTTCTTCGGGCCGGCAAACAATTGGCTCATCAGAAAGATTAAAGGAAGTATTAATTATAACAGGACATTTATATTTATGATCAAATGCCGCAATGAGTTCGTAAAAACGCGGGTTGGTTTCCTTGTGGACAGTCTGCACTCTTGCGGAATAATCCACATGCGTAATCGCCGGAACATCCGAGCGGGCGATGTTCAGCTTTTGAATGCCAAAAAGATTTTCTGCCTCTGCAGTCATTTTGAGCCTGTGTTTTTTGTTAACAACTGCAACTAAAAGCATGTAAGGGCTCGGACGGTCCAAATCAAAATAGTCCGAAACACGCTCCGCCAGAATTGCCGGCGCAAACGGGCGGAAACTCTCACGGAATTTAATTTTTAGATTCAAGACAGACTGCATTTTGGGAGATCTCGCATCTCCAATAATCGAGCGGGAGCCGAGTGCGCGCGGCCCAAATTCCATTCGTCCCTGAAACCATCCGACCACTTTTTCTTGGGCCACGAGATCGGCAATTCGACCAGAAATCTTTGATTCAAGAAGTTCCTCAAAGCTGATGGAATTTTCGTCCAAAAATTTTTTTATTTCGGCGTCATTAAAACTGGGACCGAGATAAGCGCCCTGCATGGAATCTTCCGGTTCGGGAGTCCTATCTTTTTTTAAGTATTGATGCCAAGTGAAAAACGCTGCTCCAAGAGCTCCGCCGGCGTCGCCGGCGGCGGGCTGAATCCAGACATCTTTAAAAAGTCGGGATCGCAGAAGCTTTCCATTGGCGACACAGTTGAGCGCAACGCCACCTGCCAAGCATAAATAATCTTCGCCAGTTTCTTTTTTTATATGCCGCGCCATTCGCATCACAATTTCCTCTACCACTTCCTGAATCGAGCGCGCTAAGTCCATATGGCGTTTTGTGACTTCAGACTTGGGGTCCTTAGGCGGACCGCCGAAAAGTTCATGAAATTTAGCAGAGGTCATCGTAAGGCCTGAAAGATAATTGAAATACTCCTGATTCATTCTAAAAGAGCCGTCTTCTTTCAAATCCAAAAGTTTGGTCAAAATCAAATCCTTATATTTTGCCTCGCCGTAAGGCGCTAGCCCCATCACCTTATATTCTCCGTCATTTATTTTAAATCCGAGATAATAGGTGAATGCAGAATATAAAAGGCCGAGCGAGTTAGGAAATTTAATGTCGGCAATTATTTTAATTCCTTTCCCGTTACCCACTCCAAAACTGGAAGTAGCCCATTCGCCCACCCCGTCCATCGTTAAAAAAGCGGCGCGCTCAAAAGGCGAAGGATAAAAAGCAGAAGCCGCATGCGAAGCATGGTGTTCCGGAAAAATTATTTTGCCGGTGTAGCCGAGCTCGCGAGAAATCAAATCTTTCATCCAGAGTTTCTGCTTCAACCACAAAGGCATGGCTTTTAGAAATGATCTAATTCCTTTGGGCGCGGTAGCTAAGTAAGTTTCTAATATCCGCTCGAATTTCAAAAAGGGCTTGTCGTAAAAAGCCACAAAATCCAAGTCTTTAGCGCCAATGCCTCCAGCCTTTAAGCAATAATTAATGCAATTTTTTGGGAAAGAGTGATCGTGTTTTTTTCTTGAAAAGCGCTCCTCCTGCGCCGCCGCGATAATTTTACCGTCACGGATCAGCGCAGCAGCGCTGTCGTGATAGAAAGCTGAAATTCCGAGAATATTCATAAAACAAAGATAACATATAAAAACCGTTGAAAAAACGGCTCAAAAATGCTAAGATTTTTTTGTGAAAGCGGGAATAACTCTAATTTTACTTTTTACTCTGGCGCTAATTCTGGCATCGGGAGTTTTTTTTATTTCAAGGTCTTCGAGCGTAGAACTTCTTCAAAGCCGTTTTTACCAATTTTTTCTTCCTACTTTCAGATCTTTCCGTAAAGCGCTTGATTTTCCGTATTTAGTTTACAAGCCCTTTCCAACGGATTTACCTCTCTACGAACTCGCGCTAAGCACCAGAGACATAGACACACTTAACAAAGCTCTGCCAGACGATCCGATAAAAGGGAGGCTTACTGAAGACAGAAAACAAACTACCGTTAAAGCATATTTTCGGGAAGGAAATTTCCTTACGGAAGTGGACGTGCGCTACCGCGGCTGGGAACCGAATCATTGGAACGCAATGAAAAAATCCTATTTCCTGAAATTTCCCAATGAAGAACCTTTCCATGGTTTTAAGGAAATATCCCTTATCATTCCCGAAGACCGGAATTATGCCGCGGAGCCTTTAAATATTTATCGCGCAAAAAAAATGGGATTGCTTGCGCCCGAGCCCTGGTTTGTCAATTTTAAGTTGAATGGCCAGGACATGGGGGTTTATTTTGTCATTCCGCACTGGGATAAAAATCTGCTCGAATCGAATAAAATTCAGGATTCTTCAAATCTATTTACAGCCGCAGATCTTTCAAATGAAGCACAGAAACAGATTAATTTTTTTGATCCTAAAAATATTGATCTCTGGAAGGACAGCGCTAAAAACGCGGAAACTAATCCTCAACAGAAAAAAGCTCTCGGAGATTTTTTTGGGCTTGTCTATAATTCCCCTGATCCAATTTTCGATAAAACAATCGAGAGCGCCCTAAACATGGACGATTTTTATTCCTGGGCGATCATCAACCAGCTAGTTTCATCAAGCCATCAGTCAAGCAGAAATAATGTTGTTTTTTTGCGAAGTTCGGCAGACGGGAAAATTTCTCCGGTGGCTTGGGATGTCGGAACATTCAAACCGGGCCCCATACTCTTTGAAGAAAACCCTCTCGTTGGACGCGTGCTTTCCATCCCCCGCTTCCGAGAAGAATATCTTAAGCGGCTGAAAGCATACGTTTCTAATCCGGACAATCTCAAAGACGATCTCAAATATTATGATGAGCTCACAGCTAAAATTAAAATCCCGCTTTATCAGGACTTAACCAAGCAGCCGCTCAACTATCAGGTTGGAAATGACATTTCAAGGTACCGCAATCTGATTATTGAGAACTTCAGTTATGTTAAAAACGCGCTTGAGAAAAACGAGCATGCGAAACTTTTTTCCGGCATTCCGAAGACTAACATCGACTCCCGCTATGAACTGCCAGAATTTTATTCGGCCCTGACGCAAAGCAGAGACGCTTTCGTCCGTAACAACAATGAATTTCGCATTGCCGATGTCGAAACGTTGGCGCTCGGTCCTGGAAATTTCACTTTCTTGAAAGATGTTATTTTGCCATCGGACGTTCATCTTGAAATCATGCCAGGCACTACCGTTTCTATGGGCGAGGGCGCATCTTTAGTCGTTTTAAATAAATTAACCGCAAAAGGCGCCGAGCGCGCGCCTATTACAATCCAAAAGGCCGGAAGTCAACCATGGGGAAGCTTTTTGATACTTGGCAAAGCTAATGAAACTAACGAAATAGAATATTTAAAAATTTCCGGCGGATCAGGATTTCATGGATTCGGGTTTGTGCATACAGGTATGCTGGCATTTGCCGGCAAGGGGGCAAAAACTTCGATAAAAAATAGTTCATTCGCAAATTCTTTCGACGATGATCTGCTCAATTTAAAATACGGAGTTGTTGAAATCGAGAATAACACTTTCCACGATTCTTATTCCGATGCAATCGATTTAGATGTAAGCTCCGGCAATATTTCTAACAACATTTTTACAGATATAGGGTTTAGACAAACCGATAAACCGCCCGTTCTTGACGGCGACGCGATTGATTTGAGTTTCTCTTCCATGGAGGCCGAAAATAATATTGTTTTAAAATGCGCCGATAAAGGCTTCAGCATCGGAGAGGTCTCTCAAATAAACCTTAAAGAAAATTTTGTTTACGGATGTAATTATGGTATTTCGTCTAAAGATCTCTCTGAAGCGCGTATTTCGCGCGCTTACTTATTCGCCAACCGCGCCGCTGGCCTTGAAATCAAAGAAAAAAAATCGCGTTACGGAATTGGACATGCCTGGCTTAAAGATTCCCTCCTCTGGAATAACAAGGAAGATATTATCGTCGAAGAGGGCTCAAAGCTCGAAGAAGATTCTAATAATATTTTGCAGTCTCGCAATCCTACCCTGCCGGATTTTAAAACTATTCTTCCACCAAAATTTTATGAAATATTACAAAGCTTTAAAATTTAAAAATCTTAACTGATGATGCATCATAGTATTAACAACTTCGAAATACTTGTAGTGAGCTTGTCGAACTATCGAAGTAAAGTCAGAGTTATTTATACGAAATGAATTCTGAAGTTAAAATCTGCCAAAATTGTAATAGTGAATTCACGATCGAACCCGCTGATTTTAAATTTTATTCAAAAATCTCCGTCCCTCCACCGACCTGGTGTCCTGAGTGCCGCTTCCAGAGGAAAATGATTATCAGAAATGAACGGGTCCTCTATTTAAGGAATTGCGACCTTTGTGGAAAGAAAAGTATTTCACGATATCATTCTGGTGTTGTGTTTCCAGTTTATGATCATCAATGTTGGTGGTCTGATGATTGGGACGCGTTTTCTTTCGGCAAGAAGTATCATTTCTCACGGCCATTTTTTGCACAGTTTCAAGAATTATTACAAACAATACCTCATTGCGCTACATTGAATAAGCAATCAGTGAATTGTGATAATTGTTCAATGGTTTATAACTCGAGGAATTGTTATTTGAGCATCATTAATACTGGTGAAGACTGCTCTTATGTTCATGGTTATAAACTTACGAATTCTCAAGATGTCTATTGGGGTGTAAATTTGGAGCTCTGTTATGAGTGCGTTGACGTTTCAGATAGTGATAAGTTGCTTTTTTCTCAAAATGCGGACAATTCTTCTTTTTCAACATTTATTTATGATGGGAGGAATCTGCAAGATTGCTTTGGTTGTGTGGGGTTAAGAAATAAACAATATAATATCTTTAACAAGCCCCATTCAAGAATAGATTATCGTCAAAAATTAAAAAAATATGATTTGGGTAGTTGGAAGATGTTGTTGGAAGTTAAAGAAGAATTTGAACATCTAAAAATATCCTTTCCCCATCGATTTAGCCATGTTATTCAATCCCATGATGTTACTGGAAATAATATTAGGGAAACAAAAAATTGCCTATTTTGTTTTGACACTACTCGTGGCGTGGAAAACGGGAAATATCTCGTTATTGCCGGTCTCAATCTTAAAGATAGTTATGATCTTTATGATGGTGGAACTAATTCTCAGCTTATGTATGAAGGAGAAGATGTTGGTTCGAATTCAAGCAATATATTTTTTTCGTCTCTAGTTTGGTCTAGTCTTAATGTACAATATTCGAAAGATTGTGATGGGTGCTTAAATTTATTCGGCTGTTTTGGCCTCCGCTCGAAATCCTACTGCATCCTAAACCGCCAATACACCAAAGAAGAATACGAAGCCCTCGTGCCTCGTATTATCAAACACATGAATGACATGCCCTACATAGACAAGAAAGGCAGAGTATATAAGTATGGCGAATTCTTCCCTCCACAGGATCATCCCTCAAGAACTTGAGTTTCTACGTAAAATGAACCTCCCCATCCCTAGACTCTGCCCTAACTGCAGACACTACCAGAGAATCAAACAGCGCAATCCCTTGAAGTTATGGAAAAGACAATGTCAATGCGCTGGCATCAAATCCTCAAACGGAGTTTATCAAAACACTACTCCACACGAACACGGCTCAAGTCCCTGTCCCAATGAGTTTGAGACGACATATGCGCCTAACCGCCCCGAAATCGTTTATTGCGAGGCGTGTTATTTGAGGGAGGTGGTATAGCTA
>JACPKW010000006.1 GCA_016186825.1 Candidatus Giovannonibacteria bacterium
GAGTTCTGGAGGGAAGAATTCGCCATACTTATATACTCTGCCTTTCTTGTCTATGTAGGGCATGTCATTCATGTGTTTGATAATACGAGGCACGAGGGCTTCGTATTCTTCTTTGGTGTATTGGCGGTTTAGGATGCAGTATTGTTTGTTCCTCAAACCTAAACAGCCGAAAAGATTTTGACAATGGCGGCAAAAATCTCCGTACTGGACATTCAAGCATCCATCAAAAGTAGCCACAGAAAAAAATATTTTAGAATCCTTGTATCCTACATTTATTCCTTCGTAAAGAAGTTCTGCGCTATCACCCGCTCCAGTAATATCCATTGAATCTTTGATTTCTAATCCATGAGTCCAATATCTAACATCCTCCCCTTTTTCTATGTCAAAACAATGGAAAGCATTTTTTGAATTAGTTATTACATCCCCGCTCGAATTAACGGATTTTCTTATGGTCGCAAAACGATGTAGCGAACGCTCTCTTAATAAACGAAATTCTTTTAAGAGTTCTCCTCGTTTAGAATAACCACCTAAATCAATGGAATTCATCAGCTTTTTGTATTCTTCCGGCAAAACATTACGATTTCGAAACATATAGCTTTTGTGTCGTAAGTTACTACTCATGAAACAATTTTGGCAATCAATACAATCAAATAGAAAGTAGGAATTGATGCACTCCTGACTATTCAATAAATCCGATGAACTATGACATTTTTGCCCATTTACCCCCTCGTAGCATAACTCCGAATAGTGAACGAAAACCGCATCAATAACATCTCTGGAGTGGTATATAGATTTTGAATATGAAATATTCTCGGAATGAATTGTCGACGGAGATAAATACACATTTTTCGAGAACCAAACGTAGTTTGCATACTCTGAATTTGTATTCTGATATCCTTCAAGCGCGATCCTGGGCACAAGGCGCGTGATATTTTGCATCTGCTCAAAAAATGAGATGTTCTCATTGTAGAGCGAGCTATATTCCAAAGCGTCCCACTCATCAGAAAACCAGCAACGCTGACAATACACAGGAAAAATTGTGTTTTCAGGATACATAGCTATAATATCTTTTTTGCACAAATCGCACTTCCTTTTATATAAGTTACGTTCATTTCTAAAATTCATCCTACGAATCATTCTGCACTCCGGGCACCAGGTCGGCGGCGGGACAGAAATTTTCTCGTAGAATTTAAAATCCTCCGGTTCGATTCGAAACTCGTTTGAACAATTTTGGCAGATTTTAACTTCGGAATTCATTTCTATAAGTAACGCTAATTTTACTTCGATAGTTCGAAGTTGTTAATACTATGATGCATCATAGTATTAAATTCGTGGTGTCTTCATATTCCATCCTTCATGTTTTATGTTTTTATGGCACCAATGCGCGGATCCAGGAGAGAATTTTTTGCTTCCAAACAGAGGGGGAGCGCGAATTTCCGCCAAGAGCGCCTGCTTCCCCGTCTAGCGCCAAAAGACATAGCCCGAGGCAAATGGACCACGCCGGATCAGCTAATTTATGCCCCGCTTCAAGCTCCGCGCAGACTCCGAGTTCTGAAGGAAGGCGCAAGGTGTCTCTCGTAAAATCTTTGATGCCAGATAATTTTGCCCCTCCTCCCGTTAAAACCACCCCGCCCGGAAGAAGGCCCGCGCGTCCGACTTTCTTCAAATGCCCCTCTACCAACTCAAACATATCTTCCATCCGCGCCTCCACAATATCGGTTAATTTTCTATTGGCGATCGCGGTGCTTTCAGGCGGCTCAAAACTTATTTTTATTTTTTCAGCTTCGTCCAATGAAATTCTGAAACCAAGCGCGATGTCATTTGTAATATGCATCGAGCCGAAAGGAAAAACTTCAAGCGAGTAAGGAAGATTCTCTTCAAAAACTCCGAGGCTTGCAGTTTCAGCGCCGATATCGAGAACCGCTGCGCCGACTTCTTTTTGGCGGCGCGACAAAAGCGTGCGCCCCGACGCCAAAGGCGCCGGAATCACATCGTCAACAATCAATCCTGCCGTATCAATCGCAGCTAAAAATTCCTTAAGCGATTTGGAAAGCGCTGTAATAAATAAAATCTCTGCTTCGAGGTTTTCGCCTTTAATTCCGATCGGATTTTTTAAATCAGTTTCATTATCAACGTTGTAGCTTAAACCGAAACTCTCGAGGACGTCGCGGTTTTGAAGCATGCGCGACTGCGGACGGGACTGTTTCAAAAGGCGCTCCACGTCATATTCTCCGACTTCGTTATCCGCGCGCGAAATCGCAACTCTGCCGCGCGCTTTTAGAAAATGGAGCGCGTTTGACCCAAAAGAAACATAGGCATGGCGGAAAGGAATCCCGGAAGTCCGCTCCGCTTCTCGCGCGGCCTCTTTAATTTTTGGTATTAAAATTTCTGCTGAAACGATTCCGCCGCGGCGCATTCCTGCTGAAAAACTTTCGCCCGCGCCTAAAACCCGAAGCGTTCCTGTTTCGGTGCGCCTTTCGCAAACAATCGCTTTTATTTTTGATGAACCAAGGTCAAGCGCCTGGACAACATTCCTTGCCATCTTTATATATTAAATGATTCTATAAGTTTCGTCTCTTTTTTTGACATTACTGTACCGTGCCGATGCCCCTTCAGGTGTAAAAGCGCGTGGAGATAAAGCTTCCAAAGCCACTGTTTAAAAGTTAGGCCGCGTTTTGGAGCTTCTTTTTTTATGAGTTGAATATCAAAAACGATTTCACCCCTCATCTTATCAAGTCCAAAAGACAGAACATTCGTGCTTTTATCTTTTTTGCGATATGTTTTATTCAATTTCTTCATAAAAAACCCAGAAGAAAATATCAAATCAAGCTCGAATTGTTTTCCGAGCACGTTTTCTGCCGCCTTTTTGAAAGGAAGTTTGGGAAGAAGACGGGGTGAAATTTTTACGATATTAAGTCTCAAAACTCCCGGATTAAGAGCCGAGCAATTTTTTTAAGGCGCTGGAGATTCTTCCGCCGGAAGCCTTTCCTTTCAAAACCGGCATAACAGCTTTCATAACTTTTCCAAAATCTTTCTCACCCGTGGCTCCTTCCTCGCGAATGCCGTCTTTAAGAATCCGCATTAAATCTTCATCCGAAATTTCAGCCGGAAGATATTCAGCAAGAATAACGGCTTCCGCATTTTCCTTTTCTGCAAGATCCATCCGGCCGCCTTTTTGAAACTCCGAAGCGGAATCATTTCTTTTTTTGACCTCGGTTCGAAGCACCTCGATAATTTCCTCGTCAGAAAGGCCTTCTGTTTTTTTTAAAAGTTGGATTTCTCTGTTGTGAACAGCAGTCATCGCCATCCGCAAAACAGAAATTTTAAGAGCTGCCCCGGCTTTCATGGAGGTCTTTAAATCTTCGTTTAATTTTTGTTTCAGTCCTTCTGCCATTACTACATTTTATCCCGAATTTTTGAATACGAAAACGGGGCTATTCAATCTTCCCAAGTTTTCGCAATTTTTCCATCTCTTTTTGCCAGGCAATTCGCTTCAGAGCGTCTTTTCTTTTTTTGAATTCGGATTTTTTTCGGGCGCGGAATTGATAAGAACGCGCATTGATCAAAATTTTCGAGCGCTTAATTTTACGCGTAAAACGCCTGAGGAGGCTTCCTACAGTTTCATTCTCGCGTCTTTTAACTTCAACAGCTAGTGGCATTAATTTAACTTAATAACTCCAATAAATTTACAAATCTAGTTTCCCGTGTTTTCTATATCTAACATATTTCAGAAATTTTTTAAACCCTGTTAGAAGTCTAAGCAATGTTATGTTGATAAACTAAATAAATAAAGTAATTGAGAATTTCCAACTTCCAGCGGGGTTAGACCTCAACGTTGCCGGGCGAACTTTCCCATCCCCCCAACAAATGGAGATGAATATGGCCAATGATCTGGCCTCCTTTCGGACCGACATTAAAAATTAATTTATATCCTTCGAGCCCCTGCCGCTCGGCAATATCCCGCGCAATGCCAATCATTTCTCCCGCCAGAACTAAATCGGAAGATTTTAATTCCTTCACGGAGTCGATATGCTTTTTTGGGATAATCAGGATGTGCACCGGGGCTTTTGGCCTAATATCGCGCACCGCCATACAGTCAGGGCCTTCAAATACCTTCTCGGCGGGAATTTCTTTGTTCGCAATTTTACAAAAAAGACAGTCCATAGTTTCAATTACCAATAGAGACTAGTTTTTTGCCTTCGTTTTAATGCGGTCGATTACTTTCGGGAAAGGGATGATTTCCTGAACGCCTGAATCCATTTCGCGAATTATGATCGTTCCGTCCATCGCTTCTTTTTGCCCCAATATAAGACTGAAATCCACTTCTAGCTTCGAAGCAAGGCGAAGCTGCCCGCGAAGCGAGTCCTTTGATAGCGACTGCGCCAACGGAATTTTGGCTTTTCTGAATTCTTCGATCAAGCATAAGCTTTTTTTCTTCGCGACTTCTCCGAGCTGGATTAAAAAGACTTTCGGGCGCTTTCCTTCTGCGAATCCGTCCTTTTCCTTGAGCAATTCAGAAAGCCGATCCACTCCGAACGCTCCGCCAACCGCAGCCAACGGTTTTCCGGCGAGCAAATCACCCAAATAGTCATAACGGCCTCCGCCTCCGATTTCCATTCGTTTCTCTTCGGGAGTTTTTGGCGGAATCACAAATTCAAAAACCGTCCTTGTATAATAATCGAGCCCCCGCACCAGGTAAGGATTCAAACTGTAAGGAATTTCTGCGGCATCCATAAAATCAAGCACCTCTTTAAAGTGCGCCTTGCAGTTATCGCAGACATATTCAATCATCTGCGGCGCGTTTTTCTTGAGCTCGACACAGCTTTCTTCTTTGCAATCGAGCAAGCGCAATGGATTTTCTTTAAGGCGGCGTTTGCAGTCTTTGCAGAGATAATTGACATGCTTTCTATAATAGGCAATCAAATCTTTGCGATAAGCCGGGCGGCATTCCTTGTCTCCAATCGTGTTTAATTCAAGCGCCGCTTCGAGTCCGAGTTCTTTAAGAATCAAACTGAAGATTCTTATTATAGTAGCCTCTGCAACTGCCAAGTCTTCGCCCAAAATTTCAAGCCCAAATTGTCCGAATTCGCGAAAGCGTCCCTTTTGCGGCGACTCGTGGCGAAAAAAAGAGCCCACATAGTAAAGCATGACGGGCTGCGGCCAAGAGAGCATGCCGTCTTCAAAATAAGCACGCACAATGGGGACCGTGCCTTCGGGACGCAGCGTCAGCTGATCTCCTCCGCGCGTGCGGAATGTATACATTTGTTTTTCAACTATATCCGAAGCCGCACCCAAAGACGCTTCAAAAATTTCGGAGTGTTCAAAATGCGGGGTCTGAATTTCCTGAAACCCGTAATATTCCGCAATTTCGCGGCACTTTTCATGAATTTTTTTGCGGATAAAAAGTTCGTCGCTGAAAAGATCCCGCGTTCCCTTTGGAGTGACTAAAATTTCTTTTTTCACTAGTCTAGACATTCTAACTTTTACAAAAAGCTCGCTCTTAATTCTTTAAGATGATTAGGCATTCGATCATTGAAAACTTCCGCCCATCTGAAAATTATAAAATCCGGGAAGAAAGCTGATCCGATCCGGAGGCCATAGCCTCATCCAGACTCGCCCAACCACCAGGTTAAGCGGCAAATTGCCCCACGTCCGAGAATCAGAAGAACGAAGCCGGTTATCTCCCAAAACAAAATATTCATCATTCTTCAGCTCAAAAATTCCGTCCGGCGTCGTCAATGCCTCTGAAAGATAAGGCTCTTTCAGTTCTTCGCGCTCTTCGCCCTTAACAAGGAAAATTCGCGTATTTTTAACCTCAATCGTTTCGCCCGGCAGCCCAATCACGCGCTTAATATAGAATTTTGAGGTGTCATTCGGAAAACGAAACACGACGACTTCGCCGCGTTTGGGGTTTCGCAAGTGGTAGGTAAGTTCGTCAATTATTAGATATTGGCCGTCTTCGTAAGTTGGCTCCATCGAAGCTCCTTTAACTATGAAAGGTTGCGCTACCCAGGCTCGGATCGGAACAATGATTAGGACTGCTATTACAATGAAACGAATCAGATCTTTCCCGAAATAACTCGCATTTTCATCAGACATGAATAAAGAGTAATGGAATTTTGCCAAGAAATCAAGGGCTCGGGTTACAATCTTGACCGTGACATTTACACGCTTAAATTAATTTCGACGTGTTATTCTGAAATCAATGAATAGATTTGGAATCTCCTTATTTATTTTATTATTTGTTTTTTGGGGCATTCTTGTTTTGTCGATAAAGTTTCTTTTCAGCCCTGTACATGGTGCGCCTGCCATATACGAAATAAGCGGGTGCGATATTTCGAGATGCTTTTACAAATTTTATCCAGCTGGAGCTATAACGGATTTAATATTGATAGTTGGATCTTTTGTAGGAGCATATTTTGTAGGAAAAAAATATAAAGATTCATTATTTAAGAAAAAAATGAGTGTCGGATTTTTATTTTTTATTTTTTTATTGGCAATAAATGGTTTAATTTTCTTTTTTGGATTTCAAATGCCACTCGATAATTTAGACAATTACAATAATGTTCCGAGTTTAGGACCAAAAAGTTCTGGGGGTATTTGAATTAAAATGAAAAAATTTTACATTATTGGACTTGGCAATCCCGATTCCAAATATATGGGAACAAGACACAATGCGGGACGAATGATGGTCCAGCTTTTTGGAAAGAAAAATGATTTTCCGGATTTCGAGCTTCAAAAAAAATCAGCACTGGTAGCTGAAGGTAAAATAAATAAGACATCTGTCTCTCTTATTTTGCCCGAGCTTTTTATGAACAACTCTGGCAAGTCTATAAAAAATTTCATAAAACCGAAAAAAACTTTAAAGCATGTAATCGTTTTAAATGACGACATTGATATTCCGATCGGGAAATTCAAAATCGTATTCAACCGCGGTTCAGGCGGGCATAAAGGAGTCGAATCAGTCAGGCGCGCGCTCGGCACAGAAGCATTTGTTCGCGTGAGGGTTGGAATCTGTCCCAAGAAACCTGCCCGCAATGCTACGCATAGCGTTGCGGGCGGGAAACCGACGCATCGCGAATTGCTAAAACTTCTCACCGCGAAATTCAAGCCATCCGAAGAGGCTGAACTCAAAAAAATTTCCAAAAAAGTTTTGGAAGCGCTCGTGATCATCATCACCGAAGGCCATGAAAAAGCAATGAGTTTGTTTAATTAAAATTGAAAATCTTTCAGTTTTCTGCTTGAATGAGTGTGACTTTTATTTTGAATGACTGATCCGCCTAAAAGATACCAGAAAATAATAATTTTTGCCCCTACCCCCTCTTTTTTGGAACGGGGCGATTTGGCATTGGAGAAAGATATTGAAAAATATCGTGCGCTTCGCATCCGAAATAATTTTTGGCAAAGAAACACGTTGATTATCGAGACCGGAAAATATATCAAACCGACAGAGCTTGCGCGTAAACTTACCGATCTCGGTTATGAAAAATATCCGCTCTCGGCTGAAAGCCATATCCATAAAGGAGAATTTTCCTGGACCGGCGGGCTGATTACAATTTTCCCGATCAACAGCCCTACCCCAATTACAATCGAGTTTATCGGAAATGAAATTGCGGCTATTGAAGAAGCAAAAATCGTAAGTCACAAATCGGTTTTCGAGAAAAAGACAGAGCACAAATTCGAACCCGGAGATTTTGTCGTTCATGAAGACCATGGAATTGGAATATTTCGCAGATACAGCGACACAAACGAGCAATTTTTAATTCTGGAATACGCTCCGGCCCGGAAGGGCGGCGAGCCGGACCGCCTTTTCGTCCCCCAAAAAGTCTCGGACAAAGTTGCGCCCTATCTCGGGTTAAGGAACCCGAAAATTAATCGCTTGGGAACTCCGCTTTGGTTTCATACGAAAAAGAAAGCGAAAGAAGACATCATAAAATTCGCACACGAATTGTTAGCGCTTTACCAAACGCGCGCTGATGTGAAAAGAAATTCATATGATGCCTCGGAACTTGAAAAAGAAATCTGGGAAAATTTTCAATTTGAAGAAACACCCGGACAGAAAAAAGCGCTCGAAGATATTTTTTCTGATTTTTCAAAAAACGAGCCAATGGAACGGCTCGTAATCGGCGATGTCGGATTTGGAAAAACTGAAGTAGCGCTTCGCGCCGCACTTCGCGTAATTTTAAATGGAAAGCAAGCTGCCCTTCTTGCGCCAACTACAGTCCTCGCGGATCAGCACGCGCAGGTTTTTAAAGAGCGCTTTGAGGCACTCGGCTTGAATGTGGCGCGTTTTACAAGGCTTGAAAAAAGTGCGGCAGTTCGCAATATTAAAAAATTCGTGCTCGAAGGGAAAACAGATATTCTAATCGGGACACATCGGGCGCTCTCGAAAGAACTTGAATTCAAATCGCTTGGCCTTTTAATTATTGACGAAGAGCAGCGCTTCGGAGTGCGGCAAAAAGAAACACTGAAGAAAAAATATCCGGAAGTAGATATTTTATATCTTTCCGCAACGCCGATTCCGCGCACACTAGCATTTTCAATTTCAAAAATTCGTCCGATGAGCTTCATCAGCGATCCTCCGGAGGGCCGAAAACCGATCGTGACCTTCATTCTTCCGCGAACGGATAAAATCATCAAAGAAGCGATTGCAAGAGAAATCGAGCGAAAAGGTCAAATTTATTTTTTGGTTCCGCGGATTGAAAAAATCGGTTTTATAAAAAATAAACTCGACAAATTATTTCCGAAAGTTAAAAAGGCCGTTCTCCACGCGCGTCTCCCCGAAAAAGACTTGGTCAAAAGCATGCATGACTTCCGCGAAGGTTCAGTTGAGCTGTTGATTTCAACAACAATAATCGAAAACGGCCTCGACATTTCAAACGTCAATACATTGATTGTGGAAAATTCAGCGCTCTTAGGTTTAGCTCAAGCCCATCAGCTCCGCGGGCGAATTGGAAGAAAGGAGATCCAGGCTTATGCATATTTTTTATATCCATCGAAAAAGTTAACTCCGCTCGCCCAAGAGCGCCTCGAAACTTTGGTTTCTTTCCAAGAACTGGGAGCGGGGTTTGAAATCGCAAAAAAAGATCTAGAGATCCGCGGTGCGGGAAACGTGTTAGGACGCGAGCAATCCGGGGTAATAAATAAAATCGGCTGGAATTTGTATTTCCAGTATTTATCGGAATCTTTGGACGAAACATCACGAATAGATATTTAAAATTACCTAAAAAAAATCCTCCTATAAGGAGGGTCAAGAGAAGGATTCCGCAGGACGTAAGGCCAAAATATAAATAGGGAGAGATATAGGATGCTCCTACTTGCACCGAGTCCTGGAAGTATTTTTTATTGCAATACTACGCTTTCGTCTCTTCTTTCGCTTTCGCTTCATCACCCAAATAAGAAAGTGTGAGTCTTCGTTCTTTGGGTTCAAAAAGAGTGATTTGAAATGGATATTTTCCGCCAAGTTCGAGTTTGTCGCGCATCTGTTTTTCGGATCCAAATTCAGAAATGTGGCAAAGACCAGAAACGCCTTCTTCAATCGCGATCAACGCGCCATATTTATTGAAACGGAGCACTTTTCCTTCAACAATATCCCCTTTCCTGTATTTTTCCGCCGCTCTTACCCACGGATCCGGCTTCAATGCTTTTACAGAAAGCGAGACACGCCCCGCATCGATGCCGATAATTTTCGCCTGCAACTTGTCTCCAACTTTAAAGTGCTCATTCGGATTTTCGATTAGCGACCAATCCAGTTCTGAAATGTGGCAGAGGCCTTCGAGCCCCTCTTCAAGTTTTATAAAAATTCCGAAGTCCACTACGCCTGTAACTTCACCTTCAATCACATTCCCAATTTCATATTTAGAAATTACTTCCTTAAATTCATCAGATTCCGCTCCTTTTTCGGAAAAAATAATTTTTTCCTCTTTAGGATCGAGCGCAATTAACGTCACGCCGAGCGTTGTTCCCACAAACTTTCTAAGTTCGTCTAAAATGCGGTCCTTGTCTCCGCCCTCCACGCGCGGGTAATGTCCCATTTTTAACTGCGACGCCGGGAGAAAGCCTTTCATTTTTTTCCATTCGAGCACCAAACCGCCTTTGTTCGCATCAATCACTTCCAAATTCAACGTTTCTTTTTTATTCATTAATTCTTCCGCTTCAAGCCAAACCAAATCGTTCCCTGCTTCTTTCAAAGAAAGCTCGATATACCCGTCTTCGTTTTCAAGTTCGAGCACTTTTGCAGTTACGCTGTCGCCAGCTTTCAAATTCTTTATAATTTCGCGCGCCCGCATAAATTCACGGCCATATACGATTCCAACGCCTGCCGCTCCTAAATCCACCATCAAACGCGGGCCGGAACGCCCAATCACGAGCCCTTCGATAAGCTCGCCCGCGCGCGGAATCAAAACAGGAACTTTTTTAAAAAGTTCCTCCATCAAGCTATTTTTCTTTTTTGCTTCTTCTTCCGAAATGAACGCAGCATTTAAAGTCTTAGGCGACATGCCAAAAAGTATAAACAATCTATAAAAAAGAGGCAAGTAGGCGCGAGACTGGGGAGCCTCAAGGGGCTTAAATATTTGAGCAAAAAATGCTATAATTTTTTAATGGTAATCACCTATTACGGAGCTTCTTGTTTCAAAGTACAATCAGGAGATCTCACCATTGCCTTTGACCCGCCTTCCAAAGGATCCGACTTGAAACCTCCGCGTTTTGAATGCCACGTCGTCCTTTCGAGCCACGATCATCCCCTTCATAACGGATTGAAAGAGCTCCCCGGAAAAAAAGGCGAGGATCCTTTTTTTATCTCCGGGCCGGGAGAATATGAGTATGGCGGTCTCCAAATCACCGCCATCCAGTCTTTTCACGACAACACAAGCGGCAAAAAACTGGGGACGAATACAATATATGTAGTTGAAATGGAAAACATCCGTCTTTGTCATTTAGGCGACCTTGGGCAAGGAGAATTGGAAGCGGAATCAATCGAGGTTATTGGCAAAAGCGACGTGCTTTTTGTCCCTGTCGGAGGAAAGGACGTAATAGATGCAGAAACGGCCGCAAAAATCATCACGCAATTAGAGCCCAGAGTCGTAATTCCGATGCATTACGCCATTTTGAAAACAGCGCTAAAGGGAGCTCGCGTAGATGAGTTCTTAAAAGAGCTCGGGGAAGAAAAAATAAAACCGGAAGACAAATTTACGTTCAAAAAGAAAGAACTCCCCGAAGACGGAATGAAAGTGGTCTTACTTGAACCAGTTATAAGCCTCTAGGGCGCTATGGGTTTAATTGATAAAATTGAAGATCTTCGGCAAAAACCTGAGCGGACGCGAAAAAAAGTTTTATTTCTAACCGTCGGTCTTTGTATGATTTTGGTTTTAACTTTCTGGGTTAGCAATTTAAGTTTTGGAAAAAATAAAATAGCGAAAAATGCCGGCGACTCCCAGCCTTCCCCCTGGGCAGTGCTCAGAAAAACTTTTCAAAGCGGCATCAGCGATTTTAAAGCGAAGTTTCAAACCGGGGAAGTTTATCAGAAAAACGAATAAGCACCATGGCTGAAGAAAAAAACGAAAAAGATTCCGTAGAAAGAAGAGACATCGTTAAAGAAATGCGCGAATCTTATCTCGATTATGCGATGTCTGTTATTGTTTCGCGCGCTCTCCCGGACGTGCGGGACGGATTAAAGCCCGTCGCGCGGCGCATTCTTTATGCGATGAACGAACTCGGGCTTTCGAGCGGCGCGAAATTCAGGAAATCTGCGCTCGTCGTAGGTGAAGTGCTGGGTAAATTTCATCCGCACAGCGACACCGCTGTTTATGACGCGCTCGTCCGAATGGCGCAGAATTTTTCCTTGCGCTATCCCTTGATTCACGGACAGGGTAATTTTGGTTCGATCGACGGCGACTCCGCGGCGGCAATGCGCTATACGGAAGTAAAAATGTCTTCAATATCAGCAGAGCTTCTTCGCGATATCGAAAAAGAGACTGTAGATTTCATCCCAAATTATGACGGCTCGCGCATAGAGCCCAAAGTCCTTCCGGCTGCGCTTCCGCAATTGCTGTTAAACGGTTCACTTGGAATTGCGGTTGGCATGGCAACCAATATCCCTCCGCACAATTTAACAGAAGTGATAGATGCGACCTGCCAGCTTCTAGATCATCCAAAAACTTCCACGGACGAGCTCATGAAATTTATCAAAGGCCCGGATTTTCCGACCGGAGGCATGATTTTTTCAAAGGCTGACCTCGCCCAAGCCTACGCGACTGGACGCGGAAGCGTGATCAACCGGGGTGAGGCGGAAATTCTCGAAAAATCCAAAGGGCATTTCCAAATTCTAATCTCTTCCATTCCATATCAGGTCAATAA
Source organism: Candidatus Giovannonibacteria bacterium (assembly GCA_016186825.1). Lineage (GTDB taxonomy): Bacteria > Patescibacteriota > Minisyncoccia > JACPKW01 > UBA11713 > JACPKW01. Next base: position 12,358 of record JACPKW010000006.1, read on the forward strand.
AGCGGAACTTATTACAAAAATGGCCGATCTCGTGCACGAAAAAAAGATTGAGGGCATTCGCGATATTCGCGATGAATCCGATAAAGAGGGTCTTTCAATTGCGATTGATCTGAAAAATGACGCAGTGCCGGAAAAAATTCTAAACAGCCTCTATAAATATACCGACCTTGAAAAAGCTTTTCACTTCAATATGATTGCGCTCGTTGACGGAATTCAGCCCCAGCTCCTTTCGTTGAAATCAATGCTCGAGCATTTCATTTCTTATCGGAAAGTTGTTGTCGAGCGGCGAGCGAAATTTGAACTTAAAAAAGCGGAAGAACGCGCGCATATCCTCGAGGGGCTGAAAAAAGCGCTGGATCATATTGATGCCGTCATTAAAACCATCAAAGCTTCGCGCGACCGGCAGGAAGCTTCAAAAAATCTAGTAAAAAAATTCGATTTAACGGAAATCCAGGCCGGAGCAATTCTCGACATGCGCCTCTCGACGCTCGCCGGACTTGAACGGCAGAAAATTGAAGATGAACTCAAGGAAAAGCAAAAATTAATCAGAGATTTGAAAGCGCTCCTAAAAGACCCCGAAAAAATTTCAAAATTAATCGCAGAGGAGCTTCAGGAAGTAAGGAAAAAATTCGGGGACGACAGAAAAACAAAAGTGGTGGCGTCGGCAATAAAATCATTTTCGATGGAAGATTTAATTCCAGAGCGGGAAACCGTAATCGTGCTAACGCAGGGCGGATACATCAAGCGCGTGAATCCGGAAGAATACCGCACTCAAAAAAGAGGCGGGAAAGGAATTATGGGCGCAGACATAAAAGAAGAGGACGCGGTTGAAAATTTTCTTGCGGCAAATACACATGACGATTTGCTCTTCTTCACTTCGAAAGGAAAAGTTTTCCAGACGAAAATGTATGAAATCCCGGAAGGGAAAAGGATAACCAAAGGGAAAGCAATCGTGAACTTTCTCCCGATTTCTACAGAAGAGCGGATCACTTCCATGCTTGCAGTTCCGAAAGCGAAGAAGGGACAAATTTTATCTCTCGTTTTAATAACAAAAGACGGAATAATAAAAAAAGTTGACGCAAGCCACTTTTCCGATGTGCGGCGTTCCGGAATCATCGCGATCAAATTGCAAAAAGATGACCTGCTCCGCTGGGTTCTGATTTCGGGCAAGGGCGATCACATTATTATGACAACCAAAAAAGGACAGGCTATCCGCTTTAAAGAGACAGACGTCAGGCAAATGGGCCGCTCCGCGCAAGGCGTCAAAGCGCTCCGCTTGAAAAAGTCGGATGAGCTCGTGGGAGCTGATGTGATCGCGGCAGACGAAAAAGAATCAATGCTTCTGGTTGTCAGTGAAAACGGTTTTGGAAAGAAAACAAATCTTCGCCAATATCGGCTGCAGCGCCGCGGCGGATCTGGAATCAAAACTGCAAAAGTTACATCAAAAACAGGGAATCTTGTCTCGGCAAAAGTCATATCACCTGAAATTGAAGGTCTGATCGCAATTTCAAAAAAGGGCCAGGTTATTCGCACTTCTTTGAGCGGAATTTCTGTGCTCGGGCGCGGAACGCAGGGCGTGCGTATCATGCGGCTTGACCCAAAAGACAGCCTTGCTTCGATAACATGTTTGTAAACCCGAACCATGCAATAGAAAACCTTGACCTTCTTCCGGGTATGACCGGAGCGGACTTCGGCGTAGGGCCCGGTTTTTACGCGCTTCCAGCCGCGAAACGGCTCGGCAACTCCGGCACGCTCTATGCTTTCGATATCAGAAAAGAGATGCTTGAGATCACGCAGTCGAAAGCAAAAAGCGAAGGGTTAACAAACATCCAGGCAATCGCCGCAGATCTTGAACTTCCTGAAGGCTCGCACTTGAAAAACGAAACCGTGGATTTTATTTTAATCGCAAATATTCTTTTTCAGGTCGAAAATAAAAAGAACTTGGCGCGCGAATCTTTCAGAATATTGAAAAAAGGCGGGAAAGTTCTTCTCGTAGAGTGGGCTGAAGAAGAAAAACCCTTCGGGCCTCCCCTGAAATACCGTATCAACCGCAAAGAAGCGGAAGAAATATTTTTGCATGAAGGTTTTTTCTTTTCCAAAGAATTCAAAGCTGGCGATCATCACTACGGGCTTATTTTAAAGAAGACTTAAAAATTTATTGCCTGCAGCGCAGGCAATAATCTGTTATCATTTAAATAATGTCCAAAGTTCAGTTTTTTATAATAGTTTTTTCGATTTTTATCGCGATTTTGGCAGTTTTAGTCCTGTCTGGAGTGCTCCCCGGATTGGATCCGCTCGGAAGCGAGAACCCGGTTGATTTAGTTATCTGGGGAACAGTCCCTGAAAATGTTTTTGCAAATCAGGCCTACGAGTTAAAAAAACTTCGTGAAAACATTAATGTTGCTTATGTTCAAAAACCCGCCGCTGACTTTGAAAACACTGTAATAAATGCCTTGGCTTCCGGCTCCGGCCCAGACTTAGTTTTGGCGAGTTCCGACTTAATAATCAAGCATCAAGATAAATTCGAGCTCTTGGATCAGAAAACTCTCACGGAGAGAAGATTCCACGACGCGTTTCTTGACGGCGCAGACATTTTGATTAAACAAAACGGGATAATTGGATTGCCTCTCGTAATAGACCCACTTGTTCTTTACTGGAACAAGGATCTTTTTTCTAACGAAGGACTCGCTAGCCCGCCCAAAACCTGGGAAGAGTTTCAAAACTATTCGCGCGCACTTACAAAAATTGACGGATCGGGAAATATTTTAGAGTCCGGCGCCGCTCTGGGTCTTGATAAAAACGTGAGGCATTATAAGGAAATTCTCTCGATGCTGATGAGGCAAGCCGGAAACCCAATCATTGACGCCCAAACCACCCAGCCGGTGCTTGCCGAGGAAAACAGCCAAAACGCCAGGGCCGCAGAAGACGCGCTCCGATTTTACTCTGAATTCGCGCGCCCCCAAAAAGCTTCATACAGCTGGAATTCGTCGAAGCCGGATTCGAGGCAGGCTTTTCTCGAAGGCAAGCTCGCGATGTATTTCGGCCTCGGCTCGGATTTTCAATATTTAAGGGACGCCAATCCTCATTTAAATTTTGATATCGCATCCGTTCCGCAGAGCGGCACCGTAAAATCAACATCCGGAAAATTTCTGGCATTTGTGATCTCGAGGCAATCGCCCTATAAAGCCGAGGCCTTCCAGACCGCGAGTTATTTTGTATCCTTAAACCCAATTTCAGATATTGCCGCAAAAATTTTTCTCCCTCCCGCGCGCCGCGATTTTGCTTCAACAAAAGTCAATAATCCCGTGATGGCAGTCCTTGTTTTAGAAGCAGTGCGCGCGCGGCTTTGGCCGGACGTCAATTCGGAAAAAACTTCTGAAATTTTTTCAGACATGATAAAATCGGTTTATAGCGGCGGGAAAAGCGCCTTAGACGCCGCGCGAGATGCGCAAAGCAAACTTGAAGCTCTCTATAATCAAAATTAATAAATTTTTCATTGCTTCTTTTTTAGCCATTCTTTTAGGAATGGCTTTTGTGTTCTCTTTTTCTGAAGCATACGCGCAAGCGCCCATTGTTCAGTGCGGAAACCCCGGTCAGCCCATGTGCAATTTGTGCGATCTTTATACGGGAATACGCCGTATAATTAACTTTCTGCTCGTAGGCGTAGCAGTGCCGCTTGCAACCGCAGCTATGATCTGGGGAGGGATCGTGCTTGTTACATCTGGAAGTTCCGACCGCCATACTTTAGGAAAAACGATTCTTTGGTATACGGCATTAGGCTTTCTTATCACACTCGGAGCGTGGCTTATTGTAAATACGATTCTTGATACCGTTGGGTTTAGACTGCCCTTCGGAACGGGCCAATGGTGGAACTATGAAATCTGCAAAAAATTTGACGAGTTTAAAACTGTAACTGGCGGACCCTCTGTCCCAACAACCCCCACGACGCCGACGATGCCTTCAGTACCAACGACTGGTGGCCGAAATTGCCCAAACTGCACAAACCTGTCGCTTTCAGCAACGAATACAGCTTGCCGAAAAACCGCATCAGGGATCTGCCAGATTGATGCGAGCACAAATGAAAAACTAAAAACCTTGCAGAATGAATTGGGTAAGTCTGTAGAGCCCCTGTCCTTAACAATTACTGAAGCTTACCCTCCTATTCTTGTGCAATGCGCTTATCAAGGCCAAAAAGATTGTCATAAGGATGCCTGTCATTGGGACGGGACTTGCGTCGATGCTAAATTAATAGCCCCAACGTATACCGGAAAACAAATTGGTGATGTTGTAACAAGGGCAAAAAACGCCCAGCTTGACGCTTATTATGAAGTTGCCGATAAAACGCGCGCAAATAAACTGATAAGCCAAGGAGTGCCTGCAAGCAATATCTGGGTAACTGGAGCCAAGGAACACTTCCATATCCGCTCGAAATAATTATCCATTTCACAAAAACCGCCTGCTTGCTAAAATTATTAGTATATTACTAAGCATCAAAGGTCATATAAATTAAAGGTTTTTTAGTTAAATTATGAAAAAAGTCGCAAAAAAAATATTGCCTTATGCCGCCGCAGGGCTTCTGCCCCTCTTGGCTTTTGCCCAAACGGCAGAGTCAATTATCACTAGAATTGATCGAATTCTCCAACAAGTAATTCCTATTCTTCTGATAATCGGCACGATCGTATTTCTGTGGGGAATAATTGTTTTTATCACAGCAGGCGCTTCTGAAGAGAAAAAGAGCTATGGAAAATATTTGATTATTTACGGACTTGTTGGCCTCTTTGTGATGGTGGCGATCTGGGGAATTGTCGGAGTTCTTGTAAACACTTTCGGAGTGGGGGGTAGGCGCGTTCCTCGCGATGTTGGCGGAATATAAGCAGCAACTTTTTTAATGCCTGCATTGATTGCATACGCCAAGAGCGCGGATGAGATAATTGATATAACGATTGCCGAAGTTATCCAGCCGTTTCTGATTGTTTTATTCGCGCTCGCGGCGATTCTCTTTTTCTGGGGAGTGGTCCAGTTCATCATGAACCCCGATAGCGAGGATAAAAAGGCGAGCGGGAGGCAGCATATGATATGGGGGCTGATCGGACTTGCAATAATGTTCGGCGTAAATGGGATTATTAAAATTCTTCAAAACTTCGTAGGACAGATAAAATAATATGGACTTTTTAATTCCCGTAGCTAACGCGCAGACCTTCAAAGGCGCTGCGGACAATATCACAAACGCTCTCGAATCAGTCATCCCGATTCTCTTTTTAATCGCGACAATCGTATTTCTTTGGGGCGTTGTTTTATACATCACAGCGGCAGGTTCGGAGGATAAAAATAAAAAGGGGCATAAATATATTATCTGGGGGCTAGTCGGTTTGTTTGTAATGGTTGCCGTTTGGGGACTTGTAAGATTAATCACATCACTTGTTTTTGGAACTGCGATTTTGCCCCGTTCTGCTGATATCCCGTGTTTACCCGGACAAACCTGTAGCTCGAGTAATTCCGGAAATTCCGCCGACTGGAACTCTGGAGGAAGGTATGAAGGCTGGTATCCGGAAGACCAAGAAGATGAATCAGGAAATAGTATAAATGTCAACAGCGGCGTATTTGAAGTCCCTACTCCGACAGATCCATGCGAAGGCGACAACCCGGCATATTGGGATCCTGACTGTTAATGTATAAATCAGGACTAAAATTCAGCGCAGGCGCAATTGGTTTGATAATCATAGGAATTGCGTTTCTCCTTATTCTTCAGGCAGTGAACAAAAATTCCGAAAATCAAGCAGCAAATATTTTGCAAACTGAAAATTAATTCAAGTAATTGTGCGGCCAGCGAGAATTGAACTCGCGTCTCGTCCTTGGCAAGGACGCATTCTGCCACTAAACCATGGCCGCAATGAATATTATTTTATCTGATAAAAATCAATTTTTCAAAGTGCCTCCGAGAGGATTTGAACCTCTAACCCCTTCGGGACGGCGTTCTAAGCGCCGCGCGTATGCCAGTTCCGCCACGGAGGCATTTTGTGCCCGGAGTGGGGCTCGAACCCACAAGCCCTTTCGGGCCGAGGATTTTAAGTCCTCTGCGTAAACCAATTCCGCCATCCGGGCATTTAAGTTTTTTTAATCTTCGGAGGCCATGGCGGGACTCGCACCCGCGTATAGCGGTTTTGCCCGCCTGCCAGAGCTTGAGGCCTGGGAGGGATTCGAACCCTCGTATATGGGTTTTGCAGACCCATGCCTTACCTCTTGGCTACCAGGCCATATTTGCTCAGGCCGATTGCGGGCAGGCAGACCGCCGCGTTAGCTTCTTCGCCACATGGCCAGAAATCCTTTGCGATATTATATCATTCGATGAAAATTTTAAAGACTGATTTTTTATTTATTTTTTTTACTTCGCTTTCTTCAAGAGGCTCTCGATTTGAAGGCGCTTCTTCTCAGATTCGTCCAGGATAAATTCAAGTGTTGGCACGAATTTTGTTTTGATTTGAGACGCCAAATGAAAACGCATTTCTTTCTTCAAATCCTCTAAGGAGTTTAACACATCTTTTTCCCTCGAATCAGGCCACACAGAAAAAAATATTTTCAAATGATTTAGGTCATCCGAAATCTCAACTTTAGTCACGCTAAATGTTCCATCCTTTATGAAAAGGTTCTTTTGCAAAAAAACTGATACTGTTTCGTTATATAAAGATGCGAGTTTCTCCTGGCGATGGTTCATCTTAAATTAAACTGAACTTTTTTAATTTCCTCTTCAAAAATTTCAAGAACGTCTCCGGGCGCGATCTCAAAAGCAATTTCAGCCAAAACCCCGAACTCACTTCCCTCTGAAACTTCCCTTGCTCTCATTTTCCCCGATTGCAGTTCTAATATCCTCCCCTCGCCTAACGGAAAATCTCTCCTTAAAAGCGTGATTCTTTTTCCCTCCGTGATTAACCCCGATTCAACGCGGCCGCCGACAATCTGCTTTGATCCATCTTTCTTAAAAATTTTTAGAATCCGGGCGCGTCCGAGAACTTTTTTCTGTTTTTCTTCGGGCAATCTTTTTTCTATTTCACCCTGAAGCCAATCGCCCATTTCATAAATAAGATCGAAAGTTTTTACAGTTACCATAAACCGCTCTGCCAGATCAAGCGCGCTTTTTTCTGCTTTAACCCGAAAGCCGATAATTATTGTTTCCTTCCCTCCCGCGGCAAGTTTAATATCATCTTCCGTTATGTTGCCCACTTCAGAGCGGAGATAATTTATCGTGGCTTCAGGAATCTCAAATTTTTTTAATTCGCTCTGCAATGCCTCGAGCGATCCCGCTGTATCTGCTCTTAATATTACGGGAATGGCTTTCGCGCCCTCTCCTGAAATTTGGGCAGGCAGGGCTGAAATTTCCGGAAAATTCTTCAGCGCAAACTCTATATCTTTTTGCGTGGGAAACGTGTTAAAAACTGCGCCCACGCTAGGAATATGCTCAAACCCTACGACGCGCACAGGATTCGAAGCTCGAGCGCGCTCAATATTTTTGCCTTCAAAATTTTCAAGAATTTTGATTTTAAGGTATGCCCCTCCTGCCAATATAAAATCCCCCTTTGAAAGCTCCCCCTCGCAGATTAAAAGAGTCGCGGCATTTCCACGTTTCGGATCCAGATGCGATTCAATAACGACACCCGAAGCTTTTTTTGATAAATCCGTTGTTAATTCTTCTAAATCAGAGAGCAATAAAATCATTTCCAACAGCTTTTCGATACCTTCTCCAGTTTTTGCCGAAACAGGTAAAACAGGAACTTTGCCGCCCCATTCCTCTATTAAAACTCCCTTTTCGCCAAGTTCTTTTTTTACGCGCGCCGAATCTGCCGTCTCCTTATCAATTTTATTCAATACAACAATGAAAGGTATTTTTGCCTCGTTGATCGCCTTGAGAGACTCCTCCGTTTGTGGCTTGACGCCATCGTCAGCCGCCACCACCAAGAGCGCGATATCGGCTACCCCCGCGCCTCTCGAACGCATTTTCGAAAATGCTTCGTGACCGGGCGTATCAATGAAAGTTATTTCATGCTCAATATTTTTTGAGTCCTTCAAGGTTATAACATACGCGCCGATATGCTGTGTTATTCCTCCGGTTTCCTTCGAGGCGATTTTGGTGTCGCGAATTCTGTCCAAAAGGCTGGTTTTTCCATGATCAATATGCCCCAAAACAGCGATCACAGGCGGACGCTTCGTCAAAATTTTATTATTTTCTTTTACTAAATTTTTCTCCATGTTTTGAGACGATAATAAAAAAATCTCTGCTGATGAACTTGTTAATTTAATCCACTTATTAGCTTTGAATAATCAACTTTTTCGGAGAGCGTCTTCTACCGCCTGCAGCTCTTCATTAGAAAGTTTGTAGGTCGATGTGCCCTTGTCCAACGGTTTCGCATAAATTCTCGAAGTATCTCGCCCATAAAGCGACGAGAGTACAATTCCGTTTTTTCGCTCATCCATTATTGCCAATGCAAAGCTTTGGTCTCCGCCTGCGTCTTTGAAAGGATTAAACCGGACGATCCCGACATGCTGGGCGGAACGATTAAGCCTTTTTTCAACTGATTCTAAATACTTTTCCATATCTTCGCGCGAGCCATGCAAAGCTTGGAGCTCACGCGCAATTTCTCTCAAAATATTTTCTAGATCGCCGGGTTTTTTTCCCCCGAATACTTTTCGCAAACGAGCTTCCAAAAAAATAGCCCAAACAATTGTTAAAAATGCGAACACACCGACGACATAAATTAAGATTTGCTGATTCATGTATGATTTAAAAAATAAATGTTTCGCTCACTGGCGGAGGCGGGAGGATTCGAACCTCCGATACCCTTTCGGATATACCGCTTTTCGAGAGCGGCCCGATCAACCACTCCGGCACGCCTCCTTAAACGCGACCCACTAATGACCCACTAAAAAATATCTTAAATTTTAACCTTATTTCACGTTTTTTACAAGAAAATAAAATATATCGTCGGAAAACTCTAAAACAATATTAATAAAAAATCAATGCGAAAAGTCGCGTTTTAACTGATGAAAGGAGAATTTTGAAATTAGCACTCTATTGACAAGACTGCTAATTTTAATAAAATTACGATAAAAAGGTCGAGATTTATAAAATAATATTTTACTACCATGAAAATAATCAGAAAAAATGAAGAGAATAAAAGGAGCGACGAGCAAGCTATGCGCCCTCTTCAGAAACGACATTTAATATCGCCGTGGCGCACATTTGATCGCTTCTTCGAAGATCCGTTTTGGGAATCAGATTTCCCTGTTCTTTCGCTTAAACCCTTTCGATCGATGGGATTCCCTAAAGTTGACGTTTCAGAAACAGAAAATGAAATTAAAATCGTCGCGAATGTCCCGGGGATAGATCCAGAAAAAATCGAAATAGAAATAGACGACGACACGATCACACTCTCGGGAAAAATTGAAAAAGAAACTGAAAAGAAAGATGAAAAAGTATATAGATACGAGCGGGAATACGGGGAATTTCGTCGGGAGTTCGCACTTCCAGCTCGAGTGAAAACGGATCAGGTGCAGGCAAAATGCAAAGACGGTGTTCTCACAATCACGCTTCCAAAAACGGAGGAAGAAAAAAGAAAGAAAATAAAAATTGAAAAAGAGTAATCTAAAATCCCCGCGCAGGCGGGGATTTTAGATTCAAGAAGTGGACCTAGAGGTAATCGAAACCTCGCCTCATCCATGCCATGGATGCGTTCTGCCACTGAACTATAGGCCCCCGCTGGAATTTTAGCGGATTTGTTATTTTATACAACTTAAACTTGCGTATTGTCTTTTCTCGAAAAAACGTAGAGATAAAGAATTTCGAGAATCCCGACTGTGTTTATGACGAGAAGAGCTACAAACCACGCCTTCTCGCCGCGCCGCGCCGCGCGCCAGAGCGCGAGCCCTTTCCAAATAAACGACCAGATTATCACTATTGAAAGTGAAATCCAGAACCAAGAAGGCAAATCACCCCACACGGGCTTCGCCCATCCCTGAAACGTATTTTGAAACCATTCGATCATGTTATTTTTTTTTAATTAATAAATAAGTTGATATGAATTAATAATTTTCTGACCAATAGTAAATTCCTCGGTTGATTCTTTTACAGATTTAGGAACATCAATATTCCAAGCGGATTGTTTCCCGTATTTTGGATCAGGGCTTCCGAAATCTGCGATAGCGTTAAAATTACCATCTATATAAATCAGAATTCGATAATTGACCGGAACTCCTATATACCCCGGAAGATCATATCGTTTGGGGCTCTCAATATTAACTCCAATACTTTTAATATTTCCCTTATCGCTGGTCCAAACATTTCGGCTCGTATCAACCAACTTCCAACCATCCGGATATTTTACCTCAAAACCATATTCCGTATTTCTATAAGTTTTCCACCCCGCGGTTTCGTCATTCTCTTGCTCGGTCTGCTGATTTTGATTTTCGACAGGAGCTGGAGCTTCGGCCTGTTTGATCCAAATATAATATGAAACACCGATAATTATTGCGATGAGAACTATTATTAAATCAGTTCGCTTGCTCATGAAATTTTGTAAAAAATTAACTATTAACATTATACTATAAAAAACTGTTCTGTCACACCTCACAGTAGACAACAAAGAACCCCACCATAAACTTCATATTTGCACGATCGTGAGAATATGAAGTATTAGGAGAACACGTCATCACTAAAAATAAGTTTAGAGTTTTTTGCGATAAATCTTTGCGCCCCCGTTCCGAGTCGAACGGAAATCTAGGGCTTAGGAGTCCCTTGTTCTGTCCCTTGAACTACGGGGGCGAAAAAAATGTTTAACGGGAAGGTTATCCCTTTATGTATAGCATATTCGGCTGATATTCTTAATTTAATCAAAAACTATTCAACAATTTAACAAACAAACCATGACTGAACACGAAAAGAAGATAATAAGCGCTGTAGATGCAGCCCTGCCGGCAGTTGTTTCAATAAGCATCACAAAAGAGGCAAATGATATTGCCCGCGATTTGCCGCTCGAGTTTTTTCGCTTGCCGCACTCGGAAGAATTTTTACAATATGAAATTGACCATGCTCCGAAAGACGACCAGGGCAGAATTAAAGTCGGCGGAGGATCGGGCTTTTTTATCTCTGCCGACGGGCTTATTTTGACAAACCGGCATGTCGTTACCGATGTTCACGCGAAATATTCTGTAGTTACGGACGGAGAAAAAAAATTTGATGCAGTCGTTCAGGCGCGCGATCCTATAAATGATGTCGCAATTCTGAAAATCGTTTCAAACGGGGGGTTTCCTTTTATAAAACTTGGCGAAACAAAAGACCTTAAACTTGGGCAAACTGTCGTCGCGGTCGGAAATGCGCTCGGAGAATTTCAAAATACGGTTTCAACAGGAGTTGTCTCGGGCCTTTCCCGATTCATTCAGGCCGGAAGCGACATGATGGGGCATCAAGAGCGTTTGCGCGGCCTTATCCAAACGGATGCCGCGATCAATCCGGGGAACTCCGGCGGACCCCTTGTGAATCTAAACGGGGAAGTGATCGGAATAAATGTCGCCGTAGTTTTCGGCGCGCAGAACATCGGCTTTGCGATTCCAATCGAACGCGCGAAGAAAGATCTGGAAGAAATTCAAAAATTCGGACGCATCCGCAGGCCGTATCTTGGGGTGCGCTATATGCTCTTAAATAAATTCCTAAAAGATCGCTTTAAGCTGCCGATTGATTATGGAGCGCTCGTGATAAATGAAGGCGCGCCTGGAGATTTCGCCGTGATTCCAAATTCCCCAGCCGCAAAAGCAGGGCTCAAAGAATTTGATGTCATAACGGGCTGCGAAGGAAAAGAGATTTCAGAGAAAGAAACTCTGGAAGACATGCTTTCTTCCCATGAAATCGGCGACGAAATCGAGCTAAAGATATATCGCGAGGGTAACGAAAAAACCGCCAGTTTGAAACTTGCGGAATTTATGCAAGTTTAGACAGACTTTTATTTGAGGTCCAAAAGTTCGGACAGCCTTTCCTGATCAAAGCCCACCACGATCTGCCCATCAATGATCGTAACCGGCACTCCTAGCTGGCCGGATTTTTGGATCATTTCATCCCGAGCCTTCACGTCAGAAGCCACATTGAGCTCCTTATATTCTATGTTATTTTTCGCAAAAAAATCCTTGGTCATTTTGCAGTAAACGCAGATTGGGGTCGTATAAATTGAAACGTTTTTCATAAAAAAATTATAACAAACTTTTTGAATAATATTGCATGTTAATAACCTGTAAATTCCTCGAAACGCATCTCATCTCTCGAAATCCCAACTTTTTCAAGAGATTCCGTAACGCCTTTTACCATTCCGGGAGGGCCCACGATATAAAAAATGGAACTGCTCAAGTCTTCTATTTTATTTTTTATAAAATTTTCGTCAATATATCCAGTTTCACCGCGCCAATTGTCCTCGGGGGCTACTTGAGTCATTGTCGCTATCACTTTCAAATTTGGGTTTTTGTGCTCCCAGTTATTCAGGTCACGAAGGAAAGCGGCGCCGCGCGGATTTCGATTAGAATAGAGCAGTGTAATTTTATGCGGGAGTTTTTCCTCGGTCGCATATTTGATAATGCTTCTCGATAAAGTAATCCCTATCCCGCCCGCGATGAATACAGCTTTTTTGTCTGTTTTTTCATGCAAAGAAAACATTCCAAAAGGCCCATCCGCCATAATTTCGGCTCCAAAAGGCAGCTCGAGCAAACTTCTTTTAAAAGCCGAGCCTGTCATCCTTGAAGCAATCATTATAATCCCGCGGTCATTCGGACTTGAAGCAATTGAAAAATCACGCGAATTGCCTTTTTCATCCGTATACAGAGGGTTTTCCAAAGTTAATGTGACAAATTGTCCCGCCCTAAAATTGAAATCGGGAGTGACGGAAGTATCCCAGATAAATGCAACTGTGCCTTCTGCAACTTCATGACGCTCTTTTAACGAAAATTTATATTGAGACATTTATAAATTATAAGTAATTGTCTTTAAAAAAACAAAACGGCTCAGACCCAAGTGAATAATATGTGAGAAAAATTTAGAAAATCAAAATCGCAATTAATGCAAGAAGGGCAACAATCCCCAAAACCGCATAAAGCCGGTAACTTTGCTCTTGCACTATCTTTATTTTTTCTGATTTATTCGAAGCGACAGAATTGGAGTATGAAAGTTTCCGAAGCAAATTGTCCGAATTAAAAGTATCCTCGTAGCTCGCCAAACGTCCCACGAACAGGTTGCACGAATTGCAGAACAGCAATTCTTTTCTTGGCTCAAGACCCGTTTGGCAAATCGGGCAGCTGTGTTTTGCATTGATTTCCATGCCCAATTCTTAGCATGTCGGTTTAAAAAAATAAAGCGGTGAAGCGCTCGTTTCTTGATAATCCTTGGGTGCCTATCGGGACTTGAACCCGAACCGAGAGTTCCACAAACTCTAGTGCTAACCATTACACTATAGGCACCATGTTGAAACAATGAGAAAATTATTTCTCATTCGGGCGGCAAGTACAGACCAAATTTATGCTTCCAGTCTATAAACCCGCGATCCTTCCTTGGCAGCTTGAGTAACTTTCACTGCAACTTCTTTCCCCGCTTCCGCAGACTGTATCGATTTTCGATCAATCTCCATTGATTCGATATCTTGAGTAAATTCATTTCCGCCTTTTTTTATTTTTACCTGATCGCCTACAGCAAGATAACCGGAAAGTTTCATTACTGCAACCCCGGCCTTGTCAAAATAATGAATTACTTTACCAACTTCTTGATCCATATTTTTTTAAATTATGCGATGACCTTTAAAACCCGCGAGGGCCACAACCCTATCCTACACTACAAAAAAAAGCGGTCAATCAGAGTACTTTTTCAAAATGCTGCCAGTCTTTTCGATCTTGCCATTTTCCACCCCAAGACCATCCATAGCTTTCAAAAATTTTTACAACAAGGCCATCGGCTAAAATTGTTCCAGGATGATTAGTATTATAAGACGCTCCTTTCGGCCAAACAGATTCATCCATGGCAATGTACGGATTTAAAGCCGGATTAATATCGACCGCCAATCCTTTGGCATGGTTTGACAGGCGATTAGTTTTATAAATGAGACGGTAGTTAAAGCATGAGGTATTATTATCCTCCATCGAACTCGCGTCATCCCAATCATATTTTGATATAGGAATAATTTTTTCTATCGGAAAACGGCCACTAACCGGAGAATCACAAATTTTCTGAAAAATTTCTGCTATTTCGGCCGCTATTTTTTTATTAACAACCAACTCTCCCCGGCAAATTTTTTCTTCAAAAGACCAAAAAGGAACAGAAATCAATTCGAGTTCATTTAAAATTTCATCCGGAATTTCTTTTCCAAAAACCGCTTCATCAAAAGTCATGTATTAATTATAGTTAACAGACCCCCTCGATCTAGAAAAAATAATTCTGAACTTGTGCGCGGGAGAGCCTGCCTGCAGGCAGGGACTTGGTCACGAATAAATTCCTTCTGAATTTTTCTCGACCCCGACTCGTCTGTTCCGCTCTGCGGAACATGACTCCGGCTTGCAAGTCCTCCCGCAAGTGAAGCAGTTCACTTGCTTCCCGCGACAAAATTGCTTCGCAATTTGTGCGCGGGAGAGGACTTGCACCTCCACGTCCTTGCGGACACCAGCCCCTCAAGCTGGCCTGTCTTCTAGTTTCAGCACCCGCGCAAATTACAATCCGATTATATTCGAAGACTAAAAGAGCTTCAATGAAAAATTAAACTGGGTTTAAAAAGGATAATTTATTCTGCTGGTTCGGAGGCAGCTGGGACGGCTTGCACTTGATAGGCAACCTGACGCATTTTGCGGCGGGTTTCGCGCTGAGCTTTTTCACGAATGTAATAAAGCTTGGCACGCCGCACTTTAGCGCGGCGTAAAATTTCAATTTTTTCAATTACAGGAGAATATAATGGAAAAACCCGCTCCACGCCGACTCCTGCTGAAACTTTTCTCACTGTAAAAGTAGCTCCTGCTTCGCGTCCGTGTTTTCGCGCCAAAACCAGCCCTTCAAAAGCCTGTAGGCGCATCTTGTCGCCCTCTTTAATTTTTTGCCAAATGCGAATTGAATCACCCGGACGAATATCCATTTTTTTGCGCTCTTCCATATCTGTCGGTGAAAATTTTGTATTCAATATTGCAGTCACGATTTTCCATTTATATCAGCTTCCGAAAGCTTTTGCAAGACTTTCTGCAAATCTTCCGGTAAATCTGCTTCTAGCTTTATGTTTAGTCCTGTCGGCAGAGCAAGCTCCAAAGTGGAAGCATGGAGAAATTGCCGCGCTAGTCCGAAAGGGCAGACAAATTTTTTGCCGGCATATAAAGAATCACAAACAACTGGATAACCGATTGCTGATAAATGCGAGCGAATCTGATGTGTCCTTCCGGTTTTTGGCGATACTTCCAAAAATGTGAAGCCCTTGAAACGTCCTAAAACGCGCCATTTCGTCAAAGCTTCTCTTGTTTTTCCTTTCAACCTTTTCCCGCTTACGCGCTTTGAAGGATATTTTGTTGAACGTCCGATCGGTAAGTTGATAGTCCCGCTTTCGTTTTTTACATTTCCAACTACCAGGGCTTTATATTTCTTTTCAATTTTTCGCTCCTGAAATTGCGTTTTTAAAAAATCAAAAGTTTTCTGATTTTTTGCAATGAGAATTGCGCCTGAAGTGTCTTTGTCTAGGCGATGCACAATGCCTGGACGCATCAGATCGCCCACTTTCTTTATTTCAGGATATTTTTCGAGAATCTCATCGATTAGCGTTCCACCGCCGCCTGGCGGATGAGCCTTATCATGATGCACGACGACTCCCGCCGATTTATTTATCGCGAGAATATCGCAATCTTCGTAAATTATTTGCATTAATGGTTCACTGGAGCCTGCAGCTCGGCAGCAACTTTCACCGCCATGCGGTTTATCACAACCGCGCCAGCCATAACGATCAATGTGATTACTATCCCAACGCCAAACTTAAGCACGTCATCAGCGCCATCCCAGCCCCAAAAATATCCATATCCAATCCCATAAGCGCCCGCAAAAATTGTCCCGGCTCCAATACTAGTTCCCAAGCCCGAAATAAAAGCAATAATTCCTAAAAGCAGAATTACAATGCCTACAACATTTGATGCGATAAAGATTTTTCCTCCATAAGTTTTCATATCTTCATCATATTGCTTTTGAGCATCCTTCAAGTCATTTTGCCTTTGGGTGTAAGTATTTTCGTCATAAGGAATAGACGGAATAGAGTAATCATAAGTGGGACGTTCCGGAGGAGGGATAAAAATCTTTAGCCCCAAAATAATGAGCACGGCCAGAACGGCGGCGATTGTTGCGCCGATGAAAAAGTTTACAATCGCAAATTTTCGCATTGGGTTCATAAATTAAAATTAAATAATAATTAAAAAATAGGATACAAAAGTAAAGGAGGTCTCCTGTCAGTCTTCTCATAACGGATCTGAACTTTTTCGCTGTTTTCAAACTGCAAGCCTGTTAATTCATACGTTACAGTTCCGGACCATTCTGATGCTATCTGCGGACCGCCGAATTCAAATTCCTTAATATAATTTTTCTTAAGAGTTCCGTAAACGGAAAGATTTTCTTCCCAGATCGGATTTTTATCTTTATTCAGATACATTACTTTGAAAGTCAGGCTGGTAACAATCTCGTCTCCCAAATTTTGAACCTTCCCGATATACTTTTTAAGGCGAGGACTGGTTTGATAGCTGTAACTTGGAACAGTCTCATTTGTAAAAGTAAACTTCAAATTCGAGAAATAATCCTTTGCTTCGTTTTCTGAAATTTCGCTATCTTGTTCAATTTTCCCTCCTTCCTCATTTGATTTTTCTCCCATATTTGATTGAGCTTTATAGAAAATCAGAAATCCCCCTCCGATTATAAGAGCAAGAACAAGTAAGATGCTCAAAACAAAAACTTCTTTATTTTTTACCACACTCATTTTTTACCATAAATATGAGCTTTCGGCCATGGGGAGAATTAGGAATGCTTAGTTGGAATAATTTGTTGTTATCCTTTATCCAGAACTTCATTATTTCAGTTTACATCTAGAGGGTTGGAATCGAAGTGTGCGCGCACGAGGGATTGAACCTCGGGCCTTCACAATGTCAATGTGACGCTCTACCACTGAGCTATGCGCGCATATTATTTCTAATTTTTCAAAACAAAACCGATTCTCTTCATCGCAATAAAACCATAACCCCATGCGATCGGAAGCCAGAACGGGATACCCCATAGATTGGGGTTGGTAAAAGACTGATAGCCGCTCACTTGTGTCCCGATAACTTCTACAATCAATCCTATAATAATTCCGTATACAAAAATAATAAATTCTGTTTTGTCCTTATGCCAGAAAATCAGGGCGAGCGTTAAAACCAGATAAATAATAAACAGCAAAATATTATTTTGCCAAAATAAGTAAGAAAGCAAAATCCCTAAAAATATCGGCAGAGTTTCTAAAAAAATTTTGTGGCTTTTCATGCGGCCCCACCGGGAATCGAACCCGGATTTACGCCTTGAAAGAGCGCTGTCCTAACCATTAGACGATGGGGCCTTTATTTGCTATGAATTTCATAATATTACAAAAAGGCCGGATAATAAACAAATGGTTATTTTGGCGATTGAAACTTCCTGCGATGAAACCGCAATCGCAATAATTGAAGCTCGCAAAGAAAAAAGCGGGACGGATTTTAAAATTCTCTCAAACCAGATTGCATCTCAAATAAAAATCCATGCGCCGTTTGGAGGGGTGGTGCCGAATCTGGCAAAAAGAGAGCACATTAAAAACTTGCCAATATTATTATACAGAGCTCTGAAAGAGGCTAAGTTAATTCCCATTTCCAAACAAGAATCAAAAAATAGCAACCAAAACCAAAAACTATCAACAAAAAACTATAAACTGATAGATGCGATTGCCGTAACTTACGGCCCGGGGCTCGAGCCTGCGCTTTGGACTGGAATAAATTTTGCGCGTGAGCTCGCAAAAAAATGGCGCGTGCCGCTTGCGCCGGTTAATCATCTTGAAGGGCATATTTATTCCGCATTTATGCGGGGCGCTCAATTCTCAATTCCCCCGCCTTCGCCAAGGCTTCGGCGGGCAAGCAATTTTCAAATGTTTCCCTTGCTCACATTAATTGTCTCTGGAGGACATACGGAAATGGTACTTTCGAAAAAACATTTAAACTATAAGATTTTGGGCGAGACTTTGGACGATGCCGCCGGAGAAGCGTTTGATAAAGTCGCGCGGATGCTCGAACTCGGATACCCCGGAGGACCTTTGGTTTCCAAACTTGCCTTGAAGGGAAATCCAAACGCAATTAACTTTCCGCGCCCGATGATCCATTCAAAAGATTTGAACTTTAGTTTCTCGGGACTGAAAACATCGGTTCTCTATTATATCCGCGAATTGCCCCAAACTAAGTTTTGGGCAATGAAAACTGATATCGCTGCCTCTTTTGAAAAAGCTGTGGTGGACGTACTCGTCAAAAAAACCTTGGATGCCGTGAAAATATACAAGCCAAGAACTGTTGCGATTGGGGGAGGCGTTGGAGCCAATAATCTTCTCCGCAGTGAGCTTGTAAAAAAAACTGGCGCTCTCTTGCCGGAGAAAAAATTCACGGGCGACAACGCTGCTATGATTGCAGTCGCAGGATACTACAGATTTCTTGCAAAGAAATTTAATAAAAATCCAAAAGCCGAAGGAAACTTAAAACTTTCAAAAACTTAGAAAAATTGCAATAATTCCGTTATGTCAGCAGACTTCACGAAACCATACGACCCAAGAACGGTTGAGCCGGAGATCTATAAAAAATGGGAGAAGTCCGGATATTTTAACCCTGATAATTTACCTCAACCCGCCGCCGCTAAAGCTAAGGCGGGCGAAGCGGGAACTTTTACGATCGCGCTTCCACCTCCGAATGTAACCGGCTCACTTCACTTGGGCCACGCCCTTAACGCAACAATTCAAGATATTTTGATCCGCAAAAAAAGAATGGAGGGATACAGAGCGCTCTGGATTCCCGGAACTGATCACGCAGGAATTGCCACGCAAAATATTGTAGAAAAAGAATTAAAAAAAGATGGGAAAACGCGGCACGATTTGGGTCGCGAAAAATTTTTGGAGCGCGCCTGGGAGTGGAAGGAAAAATACGGAAATATTATTTTAGACCAGTTGAAAAAACTTGGCTCATCCTGCGATTGGTCGCGAACGCGTTTCACCATGGATCCGGAATATGCCAAAGCCGTTGAAACAGCATTTTTGCACTACCATAAAAAAGGCTGGATCTATCAGGGCAAACGCGTTATCAACTGGTGCACGCGCTGCCGGACTTCGCTTTCGGATTTGGAGGTTGAATATAAACCAGAAAAGGGGAAACTTTGGTATATAAAATATCCTCTCAAGGACTCCTCGGAATTTGTAATTGTCGCGACTGTGCGGCCCGAAACCATGCTCGGCGATTCGGCAGTTGCGGTAAATCCCAAGGATGCGCGTTATAAAAATTTAATCGGGAAAATTGCAATCCTCCCGATTCAAGAGCGTGAAATCCCGATAATTGCAGACCCGCGAATCGAAACGGAGTTCGGAACGGGCGCTGTGAAAGTTACGCCCGCGCATGACATTCTGGACGAAGCAATCGCCATGGATAACAATCTGATTTCATATCAAGTTATCGGCGAAGATGGAAAAATGACCGAAGAGGCAGGAGAGAAATTTCAAGGACTCAAAGTTAAAGAAGCTCGCGAGAAAATTGTAGCGCTTCTCGAGAGCTTGGATCTTTTAGAAAAAACTGAAGATTACGAGCATAATGTCGCATTGTGTTACCGCTGCGGAACAATGCTTGAACCGCTTCGTTCCAAACAATGGTTTTTAAAAATGGCCGAGCTCGCGAAACTCGCCATCGCAGACGTGAAATCAGGAAAGGTAAAATTTCACCCTGCACGCTGGGAAAAAATTTATTTGGAATGGCTCGATCCTCCGGTTGGCGGACTCCGAGATTGGTGCGTCTCGCGGCAGATCTGGTGGGGACACAAAATTCCAATCGACGGGGTTGATGACGTTCTTGATACTTGGTTTTCTTCAGCGCTTTGGCCGTTCGCAACTCTTGGCTGGCCTTCTCAAACGGCGGATCTCAAGACTTTTTATCCGACGCAAATTCTTTCGACTGCGCGCGACATTATAAATCTTTGGGTCGCGCGGATGGTTTTTTCATCTGAAGAATTTTTAGGAAAAGCCCCTTTTTTGGACGTAATTATTCATGCGACTATTCTTGCGAAGTCAGGCGCGCGCATGTCTAAATCGCTCGGCACGGGAGTCGACCCGATGACGCTCATTGAAAAATATGGCGCAGACGCCACACGCTTCGGTTTAATTTGGCAAGCCATGGGCGGGCAAGACATTAAGTGGTCCGAAGAACATGTTGTGGCAGGAAAGAAATTTTTAAATAAACTTTGGAACGCAAGCAGGTATGTTTTAAGCCGCAGCGATTCTTCAGATTGTGAAATTTCTAAACCGCCAGATCTAAAATCCGAATCGAATAAAAAAATAATAGCGAGCCTTGAAAAAACAGAGAAAGAAGTAAATGAGTTAATCGATTCGTATGATTTCGGGCAGGCACTTCACATTTTATATGACTTTTTTTGGCACGAATTTTGCGACAAGCACTTGGAGGAAAGCAAGAGTGACAGCTCTGAAGAAACAAAAAAAACTTTAATCTTTGTGCTTTCAACTTCTTTAAAACTACTCCATCCTTTTATTCCTCATATCACAGAAAAAATCTGGGAAAACTTATCCCGCTCTGGAGACCAAGGATACCTTATAATAGAAAGGTGGCCGAAAGCATAAAAAACCTTCTAATCGTTTTTTCGGCGGGTTTTTTGCCCTCGCTTTTGTGGCTTTGGTTTTGGCTTAAAGAAGACCCGCATCCGGAACCCAGAAAAACACTTCTAAAAAGCTTCCTCGCGGGAATCGCGATCGTCCCTTTTGTTTTTTTATTAGAATATGGTTTTTTAAAGCTGCTTGTAACAAATGGGGTCGTCCAAAAGTCTCAAATTGACTACCTCCCGCTTGCCCAAAGCCTAATTCTTTTTCTGGGATGGGCGTTTATCGAAGAAATTTCAAAATTTTTTACTGCTTGGTGGGTAGATTTAAGACGCTCTGTCTATGACGAGCCGGTAGATGCCATGATCTATTTAATTACCGTATCGCTGGGCTTTGCGGCGCTCGAAAATGCTCTTTTCTTAAACAAAGTGCTCCCCGAAGGGGTAATCCAAAGCGCGATGACCCTAAATTTGCGCTTCCTAGGAGCCACGCTTCTCCACTCCCTTACCGCCGGAGTAATGGGGGCATCGATCGCGCTCTCTTTTTTCCACAAAGAGCATGTTCACCGCAACGTGATTGGTGGAATTATCCTCGCTACTCTATTGCACTGGAGTTTTAACGCAATTATAATTAATTCAGAAAGCGAGTTGATGTTTCAAACTTTTTTTGCAGTATGGTCGCTCGTAGTAGTACTAATTTTTATTTTTGAACGCGTGAAGCGACTTCACGCCTAATAAACCAACAACTATGTTAAGAGATAATCGTTCATTTTTTGAAAAACTTACTGGCTCTACTCGTATGGATGAGGAAATCACTAACGAAGAACCGCAGGCAGAACTCGCGAGATCCAAAGGCGAGTGGCTTACCTCCGATGAAGAAGGCCAGCTTACAGTAGATGTCTTCCAGACTCCGGATGAAATTATAATCCAGTCTACTGTGGCAGGCGTGAAACCTGATGAAATGGATGTATCAATAACGCAAGATATGGTAACGATCAAAGGAAAAAGGCAGAGGGCGCATGAAGTTACAGAAAAAGACTTTTTCTATCGCGAACTGTATTGGGGGACATTCTCTCGCTCCATTCTTTTGCCCCAAGAAGTGGACGCTGACGCCGCAATAGCTAGTTTGAAAAATGGCCTGCTTACAGTTCGGCTTCCGAAACTAGACAAATCCAGAACGCAGAAACTGAAAGTGAAAATGGAATAGTAACACAAAACTAAAATTGCCCATGATGGGCAATTTTAGTTTTGTGTGCCGCGGGGGTGATCGGTCACATGTTGGCTTCGCCACTCGCGACCCCGCCTCGCGGTCGCCTCCGGCGACATCGCTCCGGCTTTCGATTCACCACGCGAGCGAAGCAGTTCGCTCGCTCCCACGGCAAAATTTCTTCGCGCGAGCGAAGCAGTTCGCTCGCTCCCACGGCAAAATTTCTTCGAAATTTGTGCCGCGGGGGTGAATCGAACACCCGACGCCTACCTCTTCAGGGTAGCGCTCTGCCACTGAGCTACCGCGGCAATAAAAAAAGTATAAATGATCAAAAATTTTATATCAAACTCAAGGAGGGCAACCCAAAAAACTTTTGAATTGCCCTCTCAATCAGATGCTTAAGGAATTAAAAAGATCCCGAAGAAAGTTCCAGCGCCTCGAAGATTCGTATTCTTTCCACAGTCTGGAAATTATCCGAGTGATTTCGGACTTATACTCGGGTTTCGGGCATCTCGCATAAAGCTCGAACATATTCAAGAACGCCTTCATATCTTCGGGAATCTTTCCTGCAAAAACGCGCCGGAATGCATCCATTTCCAAAGAAATTCTCCGGTCAAATCTTGTTCTCATGGTGAGAAGAGAAATCGACCCGAACTTTAATAAACAAATGGAAACGATGAGCGCTAGATACCATTGCAGAGGCCAAATAAACGCAAAGCCAAGAAGCCCAACCTGCCCCACCAAATTGAAAGTTCTGACAAAAGTCACGCATGCAATAAAATCTTTTGCGTAATAAATTCTCAATGCCGAATAAACTCGTTCTTCAGAATCCATAACTCCTCCTTGTGATTTCAAACAACACTTTTGTGCGCGCTCGAGGGATCGAACCCCGGGCCTACTCGGTGTAAACGAGTCGCTCTGCCACTGAGCTAAGCGCGCATATTTTTAATTTTCTATCTATGCGCAGTATTCTTGAATTAGTCCGAACCCCGGTAGTAAAGCAAAGCTTACTACGGGGCACGGCGCATTTCGCCGCCTGCGGCGGCGAGCCTGCCTGCCGGTAGGCAGGTTTGGCGGCAAATTCTTATTGGATAAATTTAAAACTTCCAACCAATTCTTCAAAAGCAGCATTATCAAAAATCTCACCCCGTTTATTCATTTTTATGGTTATGCCTTCAATCTTATCTCCTCCGCGTAAATACTTTAACGCCGTAATTGGTATGTATACCACCTCTAGAATTTCGTCACTACCAATATTTTGTTCTGTAAACCGTGTCGCTTGCATACCACTCACAAGAACCACTTCCCGAAAATTAGATGAAGCTTTTCTTCCACGATCTTTCATTTTTCCAGCCAGTTCCTTTATTGAATCAATGCTTACTGGTATCGGATATATTTCAATGCTGTTTTGTAGTGAAGTTTGTGCTAAAGAAGGGGCGAAGAATAGTTCTTCCGATTTTGCTGCTTGTTGTGCTCCGGTTAGAAAACGCAGTTCTTCATTCCTATCATTTTTTGTGACAAGAACAAATTCAGCATTTTCATCGGCAAAATTGGTAATTGGATTTGGTCCAGTCGTATTCATAAACTTTGTGTAATCCAATGCAACTCGATAATTTTTCGGCAGAGAAAATGTATAACCCAATCTATTATTTATGTAACTCGTTTTTTGTTCTGTGGTCGTGTTCGGTGTTTGAATGTCATTATCGCTCCCCCCTTTTTTTGTTAAGAACAGATAACCTCCAATTCCAAGCACGACAATAACAAGTAGTATTATTAAAATTTTAGCAAATCCCTTTTGGTTCGTATTGATAAAAATTTAAGTCAATGATTAAAAAATTTTTCTTTTCCCCAAAATTAAAATATGGTTCGAGCCGACCCGCCTGCATCAGCTATGCTGAAAGCATTGCGGGCAGGTGTTTTTCTATGGGTTCTTTACCTACCGGCAGGCAGGTTTGGCGGCATTCAATCAAAAATTCGTAGAGCGAATACTTAAAGAATATAAGATTATGACAAAAATTTCAATTTCAAAAAAAGTACGAGCCCCAAGCAGAATTGAATTCCACGAGGGGCTCGAGTGGTCACCGACGCCGTTAGGCGAAGATTTCGGTGGCGTAGCGCTTGGAAAAGAAACGGAACTTGATCCGGTCGAGCATGGTAAGCGTCGCCTTGCCCCACCGCGCGAGGTTCACGAACACGGTGCCGTCGTTCGAATCCATGAAGTCCTTGAACTGGTAATCCACCGGGTCGCCCTTGTGGAACTCGAGGACGACGTCCCAGCCGTCCTCAATCGCCTGCATGCCAGTGAATATGCCACAGCGAGTGGTACTGCTGAACTGGATGAACTTGTCGCCCTGCTCGCTAGTCATTCGAACATCCACCATCTCGCACATCGCGCCGTACTTGCGGATCGCCTCGTCGATCGAGATCGTCCGCCCCTTGCCGGGAGCCCACCGCAGACCCGCCAGTTGTCCATCGTCGTAGATGTTCATCTGGAAAAGCGGCATAGGGTGACCCTTGAGGTTGAGAAACTCCTGGGCCTTCTTGAGCCCGCCGAGTGTAGGTTTGTAACCCATAACGGTTCCCTCCTTTCAATGTGCAGTTTGATTCCATCCAAGCACCATGCCTGGATTTCCTGCTATCCAACCATAATAGGACTTGTGTGTCAAGCGCAACAAAAAATCACCATCTCTGGTGTTTCTCATTTCTTAACTCTTTGGATTAAAAACTTTTCTTTCCCCCAAAATTAAAATATGGTTCGAGTCGACCCGCCTGCATCAGCTATGCTGAAAACATTGCGGGCAGGTGTTTTTCTCCAGGTTCCCTGCCTACCGGCAGGCAAGTTTTGCGGTTTTTATCAGCGCGAACATCTTTATCATATCACAAACAACATTCCTTTCCCAATCTGGTGCAGTATTCTTGAATTAGTCCGAACCCATTTCGCCGCCGCACCGATAACAATTTTCCTTCAACTTCGTTCAGGATGGTGAGCTTGCCGAATCAACAAGTTTTTCTTCTTGACCTGAGCTTATCGAAGGTTGGAGGCAGGAGTTATTTACTGACTCACAACATGTTAACTACAATATCTTTCTGTTTATTAACATGTCCAACACAAGGCATATAGTGGTGATCAGTGATCTAGTTCTCCGATAACTCCTTCAATTTTTTATATTTAAGTTCTTTCGGTATGTGCGTAATTATAGACTACCTTGATGCTTGATAGAATTTAATTGTTGCAATTGCGGCTTCAGAGGAAGCAAATATCTCATCAACACGATTTTTTTCTACATTAGGACCACCAAGAACTCGTATCGTGATTCCTTTATTAGTAAGTGGATGAATAAAATAGAGATCTTCTAAAATATTAATCACCACATTTGGATCAGAAGAGAAAAACTCTGTTTTGCAACCTTGAACGGATATTCCTCCTGAAGTTTTAATCTCAATTCCACCCCTTTTTATCCCTCCGCCCAAGGTATTATCACCAGTGCATCCTGATGACTGATATTCTTTCAGAGTATGATCGTCATTAGAATAGGTCCATGTAATATAATACTTAGGGGGATTAGACGGAATTAGAGCGTTAGCTTCTTTACTATCAAGCGCGTCTCCCCCGGAAATCAAATAACTAGCCCCTACATGGGGCTTCCATTTATTAACATCGTAGTGAATTTCTATACCAAATGCGTCGCTTCGAAAAATCCCTAACCCCATGCTATCGATCGTTTTCGTTGGAGATTGACTCAGATTTTTAATAAGCGCAAAATATCCAATCGTACCTACAAGTATCACAATGACTACTATCAAAACAATATTCGCAAATCCCTTTTGGTTCATGTTAAAAATTTATTCGCTATTAAGTTTTCCACTCATTATTAAAAAATTTTCTTCCCCAAAAATTAAAATATGGTTCGATATTCTTAGTATAGCATTATTTTTGCAGTATTCTTGAATTAGTCCGAACCCCGGTAGTAAAGCAAAGCTTACTGCGGGGCATGGCGCATTTTGCCGCACCGATGCTTGCCCCGTACCAATCCTAAGCAAGAACTCGGCAATGGTAGTATGTAAGCCGAAGGCGATATCGCGAGATAAACTTAGATTTTAGAAGCGATATATTTGGGATTGGTGCGGGGACAATTTTCCCGCCGCATATTTAAAATTTTAGAAGGCGGGATCCCGTTAAAAACGGTGACAAGTTTTTCCCTGCCTGCCGGCAGGCAGGTTTGGCGGCAAATTATTTAGTCCAAACAAAGGACGAAACAATATGATCAAAAACAGAATCGTATTTACTATCAAGACCATGTGCAAATCTAAACTCTGCAGTGTAATCTCCTTTCGTAATTGTCGCAATATACTGTTCAGATCCTGGTTCTCTTTTTTGTATAAGAATTTCGGTACTGCCAGATTTTATCTTTCTCAAGGTAGTGTAAGTGTACCAAACTGGGGGCGGCGGTGTTTTTTTGTAATTGATAATTACGACAGAAATACTTTTTTGTTCAGAGGTTTCTCCTGGAGGCAAAAAATAAACACTCGTCCCAATCTCACCAGTTCCAAACTCTTTTATAGACCAATTGAGCGGATATTCAGCCGAATATCCAAACCACTGATTTGTTTTGCTATATATCTTCCAGCCGCTATCAGCTGGTTTCTTTACTGGTTCGCTCCCTCCACTTTTTATCGACTCACTGTTAACAAGTGGTTTAGGTTCACTCTGTATATTTTCCGCCGGAGTTTTATCGGAGCTTGTAGATTCGACAGGCTGATTTACAGGAGGATTCTGTGGGCGTTGCCTCAGTACAAAATATCCAGTCGCGCCAACAAGTACAACGACCAGAACAATTACGATTATATTTGCAAATCCCTTTTGATTCATATGATTAAAACTTTTCTTCCCCCAAAATTAAAATATGGTTCGAGCCGATTGTTTTAACGGGTTCTATGCCTACCGGCAGGCAAGTTTTGCGGTTTTTATCAGCGCGAACGTCTTTATAATATCACAAACAATGTTCCTTTCTAAACTGGTGCAGAATTCTTGAATTAGTCCGAACCCATTTCGCCGCAGTTACCGACTCTTTTTGTGGCCATATTGATGAGATGTTTTATGCTGGTAATCACCCCTTGATTTTACCAACGGCGGTGTCGCAGGGGTATTACCGATGTATCTCATCTTCTGCAATAATTGCAATCTCTTTTTATAATTCGGATTTATTTTTTAAACGATTTTCGATAAAAAGCGAAACAAAAAGCAATATCAATGCCCCTAATGCGATTGGGGTCGCAAAATATTTATAAAACGGCCATGGGCAAAAACCGCGTTCATATAAAGGTGCATTCTGCATTTCTGTAATGCATTTGTTTTCAACTGTTAAAATAACGACAAGAAAAATAAAATAAAGCACGACGATCGCAAGACTTAGCAATTTGAAAAACTTTATGAAAACCACCATATGGTCTTAGAATTAAATTAATTAATAAATTTGAAAGTTAGGAGGATTTCATTAACTGTTTTCCTTTTAGCGGTAAACTATTCAGCATACTTTAAGGTCTTAGCGATTGCTTCCATCTGAGAAACATGGGCATCAACGAGTGATTTATTAAAGCATCCGGAATCAAATCTATCATATCGCGTTTGACCATCAAATTTCGTGTATGCAATTTGTAGCGTTACATCATCACCCTCACATTTTATAAGAGTTTCATCTACCATCTCGCCATCGATTAAAATTTTCTTAGCCCAAACTGTGCCATAACCGATATATCCACCAACTTCTTTCATGCCAGCAAAAAACGTAAATTGAAAACCGGGTTTTTCAAAAATCACGTTTGTCCAAGTAGAGCCGGGTTTTTCGGATAACTTTAGCTCCAATGGATATTTTAGCTCAAATCCATATTTTTCACTTCTGTATGTTTTCCAGCTTGCAGTTTCGCTATTAGATATAGGAGGAGTTTGTGTTGTGGCTGGAGGCATTTTTTGTTCAGCAGAAGGAGCCGAGATTTTTACGAATGCAAAATATCCGCCGACAGCTACGATGGCAACGATTACTATTATCAAAACAATATTCGCAAATCCTTTTTGATTTTTCATATTAATATGATTATTAGTTAATAATTTCCGACTTTATGTTTATGATTAAAAAATTTTTTTCCCCAAAATTAAAACATGGTTCGAGCCGACCCGCCTGCATCAGCTATGCTGAAAACATTGCGGGCAGGTGTTTTTCTCCAGGTTCCCTGCCTACCGGCAGGCAGGTTTTGCGGTTTTTATCAGCGCAAACGTCTTTATAATATCACAAACAACATTCCTTTCTAAACTGGTGCCCCCGCCAAGAATCGAACTTGGATCTACTCCTTACCTGCCCACCGTTGCCTGCGCCCTCGGCAGGAATCGAACCTACATCTAGGGCTTAGAAGACCCCTATTCTATCCATTGAACTACGAGGGCAACTTAGGCAGGTGGGGAAGGGAGCTATTCTATCCGTTGAACTACAGGGGCTTTTAAATAAAAATGCGTAAGTATTTTAACCGATTTAAGGATTGGTTTCAAATCCCGCGCCATTAGCATCAAAAGCGGATTTTTTTTCGTTTATTCTTTGGAATACTTTTCGAAAACTGTCTTTTTTCAGCGTCTGTAATACGTCATCATCAGAATAGTTTTTTGCGCTGTTCCCATTCAAATTAACGGAGTAAACCCACCAGTCAAATACAAAAACAATAATAAGCAGAAGGACAGAGAAAGCAATAAGCTTGCTCCACCAGCGCCCGGGCGCCGAACTAAATACATCACTTATATTAACTGACGGTTTTTTTATATTAAAATTCATTTTGAAAAAATATAGCTGATAAGCCTAAAGGTATAATAAGTCTTCCAATTTCCGCTTTCCCCGGCTTCTTTCCTAAAATTTATTTTATCCATGATCATTTGATAAGGCATGTTTTCGAGTAAAAAAGAATATCGGAGCAAGCCGGAAAAAGACCCCGAAGCTTCCAGCTGGAAAGACGGCCCGAGCTCTGCAGCGTTCAAAATTCCAGTCGCTGAAGTTACCTTCAAATTTATGCCCGATAGGCGGGCGATTTCTTCTAAGTCCTCAATAAAGTGGACAAGATTTTCGTCAGTTATGAATAATTTATCAAGCATTTCTTTTTCTTCGTTTAAATCGTCCAAAGTATTTGTAATGGCTTTTACATTTCTTGTTTTAGTTTCAGCGAGTGCAATATTGCTTTTTAATATACGAACTTCTGCTTTTAAAATCTGAATCTGATTTAAAACAAAATATCCTGCGACAAAAACCGAGATTAAAATCGCCGCACCTCCCAATATTCTTTTGTCTAAAAGAATATTCATTTTAATTCTAATGTTAAAGAAAATGGAGCGTTAGAATCTTTCAATAAATTTGAGACTGGCGACTCCACTTTTTTAAAGGCGTCCACTGATTCCAAATTTTTTAAAAAAACAAGAAAATCATCTCTTCTTTGGGCTACGCCTTCTACAAAAATGATTTCTTTAGAATTCGCCGCTTTTCTTTCGTAATTTAAACTCTCGATAGCAATTCCGGAATTTTGCTTTTCTAGAATTTTTTTAAGATTCGAAGCGACTGGCCGGATTTCCCGCTCGCGCTCTTCAAAATTCGACAGCTTGGAATTGAACTCTTTTAGAGTTTTTTCAATGAGGCCGACCTCTTTGAGTTCGGGGCTTGTCTCGGCAAATTCGAGACCCCTTTCTAATCCGGTCTTTTCAATCAGAAGAGAAAAATAAACAGGCAAAATCAGAACCGTGCTGATAAAAATCGCAATTGCGATTAAAAATTCAAGCGCCATAAGAAAGCGCGCAAATCTTTCGCGCTTAAGTTTTTTTATATCTTCTTGCGGAAGGAGATTAATCATAACTTCGTTCGGTTTTTATCGCCGCGAGCGCTAAACCAAGAGCGGTCGCATAAGAAAGCGAATTTCGGTAAGTAATTTCGGGAATGTAGTCATTGAAATCGACAACATTAACCCACGGATTTGACATTATGATTGGAAGTTTCAGTTCGTAGGAAAGATACTCCTTAAAACCGTAAAGATTTGAATCCCCGCCGCAGAGATAAATTTTCCGCACCGAAGGGTCTGGGAAATTTACATTTTTCGCATGCTCTTTCCAAAATATCAAATGTCTCGAGATCTCATCCCGGATCGCTGATATCGTTGGCAAAAGTGCGTCAAAAACTTCTTTGTTTTCCTCTGTTCTAACGAGACCTTTCTCATTTTTTATTCGTTCCGCTTCTTCGGGAGAAATTTTAAAAATTCTTTGAAGAACTTCGTCCAAAGCCGCGCCGGCAACAGTAACGGTTGAGGTAAATCTTACAACCCCTTCGGAAACAATTATAAAGCTTGTGCGAGTTCGGCCAAAATCAACAACCATGACAGGTTCTCTTTCGCTTTTAGGAAGCGCCGAGCGCACCAAAGCATGCGCTTCCATTTCAAACGAAATCGGTATTAGGCCTGCCTGGCGGACGACATCGCGATAATCTTCAACCAAGGCCTTCGGAAACGCGACTACGACCAAATCCAGATTATTACTATCTCCGGAATGCGGGATAATTTCGAAATCAAAAATCGCCTGCCGCGCGTTAAGGGGAATATGCTCTTCCAGTTGCAGCTCGAGAGCTTCACGCAAATTTTCTGAAGGCATCGCTGGCATAGTAACCACATCGACAAAAGCTTTTTCTTCCGGAAGCGAGAGAACTACTCCCCTCGAAGCATGTTTTTCAAAAACCTCTTTCAAAATCGAGGCCAGTGTGTCTTTATCCTTAATTTCCCCGGCCTTTATCACTCCGGGGGGAAGAATTTTTTCGCCGAAATTTTCAACTTCAAGATGGCCTGAACTTTCCACAAGCTCAACGTATTTCATGGAACGGTCCGAAATATCAATCCCAAAAGCAGGCATTCTTAGATAGCGTGGAGGAGGAAAAAATTTATAAATAAGTCTATCCATTTTTATGGTAAAACTTCCCTCCAGGTATCAATCCCCCAGCCGCCGGAAGGACCGGATGTGAAATTTAGATTGGCGAGTCCAGATACATAATTTATTACTGCGTTGTTGTTTAAGTGCATCCCATACGCAGTCGCTTCTTTTGCCAATGCATTATTGGCAAAATCAATGCGGCCATCGGATGCATAATAAATTACACCGTCAGAGTTGTTGGAAATATTCATAACATTTTGGCTCGGCGCATTCTTCGCGGAGAGCAAAAGAATAAAACTTTCAGGATCGCCCGATCCTTCGAAAGTGCAGTTATTTGATACCGTAATTACTCCGTCTGAAAATATTATTCCTGAATCAGCTCCATAATCCGGCGAAAGCTTAATGACGCAGTTATTGGAAAAATTTATGTCGCCTGCCACATAAATTGTACCGGACACGGTAAGTATCGCATTATTTGAAACAGTCATGCTGCCATTAATTTTTTTTGGGCCGAGCGTTGCCAAAGCCCCATTTTCTGTCAGGCTGAAATTTCCGCTCGAATCGCATAAGGGACTCAAACATTCACCCCCAATTAACGAATCAGCTCTCCAGTCCTCAATCAAGCCGGCAGAAATCGGCAATTCTTCGCGCGAAGGATTGTCCACGATGCAATACTGATTGGGACAAGCCGAGCCATGCACTATATCGTCAACGAAAAGGTTTGCGCGTCCAGTGCCCATTGTGCTGTCCCCTACAGTCAAACTCTCGATTCTCGTGTTCACCCCGCCAATCCATACTTTAAACGAAAGATCACCGCCTACATCCGTCCAGCTTGCGGATCCGGAATCCCAGTCGGAAGTGTATTTTCCTGTGTTTGAGAGGTAGCCATCCGTCGAATCTTTTTTCCAGTTCCAGTAATTTGAGGAAGAATTTGAACCATAATCAAGAATAATCCAATATTTGCTGCCGTTTGCGAGAACCGGAACTGAAGAAAAAGCCACATTAATCCAGGACGGAGTCGAACCTACTGTGCTCGGAACAATTACGGCATTTGCCAAACTTGAACTTGCCGGTTTTCCTCCGTTATCAGAAGCGATGCGCACGTTGATACTCGATCCCGGAGACCCGACTTTTCCCAGGTAAAGAGAAATTTTTGAAAGACCCCCCGAAGCATTTGTGATAAAAGACTGTGCTATATCGCGATTAGATGCGGCAGTCGCAAAGAATTGATCCGAATCGTAACTTTCCCAAGAAAGCGATGGATCCGATGTAATTCCTCCGGCGACGATGACATCGCCAAAAACTTTTGCGCCGTTTGACCCGACAACGTTTCCGTTCGAATAAACACTCCCGTTCACAATTGCGTTATTATCCATTGTGAGACCCCCATCTCCGACCTGAATCCCATAGAAAAAGCTGACATTATCACTTCCCATAGTGAGATGGGATTCAACCGCCCTCGTTGCTCCTGAATAATCTCCCGTGGAAGTGATTACGCGCTGGGTCTGTGTAGGAATCGAAACGTTTGTTATAGCGCTTGCCCCATCGATGGATAGCGTAAAGGATGAGGTAAGATTTTTTCCCCGTCGCAAACGGTAAACTGCGTCATCAACCCCCGCTTCAGCGACAAAGAAAGAGAGGCGGGATTTAAAATTGCTTGAGGCTACTTTTGACTCTCTAAGCGCGAAGGCAGCGGTAGAAAAAATCACGGAAAGCATAAGAAACATAATGATGATGACAGTGAGCAGAGCGGCTTGCCCGCTATTTTTTTGATTTGAAAATTGCTTGCCCGCCGAAGCCTTGGCGAAGGCGGGGAAATTAAAAATCGAAAATTTCATGTTAATACATCCCCCTTAAAACCGCGCTTCCATAAAAGTTTTTCGTTCTTAGATATGCGCCCGATCCGGCTTCCAACGTAAATTCGACTTTTATTATTTCCGAATTGATAGCGCCGGAGGAAATCATCCTATAAAATTTTAAATTTGTAACTCTGGTATCCGCAGTCAAGTCATCCGGAGGATTCGCGCCGTTTTGAACTTGTAATGTACCGGATGATAAGGAAAATTTCTTGTCCCCCACTTTCAATATTCCCGGACTTGCTCCAAAAACACTGACACCCGTGTCTGTAACATTTGCGGCGCGAATTTCGCGCACCATAGTTTCAAGCGCCACGTCACCTTCCGCCGAAAGACTCCGCTCCACGCTGGTTCGCAAATAAACTTTATAAATTGACAAGAGCGACCCCACTGCAAGAACCGCGATAATTGCTAAAATTCCTGAATAAACCACAAGTTCAAACAAAGAATATCCGCCGGAAAAAGATTTGAAAGGATCGCGTTGCATTAGTTGCTGAAAATATTTGATAAATATGTCGAAACACCGACGCTTGGAGTCGTATAGCGCTCCTGCCAATATATACTCACTGTTATTTTTTTAGTTTCGGGGTCTACTGTGCCGCCCGACGTAACTATATCCGCATTCGAATCGCGGGAAACACTTTGAACATTCACTTTTCTTCTGAAAAGGCCGTCAATCAGCCCCGGATCGGCAGTTACGATGCTCCAAACGGATGTTCCGGCATCGAAAGAAAGATAGTAATCCGTGCCGGGAGTTAAACTTTCAAAATTAGCACCCCAGCTTTTATCTCTCAAAAAACGCATTGCTTCGATCCCCTCCTCGGCAAGGAAGTTTGCCCTGATTCTGTCCGAAGCTTCCATGGAAAGCCGGTTCGAAATGATAAACACGGCAAGCAAAGAAAAAACTGTCGCGCTCAAAATTGAAGCGGCGATCACAACTTCAATAAGACCGAACCCAGACGCGTTTTTTTTCATCATTTTTCTTGATTTTAACATATTACTTTGCAATTCCGGTCGCATAAATCGAAATTGTGCGCGATTTTGAACTATCCGAAACGGATTGGATTGTAAGCGTGCCCGCTGCAGAGGAATTTCCGCTCAAACGCGCAAAAATTACATCGCTCGCTCCGCCTAAACTTATTGAGCTTACTGTCAAAACGCTCGGCAACAAATAAATTTCGTTCGAAGCATCAGAAGAATCATAAAGGGCGCCCTTAAAAAAGACTGCGCGATCCGCTTCAAAATGCACGCCGTAACTTGAATTACTCTCCGAAGCAAGTGTCCGGGCGCGGGCATCACTTAATAAACCCAAAATATTCGCATGCGCCTCTGCTAAAGCATTATTTTCGTTAAGCCTCATAAAAGAGGCAATAATAACCGCCGCAAGCGCAAAAACAATAAGGATCACGAAAATATTTTCAATTAAAGTCATCCCCGATTTCATTTTTAAAGCGCTCCCGCCAAATTATATAAGGGCGTGATCATTGAAACCGCAAAGAAACCGACCGCAATGCCAATCACGATCATCAAAACCGGCTCGATTACCGCGGAGAGATCCTTCGTCTCCGAAGAAACTTCGCTTTCATAAAAAAGAGCGAGGCGGCTAAGCATTTCGGAAAGTTTGCCTGTCTCTTCTCCAACCGCAATCATTTCTCCAACCAAAAGCGGGTAAAGTTCGGGGTGAGCGATAAAAATTTTCGAGATCAGATTCCCTTTTTCAATATCTTTTTTCGCCTGCCGGATTACTTCTTTATAGTAATGGTTTTGGAGCACATCTTCCGTAACCGTCAGAGCTTCAAGAATTTCCACTCCGGAGCTGATAAGCGAGCCGAGCGTGCGCGCGGTTCGCGCAGCGTTCGTTTTTTTTACCAAGCCCGAGATAACCGGCATTTTAAGCCAGATGGTATCAAAAAACTTTTTTCCCGCAACGCTCCTGTGCGCGGCAGTTAAGCCGGCGATTAGTAAAACCGCGGCTATGCTCACGAAGATGTAGTTTGTACTCAAAAAAGAGCTCAGGGCGATTATAATTTTTGTCGACAAAGGAAGTTCGACATTCATTTCTTCGAAAGTTTGAACCAGAGTCGGGACTACATAGATCAGCATCAAAATTCCAATCACTATAATCGCAATCAAAATAATAATCGGATAGACCATCGCCCCGCGAACCTTCCTTCTAAGATCGTAATCGCGCTTCAGCTGGTGCGAAATCAATTTCAGCGCTTCTTCAAGTTTTCCGGTTTTTTCGCCCGCCGAAACCATAGCGCGAAAGAGCCCTGAAAAAATGTTCTGATGCTTATCCATCGCCTGGGATAAATTTTCTCCGCGGCGAATCGCATTTGCAAGATCGACTAAGACTTCCTTAAAGCGGCGGTTGGGCGTTTGCTCGGAAAGAATTTCGATCGCGCGCGCAAGCGAGACGCCCGCGGCAACCATTACGGAAAGATTCCGCGCAAAAAGCATTTTTTCCGCAATCGGCACGCGCGAAAAAAAAGAAGGGAGCCTAAATCCGCCTGCTTTTTTCCCTTCCGAGGTCTGAATCAAAATATAACCTTCTTTTTTTAGCACGCGCGCCAAGTCGAATTTGTCCTGGGCTTCGCGCGCCCCTTTTATTTCCTCTCCGGAAAGGCTCTTCGCAACATATGAAAAATTCGGCATGCTACTCGCGTGTGACTCTTAAAACTTCTTCAATCGTAGTAACACCGAGGACAGCTTTCACAATTCCATCTTCCAGCATCGTCATCATTCCTTCTTCTTTGGCGGTTTTTTCTATCTGGTCTGAAGTTGCATTCGACATAATTAACGCTCTGATGCTTTCGGTCACGGGGAGGACTTCGTGAATTCCAATCCGGTTTTCAAAACCGTCGGGCGCTTCTGATGTCGGGACGGGTTTGTAAAATGAGACATCGTCCCAGCCATCGCCCGCCTTAATAGCTTTTGTTTCATGCAAAAATTTGAGCATGCGGTCCAAATCCACTTCTTTCCCGAGTTCTCGCAATTCATCTTTTGAAATTTTATAAGGCTTTTTTGAAGAACATAATACGCGCACTAAACGCTGGCCGATAATCACGTTCACCGTGGAAGCGATTAAAAACGGCTCCACTTTCATGTCCAAAAGGCGCGGCAACGTCCCCGCTGCAGAATTTGTGTGCAAAGTCGAGAGCACAAGATGCCCAGTGAGCGCCGCGTTGATAGCGAGCGAAGCCGTTTCATTATCGCGGATCTCGCCTACCATTATGATGTCCGGGTCTTGCCTTACGAGCGAGCGGAGGCCGTTTGCAAAGCTAAATCCGATTTCAGGCTTGACTTGAGTTTGATTAACGCGAGGCATCCTATACTCAATCGGATCTTCAATCGTCGAAATATTTACTTCGGGAGTATTTAAAATATCAATTATCGTATACAAAGTAGTCGTCTTTCCCGAACCAGTCGGCCCGGTCGCAAGCACCATCCCCACAGGACGCTTAATCGCGTGATGCAGACGTTCCAGCGCCTCTCCTCCGAATCCAAGCCCCTCAAGTGAAAACCCCTCCGAATTTTCGGGAAGCAGACGCATCACCGCCTTTTCGCCGTCATAAATTGGGAGGATCGAAACCCTGAAAGAAAATTTCTGCTCGGAATTTTCCATTTTGAATCTCCCGTCTTGCGGCAGGCGATGCTCATCCAATTTCAGATTCGAAAGCACTTTTATTCTGGCAATTACTCCGGAAGCTGCTTTTTTAGGCAAAATCATCGCATCGTGAAGGATGCCGTCAATCCGGTAGCGCACCAAAAGTTGATTTTCTTCAGGCTCGATATGAATGTCCGATGCCCGCTGGGTGATTGCATGTTTCAAAAGTGTTTCGACGATTCGGACAACCGGCAGATCTTCCGCCATTTTTTTCAGATCTTCAGCATCTTTCTCCGGCTCACCAGAAGTTTGGGAAATTTTAAGATTCCCCGATTCTTTTTTGATGATTTCGCCGAATTCCGCCTCGAGCGATTTATTATATTGCTTCAAAACATGCTTGATTGAGGCCGGATTAGTTAAACGCGGCAGAATTTTTAAATCCGCCTTCTTGCGGATAAACTCGATTGTCTCCAAATCCTGCGGATCGAGCATGGCGACTTCAAGGCTTGAACCCAACTTTCTGTAGGAAACGATATTATGATTACGGGCGATCGGCTCGGGAATTATGCCCAAAACGTCCTCCGGAATCTTTTCATGCTCTAAGTTGACAAAAGGGATTCCGAGCACATATGCCCGCATTTTCCCCAAGTCTTCCTCGGTAATTTTCCCATCCTTCACGAGCACATCGCCCAAATCCTTTTCTCCTACGGCTTTTTTCTCCGCTTTTTCTATATCACTCGGGCTAACAAGCTCCGAATCAATTAAAAAAGTTTTTAGTTGTTTGGCATCAACTTTCACCCCGTTAGATATCCCAATATTTAGCCTTTAAAATAAAGACCTTTTTGTGACTTTCTGGTTTAATATTTATGATTTTCATAAAGAGATATCTGGTGAGGTGAATAGCTCTTCTTAATTATATATGAAAGAGTGCTGATTAAATGGGCATATTTTTTAGATAAAGCGCCGATTGACAAACCTAAATTAATTAACTATGCTCAAGAGAGTCCGTTCGAAAAACGGGCTTTAATTTTAAGAATTGCTAGAAATGGGGCTCAATTTTTAGCCAAAACCTTGCCCAAAATAAATTAACATAATTTTGTAAAAATTGGCATGATAGACAATAAAAATTTTCAATCCGCGCTCGAAGAGCTCTTAATGGAGCGAGGAATTCCCAAAGAAAAGATTTTCGAAACAATCGAGCTTGCTTTGGCTGCGGCTTATAAAAAAGACTACGGCAAGCGCGGGCAGATTATTCGTGCTGAATTTGATTCAAAAACCGCACAATCAAAATTTTCACAGATAAAAATAGTCGTTGATGAAAGCATGCTCAAGGGCGAAGATGAAGATGATGGGGCTGAAAATGTTGAACTTGAAAAAGAGGCTCTGGAAACGGAGGGCGAAGTGCGGAAGGTGCGCTTCAACCCCGAGCGGCACATTATGCTCGAGGAAGCCAAAAAAATTAATCCAAAAATAGAGCCCGGGGAGGAGCTCATTTTTCCGCTCGAAACAAAGGACGATTACGGACGGATCGCGGCGCAGACTGCAAAGCAAGTAATTATCCAGAGAATCCGCGAGGCTGAACGCGAGTCTGTTTTTTCCGAATTCGAATCAAAGCAGGGACAGGTTATTTCCGGAATAGTTCAGCGCATTGAAGGGCGAAACGTATTTTTGGATCTGGGACGTGCCACAGCCATTCTCCCCCGCGAAGAACAGATACGCGGAGAACGCTACAGGATCGGAGAGCGCATCAAAGCTTATCTTTTCTTGGTCGAAAAA
Source organism: Candidatus Giovannonibacteria bacterium (assembly GCA_016186825.1). Classification (GTDB taxonomy): domain Bacteria; phylum Patescibacteriota; class Minisyncoccia; order JACPKW01; family UBA11713; genus JACPKW01. The sequence continues at coordinate 50,614 of JACPKW010000006.1, forward strand.
AACCCGAAAGGGCCGGGGCTCTATCTTTCCCGCTCGCACCCGCGTTTTGTCGCGAAGTTGTTTGAAATTGAAGTTCCGGAAATCGCAAATGGGGCAGTTGAAATTAAAAACATTGCGCGCGAAGCAGGATCACGCACAAAAATCGCGGTTTCTTCGAAAGAAGAAGGCGTCGATGCAGTCGGATCGTGCGTTGGGCAAAAAGGAATCAGGGTCGGAACAGTTATTGCCGAACTCGGCGGAGAAAAAATTGACATCATTGAATGGCGCGACGATCCTGAAGAATTTATTGCAAAAAGCCTGTCCCCCGCAAAAATTCTTGAAGTCGAGGCAAATCAATCCACAAAAGAAGCAAGCGTTACGGTCGCCGAAGACCAGCTTTCTCTCGCCATCGGGAAAGGAGGACAAAACGTGAGGCTCGCGGCAAAATTAACAGGGTACAAAATCGATATTCATTCCCGCTCCGGTGAAATGGTCGCAAGCTCCGAGGAAGAAGAACAAGCAAAAGAGACCGTTGAATCTGGGGATAAAAAAGAAATTGCTGAAAAAGAAGCACAAGTAGAAACTGCCGGAGAAAAGGCGAATGAACCGCCGGGAAAAAAAGACGGCGAAGAAAAAGAAACCAAACAAAAGTCAAAAAAAATTAAATAAATTAATACACAAATATGAACGACTCAATTTGGTATGTAATTGGCGTAAGCGTTATCGGACTTATCGCGGCGGCTTGGGCGCGCTTTCGCATAAGACAGATGCCTGCGGGAGATGAAAAAATGCTCTCGATCGCGCGCGCGATCGAAGAAGGCTCGCTTGCCTATTTAAAAAGGCAATATAAAGTCGTAAGCATTGTCGCGATAATAATCGCGGCTCTCCTCTTTTATTATTTTGGAACAAACACAGCTTTAGGATTTGTTATCGGCGCGCTGGCATCTGCGCTTGCCGGATATCTAGGAATGATGACTGCGGTTATGTCGAATGTGCGCGTCGCCCAAGCCGCAAAATCAGGCCTTTCAAAGGCTTTCCATGCTGCATATCTCGGCGGCTCCGTAACAGGTTTTCTCGTAGTAAGCCTTGGACTTTTGGTTGTCGGCGCATTCTGGATTTATACAAAAGATTTAGCCGCACTCCTCGGCCTCGGATTCGGGGGATCATTGATTTCAGTTTTCTCGCGACTTGGCGGCGGAATTTATACCAAAGGGGCGGATGTCGGCGCGGATCTTGTCGGAAAAGTTGAGGTTGGAATTCCAGAAGACGATCCAAGAAACCCTGCCGTGATTGCAGACAATGTTGGAGACAACGTCGGCGACTGCGCGGGGATGGCTGCTGATTTATTTGAAACTTACGCAGTTACTTTAATCGCGGCGATGCTTCTGGGCTCGCTCATTTACCCGGGAGTAGGCGCGGCGATTACGTACCCGATTTTTTTGGCGGCTGCGGGACTCGTCGCTTCGCTCGTTGGAACTTTATTTGTGCGCGCCCACGTCAAAGAAAAAATTATGGCTGGATTATATAAAGGGCTGATCGCGGCTGGCATCATTTCGATTATTCTTTTCTGGCCGGTTACGAATGCATTTGTGAAAGAAAACCAGATCCCGGGAGATTCCTTAAAACTTTTTGCATCTGCTTTAATCGGACTTGCCCTTACGCTCTCAATGGTAATTATTACCGAATACTATACTTCAAAAAAATTCCGCCCCGTAAAAAATATCGCGAAAGCTTCAACTTCGGGACATGGCACGAACATTATCATGGGGCTTGCAGTCTCGCTTGAAGCGACAGTGCTTCCGATTATCGCAATCGCGCTTGGAACTTATTTTGCTTGGCTTCTTTTCGGCCTTTACGGAATAGCAATCGCGGCGACTGCAATGCTTTCTTTGACAGGAATTATTGTCGCGATCGATTCATTCGGTCCGATTACAGATAATGCGGGCGGAATCGCGGAAATGGCTGGCCTTTCGGCAGATGTCCGCAGCATCACCGATCCGCTTGATGCGGTTGGAAATACAACGAAAGCTATTACAAAAGGATACGCGATTGCTTCGGCCGGACTTGCCGCGCTCGTTTTATTCGGAGCATACGTTGAGGAAATTCGAGTGCACGGGGAAGCGCTGACTTTTGAGATAAATGATCCTCTGGTTTTGGTCGGGCTCTTCTTGGGCGGTATGCTCCCCTATCTTTTCGGAGCGCTTTCGATGCTTGCGGTCGGCAAAGCCGCGGGATCGATTGTGGGGGAAGTCCGCAGGCAATTTCGTGAGAAAAAAATTATGGAAGGAATCGACAAACCTGATTACGCAAGAGCGGTAGATATTGTAACTAAAGCCGCACTTCGAGAGATGATTTTGCCCGCTCTTCTGCCAATAGCAGTCACGATTTTGGTCGCGATAATTTTCGGCCTCAAAGCGCTGGGCGGACTATTGATAGGGGTTATCATCACAGGACTTTTCCAGGCGATTGCCATGACTTCCGGCGGTGCCGCGTGGGACAACGCGAAAAAATATATTGAAGAAGGGAACTACGGCGGAAAAGGTTCTCCCGCGCATCAGGCCGCAGTTACAGGAGACACAGTAGGAGATCCTTACAAAGACACCGCTGGTCCCGCCATCAACCCGATGATTAAAGTGGTGAATATAGTAGCGTTATTGCTCGTCGGGATATTACTGTAAAATCTTCAACGCAAAAGATGTCATTATGTTTCATAATGTTTAAAAACTAAAACATCAACTTCATATGTTCACGATCGTGTAAATATGACGTAGAAAGACTAAACTAGACAAACTTTTTATTTTCAAATTTTAGATATATTCTAAAAAACTTCGGCTAGATAGCAGGATTCGCAATAAACTGTTTCGGGCTGATTCGGCGCATAAGTCGTCTCAAATTTTATTTCGCAACGCACCTCGCCATGCCCGTGCTTTCCGGAATTTTTATATTTCCAATTTTCAGAGCCAACCCCCGCACATTGGCAAATCCGCGGATAAAGCTTCAACGGATTTTTCAATTTCACTCTTTCGGCATGCCTGCAATTCGGGCAAAGCCGCGGCAAAGGCAGATTCATTTTCCTCAAAAAATCGAGTTCGCGCGGGATAATTCTGAAAGCCTCCGTGCACCCTTCATTGCATCCGACAACTGGCGGATTTTCCTGATGAGCGCATGGGATGATCTGATCCAGAATATCATCCCCAACTTCACCAATATTGTCCGGCAATTGAGAATTGGAAATCGAAAATTGATAATTCCGTATTTCAGGCTCTTTCCAGAAATACCCTTGCTCAAGCGCTTCGGTTTTCGTCAGCGGATGATATTCCGCCGCAACAGTTTCATTATAGGCAAACGGTGAAAATTCCGGCGGAAAATATTCTCCGTATTTATAAACTCTCCCTTGTTTATCCTTATAGGGCATCGAATTCATTTGATCGGTTATTTTCGGAACCAAAGCCTCGTATTCCTCCTTCGAATACTGTTTATTCAAAATACAATAAGATTTATTTTTGAGTCCCACACAGCCGAATAAATTATTTGAGTTCTCGCACGTATCCGCATACGAACAATCGAAATCATGCCAGACGCAATATCCGGCTTTCACATTTCGAAGCGCGATAGCGCTTACAACTTCATAAGAAAGCTCGGAATTATCCACGACAACATAGCCGTCATAACAATCCTTCGCCTTATTTCCAAGCTGAATAAATTTCGAATCTTCCAAGTATTCCGAATCATATGAATCATAAGTCTTTTTGGAGTTGAAAATATAATCGCCGCCGACATTCGCGTTATATTGCCCATGAATATATTTTACGATGAATTGCGGCCAGAATTTTTCCGCCTTTTCTTTCGCTGCCGTCATTTTTTGATGCGATCCCAAGCCCAATTCCTCCAATTTTTTGAAATAATCTTCTTTGGAATAAGGCTCGTTAAAAATATGATATTGTTTGTTTCGTAAATTTACCGAGCCCACGCAGTCGTGGCAATTTACGCAATTTTTTGAGAAAAATAAATTCTGCGAATTCGCGCAATCCTGCGAGAAAAATACTCGATAGCATTTTTTGCACGTTACCGAACCATAGCAAAGTTCGCACTCGTTTGAATTGAGCGAATCAAAAGTATCCTTGCAATTAAAAATCGAATACGAGTAAGCCGAGTCTTCGTTGTGATCGCTAACGAATAAAAGATAACCGTTTTTATTGAAAGCCGAACCGTTGGTGTATTCACTATTTACATTATTGAAAACGAAAGCGTAAAGACGCGGAACTTGAAGTTGGAGTTCGCGGAACTGTTCCAAAAACGGACGAGAAAAATCGAATTCTTTCCCATAGCTCATCGAATCCCACTTGTCACCGTGGTAACACTCAAAGCAGTAAACTTTGAAAGGCTTATCTTTCGAATAAAGCGTTATGATATCCTTTCCGCAAAGTGCGCAATTATTTTTATAGAGCGCCCGCTCGTTTCTCCAAACTATGCGGCGAATTTGACGGCACTCCGGGCAAAAAGTTGGTAAAGGAACATTTATTTTTTTATAAAATTGCGAATCGGATTCTGTTGTTTCAAATTCCTTATGACAATTTGAGCAAACTTTTTTCATTTTGATATTTATCCAATTACAGATTGATAAAGATAAAACCGAGAACCCCAATTCGTTTGAAATCCGATACTATTTTCCTGAATCTCAATTCCTTTAACGGTCCTTTCGGGCAGAGAAATGATATGACGCATCGCCATGTCTAAAGCCTCCTTTTTCGTGTCGCAAAATTTACGAACGCAATGTTTGCAGTCCATCATCCAACTGTCCCCGCTTTTGTAAATAATTATTTTGTTTTTCATTTTTTTTCATCTAATCGTATTATTTTTTAATTTTTCCATAAAAATCTTCAATACTATGATGCAACATATTATTTAAAAACTTTGTTGGACCAAATTATAAGGAAAACTTGGCAGAAACCTTATTTCCATGGGCAAAGAACTTGACTCTTCCAGCAGAGTTTAGCATGGCAATATTGTTCTGTCAAACAGTCATCATTAAAATATCATTATTTACCAATGGGTTTTCAGATTTTGTGGAATGGATTCGACACAAAATAAATAATGCCTTAAAATTGGGCTATTATGGAAAATTCAATTAAGGCTCTCATTTCCTCTGGACTTTCGGCAAATGAAGCAAAAATATATTTGGCGCTCTTAGTATTGGGTAGAGGTACGGTTTCGGAGATTACAAGAAAAGCGAACTTGAACCGTACAACTGGCTATGACGTGCTTGATTCACTCGTGAATATTGGTCTTGCAAGCGTTTCCGGAAAAGAACCAAAGCAGGAATATATTGCGGAATCGCCAGATCGAGTAGAGGTGAACCTAAAAAATAAAATCGAACAAGACCAGAAAAATTTAAACGAAATTAAAAACCTGATTCCGGAGCTTAAATCCATCCACAATGTCGCGGGGAGGCCGAAAGTAAGATTTTATGAGGGAACCGAGGGGTTAATTCAAGTTTATGAAGACACTCTAACCTCCTCTGAAACAATCCTTGCCTATGCGACGGTTGACGACATGCATAAAGCGCTTCCGAATTATTTCCCGAAATATTATGAGCGCCGTGCTGGAAAAGGTATCGCCATTAAAGCAATAATTCCAAAAACCGCAGCTGGTGAAGAGCGAGCAGTGCATAATGAGACGGAAAGGCGCGAAACTGCGCTAATTCCGCCCGATAAATACTATTTCTCGCCCGAAATAAATATTTACGATAACAAAGTAATGATCGCGTCTTTACGCGAAAAGCTGGGCATTATAATAGAAAGCGCTGAAATCGCAGACGCCATGAAAATTATTTATAAATTAGCATGGCCTGAAGCGAAGAGGCTCGAACAGGAGGCAGAATATATTTCAAAATGAACCTTTTCTTTATTATTATTCTTTCAAAATTGGGCTTTATTTTTTTATAAAAAAAGAGTAATATACACCGACATGCAAATAGAAATTAAAAAACTTTCCCCTTCCGAGGTCGAAATCACAGGCGAACTTGAAGCGGAAAAATTCGATAAATTCTGGGCGAGCGCGGTAAAAAAAGTTAACTCAAAAACAAAGCTCGACGGATTTCGTCCCGGAAACATCCCCGAGAAAGTTCTAGTTGATAGAGTAGGCGAAGCTGAAATTATGGAAGAAGCCGCCGGACTCGCGCTTTCGGATATCTGGCCCCGCATCATTAAGGAAAATAAAATCGAGGCGATCGGGCGCCCAGAAATCGTGATTACAAAAATCACAAAAGGAAATCCGCTCGGATTCAAGATCAAAACTTACTCCCTCCCAGAAATAAATCTTCCAGACTACGCTGATTTAATAAAGCCTATTTTTTCCGCCGAAACCCCAGTTGCGGTAGAAGAAAAAGAAATTTCAGACGCGCTCGAATACATCAGAAAAACCAAGGCAAAGATTTCCGAAAAAGTTGAAAATTCCGAAGCTCCCAAAGAGATTGAAGAACTTCCGGAGTTAAATGACGAATTTGCGCGTAGCGTGGGGCAGTTTGAGAACCTGGAAGCCTTAAAAAATACGCTTGCAAATAACATCAAAATGGAGAAAACTATGAAGCTTCGCGACAAAAAGCGAATGGAGGCTCTTGATCTGATCGCGCATACAATCAAAATAGAAATCCCGCAGATATTGGTTGAGGCCGAGAAAGAAAAAATGATTTCCGAGCTCAAGGCGAACCTTAGCCAGATGGGCCTCGAATGGGGGCATTACCTCGAACACATCAAAAGAACAGCAGAAGACTTGAGAAAAGAATGGGCAAGCGAAGCTGAAAAAAGAGTGCGCTACGGCTTAGCAATCCGCGCGATTCGCGAAAGAGAAAAAATTACAGCGAGCGAAGAAGAACTTAAAAAAGAAGTGGAATATATAGTCTCGCGCCAGACCGCCGAAGAAAAAGGAAAGCTTGACCCCGAAAGCCTGCGCGATTACGCTTATGGTATTATCATCAATGAAAAAGTTTTTCAGGCTTTAGAAAAAAATAAGTAATTAATATTATGGAAGAAGAAAATATGAGTTATTTAATTCCGACTGTCATCGAAAAATCGCAATATGGCGAGCGCGCTTACGATATCTATTCGCGGCTATTAAAAGACCGAATTATCTTTCTTGGCGGACAAATTAACGACGCGGTCGCAAACACCGTGATTGCGCAGATTTTGTTTTTGGAGCTTCAAGACCCGAAACAGGATATAAAATTATATATAAATTCACCCGGCGGATCGGTTTCTGCTGCGCTTGCGATTTATGACACGATGCAGCACGTGCGGGCGGAGGTTTCCACGATCTGCATCGGTTTTGCGGCTTCCGCGGCGGCGATTTTGCTCGCTTCAGGCGCAAGAGGCAAGCGCTATGCCCTTCCAAACTCGGAGATCATGATCCACCAAGTTTACGGTGCGGCGGAAGGCGTAGCGGCTGATATCAAAATTACCGCTGACCACATTATTCACGTCCGCGAAAAAGTAAATAAAATTCTTTCATCTCACACGGGACAGACGCTTGCAAAAATTGAAAGAGATACCGACCGCGATCGCTATATGGATGCCGAGGAAGCAAAAAACTACGGGATCATTGATCAAATCGTAAAAACAAAAAACGGCTCAACAATAAAAGCCGCAAAAGAACCGAAAGAAAAAGTTTTCTCGAAATAAAAAAAGCCGGAAGTAAGAGAAGTTCTTAGGCACAAGGCCTATATCCCCCTTGCGGGGGCCCTCGAAGGAGGGACGAGGGGGACTTCCCCTACTTTCGGCTTTTTACTTGTTTAAATATACAAAACAGAAAAAAAATGTCAATTTTCTCGACCCATGATGCCGATTTTTTTAAGCAAACTCACGCCGCGCATTTCTTCAGGAGTTTTTAAGCCCATCAAATCCAATACCGTCGGGGCAACATCTGTTAAAACTCCGCCGACCTTGGAATAAACGCGGCGAATTTCATCCGGTTCTTTTTCTTTTTGATTCTTAAACTGCTCCCCGATCAAGTAAAACGGCACAGGATTTGAAGTGTGTTTCGTCCTTTTTTCGCCCGAGACTCTGTATCTTTTTTCTTCAGCATTGCCGTGATCTCCAGTGATTACTAAAATCCCTCCGAGCTCAAGCACTTTTTCCATAATTTGGCCGATTTTTTCGTCAAGAATTTCAAGCGCTTTTCTGGTGGCATCAAAACTGCCTGTATGCCCTACCATGTCGCCGTTTGCGAAATTTACGAGAATAAAATCGTAATCCCCGATTTTCTCAAGAATATTTTCGCAAATTTTGTCTGCGGACATTTCAGGATGCTCGTCAAAATGGGCACCCTGAAGAGACGGAACAAGAATCCGATCCTCCAACTCATATGGTTTTTCGATCCCGCCATTAAAAAAATAAGTAACATGAGCATACTTTTCGGTTTCCGCAACATGCAGCTGTTTTAAATTGTTCTCGGAAATAACACGCGCAAGCGGATAAGAAATATCAAGCGGCGGAAAAGCCACAAGCACAGGAAGTTTGTCATCATATCTGGTCAGAGTCGCAAAAGCCAAATCCGCAATTTTTTCGCGCGGGAAATGGTCAAAGCCGTCCGCTACAAATGCGGAACTTAGCTCAATTGCCGAATCTTCACGAAAATTAAAAAATATTACCCCGTCTCCAGTCTGAATTCTGCCTTCGGGCTTTCCATCGCTTCCCGTTAAATACCCAGGCTCGATGAATTCATCGCTCCTGCCGCTTTTGTATTCGGAATCAAGATACGATTCCGGATTTTGAAAGCCGTTCCCCTTCCCTTCCGCAAAAAGGCGGTAGGCCTTCTCGATTCTTCCCCAGTTTCCGTCGCGATCCATGGAAAAATCGCGCCCGACGAGCGATGCTATTTTCGCGGCTGGAAAATTTTTTTCAAGCCGCCAGATTAAATTTTGTATAAAAGTTAAAGCTTCTTTGGGCGGCGCATCCCTGCCATCCGTAAAAAGATGCAAAAAAACCTGCCCGATTTCCTGCCGTTTTGAAAACTCGAGCAGGGCATATAGGTGATCCACATAGGCATGGACCGAGCCAGACGAAAAGAGACCCATCAAATGAAGGCGCGATGAACGCTTTTTTGCGTGCTCCGCAACCTCGACAAATGCAGGATTTTCAAAAAAAGTTCCGTCCTGAATTGAAACAATGATCCGCGGAAGATGGTGATACAAAACTCGCCCAGCCCCTATGGTCAAATGGCCGACTTCGGAATTCCCCTCTTCCCCCCAAGGAAGCCCGACAGCGATTCCCGAAGCTTGCAAGGTTGTAAAGGGAAAATTTTTTTCGATTTTTCGTATATTCGGCAGATTCGCCTCTAAAAAGGTTGAGCCGGGATCCTCCGAGACGCCAAAACCATCAAGGACTGCAAGCACTAGCGGCTTAGAATTTTTAGCCATTAATGCAATTCTAACCTCCTTAAAAAAATTTGGGAATACGTTTTTAGTCAACCCCGTTAGAAATCTGTTTAATTGCATATAAATTGTTATGGACATTTTGACGAGGTTTCTAAGGGGGCAAACCTTGCGGTTATTAATAATGGCTGGTATGATACGGACATTATATTCGTAATTTAAACGTTCTTATATAAATTTATAAATTCGATGAACGTTTTGAAAGGAAAAATTTATAATGAATTTTATCTCACCGGGTCTCGCGGCAGCCTTGGCGCTTTTGGCAGGCGCTGTAGCGGGATATGTTACGAGCCAGTTTGTGGGCTACTACCGAAAAAATTCGGTAGGATTAAAAGTAAAGCAAATCCTTCTCGATACTAAGGCCGAGGCTGTAAAAACCTTAGAAGAGTCGAAAAAAAAGGCAGAGATTTTTATTGAGGAATCGCGCAAAGAAGCGAAAGAGCGCGAAAGCCAGCTTAGAAAGTTAGAAGAAAAATTCCTTCAAAAAGAAGACCTTGCTGAAAAGAAACAGGCGGCTTTGGATTCCGAAATGGATAACCTGAAAAAGAAAGCTGAGGAAATTAAAAAGATTCGGGAAGATGCGGAGAAGCTCGAGGCTTCAAAGCGCGAGGAACTCCAGAAAATTGCGGGGCTTTCCGAATCAGAAGCAAAAAAGGAGCTCTTGGATTCGATCGAGAAAAAATACGAATCGGACATTTTAGCTCGCATCCAAAAGCTTGAACTTTTCGGACAGGAAAAACTGGAAGAGAGAGGGAAAAATATTTTGGCGGCAGTCATCCAGCGGCTCGCCTCCTCGACTGCGTCCGAACTTACTACAACTTCTGTCCAAATCGCTTCAGAAGATTTGAAGGGAAAAATTATCGGGAAAGAGGGAAGAAACATCCGCGCTTTTGAGCGCGCGGCAGGCGTTGAAATGATCGTTGACGACACGCCTGGCACAGTTATCATTTCGAGCTTCGATCCGGTCCGCAGACATATCGCAAAAATGGCCTTGGAAAATTTAATCCTCGACGGGCGTATCCAGCCCGCACGGATTGAAGAAATGGTTGAGAAGGCAAAAATCGAAATTGAAAAAATAATCAAGGACGCGGGAGAAAAAGCCGCTTATGAAATCGGCATTTTCGATATCGACCCGCGGCTCTTGATGCTTCTAGGACGCCTCCGCTTCCGAACTTCTTACGGCCAAAACGTGCTTCAGCATTCCATTGAAATGTCGCATCTCGCAGGAATGATAGCTTCCGAACTCGGGGCGGACGTTAACATTGCGAAAAAGGGGGCGCTTTTGCATGACATCGGAAAAGCTGTTGATCATGAAATCCAGGGCACGCATGTTGAAATTGGACGGCGAATTTTGCAGAAATTCAATGTTGATACGCGAGTAATCCAGGCGATGCAATCGCACCATGAAGAGTATCCCTATGAAACTATCGAATCGATCATCGTCCAGACGGTGGACGCAATTTCGGCATCACGTCCGGGGGCGAGAAGGGATACGGTAGAAAATTACTTGAAGCGCCTCGAGGACTTGGAAAGGATCGCAAATGAATTCCCGGGCGTAGAAAAATCTTACGCGATCCAGGCGGGACGTGAAATCAGAATTTTCGTGACACCTGAAAAAGTTACGGATCTTGAAATGAAAAAGATGGCGCGCGACATTGCAAACCGCATTGAGCAAGAATTAAAATACCCCGGTGAAATAAAAGTGCACATAATAAGAGAAACCCGAGTCGCAGACTATGCCCGCTAGGAGGTGGGTTAGTTTCACAGAAGTGAAAAATAATGCGAGAAAGACCAAAATGAGCAAAGTTGTTTTCACTTTTGTAACATGTTATGATATCGCAATAAATTCAAAGGTCGTAAATCGAGAATAAAAATATATATAGAATGAACAAAGTAGAATTGGCAAGCAAACTTTGGGAAATGCATTCCAAAAGCGGAATGGATGTTTCCAAAAAACATTCAGAGGAAGTGGTGGATTTCGTTTTCGATTCGATCACTGAAGCTATGAAAAGAGGCGAGGAAGTTTCGATCGCAGGCTTTGGGACTTTCGCGGTAAAACAGAGAAAGGCGCGCCAGGCGAGGAACCCTAGAACAGGCCAGACAGTAAATGTCCCCGCAATGAAAGTTCCGAAATTTCGCGCGGGCAAGGGGCTTAAAGAAGCTGTAAAATAAATTCGATCTCCAAAATCAAAAATCCCTCGGCAGTGCCGAGGGATTTTTGATTTTAATTGCAATTAAATAAGTCTGTTTCCATGCAGGTGATATTTCCTTCAGAGTTTTTTGTTTTATGTGCGGCTGGGGGTAGTCGAAACCCCGTCTCCACTTTGGAAGAGTGGCATATTGGCCGTTATACGACAGCCGCGAACAACTTATTGTAGTAAAAAAAATCTTCCCCGCCAATGGCGGGGAAGATTTTTTAATCGTTTGCGTCTTTCAGAAAATCTTTGAGCTCCTTTCGAAACTCAGGCGTATCCTTGTGTCCGTGAGCAGAAACTGCGTGCTGGATCGAAGCATCCATCACTTCGTTTTCCGTCCCAGAAATATAAAGCGAGCAATTTTTCTCGCTAGGGAAAAGACGGCAATCCGCTGATTTTCTTTGTGCCATGGTTTTCTAGATAATTATCTTTTTAAAACGACCTTTAAAATTTTCTAATATATTTCATAATGCTTTCTTCATGCTTTATGTTTCGAGTTTAATGCTTTAATTTCTAATTTTATATCCACTTTTAAACAAATACCAAACCCAATATCCCAAAACTAAGATCAGTCCGATGATAACAGTCATGCCAATTGTGCGGTTTGAATCGGAAATTCCGATCATGGAATAGCGCAGCCCATCCACAAAATAAAAAAACGGATTGAGTTTCACAAAAATGTGAAATTTTTCAGGGAGCATAGAAAGAGAATTAAAAAGTCCGCCGAGAAAAGTAAGAGGCATGATGATAAATGTCTGCGGAATCATGAGTTGCTCAAATCCTTCCGCCCAAAGCCCGACGAGCAAACCAAGTAGCGAAAAAATCAGCGCGACCGCAACAGAATAAAAGAAAAAAAGGAAAATATGCGCAACTGACGCCGACGTGAAAAAAAGCGCAATTATGTAAACTCCCGCGGCGACGACAACGCCGCGCGCAATTCCGCCGACCACATATCCCGTAATCATTTCTAGATATGAAAGCGGGGCGGTTAAAATTTCTTCAATATGTTTTACAAAACGCTGAAAATAGAGAGACGAAGAAGTTTGTCCGAATGCAGACTGCATAACATTCATCATCAAAAGTCCCGGAACAACAAAATCAATATATGAAACTCCGTGGATCTCCCCTATCCTCCGCCCGACAATCTCCCCGAAAATTAAAATATACAAAAGCGCCGAAATCCACGGCGTGATCAAAGTCTGAATCCAGACGCGATAAAGTCTCGAAATCTCTTGGCGAATAAAAGTATAAAGCCCGATTGAATTCATGTTTTCGAAACTCCGTTTTTTTGGAGCTCGGCGTAATGCAAATAATGATCCTCGATAGATTTTCCATCTTTGATGAGCTCTTCTTTTGATTCGAGCGCGACAAGTTTGCCGTTAAATATAATGCCGATTCTTCCGCAAAGGCGCTGGGCTTCTTCGAGATAGTGCGTTGTTAGAAAAATTGTCTTTCCTTTTTTATTAAGGTCCGTTAAAATTCGCCATAATTCGTGGCGTAGTTCCACATCCACACCAGAAGTCGGCTCGTCCAGAATTAACAATTCCGGATCATGGATCATCGCGCGCGCGAGCATTACGCGGCGCTTATATCCCCCAGAAAGCGCTCGAAAAGGCGTATCGACAAATTTTTCCAAACCCAAATCGCGAATCACCTCCTCGCTTCTTTTTTTTCGTAATTCCTTCGGCATCCCAAAATATCCGCCCACAAAATCGAGAACACGGCGCGGAGGCGCGAAGATATCTATATTAAATTCCTGCGGTGAGAGTCCGATTTTTTTGCGAGCTTCGCGGTAATCTTTAACAACATCTAGTCCAAAAACTTTAATCCCGCCTGAATCAAACTTCCCTATTCCGGTTATAGAATTAATCGTTGTGGTCTTCCCTGCCCCATTCGGACCCAAAAAACCGAAAAACTCTCCCCTGTTAATTGAAAAAGAGATGCCATCTACAGCCACTTTATCTCCATATTTTTTGACTAAATTGTTTATTTCAAGCGCGTGATCCATACTTAAAAAACTCGATTACAAGTCCTGCCCTTGGTAGTCCTTATACTGCTCAATCTCGCCAATTTTTGAATAAAGAATTTTCTCCGCTCTAATTCTTGAAATATTCAGCGATTGCCACCTTGAAAACAAAGGGGAATTAATTAGTTGCGCGCGCCAGTATAGGTCGCGAGCAAAACTTTTTCTCAAATCATCATCCGCTATATTCAATATTTCGACAGTGTCAGGAATCGCATCATCAGAAAGACTGTTTAAATAATGCACATCAAGCTTACCTGTGGCACCAAATCTGTCAATATTTCTGCGGGCGATAAATGCGTCGGGATTGAGAAAGTTCATCACTGCTAAAAATAATACCAGGGAAATAAAAACCCTTAAAGCAAAAGCGTTTTCTCTTTTATCAAAAAAAATCTTAAAGAGCAATAAAAGAAAGTTAACCGCCAATAATATTATAAAGGCATGGCTATACAGCCTTAATGTTGTAAAGCCGTAAGCTTCCTCATACAGAGATAACCGCAAAAAAGCCGAAAACATTATTAGAATTACCTGCATAACTAATGCGGTGGCTAAGATTTTGAATCCAGGCGAATGTTCGGCCTCTTTTTTTGCAGCAAACTTTTCGGTAGTTAAAAGCACCAGCAGGGAAATAATGGCAACAGCGATTAGCTCAAAAAAACCGCGACGCGCGTACTCGGCGTAAGTAAAACCTTGAGATGAAACATTATTCTCGCCGCCAAAAAAATACGTAAATTGAACAAGAACAAAGATAAAAAAAAGAATGTTGACTGACCCGAGCAGAATTGAATTTTCTATATGTCCCAAGCTATACGTTTTATTACTCGGCTGTGCAGTAATCTGGTTTTCTATTTTTCGAAAAATGTAGGAGTACGCGCCGATATAGGCAAGCGTCGCAATCAAAACCAGAGCGGACCGAAAAATTGTTTCTGGTTCAATTTTAATTAAATCCGCTACATATTTTCGGAAAAACAGATCAGCTGAAGAAAAAAGCCATAAAAGAACAAACAGAACAGGAGCTGTTATTATTATTCCTCTAATAATCGGCGATAAAACTTTTTGGTCTTTATTAACGCCGCGGAGGGCAAACAAATCAGACAGCGTTTTTAAAAACGGCAAAATAAACATAATCGGAAGAAAAATGACTTTTATGCAATCCCCCAACAAAAAGTTTTTCACCTTCTTGCCAAATACAACTTCGGCTATTACGAGCAAGATTAGCAGCGAAGCTACTATATTCAGAAATGTAAGCAACATGCTTGAACGGGCAGAAACCATTGCGCTAAAAAATATGAGCGGCGCTATAAGCAAAAAAATTTCGTTGTTTACTTGTTTCTTGAAAATGTGGGCCAGGCTAAAAAGTCCTGCCAAAATAAGAATTACATAAAAGAGAAAAGAAATTCCAGGGACTTTTCCATAAAAAAAATAATCAAAAAATAGCCCTAAAACGAGAGATACTATCGCTATCAGGCCGGCATTGAAAAAATTTTCTGATTGCGAATCTTCCATATTTATAATGGCGTACGCCCATTATCAATAAATAAAACTTATGGTCTTGAAATATTTATTCTAGAATCATTGATGTCGGAGAGCCGGGAATCGAACCCGGGCTTCGTGCTCCCAAAGCACGTGTACTACCTCTATACTACTCTCCGCTCCACATATTGATTACTCACTTAATATTATATTTTTTGTCCAGCGTATTTTAGCTTTCTTTGCCTCTAAATCAAGGAAAACTGCCATTACATCTACCTGCCAATCATAATCCTCAAATTTTGAGTGCTCCGCGAGCCATGTCTGAATCGCCCGCCATAACCTTCTCTTTTTCCACGAATGCACATTTTCCTCTGGCAAATAATCAATCAACGTGTTTTCACGTGTAACTTGTCCCTTTACCTCGATAAAATGGAGTTCTGACGGATTTCTCGAAATTGCCACGATGTCGATCTCTCCCCACTTACGAAGATAATTCCGCTCAAGAACGACAAAACCATGTTTCACTATATGTTTCACGGCAATAGTTTCACAAACGTTGCCAACTTTTCTTTTTGATGAAGGCATATAAGTTACACGTGAAAACAAAATTTCTATCGGTCAATGGACTATTGGACACGACCTATTATGTCCGATTAGTTTGTTTCATGTGAAATCATTCTTACTTTCTTATAAACCTCATAGCATGCCATGGCATCCGCCAGCGCTGTATGATGTTTTTCATTGCTAATACCGAGCTTTTTTGCAGTTCCACCCAACCCAAGCTCACTCCATTCGTACCCGAGTTTGCTGTAAGCATATGAGGTTATGTCAAATACTCGCTTATGGAAATCGAGTTGAACGCCGGTTTTCGTGGATGCCGCGTCTAAGAAAGCATAGTCTGTTGAAATATTCCAGCCCGCGAGAATAGTATTTTGAATTTTAGCTGAAAGCATCTTCATCATTTCCTTCAGACTAACTGCGCTTTTCCAGGCATCGGCATCATAATTACTGATGCGAAGTGCTTCAGGATCAGCGTTTTCAAGTTTTTCCGGTTTTACTTTTACGTCCCAAGATTCGATAATTTCAAGCTTAGGTTGCGAAACTTTCACCAATCCGATTTCAACAATTTCATGTTTAGACCCTTCGAGCCCCGTCATTTCGAGATCAATAAAAGAAATAGGGGATTCATTTGTTTCAAATTCCTTACCTTTCATGAAATTTCATTCTCGCATGAAAAACCGGAAGCGTAAAATTAAAAACGATTCTTTAAAAAAGAGTAAAAAAAAATTCGCTGAAAGAAAAAGCTGGGTTTCGGCAACTTGCCACGCCACTTAATATTAGTGGACCCGGGGGGAATTGAACCCCCGCTTGCGCAATGCGAATGCGCCGTTATGCCACTTAACTACGGGCCCGTAGAATAAGTGGCGGGGTAAGATGCCGCTTTCGCCCGCTTCCTACTGCGGGCGCATTTCCGTCTATAACATATTAATTCCAGTTCTCTGTCGGGCTGCTGGGAATTGAACCCAGTCTTCACGCACCCGAAGCGTGCGTACTGCCGGTATACTACAGCCCGACGGAAAACTGGAGAAAGTATGTAAATGCTCTCAACCCCTAAGCGTGCATACTGCCGATAAACTTATACCCAGACAAAATACTTAACCCGCACAATGTCTATTTAACGTAATGCTTTTTCTTGATTACTTCAATCTCCTCGGATTCGAGCGCCAGTTTTTTTTCTTGCCCCTTTTTCGCAAGCGCCGCCAACTCTTTATCGGAAATTTTAGAAAGTTCCAAAACGCGGCTTTCTAATAATTGTTTGTCATTTTTTTTCGGATCATCTAAAACTTCATCAAGCAAGACGGAAAGAATCCAGCCGACCCGCGGCCCTGGTTCGATTTTGCAAATTTTCATAACCTCGTCGCCGCGTATTTTTAGCATGCCGACAGAAATCGGATCGCGCTCTAGTTTTTCAACCATAAACCTGAAATGCCTCAATTTGTAAGGCTCAGCCTTAGGGACGCCTGATCCGATACGATCGCAAATCCGCACGCGAATCAGATCTTCCATGTCTTCAGGCCCAATTTTTGAAATAAGTCTGCGGACAGATGATTCCGTAACTTCATCGACATTGTAATAAAAAAGGTGATATCGGATTAATTTAACGACCTTCTCAATAAATTCTTTCGGAAATTTCAAACGCGACAAAATTTGTGAAGCCATTTTTGCGCCAATTGCGTCGTGCCCATAAAAAGTGGAGTATTTTCCTTCGCCGCGCTTTGAACGGGGCTTCCCAACATCGTGCAAAAACGCCGCCATGCGGACATCCAAAGGCCAGCCCTCCTTGACCGCATATTCAAGCGCTTTCAAGTTGTGTTCCCAGACCGTATAAATATGGTGAAGATTTTGCTCAACTTCATATCCTTCGAGAAATTCCGGCAAAAATTCATTCAAAAGGCCCAGCTTGCGCAAGATTTCAATGCCAAATGCGGGCCGTTCGGACTTCAAGATTTTTATAAATTCATCGCGGATGCGTTCTTTTGAAATTAATTTCAAAGCGCCCGAATTCTTCTTTATTGCAGCTTCTGTTTTTGCTTCGATTTTAAAATCTAACTCCGCCGCAAAACGCACGGCGCGCATCATTCGGAGCGCGTCTTCTTTAAATCTTTCTTCCGGAACGCCGACGGCACGGATGATTTTTTTCTTTAAGTCCGTCTCGCCTTCAAATTCGTCAATAATCTTTTCGTTTTCAGGGTCATAAGCAATCGCGTTTATCGTGAAATCGCGTCTTTTCAGATCATCTGAAATATTTTTTGCAAATTCAACGGAATCGGGATGCCTTTTATCGGAATATTTTTCCTCAATTCTATAGGGGGTTACTTCGACGACTGCGATCGAATCATCTTCTGCGCGCGTTTTGACTCCTACCGTTCCATATTCATTTTCATAGAAACTAGCCGGAAAAATTTTCTGAATTTCCGCAGGCTTGGCATTTGTCGTGATATCCCAATCTTTCGGCTTCACGCTTCGCAAATAATCACGAACGCACCCGCCAACCAAAAAGGCTTCATAACTATTTTCATGAAGTTTTTTTACAATTTCCAGGATTTCATTTGGAATTTTTTTCACGTTTTTGATTTACTTTGAACTTGCCGAAGTGCTTGCACTAAGGTTGCTCGAAGTGCGCCCTCGCCCCGATTCGAACGGGGAACGACTGCTTCGAAGGCAGTTATGATATCCGTTTCACCACGAGGGCTTGCAATTAAAAATTAACATAAAAACTCTCCCAACAAAAACTTCATATATTCACGATCGTGAATATATGAAGTAGATGATAACCGAAAAAGAAATAGGGCTGGAGACTCATTTAAGAGTTCCCAGCCCCGTTGTGCCCTGCATGTCACGGCAAGGCATAAATTTCGAGTGGTTTCGGACCGTCATTTCTGAATGTCCAAAACACCCCTTTTGTTTGAATTAACATAGGAGGCGATCTATGCATCTTCTTATGAAGATCCACGTTTACATCGCCTTCTTTATATTTCCTCCTATCTTCAGTTATCCCCCAGTATCTACCCTTGCCAGACCAGAATAAAACGTCTGACTCGAAGGTAAAACTCTGGGTCTGCCCGGGGCTGATAATATGAAATTTGCCTCGCTGAAGAAGGAAAAACCCGTTTTGTTTGTGGTGTTCGTAATCCGGAAGATCGGTCTTGGGTTTTTTCATCTCGGCGGGAGTACTCTTGGTTGCTGACTCGGCAAGCTGAATTCGCTCTTGGGTCTCTGCCCTCTCAATTGAAGCCGCGGCCGCCTCGCTAACTTTCGATGCGGTTTTCAGAATTTCTTCGGAAATCTTACGATTTTCTTCAGACTTCCTAATAAGTTCCTGGTCTCCGCTGGATAGCGGATCCCGCAAATCCTGTTTGCCGTTTACATTCGGCGCACGGTCTGCTCCGATCACTCCCAAACCAGCCATTTTGACATCACCCCCTGGAAGGGTTGCCGCAGCAGGTTGTTTCCGTACGGGAATTCTTGGCAGACCCCTTCCATCCTTGCGGTACTCCGCAAGATAGGAATCGGGCGAGATAAATGCCCGGGTTAAGTCCGGGCCGAAATAGAACGCGATATAGAAAATGATAAACGCCCAGAACACACCCCAACCCATCTGGCGCCTCCAACTCCTGGGCGAACGACGACCAATGGTCGGCATTGGAATACTCTTTCTCATGTGCTTCCCTCCTGCAATTTTTATTTTTTTATTTTAAGGACAAGCCTTATAAATACAATCTATAATATATAGAACAAAAAAAGTCAATTTTTTCAATTGGCCTTTAAAAACTTCATATTTCTACGATCGTGTAAATATGAAGTAATGAGAAAATAAAATGAATGGGCTAATATATTATTTAGTTCAGTTTTCCTGCAAAATTCGAGAGTGCGGCCGTGATAGCTTTTGCGGCTACGATGACAAGCGCGCCGATGACTGCCCACCAAAAAGCGCTTTTCGCTCGCGTAATTTTTTCCTGGTTGCCGAGGGCCGATACAAAAAGAAATCCGGAATAAATTATAAAAACCGCCGCAATCGGCAAACCAACTTTGATAGCGAGATCCGCAACTTTATCTATTAGCTGGGTGAAACTTGTGAGCCCAGTTGGGTTCGGGAGCGTGTAGCCACCGCTTGAAGATGGCAAGGGCTGAGTGGGACCTTGAGAATCAGGCAGAGGTTGAGTTACCGCTTCTAATAAAAGAGGTGAGAAAAGTAAAAATCCAGTTATTAGTAAATAAATTAATTTCATAATTTAAGTATAAAATATAAAACTGAAAATAAAAAAGAGCGACCATACTGGATGCATGACCGCCCTTAGTTCAAAGAACAAGAAAAGTGTTTTTTAGTGGGCCTTGAAGCTGGAACGCTCAAGTGCCCGCACAAACACCGCGGACGGGCGCCGTGATGGCGCCGGTAAATCTGGATCTCGGGAACTAAGGACGGCTTCTTCAGTTTCGCCCCCGGGGTAGATCCATCTGCGGATCACCTTCCCGGAAGTTGGAACTGTTACGGCTGAAACTCTGCAACCGTGTCGTTCCCCAACCTGAAGAGTTACCTCTGTTCCCGGATCGAGCCAATGCTCGTCACCCGGGCAGAGTTCCTTGAGTCCCATCCCTTCACCAACACTGACTCTGTGCCTTCCTCCGGCCTCTGGAAAAACTAGCCAGAGCTCCCACACACCTCCGACAATCGAGGCGAACAGGAGTGACCCCACGAAGAAGATCACGGCCAGCGCCCAAACACTTTTCTGCGCCCATGCCGCGTTTTTGAATACAAACGCGTTCAGAGCGCCAGTCCCGCCAAACACCCCAATCGCGAAGGCAAGGATCGCTAGGAAGACCAGATATGGAGCGTATTTCAGGAGTGAGTTCAGGAAGCCTTGAGGTCCAGTCGAACTCACCACTTGAAATTTCGCCTTCATCCAGCCTTTTTCCGGAGGATCAAGGCGAGTGAATCCTAAGCTGACCCTGCCTTTTACTCCGGCTGGTATTATGGCTTCGCCTTTCGCCCAGTAGCCGCCTGTCCATTCACCAACATCGATGCCAAAAATTTCTTGGACACCGTGCTCTGTGATTTCGATGGGGACCGCTGTCTTTTTGCTGAAAGGATTCAGCAAGTCCCCGACTATCAGCTGGACCTCCCCACGACCGCGGGGAATACCATCAGGCCCAGCCACCGGGTCCATGGGATCGCCAGCCGGTCCGTAGACTTTCCCGTCTTTATAGACTTCACCAAACATAGAAATTTTTACGGTGTCACCACCTCGAACTTCTATGCTTCGTGCGGGGTTTGGGAAAACACGTCCTTCAACCGAGAAGTCAATATCTTCCACACCTAAGAACTTACTCCCTATAAACCCCAATACGAGCCCGAAAACCGCCACCATCACAGCGCCATAGAAATAGCGCTTTATAAACTCTCTTGTCGCTCCCCCTGCGACGTAAATTCCTATCGCAGACGCAATAATCAGCGCGACTACCCATGCCTGATTCCGCCAGACGTAATTGGAAAATGAACCAAGCAAGGCGGTGTCCGCAAGCATCACAGCGATAAGAAGCGGCAGGACGAAAATAGTAAAGAGGGCTACTCCTATAAACCCCGCGATAGTTTCTATTGCCCTACCAATACCGCCAGCTGCGGTATTAAGCGAATCCCTCAAAAACCAAAGACCGATCAGGAGGGGCGCATAGGGAATTAGACCTTGCAACAATGCCTGAAACTCCTCGCGAAACGGCATAATCCGGTTGACTACCGGAAAATTGTAGAGCACAACCAAAATGGCTATTATACCGAGCGTATTCACATCATCCTCCTACTTCTTTGGCCGCCATTCGTTGTATGCCCC
>JACPKW010000002.1 GCA_016186825.1 Candidatus Giovannonibacteria bacterium
ATATACGGTATATAGAAATGCAGCAACACTCATTAAAGATCTCCATAAAGGCAAGTAATGAAGATTGCCAAAACTAAATCGTTCGTTAAATTTTATCGGAAACTTCCAAAGCACATTCAAAAAAAGACAGATAAACAGATCGTGTTTTTGAGTCAAAACCTCTCACATCCAAGCTTGCGTACAAAACGAATGAGTGGACTTGATCGATGGGAAGCTCGCGTTGATAGATCTTACCGTTTTACGTTCGACAAATTAAAAGACACTCTTATCCTCAGGACGGTAGGTCCTCACGACGAAGGGTTAGGGAAAAAATAACCTCTTCGCAAAAATGATATTATAGACTCATGCTTGCCAAGGTAAATTCTTCGGCGGTTGTGGGTTTGGATGCGGTGCCGGTTGAGGTTGAGGTTGACATTGCAACACAAGGTCTTCCGAATTTTACCATTGTCGGACTTCCTGATAAAGCCGTTGAGGAGGCAAAAGAAAGAGTACGCTCAGCGATTAAAAACAGCGGCGCTGATTTTCCGGCCAAACGAATAACTGTTAATTTAGCCCCGGCCGATCTGCCAAAAGAAGGACCTTCTTATGATTTGCCCATTGCCTTAGGAATTCTTATTGCTTCTGAACAACTAAAAGCAGATATTTCTAGTTCTTTTTTTATGGGCGAGCTTTCTTTAGATGGGAGGCTTAGATACACCAACGGCATACTTCCCCAAGTAATTCTTGCCAAAGACAAAAAATTAAAGCGCGTCTTTTTACCCGCTGTTAACGCCAAAGAGGCATCGATTATCAAAAGCGTCGAGATTTACCCCATCAAGGATCTCTTAAGTCTTTTTCACCATCTAAATAATACTTCTCCTATAAAACCGCAAAAACACACAAGTCTTGCAAACTATCTTAAAGAGTCTGTCTTTGAATTTGATATGCAGGATGTTAAAGGACAAGAAAGAGCAAAAAGAGCGTTGGAAATTGCCGCGGCCGGTTCTCATAATCTGCTGTTTAAGGGTCCGCCTGGCGCTGGTAAAACTCTTCTTGCCCGTACCCTTCCCTCAATCTTACCTTCTCTGACCTTTGAAGAAGCGCTTGAAGTAACAAAAATTTACAGCATTTCAGGACTTCTCGACAATGAATCGCTAATTACTCAACGGCCATTTCGAAACCCGCACCACACAACTTCCCACATTGGACTTATTGGTGGTAGCGCCCATCCAAAACCAGGCGAAATTTCTCTGGCCCACCGCGGGGTTTTATTTTTGGATGAGTTTCCCGAGTTTCCGCGCTATGTTTTAGAAGCCCTTCGCCAGCCCATGGAAGACGGCTATGTAACTATTGCCCGGGCTCATGGCAGGATTACCTTTCCCTCAAAATTTATGCTGGTTGCCGCCCAAAACCCCTGCCCATGCGGATTTTTGGGCGACCCAACCCATGCCTGCAAATGCTCAACATCTCAGATCATTCGCTATCAAAAACGAGTCTCGGGCCCCATGCTGGACAGAATTGATATTCACCTGGATGTTCCAGCCGTTAAAATTGAAAAGCTTACCTCTTATCATAAAGACCCAAAAATTGAATCCTCAGAAAAGATTCGAAAAAGAGTCCAAAAAGCCAAAGACATCCAAACAAAGAGATTTAAGGGAAAAAATATCCATACAAACTCGGAAATGACCGCAAAAACTATCAAAGAA
>JACPKW010000003.1 GCA_016186825.1 Candidatus Giovannonibacteria bacterium
TTTGGTGAAGACATTTAAAACTTTATCGGCTTCTCCCGTATCAAAGTAGCTCAAAATTATTCCTTCAGTTTGGTATAGCCCGTTTGCCATTTTTGCCTAAATTTTAAATTGAACGGATTATTAAATAATCAATTGCCTTTTTACTTTAAATGACTTCATTTTGATAACATTTTTTGCAGTAAACAATCGGGGCTTCTTCTTTGGTGTATTTCGTCTGGAAAGTGGCGCCGCATTTATCGCAGATCCGCTCAATCAAGCGCAGATTTCTCACCCAGATATTAAATTTCTCCTGAATTCGGCAGAAGGGGCATTGTCGCGGTAGTGGCAGATTCCTTTCGCGCAGGAATTTCAATTCCATCGGAATTACTCGAAAGCCTCGCTCGCATTTATTGCACCCGATTACTTCATCCAGAATCGAATCCGGTGCATCCTTGATATGATCCGGCAAATTCTCTGCCGGAATTGTCACACTATAAGTTTTTATCTCCGGCTCCTTCCATTTGTATCCATTTGCTTCAACTTCTTCTTTCGACATCGGGAAAAAGTTTGAGGCAATTGTTTCGTTATACGCAAAAGGAGAAAGCTCAATCGGGAAAAACTCGCCGTATTTATATATTCTTCCTTTTTTATCCACGTACGGCATCTCACTCATATGTTGGATTATTTTTAGGCGTAATTTCTCGTATTCTTCTTTTTCATATCGTTTATTTAAAATAATATAATCGCCTTTTTTTACGGAAACACAGCCAAAATGATTAGAACCTCCTGTAGAAAGCTTGCAATATTCAGCGTTTACAAGCCCTAAGCCTGATTCGTTGCAAAATTTTAATCCACTTGCCTGTTCGCCAACATTAGAACACTCATATGATAACGATAAATTATCTCCCCAACTTGATATGTCATAACAATCTTTAATTGGGGGATTTGGCATTAGAAACAAAAATTTACTATCTTCAGCTCCGACAACTTCAAAACATTGTTGACAATTTTTTGATTGAAAAAAATGGCTGCCTGAAGAATTGACCGACATCTCCTCCTCCACTGGCTTAGGCGGAAATAATTTCCAATGATCCTCTGCTAATTTCTGAATTTCCTTATATGTTTTAAACGATCCAAGATTCCATTTCTTTATTTCTTCAAAATATTTTTCTCCGGAATAGGGCTTATTAAAAATGTGGAATTTTTTATTTCTTAAGTTTGCAGATGCAAAACAATTTTGACAATTGAATGAATCCTTTAAAAAGAAGCAGTCAATGCAATTTACGACTTGGCTTCTGCTCCCGACGCAGCGGCTGTCTTTATATGAATGCATAGAATCATAGCAAAGCTCACAAGATATTATTGCAGAAGAATCCAAAATTTCATTGCAATGATCAACGTAAAAACCGTAAGCCGAATTTTCCGTATACCCCGCATGAAAAAGGAGATATGAACTTTTAATATCGCCAGCATGATTATTCCAGGGAGACGTCTTCATGGTTTGGATGTCTATGGATAACCCTAAAAGGGGAACTTTATGCCAAAGTTCTTGGAATTGCTCAAAAAATGGGCGTGAGAAATCATAATCTCTCCCGTAATCAAACCCGCTCCACTCATCAGACCACCAACATGGGGGGCAGTACACTGCATACGGAGAATCCGGCGCATACATAGAGATCGTTTCTTGCTTACAAAGATCACATTTTCTTTGATACAAATTAAAAATATTAAAAAAAGCGAGCCTTCGCTGCAAACGGCACTCCGGACAAAAAGTCGGCGGGGGGACTTGTATCTTTTCGTAAAATTTAAAATCCGAAGCGTCTATTTCAAATTCGCATTTGCAATTCTGACAGGCTCGTTTTTCAGAATTAGCCATATATTTAATTTAGAGCAAGCGAAGTCCAGCACCAAGCTTTGCTTTGGTGCTGTGGCTCCGGCTCAATCGTGAACTCTTTTTTACAGTTTTGGCAAATTTTTTGCTCCTCTGGCATTTTATTTTTCTATCCCGATTTGCATTTGAGAATCATCAAGTTTTATTTCTTTCTGACTCCCAGCCTTGCCGGAAAATTTAAGTTCGGAAATGTTGATTTCTTTTTTTATAAGCGCGGAATTTTTTTTGAGAATTTTTTCAATTTCTTTCGGGGCATTTACCGAGAGCATAACTTTATCCTGCGGCTTCAATTTGAGTTCCTTACGGAAATCCTGAACTTGCCTGATAAATTCGCGCACAATCCCTTCTTCTTTGAGATCTGCGGTAATTTCCGTATTCAATTCAAAATCTTTTTCCAGTGTTTTATCGAATACAATCTTTTTGACGTTAATTTCTCCCAAAATAAGTTCAACAAGTTCTTTACTTATTTCCTCCCCCTTAACTTTCAACATCGAAAGAGGCTGGCGGATTTTTATTCCCGCTTTCTGCCGCTCTTCCAAGCCACGCGACACAATCTCTCGGACTTTTCTCATATCCTCCAGAAGTTTATGGTTTATTTTTTTTAGTTCATAGTTCGGAAAATCTTCCAAGTGCACACTTTCCACCTTCCCTTCAAGCCCGTGATAAATTATCTCCGCGCTAAAAGGAATATACGGCGCCAATACCTTTGAGAGTTCCAACAATAAACGACCAAAAACTTCCGAGCACTCTTTCGCCTCGCTTGAATTTTCCTTCATGTAAGAACGGATGCGCCTGATATGCCAGTGCGAAATATCATCAATTATAAAATTTTCGACCGTCCTCGCCGCTGAAACAACGTCATACTTATCGAGATTCTCTGTAATCTCGCTTAAAACTTTATTCCATTTCGCCAAAACCCATTTATTGATTACTAATTTGGGGTTCATTAATTTTTCATTTTGATTTTTAAATTTTGAATTTACATTATATGTCTTCCAATACAAAAACGAGTTCCAGAGAATCATAAAAAATCTTCTTTGAGCATCGCGGACATCTTCTTCTTTAAAAAGCTTCGGATCCCAGGGCTGATTGATTGTAAAAAAATACCAGCGCACCGGATCCGCTCCGTATTTTTCCATCAAAGCCATTGGATCGACAATATTGCCGAGTGATTTGGACATCTTCTTTCCGTTTTTATCCAAAAGATGCCCTAAAGAAATAACATTCTTATAAGGAGCTTTAAAACCCAAAAGTGTCCCCACGGCGAGGAGATTATAAAACCACCCGCGTGTTTGATCTACCGCTTCAACAATGTAATCTGCGGGGTATGGAAGTTTTTTCTTAGGCTTGCCTGGAGCGAAGTCGAAAGGCCAGTTCTCTGATGCAAACGGCATCGCACCAGAATCAAACCAGACGTCCACAACTTCCAAAACGCGCCGCATCTCGCCCCCGCACCCGCCAGCAGACGGATCACATTTCAATTGGATTTCATCAATATACGGCTTATGCAAATCGAGCTCGCCTTCATTATTGTATGGCCAGTTGTGAAAACGAATCTTGTTAAATTGATTTGGATAAAAAGCGCGAGCTCCTTTTTCGTAATCTTTTTCAGAAAGGGCATCATGCGCGCCAAAAAAGACAAAAGCTGGTACGCCATGGGTTAAAATTAAAATCTTTTTCCCGCGATGCTTCCTCACAATTTCCAAAACGGCTTTCATGACCCGCGCGCGCACTTCTCTGTAATTTTCCGCACCTTCAGGTTTTTTATAAAAGTGTTCTTCAAAACTTGAAAATCTGCTATTGAATCCGCCTTGTCCATCAAACGCTGGACCAACTAATTGATCATAGAGTTCCGGAATAATTTCAATATTAGAAACCCCGATTTCTTTTCCCACAATTTCTGCGGTTTGTTTTGCCCGAAGTGATGGAGATGAAATAATCACTTCAATTTTTTCTTTTTTTAGTTTTTTCGCCGATTCTTGGGCGTCTTTTCTCCCTTTAGCAGTCAAGAAAGCGGCGGAGTCGGTTTCCGGAGATACCGCCCAGGTATCAGAAATATTATGCACAGCTTCGGCATGCCGCATGACAATAAGATCCGTGGGATTCGGATCTAACGCATCCATCTCCGAAAGAGACCCTGGAACTTTTATAGATTTGCACTTCTCGCATCTCCAAACCGGCAACGGAGTCCCCCAATAGCGTTCGCGCGAAAACGCCCAGTTTTTCTTTTCTTTCAGCCATTCGCCGAAGCGCCCGTCCTTAATGTGCTCGGGATGCCAATTGATCTCCTGATTATTTTTTATCAACTCTTCGCGCCTCGCATTAACATCCACCCACCAGGCCTTTCTCACAAAGTACATCAACGGATTTTTACAACGCCAGCAAAACGGATAATCATGTTCGTATTTTTCTTTTTTATAAAGCAGCGCGCGCGCGCTTAAATCTTCCATAATCATAGAATCGGCTTTTTTGAACCATGTTTTATCCCACGCATTTTTCGGAGTTTGCATAAGCCCGTCTGCATCTGTTGTGATAAGGACGGGCAAATCATCTTTTTTTGAAATTTGAAAATCGTCTTCACCAAAAGCCGGCGCAATATGGACAATCCCCGAACCGTCTTGTGTCGAAACGAAACCGCCAAGTACTGCGTGATACGGCGCGGAGTTCGGATATAAACTTTCATATTCAACGCCCTCAAAACTCGCTCCCTTAGCGCGATTGATAATTTTATACGGCCCGTCGAGAACGCTAAGCCGCGCTTCAGCCAAAATCAGCCATTCCTCGGGATATTTTTCGAGTTCAACCGTGACGTATTCAGTTTCTGGATTCAGCGCAAGCGCGACATTTCCAGGGAGCGTCCAAGGAGTAGTTGTCCAAACCAAAAAATAGGCACGTTTCCTGCCTTTTTCTTCCCCTTTCAACTGAAATTTAATATAAACGGAATCTTCTTTTATCTTTTCATATCCCTGCGCAAGCTCATGGGAGGAAAGCGCCGTCCCGCAGCGCGCGCACCACGGAACTACCTTGTAATCTTCGTAAAGCAGTTTGCTGACTGAAAAATTTTTTATAATCGCCCATAGCGATTCAATATAAGAATTTTCATAGGTGATATAGGGGTGTTCCATATCAATCCAAAAACCCATGCGATCTGTCAGCTTTTCCCAAAGTTCTTTGTATTCCCAAACGGACTGGCGGCATTTTTTGTTAAATTCGGCGATGCCGTATTTTTCAATATCTTTTTTGCTTTTGAGTCCGAGTTTTTTTTCGACTTCAACTTCTACGGGAAGCCCGTGCGTGTCCCAACCGGCTCGGCGCGGCACGTGAAAACCGCGCATAGTTTTATAGCGAAGAATAATATCTTTGAATGACCGCGCCTCAACGTGGTGCGTGCCAGGCATGCCGTTTGCAGTTGGGGGTCCTTCAAAAAACGCAAAGCGTTTTTTGCCCTGAGCTTGCCGAAGGGCAACCGACTTTTCAAAAATATTATTTTCTTTCCAAAACAAAAGAATCTCCTCTTCAGCCCGAGGAGACAACTCACTGTATTTAAATTTATCCGTTTTTGCGGACACGCCTGCCTTTTCGACAGGGCCTTTCTCATCGGCCATAAAAAAATATTAACAAAAAAATCTATAAAAGCAAAGATTCCCTGTATCGGTAGACCGATACAGGGAATCAATTAACGCTCGACACTTCTGATAAGCTCTTTTTTAAGAGCTGGAAATAGACACTCATCATCTACTACCAGCCCTTCAACCAATTCGGCAAAGCCCTCCCAACCACCTGCTCCCATATAAAGATAAGGCAAGAGAGGACCTCTCGTACTTTTCAGCATGGTGCCAAAGTATATTCGGCCTTCTGTGAATTTTTTTGGGAAAAAGTTTTTGTTTCCTAAAACAATAGTATGCATTTCTTCCCAAATACGGCAATCAAAAAGAAACTTGCCGCTTTTTTCAACTTCTGCCACAAAAGACAAAAAAGCGGGAACCGTGAGCGTAGTCACGCGATTTGAAATCATGAGCAATTCAGTCTCTTCCAAATCGATTTCAACCAGATCACTTCTCGTTATTGGATGGCACGGCTGTAACGAAAAGTAACTTAAAGGCTTGGCATAATCGATTCGTATGAGACATTGCCCTCCTTTCTCCTTAATATCCGGAAGCAGGACAGGGGATAACGGCCTGAGCAAATCGGATAATTTTGTAAAATCGTCACCCGGGAGAAAATATAGCAGCGAAAAATTATACCTTAGCCACGTTCTCGTTTCTTCATCTAGGCCCGAGGGGGAAAGTAGCTCCTGAACCCTCGAATCAAAGGCCGCAAGAACCGCTGGAGAAGGCTTTGGGGCCGGGTCGGCCGCGCAAAGATTGCCTGGGGATACTCTTTGCCATAATTCCGAAATGTCTAAGACACGCAGCAAACGAAGAAAGCCCAAAATTTCAATGGCTCTCCTCATTTCTTCATCATCTAACGAGCCCCTTAATTCCAGAAAACTTCTTTCAAGGCTATCTGCCATAACTCCTCCTATAATTCCTCCTATAAACTAGGTTACAAAGAACATAGAATATAGTATGTCGAAGTTAAAAATAATACAACTTGAATAAAGTTGAATTCGTAGTTGAATTTTTTATGATATATTGGCTTATGATTGGAGTTTTTGATTCGGGATATGGCGGGCTTACGGTATTTCGCGAGCTCGATAAGAAATTTCCAAAATACGATTTAATTTACTTCGGCGACAACTCCCGCGCGCCTTACGGTTCTCGCTCTCCGGAAACAATCTACGAATACACGTGCGAAGCGGTTGATTGGCTTTTTCGAAACGGATGCCAACTTGTTATTTTGGCATGTAATACAGCATCCGCTGTTGCGCTTCGAAAAATCCAACAGGAATATTTGTCTGAAAACTTCTCCGAAAAACGTGTGCTTGGAGTTTTAATTCCGATTGCTGAAGAAATTGCACAAACAAACGGGAAGGAAACAATCGGCATTTTGGCTACTCCGGCCACAGTGGAATCCGGCGCTTATATTCGTGAAATAAAAAAAATCGATCCAGACGCAAACATTGTTCAAGCCGCCGCACCCTTGCTCGTTCCCATTATCGAGAGTGGTATGATATATCATAACAGTACAAAAGACATTATCAGAACCTATCTCGAGCCGTTAAAAAAAGAAAACATAAAAAATCTTGTTCTTGGATGCACACATTATCCCTTTATTAAACATTTAATCCAGGCAGAAATGCCGGATGCGAAAATTTTTGATTCGCCCTCAATAATTCCCGCATCGCTCGAAAATTATTTATCACGCCATCCGGAAATTGAAAATAAATTAACAACAAAACGCCAGAGGTGCTACATCACGACTGGCGATCCAAAAAGATTTTCAGAATTTGCAAAAAAATTTATTGGTCTAGAAATTTACGCAGAAAAGTTGTCCAAATAGCAGAGAGCCCCGATACGAAAAAGGGACTCTGCTTAGGAAGGCCTTTGATCAGTTGGTAAAATCATTTCTTGTCTTTGAGCCTGACCTCGTTCTCTCTGACAAAGACAAGCTCACAACCCTCCTCGAATTTTACACCCCAATCCAAAGTGCTGTCTTTTCGCACGATTTTTCCTCCTTCATCCTTCCGAACGAAAAGATTGTTCAAGCCCCGCAAATTTTTGTTAGCAAGAACTTCATCGCCAATTTTCATAAAAATCCTCCTTTCTTTTGAACCTAGCCTTCCTAATTTTTAGCCTAACACCGTGTTTGCAGAAGATGCAAGAGGAAATCCTACATCTTCTCCGGTCTCGAGATTTCGAGAAGAGATAACAAATCCGCAAGAGTTTCTTTTGTTTTTGAAACTAAATACAGAAGCTCTGCCTCGCGCTCGGAGCCGACGACCTTAACGTCGCGATAAAATGCGGAAAAAGTTTGCGCAAGTTCATAAGCATACGTTGTTAACCGATGCACCTGATAATCTTTTGAAACCTCTTCAATCAAATCTTGATAGCGCAAAACTTTCATGATTAAATTTCGCTCCGCCGCATGTCCAAAAGCAGTTGGAAGTTTGGCCTCCAAGTTAGATTTTGCAAGAATGCTTGCCATGCGCGTGTGCGCATATTGCACGTAGTACACCGGATTTTTTTCGGATTTTTCTTTTGCTAAATCCAAATCAAAATCCATATGTGTGGAAAGCGCTTTTTCTAGGAAAAACCAGCGCGCCACATCGATAGGAATTTGTTCTAAAAGTTCATCCAAAGTTACAAATGCGCCCGCGCGTTTCGACATCCTCACTTCTTCTCCTTTCGACATCAAACGCACAAGCTGCAAAATAAGAATTTTTAATCTTCCGGGTTCGATTCCAAGCGCCGCAATTCCTTTTTTAACCTGAAGCGCTTCAGCATGATGATCTGCGCCTAAAATAATTATGGCTTTATCAAATTTCCTTTCGATTAATTTATTTCGCAAATACGCAATATCAATGAGAAGATAGGTTGGATCTCCATTAGATTTCACAAAAACCCGATCGCCAAACCAAACAGCGCCATCTCTCTTTTCCAAAAGCCCTCTTTTTTCAAAATCATAAAGCGTTTTATCAAATTCTTTAGTTTCTCTTAAATTTTTTTCCTCCGAAAACCAAACATCAAATTTTATTCCAGCTTTTTCGAGAGACGATTGAATCTCGCCCAGCAACTTTTGAATTGCCTCCTCGGTACTTTTGCCCATAAGCTCTTTTATATATCCACCCTGATAGTACTCCTCCTTCACCTCGCGCTTTCCTTCGGCGGCTTCAATGGATTCGCCTAAAAGCCTCACTTGATTGCCCGCGTCATTAATATAGTATTCGCGCGTAACATCATATCCGACTTTCGCTAAAATGTTCGAAAGCACATCGCCATAAAAACCGCCGCGTCCGTTTGCCATCGTAAGCGGGCCTGTGGGATTTGCCGAAACAAATTCAACGTTGATTTTTTCTTCCCTTTTTGGAAAGGAAATTTTTTCTTCAAGAGTCGAAATTAAAACACTGTCTTTCAAAAAAATATTTACAAATCCGTTTTTTGCCTCGCTTCGCTCGATAAGAGTGTAGCGGCCTCGGCGCAGTCGAAGGGCTAAACTTTCGGCAACTTCTTGCGGCGGTTTTTTTAATTTTCTTGAAAGTGAAAAAGCAGCGTTTGTGAAAAAATCTCCGTTTTCGCTCCTTTCAGGCTCGCTTACTTTAAATTCAAAACCTTCCTCTCCTTTTGAGACTTCGGCCACAGCTCGTTTTATTTCTTTTGAAATCTTATCCTTTAACATTATCTTTCAGTCTAGCGGAGTTTTGCCCAAAAACACAAAGGCACTCTTCGACACAACAGCATCGAAAAGTGCCCTTTTTTGACTGGACGCCCATTCTAATTGCATCCTTTGAGCTCATGTCCGGCGCGAAGCAAATCAATCCTGAAAGCCAACAAAAGAATCCGAAACCTGAGAGTTTCCTCTTTGGCTACTTTCTCTACGTCTTTAAGAGACGAGGGAATTCGGAATGTAGTTCCGATAGCTTTTCCGCCTCGCAGTTTTGCGCGATACGAAAATACCGGGGAGCCCTCCACTGAACCCTCGCTGAATCTCAAATCGCATAGAGCTTCAAACTCGCTTTTTTCAACCGCCTTCAGAATCCTCCTTGAATGGGAAAAAAGCTCTTCGTATACCCTGTGCGCCGAGCTTTTTATCATCGCAAACTCGGAGTTTTTCACAGGCCGATACGTAGCTTGAGAAATGCCCGCAACCGAATAAAGGAAAAGCATCGCCACAGCCGAAAAGAACATTTTTTTCATATCATTTCTCCCGCGGCTTCTTGGCCGACATTTTCTTCTGTTCCCCCCAACGCCGAAACGACTTTCTTGAAAGCCTCTTCAACGGCCCTTTTAGTGTGGTACGGACGATAAGAGTCGGTGGTTCTGATTGTGATAACTGAGTAATGGCTCTCAATCAAGAGCGCGATATGAAATCCGCCATGCTCTTCAAATATATAGATTTCCGAAAGAAGAAGAGAAAACTCATGCCCTTCGCGTGCCCACCGAAATAATTTTTCACGAAGTCCAGCCGCAAATTCGTTAAAGTTCGGCGATCCATTTTTCTGAATTCTGACATGAATCGTCTTCTTTTCGCAGCTGAACAGCGCGACGAGCAGACTCGCAAATACAATGAGCAGCTTATACCTCATATGCCCCTCCTTGAGTTAAAGATTTTTTCATTCAGATTATAGCTCTATTTAAAAAAAATTTAAAAATTGCGCACAAATCAAAAGGGCCGTTCTTGCGAGCGGTCCTTTTTTTAGACGCGTAGTAATCGTTTACAAACGTGGCCGCGAGAGCTGCGGCAATAATACCCGCGGGCACCTCTTCTTCTGGATAGACGACGGATGAAAAAACAGTTTCCCGTTGATCGCCTATTTCCACAATTACAATAATATGCCGCTTTATTGTGAAAAATCTGATTAGAGCGGTTTCCTCGAATTTTTCCTCTTTCGCAAGAATGAAAAAAATTGAGGCAAATTGCCGTCGAAAAGCTTCGGGCGCCCTGCCGGAAAAGATTGGATTAATCTTTTCTGCGGCTCCTGCGACACCTGCGGCTCCGGTTTCGAAAAACAAAAAAAAGAACGAGGCCAGCATTATTACTCTAAACATAAAGTCACCCCCTCCTGTGTATTTCGCTTAGATTATACCGGATTCAAGAATAAAAAAAGGCCGCGGCGGTTCGCACAGGGCGAACACTACCGCGGCCTAGAATTCCCGGAGACCTATAAAAGCACACTTCGGAGGTCCTCAACTCCGAAAGGCTTCAGAAGCACATTCCCGTATTTTGAAAGATGCCTAACGGTTTCCGTGCGGGAATCTGCCGTCACTAACACGCAGCGAAGATTTTCGTTTCTCCACTTCGCCGCAACGGTCAGCTCCACTCCAGAAATTTCCGGATACCTTTCCTCCACAATCAGGACTTCGAATTCCAAAGCCCCGAATTCCACAGCCTTTAAGGCATCCGTCACGCTTCCAGGTGCAACTATCTCATGTCCCATTCTACCCAACATCACCCCCAAAATTTCTCTAACATCTTCGTTTGACTCAAGCAACAAAATTTTCATAGAACACCTCCTTGAAATTTTCCAACACTTTACTATACATTCATATTTTCGTCAAGACGTGGTAAAATAAATAAATGGGTGTTCTGCTCGAAAACAAAAAAGCATATTTCAATTATGAAATACTCGAAAAATATGAGGCTGGTTTGGAATTGTTAGGACTTGAAGTAAAATCGCTCAAGCAAAAACACGGAAACATTGCGGGCGCGCGCGCAATCATAAGAAGTGGCGAGGCATATCTTGTCGGAATGGACATACCGCCTTATCAGCCGAATAACACGCCGAAAGATTACGAACGGGAGCGCACGCGAAAACTTTTATTGCATAAAGATGAAATTTCTCGTTTGGCAGGGCGCGCGGAAGAACGCGGGTTGACTGTGATCGCAACTAAGGTGTATACTCTCGGCGGCAGAATAAAAGTTGAAATCGCGGTCGTTCGCGGAAAAAAGAAATTTGAAAAAAGAGATAAAATAAAAAAGCGCGACATCGAAAGAGAAATCGGAAAAACTTTAAAACGGGGATGATCGGCCTCGAGAGGAAATGGAAAAGCTCGTGTTCAGGCGGAGGATGCAGAACCACTCCTTAAACTCCTGCAAAACACATAAGTGCAAACTTATTCGGAAAGACGTTGGAACCTGCTTACGCAGTAGCCTAATGTCTCTTCCCGCGTAATGCGGGACATCCTTCCTTCTGATTCTCGCTGGGAAGAGCGGGGTGTCATACAAGCGAGACCAAAATTGGAAACGCCTTGGCCAATTTTGCGATAAAGAGGCAACAAATTTAAGCCTGTCAACCACTGCTTGGAAATTTTCTCCACGCGGGTTCAATTCCCGCCATCTCCACAAATACAAAAAATCAGCCTGCGCAAGCGGGCGATTTTTGTTTGTGGAGATGAGCGAGCAAACTGCTTTGCTCGCGCGCGGAATTGAAAGCCGGAGCGTTGTCGCGCGAGCGCGCGCGACCGCGAGGCAGGGTCGAGAAAATTTGCGAGCGGCGGCGAGCAAATTATTCGTGACCAATTCCCGCCATCTCCACGCCAAAATCTGACTTTCTGTAATCGCGATTGCCGAACTGTTTTGATCACTTATTTTCGGCTATAATATAATCATCTGGCTACACAAAGAGTAAGAATAAATAATCAAATAACAGCTACGCCTGTACGGGCGATTGGAGACGATGGCGCCAATTATGGCGTCATTGATATTTCCGAAGCCTTGAGAATTGCAAAAGAAAAGGGGCTTGATCTGATCGAAATTTCCCCTACTGCAAACCCGCCAGTAGTCAAAATCATGGATTACGGCAAATGGCAGTACCAGGAAGAAAGAAAGCGGCGCGAATCCCAGAAAAAATCGCATGAAGTTGAAGTCCGCGAGGTCCGTGTCGGGATGGGAACGTCTGAACATGATCTTGAAATGAAAGCTAAAAAAATAGGCGAGTTTCTCGATGCCGGTGATAAAGTGAAAATTGATTTGATGCTCCGGGGACGCTCCAAATACATGGACAGGAATTTCATTAAAGAAAGGCTTGAACGGATCTTGCATTTTATCCCAAGAGACTATAAAATAGCTGACGGACCTAAGCAAGGCCCCCGCGGGATCTATGTGATGCTCGAAAGGAAGTAATCCCGCTTTTATTTATTAATTTCGAAGCTATGGCAAAAACAAACAAGTCATTTTCAAAGCGCTTGAAAATAACGAAACGCGGAAAAATTTTATCCCGAATCCCCGGGCAAAACCACTTTAACGCTAAGGTTCAGCGCGTTAAACAATTGCATCAAAAAGGGCTTAAAAGCCTCGATATTTCGGTGAAGACTTTAAAAAGATTCATGCCAACAGCTAAAATATGACCCGAGTAAAACGAGGAAAAATTTCATTAAAGCGCCGCAGAAATGTTCTTGCGAGAACCAAAGGATTCCGTTGGGGCGGCAAGTCAAAGGAACGCCAGGCGCGCGAACGCCTTTTGCATGCCGCGATTCATTCTTTTCAGGACCGCCGGAAGAAAAAAAGAAATTTCCGAAAGCTTTGGCAAATTAAGATAAACGCCGCTTCTCGCGAGAATGGAATGTCTTACAGTGTTTTAATAAACAAGCTCAAAGGAGCGAATATTGAGCTTGATAGGAAGGTTCTCGCTGAAATTGCCCAAAAATATCCAAACGCTTTCAAATCACTGGTTGAAAACGTCAGGTAGACCCCCCATTAAAAAATTTTCTCCAATAAAACGCGGATAAAATCTGTGTTTTAATTTTGGCCTACGAGCTTGATCGTTTGAAAATTATCGAGATCAAAAAAAAGCCGCCCATAATTATCACAAAGACAGGCCCTGGGGGAAATTTATAAAGATCAGAAAGATAAATTCCGAGCAGAGACCCGAAAATCGCGATCGCTCCGCTCGACAAAAAATACGACTTCATTGACGGCGCAAGATTTCTTGATGTCGCCGCAGGAATAATTATTAAAGAACCCATCAAAAGCGCGCCAACGAATTTTATTCCAACCGCAACCGCAAGCGCGAAAATCAGAAGGAAAAAAAGTTCCAGCCGATGGGGCGAGAAACCGACGGAACGGGAAAGATCAGTTGATATTAAGGTAAGCGTCAAACGCTTCGAGAAAAATAAAAGGAAAAATATTATTACTGCCGAAAGTGTAACTGCCCACCAAAAATCAAATATCGTTAGCGACAAAATATCTCCAAAAAGCGCGTCCAAAATTTCTTCCTCCGGCGTTAAGAGCGCTCCCACTGCGAGCGAGAGCGAGAAAAAAACTCCAACCACCGTATCCACGGGAAGTTTTGTCTTATGCTCCGTAAGCCAAATCAGAAAAGTGCCCGCAATGAGAAATACGAGAGAGCCAAGCAAAATATTGAAATTAAAAAGCAAGCCCAGGGCGATCCCCGGAAGCGCTACATGAGATAAAGCATCGCCCACAAGCGCCATTCTTCGAAGCAATGCAAATGATCCAAGCAGTCCTCCCGCTGCCGCGATAAAAGCTCCCGCTACCAGAGTCTGCCCAAGTGTTAATTCCGACATTCGTTTTTTATTTAATGAAGATGATGATAATAGGTCCGCTCACCTCCATATAATTTGTTAAGTTCGCTCGGCGTCAGTACGTCTTGAGGCGCGCCGTAGCAAATTTGTTTTTTATTTATGCAGAGCACTTTGTTGGTATATCGATAAACCACGCTCAAATCATGCGAGATCAAAATTAGCGTGAGTTCATGTTTATCCTGAAGCTCGTGCAACAGCTCGTAAATGGTTTCCTGCCCTGCGATATCTATCGAAGCCGTCGGTTCATCGAACAGTAACAAATTCGGATGCCCTAAGATCGCCCAAGCGATCAGAGTTCGCTGAAATTCGCCAGAAGAAAGCGCGCTGATTCCTTTTTTGGCATAATCCTTTGTGAGATGAACTTCAAAAAGAGCTTTATTAATTTCATCATCAGAAATTTTTTCTCCGCGGGCGGATTTCAATCTAAAAAATTCTTCGATCGTAATCGGAAGATCGCGTTCCAAATCTATTTTTTGCGGGACATAGCCGATTCGAATGCCTTTAAGGAAGTTAATTTCACCTTTGTATGGAAGCGCCCCGATTAAAGCGCGAAAAAGGGTGGTTTTGCCCGCGCCATTTGGACCAACCACCGCGACAGCATCGCCTTTTTCCACCGAAAAAGAAATTTCATCCAAAAGTTTGCTTCCGGCTATTTCGACGCTTAGGTTTTTAACTTCGAGAATTGGCATTTTTAGAATTTAAAACCCTCGTTTCTTAATAATAGCATCTTGCGCCGTGCTCCTCTATTATATCCGCCGGTTTTTCCATCAGAGCGGATAACGCGATGGCAGGGGATTTTAGGATCGTAATTTTTATTTAAAACATTTCCAACCGCGCGAAAAGCTCGGGGCGAGCCGGCTCGTGTTGCAACTTGCTTATAAGTTAAAGTTTTCCCGCGCGGAATTTTCTTGACCACATTAAGAACTTTTTTTGAGAAATTCATCAGCTGATATTAGAGCTTTTTTCATGGTTGATAATTTTTTTAGAGCTTCATCCAAACTCGCCCATTCGTAAATATCGTGCTCAAAAGATAATTTAATTTTTTCATTTTTCGCCTCTGCCAAAAAAACCGCGACAAACTTCGGGATTGTTTTTTCCTCGCGTTTTATAAAATAGCGTGCTGTAAATTTGAAATCTTCAATAAATTTAAAATTTTCGATTCCGGTTTCTTCTTTGACCTCTCGCTTGGCAGCCTCAATTCCGCTCTCCCCTTTTTCAAGCTCGCCTTTCGGAATATCCCAAAATTCCGGCCGGTCATCTTTCCTTGCCGCGCGCAAAATCAAATATTTCCGCCCTTCCGGCGTATTTCTAAAAATAATTATTCCAGCTGAACGAGAAACCGGCATTACTTCATTTTAATCAAGCCCCAGGCCGATGCAGAGCCAGCATTGGCGTAAGTGGCAGCCCCAATCTAGGCTTCAAGCGGCAATGCTCAAACTCGCCACCGAGACCCACACTTCGAAACGATACTTCGGCTACAAATAGGTCAGCCTCTTCTACCCACTGATAATCAATGTCTCGGAAAGAATTATGATTGTTTTTTGTTGGATCTCCAACCTGATCCAAAAAAACCTTCACCGGATCTGTTGACCCGTTATGCCTCGAAGGTACATCTATTCCACGCCGTTCGAGATTCTTGATGATAACTGAAACAATAGCACAGTACTCCTCACCCTGACCGCTAGCAGCGGCGACAAAAGCGCTTTTTTTCACAACTATCTCCTCCTTTTTGAACTTTGAAAAAGTTTAACATTTTTGAAAAAAGATTTCAATATTATTTCAACGATTTCAAAAATTCCTTCAATGATTTCGTATTTAAAATATTCTCTTTTGTGCACCAGGCGCGGCGGGCCTGAGCAATCCCATATTCCAAATAATGCATTTCGTAAGTAGAGTGCGCATCAGTATCAATCACCATTTTTACTCCGGCTTCGCGAGCCATACGGATATGCTCATCCTTCAAATCCAGCCGCCACGGATGCGCGTCTATTTCCAAAATCGTCCCGGTGCGTTTAGCCGCGTTAATAATTTTTTCCATATCAACGTCATAAGGCTTTCTTTTATTTATCACGCGGCCGGTTGGATGAAAAATAGTATCGACGTTCGGATTTTCCATAGCTTTAATTATCCGCGCGGTTTGATCTTCGCGCGAAAGATTGAAAAGAGAGTGCACCGCCGCACCGACAATATCTAATTTTGCGAGCGTCTCATCGTCAATATCCAATAATCCGTCTTTCATGATGTTTACTTCAGCACCCTTAAGAATTTTCACTTTATAATTTTCAATTTTCAATTTCTGATCAATTTTATCGATTTCGGACATCTGTCGAAGTAACTTCTTCTCGTCTGATCCGCCAGTCATGGCAAGCGATCTTGTGTGATCGGTAATCGCAATATATTCGTGCCCAAGCTTCTCCGCTTCGCGCGCCATTTCTTCAATAGAATTTTTTCCGTCCGTCCATGAGGTTTGAATCTGGAGATCGCCCTTAAGGTCGCCATAACCGATAAGCTCGGGAATTTTTTTATTTAGCGCAAGCTCAATCTCTCCCTGATTCAATCTCATCTCCGGCGGCGGCATTTCCATCCCAAGTTTTTTATAAACCTCCTCCTCGGTTTCAGCCGCTATATTTTTCTTTCCGCAAAAAAGGCCATATTCATTTAATTTATATCCGCGCTTAATTGCAATTTTACGGACTTCAATATTATGATCTTTGTTACCTGTAAAATATTGAAGTGCTGCGCCGAAAGATTCCCGCGGCAAAACCCGCAGATCAGCATCAATTCCTTCGCGAGCCGGCGAATTTAAACGGACCAAAACTTTCGTCTCACCTTTCGCGTAAACATGATTTACTTCTGGCATTTTTGAAAAATATTCGCAGATTTTTTTCGGCTCTTTCGAAATTGCCAGAAAATCTAAATCTCCAATCGTCTCCTGCATCCGGCAAATTGATCCTGCAATTTCAACTTTTTCAACACCATTCACTTTTAATAACCGTTCGCGAATTTTCCGCGCTAACGGCAACATTTCGCCAAGCGCAAATCTTTTCCCGCCACCGTCTCCATTTTGAAATGCGATGCCTTTTAAAATTTTTGCTTCAAGCTTCTCGCCCATTCTGGGAAGTTTCCGGAGTTTTCCCGCGCGCGCGGCTTCTTCAAGTTCTTTTACGTTTTTTATTTTGAGTTTTTCGTACAAAACTTTGATCGCTTTCGGCCCCACGCCTTCAATCGCACTCAAACCCGAAATATCTACAGGAAATTTTTTCTTCAGTTTGTCATACTCCTTAATGTGGCCGGTTTTCAAATATTCTTCGATCCGCTCGGCGATTCCTTTTCCGACATTCGGAATTTTTTCGAGTCCCTTTAAGCCTTCCTTTTTATAAATTTCTTCAATATCGTCCGATAAGACTCCGAGCGCTTCATACGCGCGTTCAAAAGC
This sequence comes from Candidatus Giovannonibacteria bacterium, assembly GCA_016186825.1. GTDB lineage: Bacteria > Patescibacteriota > Minisyncoccia > JACPKW01 > UBA11713 > JACPKW01. The sequence continues at coordinate 17,450 of JACPKW010000003.1, forward strand.
CCTTGGCTTAAAAGGTATTTCCTGCATTTCGTAAAATTCCGCGAGTTCAAATAATATTTTCGAAATCTCCTGGTTTCCCATATTTCTGCATTAAAATGTTATCCACATAGACGCTTGCGATGCTACATGATATTATAAATCCAGATTAAGGGTTTTGCGATAAAGGCTTTCTCAAGCCTAAGTCTGCGCAAAGAGGTCCTTAATTTTTTTATTTTAGGGACAAAACACACTCACGTCGCGAGGATTCGGCTCGAAATCCCCTTTCCCTCCAAACTCTGCATAGTTCTTAGAAAATTCAGTTCTTTATTCAAGTGATGTCCCTACATCAATTTTCTTTCGCCATTTTTTGGTGGGCGAAAACTGATGTAGGGACTTTTTTTAAACTACTTCAGTGAGATAACACTCCTCGCAATAAACTATTTCAGGGCGATCCGGGGCGTATGTTGTTTCGAATTCATTAGTACAAGGATTTGCGCCATGCTCATGGGTAATTGTGTTTTGATAAACTCCATTTGAAGAGATATCCCCCGCGCATTGGCAAGTTCTTTCCCAGAGTTTCAAAGGACTACGGTGTTGAAGTCTTTGATAATGACGGCAATTTGGGCAAAGCCGAGGCAGTGCGATATTTTGATTCCTCAAAAAATCCAATTCTTGAGAAATAATGCGGAAGGCTTCGGTGCAGTTCTCGTTACAGTCGCCCTTATGTTCGCATTCAATAATTTCGTCCAAAATCGAATCTTTGACATCTTTTATATGATCGGGAATATGTTCACTTTTTAGGGTGGTCCGGTAATCCCTTGCTTTTGGCTCTCTCCATGAAAGTCCTCTGATCAAAGCTTCATCTTTTAATAAAGGAAAGGTATCGTGCGCTGTCGTTTCATTATAGCCAAAAGGGCTTAATTCAGAGGGAAAAAACTCGCCATATTTGTAGATTCTGCCAAGTTTATCTACATAGGGATTTCGATTCATTTCACTAATAATTTTCGCCTTAATATTTTCATATTCCTCTTTTGTGTATTGTTTATTTAAAATACAAAATTCTTTATTTCTCAAGCCGACAGAGCCAAAAATATTTTTACTCCAGACTACAAATTGACAATATTCTATATCCTGACAGCTGCGGGCCACGAACCAGGAAAAACGGATACGAGATATCATATCTCCCGCCTGCATCGCTTCGTATACCAATTCGCAGTTTTCTCCGTAGTGCGTAAAATCATAACAATCAGTCACTTTAGGGACAGTTATCAGGGAACAATATCGGGAATTTTCTGTATCCGTAACAATAAAAGAATCTTTAACATTTTTCGAATTGTAAATATAGTCACCCGAGACATTAAAGTTTCTGCGCTCATGAAAATACTTATTTGGAAATTTATTCCAGAAAGAAAAACCCTCATTGCCAAGCTTCGTTAAACTTTCATAAGAGCTTTTTAAATATTTTTGTGCTAATTGCTGGTATTCTTCCTTAGAATATTGTTTGTTAAAAATACAATATTTTTTATTTCTTAGATTTACGCAGCCGATTAAATCGGAGCACCCAATGCAGTTTTTAGAAAAAGTGACATTAAGGCAAGATTCGCAATCAAGCGAATAAAATACCCTATTACAATCACGACAGTTGACCGCTTCATAACATAGTTCACTATTTACCAGCATCATGTTGTCTATGCTATCTTTGCATCTGTCAATACCACTTCCATAGGAGCAGTTTTCACTATGATCACTGTTTGTTATGAGATAACAATTTTTCAAATAGCCGACCATGTTGGTATAGTCCGAATTTTCAAGAGTGCTATAATAGCCAAAAAGATTCATAACTGGAACTCTCTGGAAAAGATCATGTAGTTGAACCAAAAACGGTTTGCTCGGATCATACTCAAAGCCGTAACTCATTGCATCCCAGTCGTCAGACCACCAACAAGGACTACAGTAAACTGTTGCTCCACAGTCATTATGAAAAACGGATATGATATTTTTTCCGCATTTATCACAACTCCTCTGGTATAGATATTTTTCATTCCTCCACGCAAGACGTCTGATCAATCTACATTCGGGACAAAACGTCGGCGGAGGGACTGACATTTTTTCATAAAATTTAAAATCCTCCGGTTCGATCGTGAACTGGTTTTTACAGTTTTGGCAGATTTTTGTTTGAGGACTCATATTTTTACTCCACAAGTTTCATGTTTTACAGGTATGATATATCATACCTATATCAACATTAAAATAACTTCTCTTGTAATTCAACATCGGCTGATTTTTTGACAAGTCGAGATTCAGGGCGGGGCGGAGGATTTTTTAAGAGTCCGGGGATTTTTTTGAAATCATTTTCGAGTTGTTTTAAAACATTTGTCGAGCGGAGCGCGGCTGCGGGATGATACAAAGGCAAAATAAAAAAACCATTGGCATAAGCGGGCTCGCCGTGGCTCAAGGAAATTTTCGCATCCGGCAAGAAATAATTCATGGAAAATCTTCCGAGGGTCGCGATCATTTTCGGATTTAAAATCGCGATCTGCCGCTCAAGGTAGGGCTTATAGGCTTCGATTTCTTCAGGCAAAGGATCCCGATTTTCTGGCGGACGCCTTTTTACAATGTTTGTGATATAAACAGATTCGCGCGGACATCTGATTTGAACCAAAAGTTTGTCTAATAGTTTTCCAGCCAAACCAACGAAGGGGCGCATCTGCCGGTCCTCATGAAAACCGGGCGCTTCGCCAATAAATACCACTTCGGCATCCGGATTCCCTTCTCCAAAAACCAGATTCGCCGCAGCGCAAAGCGGAAGATCGCGATTCGCCACCATTTCCGCCTTCAACTTTTCGAGCGTATCTTTTTTCGATTCCATTGATCAATTAAAACAAAGTTATCACTTCGCGGAAAGCCCCTATTAAAATCAGCGCGGCAAGCGGAAAAATCCACCAAAGCCGGAGCTTAAACCCGAGAAATTCGGAAACTTTTTTGCGCTCGCTCCAAGCCATCAAAATAATAAATACTCCGAAAATGCCGAGTCCTACCGCCCCCACAAAATGCAAGATTTCAATTAAATTCGAAAATCCTAAAATAAAAAGCAGAAAGGAAGGCAAAAATGTGAAGAGCCAGGCGGGAATTGGGGGAACTCGGTAATCATATTTGAAAGCGAGTTTTAAATCAGCCCCGAGCGCTATATATGTTCTCAAAATTACAAGAAGCCCGATCAGTGAACCCATAGCAATCGTCCCTTTTCCCAAAATATTTTCGAGCCCCTTGAATGCATTTTTGCTTACAGAGGCGCCGAGCGCTCCTAAAATTGAAAGTGAAAAAATTAAATAGAATAAAGCGCCGAAACAGAGCCCGAGCGAAATAATTTTTTTATAACTTTTGGAAGATTCTCCGCCTAAAACATCATGAACGTCGGGAAGCGCAGAGTAAGCGCCGAAAGCAAATAGAAAAATCCCGTATGGAAGAAAATAATCCGGCTGAACGTAGGCAAACAAGTTGCTCGAATCAAAAAATGGAAGCAGTTTGAAAGTCAGGAAAATAACGAAAAGAAAAAGAAAGAGCGAAAGATAAAAATCTATTTTTGCGACTGAATCGAGCGATAAAAAAAATAAAAAACCGCCCAAAAGCATAAAAACGGAACCGCTTAGCAAGGCGGGCATGCCCGTGAGCGCTTCCAAAAATTCTCCCGCAAGCACGCCATAAGCAAGCATTACGCCTTCAAAGCTGATGAATGTAAAAAGAAATGCTATTTTTTCGGCGCGATCGCCCAGATAAATTTTTGCGTATCCTCCAAAGCGGTGTTTCCCGGGTGTGATATAAATTACAGCCGCATAAAGGCGATGCAGAAGCAAGCTCAAGCCCAAGACGAGAATAAATAAACTCGAAGACCAGATAAAACCGCCTTTCAAAAAAGTGTAAGGGAGCGCGAACATTCCTGCGCCGATCAGCATCCCCAAAAAAAGCCCGGTCGCTTCGATTGTACGGGCACTTTGGCTTAAGCGGGACATTTAGATTTCAACCATCTTTTGCTGGTTGATGAGCGCGATTACTTTTTCAACAAGAATCTTCGGATTTTCATCGTAGGCAATTATTCCCGGGCCGCGATGCCCCTTTTCGATTATCTCTTTAAAAAGTTCGTCGGTATCCCAAGCTCCTCTAAGGATACCCATCGGTTTTTTATCTTCGAATGCAATTGTAAATTCGTTCATAGTGCCGATGCGTCCGCACCCGAAGATAACGGCGTCAGCTGAACGCGTCAAAAGCAAATTTCGTCCGGCATATCCAAAGCCCGTATAAATAATGATATCTTGGTAATCCAGAGGAAGTTTATATTCCTCGATGTGCTCTCGCTCGGATTTTGCGGGAGAAAGCCCGACAGAAAAACCGCCGATTTCCTTTGCGCCGATGCAGGCCCAGTATGGAACTCCGGTCGTCGCACCGGTAACCAAAACTGCGCCTTGGCGGGCGACTTCGCGTCCTAGTTCTTTCGAAACTTCGAGAGCCTCTGGTCCGCAATAATCAGTTTCGGCCGCACCCGAAACGCAGATTTTAATTTTTAAATGTGAATGCGCTGGAGGATTAGTCATAAAAATATTTTATCACAACTCATAGCTTTCGCCGTAATGCGGCGCGATTGCTTCAAGGCCCAAGTAGTCCCGGAGCCGCTGGACAAAAAATAACTCCCCTTCCGGCTCGCCCTGCAGCACAAAAACTTTTTCAAGACCGTCGGAAACCTTTTTTACAAAGTTGAAAAGCCCCTCCATATCTGGGTGCGCCGAATATCCCGTAAGAACGGCAACCTTTGCCCGTACGCGAACTGGTTCTCCGAGAATCGTTACTTCCGTTGCGCCATCCTGAATAATTCTTCCAAGCGATCCTGCCGCCTGATATCCGATTAAAAGCAAGGTGCTTTTCGGATCCTGCAAGTAACGCCGCTCATGGTGAATGATGCGCCCGCCGTTCGACATTCCAGAGCCCGCAATAACTATTTTGGGAGCGGGGACTTCATTAATGGTCTTTGATTCCTCGGTTGTAAGCGTAAATTTAAGGCCGGGAAAACGAAAAAGATCGTCGCCTGATTTTATGCGGTCATTCGCGTCTTTATTAAAATATTTTTCATATTTTTTATAAATCGCGGTCGCTTTAATCGCCAAAGGAGAATCCAAAAAAATCGGAACTTCCGGAATGCGCCCCGATTCAACCAAATCGTTTATTTCAAACAGAAGTTCTTGCGTGCGCTCGAGTGAAAAAGCCGGGATCATCAGAACGCCGCCTGCTTTTATCGTGTCTTCAATTACGCGCTCCAGTTTGGTTTTCCGCTCCGCCCGGTTCTCATGAGTTCTTCCGCCGTATGTCGACTCTATTAAAAGATGCGTTACTCCCTTGATGCTTTCAGGATCTGAAAGTAGCGGGGTCGGCGGATTGCCAAGATCGCCAGTAACAACAATTTTTTTGCCTTCCGTTGAAATTTGAACCATTGAAGAGCCCAAGACATGCCCGGAGTTAAAAAGGCTCACTGCAAAATTACCGACTTTTTTCTCTTTGTGATATTCGAGCGGATCCCAAAGCCCGAAAGCATCCGCAATATCTTCTTCGCCGTAAAACGCTTGTCCAGTTTCTTTTTCAAGCACGCCAAGACTATCGATAAGCATCAGCTCTGAAAGTTCGCGCGTAGGAGCTGTTGAATAAATTTTTCCGCGAAAGCCGTCTTTAACTAATTTCGGTATCCTCCCGGTATGATCAATATGCGCGTGTGTTACGAAAAGGGCATTAATTTCTGCGGGATTGAATGGAAAAGGATCTTTGGAGCGCGGATCGGAAAATTTGGGCGTTTGAAACAGGCCGCAGTCAACCAGAATTTTTGTCTTACCATCTTGCGATTCGTTTTCAAAAAGAAAACAGGAGCCAGTAACTTCTTGAGCTCCGCCGAAAAAAGAAATTTTTAGCATGAGTTAATTATCGCAGATTTATGAGTTCTTAGTCGAGCGGGAATGCTTTATGAAAAGAAAATGGGCAAACGCGCCTCCTAAAAGATCCATCAGCAAATCGGACAAAGTGTCCTCGAGCCCGAGCTGGGAACGCGGAATAATTCCACGATTTGCAAAAAAGAAATCAATTAAAAATTCAAAATACTCCCAAAGCAAACCCAGCAGAGAAACCAGCCCCAAAATTATAAAAAAATAAAGCACGAGAGGGCGCGGATTTTTTATCTCCAGCCTCGGGAGCAAAAAAGAAATCGAAGCCGTGCCCAAAATGAACCCGCCCAAAAAATGGAGCAAAAGATCAAGCCACCAAATATAAAAATAACCGGAACTAAAAATAGCCCAGAAGTGAATCGCCAAAACTAGCACAATAAGCCCGGCGAGATAGCCTCGATTCGGATTTAAGTACATGAAATTATTTTACCCCGTTACAAAAAAACTGCATAATTCGATAGAAACGAAAATTAATCTGGGTTATTGAAAAAAGTTTTGTAACGGGGTTAACGCCAAAAAATAAAAAAACCCTGTAGAGGGCCTTACAAAAAGATATCGCCTGCTTAACTCGCCTAGTCCAAGTGGGATCGCGGCTTTCAGCTTTGCGCCGAAAGCACTTCTGAACCCTTTGTTACATAAAAATCGAGTAGCATACAACGATATCTTTGATTTCATATTATTACTTCTATGCAAAATTGGAAGTTCCGAGAGGAATATTAATGTGTTCTAATCGAGGTTAAAATTAAAATACATGGGAATGCTATGTAAAAAGGTGTTAAAAAACTGTAGATAATCCGTGGATTAAAGCCCGAGCGCTAGGGATATCTGCTTAATTAAACTCACCGTTACAGCCTGCGGAAGTAAACTATACGAAAGAACTCCGCGGTCGTCATTAGCAGTCCATGGTTCTTCAATTACGCGTACTTTGCCCGAGCTTTCAAGTTCGTAGCGGTAGGCTGGTGTAATTTCATAGTCATCTACAAAATCCGCGGCTTTATCAACTGGGACGCTGTTTCTTAAAAGTATTTTTGGAACGCCTTCAAGCCTACGGAGCGTTTTCATTACTTCCTCATCAACTTCAATGCGGTTTCGAATTGCTTCAATCCCAAGCTCGTCGCCCTCTTTCGAAACCATTCGCGCCTGCTTGCAAGAAAAGTTATCGCAGACCAGATAAAAATTTTTAGATTCGGAATCGTAGCCCACCTCTTTAGTCCGGAGCAACTTCAAATTCCGCGGCGTATGGCAGACCGGGCAGACCACGCGGTAGCGCATGCGCTCGTGAATGACCGATTCGGGCAGATCGATGAAAACAAAAAGATCGGGATCATCGCGATATCCGATCAAAGATCTGAAATAAAGCGAGTAAGAAATCTGATCAAGATTTCTGGGAAACCCGTCAATAAAAATCGCTTTGCGTCCGATTTTATCAATTTCTTTTTCGACAAGCGCCAAAATAAATTCACTCGGAAGAAGCGAAGAAGTGTCTCTGCCCGTCAGAGCGTCAATCGCCTTATCGATAGAAATAAAACCGCGATAGCGCCTTTTCATAAAATCCAACAGTTCTTTCTTTTTCGCCGAATCTTCGAAATCTTTGTGCGCCTCGCGGACAATATCTCCAACTGAAACGTGGGCAATCCGTTCGGGGCCGACTATTTCTGAAAAAAGCTTCGAATAAGTGCCCTTACCGGAATTCTTTTTCCCGAGTAAAATCGCAACAAAAGTGTTTGTTTCAAGCCAACCCCTAATTTTCTCAATTTCCGGACCTGCTTTAAATTCAAAATACTTCCGGCGCTCGACAGGATCTTCCAAGCTGAATTTTTCGTTTTTACCTTCGATTTTCGTTTTGAAAATCGGAAATTCGAGATCTTTCACGCTAAAACAAAAAAGCCCGAGGCTTTTAATAAATTTATTTAATAATACTATTTTAATGTTTCCAGAGTCAAGTTTTTTCCGTCGCTTCTGATCTCAATCCTCGAGTTTAGGTCCGTTCTGAAAATTTTTGCTCCAACAGCGCCCAGATTATTCATTACTTCAACGCTTGGGTGGCCAAACTTATTTTTGCGCCCAACTGAAATTAAAGCATATTCTGGGCGCACGCGATCCAAAAATAAAGGATTGGATGAAGTTTTTGATCCGTGATGGCCGACTTTTAAGACCTCGCTTTTCAAATCATCTCCGAAAGAGACCAGGGAGAGCTCCTCCCCCTTTTCAGCATCGCCAGTCAGCAAAAAATCTGTCTCGCCGAATGAAAGTTTGGAAATTACGCTGTTATAATTCGGGTCGCCCGAAACAAGTTGCTCCGGCCATAAAACAGAAAACTCCGTCCCTGTATCAAGCTCTAATTTCATTCCGCGCCTTGCCTGAATTCGCTTGATGCCCTTTTTTTCTGCAAGTTTTTTGAATTCTTCATAATCAGGCAGGGCGTAAAAATCTCCCGTATCTAAAATCATACCTACTTTATAGTTATTCAAAACATCGACCAGCCCCGCGATATGGTCGAGGTTCGGATGGGTAAGAACAACCAAATCAAGCGCGCGATCATAAAACGGCATGACCGAACCTAGTTCTTTTAAAACTTTTTTGTCCGGACCGCCATCCACAAGTACTTGATTTCCTGAAGGCGTTTCAATAAAAATAGAATCGCCCTCGCCCACATCGAGCATAATAAATTTGAGCCGCGAATCTGCTGCTGAAATAGATTCGCGAGAAACCACGAAAGCCGCAAAAAAGAGAATTAGCAAGACTGAATATTTATATTTTCTTTTCATCTATTACTTTTTTATCCTGAATCGAAAAAATCATCAAGGCGAGGAAAGCATAAAAAATTGCTACAAGCCAGCCCGAAAATTCCGCAAACTCAAAAGTTAGAAACGAAAAACGCGAAAAAAATTCTGCGACCGCGACTTCATATGATAAAAAGAAATAAGCAAACCACGAAAATAGAGCTGCGAGCGGCGCAAAAATATATGCCGCAAGCCCCGTAATAAATCCGAGAAACATCGTAAGCGGGATCGGGGGCAGAATCAAAAGATTCGCAGGAATGCTAAAAAGAGAAAAAGTGCCATTCGCCTCAAGCAGGATTGGCAAAACAAAAAGCTGGGTTGAAATAGTTGCAAGCAGATGCTCGCGGATTTTAAAAAAGTTAGTAACCCACAAAAAATACTTTTCAAGGCGCGGCATGAGCAAAATGAGCGCGAGCGTTGCCATGAAGGAAAGTTGAAAAGATTTATCGAATCTCAATGTTTTCGGATTCAGAAGTACCATCAGAAAAGCCGCGAAAAAAAGCGCAGTGAGCGCCTGATAAATTTTTCCGGTTTCACGCGCGTAAATAAGCAAAATGCCCATAATGGCGGCCCTGACGACTGTTGCTGAACCACCAGTCAAAATAGAGAAAAGAACTATTGAAAAAGTCGCAAGCAAAACATTGAAAATCCGAGAAATCGGAAGGTAGCCCATGAGTTTTAAAACGCTGTCTGAAACAATTGAAATATTATATCCGGAAAGAACCAAGATATGGATAATACCGGCACGCCGAAAGTTTTCTTCCATTTCGTCCGTTAGCCCGGAACGATCCCCTGCCGTGATCCCCTTTAAAAGCGCGTTTTGCGGTTCCGGAACAAATTTGGAAAGATTGTCCATAAAAGAATGTTTGATTTCGAAAAGAAACTTTTTTAAGGGGCCGATTAAGGCATGCCCGTTCGAGTTTTCTTGCGAGAGTATTTTTGGTAAAAACATCTGAAAATAAATATCTTCCCTCGCGAGATAATTTTTCCAGTCAAATTCGCTGAAATTTTCGGGAACTTCCAACTTCCCCTCAATCTCAAGAATATCGCCGTAACTTACGCTCGGATAGTGCGGGAGCGTTAATAGAATCTTGCCCTGCTCTGAGGTAAAAACCGCGCGCGTAAATTTTTCAAGATTTTCAGGATCTTCGGAAATATAACCCGTGATTTTTATACGTTCTCCCGTTTTTTCCGACAAGTCCGGAAGATTAGCCTTCGATTCTTTTAAGTCATAGCGGAAAATCCCAACCCCAAAAGCTAGCAAAAAAATTGCCCCTGAAATATAGATAAATTGCCTCCGCAAAAAATAAATCCCTAAGAGAATAATGCCAGTCGCAATAAAAAGGTATGCGATTTCAGGATATAAATAAAAAAACGAGCGCACTGATACGCCCGTGAAAAAACCGACGATAAACGTAATGGCCCAGAAACGCGGCATACTCAAAAGAGCGTTTCAGGCTCGGGGCGATTTAAAGCTTCGTTAACCATTCTGTCCGCTTCCCTGTTTTTTTCGCGCGGAACATGCTTGAAAGAAATTTTTCCAAATTCAATTTTGTAGTTCCAGATTTTAATAAAAAGCGGGAATAATCTTTCTTCCTCTATTTTATATTCCCCATTTAACTGGCGCGAAACGAGTTCTGAATCCATCCGCATTTCAATTTCCATTTTTTTTATTTTCTCTCCTCCATAAAGCGCCTTAACTTTCTTTAAAGCCGAAACAACCGCCGCATATTCCGCTTCGTTATTTGTTTTCGTGCCGAGCGCTTCTCCATATTTTTTTATCGTGTTTCCTTTGGCATCCTGAATCACTACTCCCAGCGCCGCCGGTCCAGGGTTGCCTCTCGAACCGCCATCGGTATAAACAATCAATTTATTTTTTTCCATGGAAATTTTTTACTCGCCTGAAAGGAAAATCCGGCTGATTCCTTGTGCCCTCCCCCGCCGAATCTGCGCGCAATTTTTGAGACATCAAAGCTCGAAGTCGAACGCAGATCAACTTTAATCATATCTCCTCTTTTTGACCAAGCAAAAGCAAAGGGCGGTTTTTTTACTGCCAGCGCATGACAAAGTCGATCAACAAATAAAGGCGAATTGACAGCAAAAATACGATGCCCGGCGAAACTAACAACCTCCGCGTTTGAAATCAAAAACTCGATCGCGCGTTTTTCAAATTCCAAAATATTTTTTCCATATTTCGCAAATTCGTTTCTATTATTTTTATTCTCAAAGTCTTTCGAGAGCTCGTCCCATAACTCAAAATCGAATTTCTTCGTATGAATATATGCGGAGAGTTCTCCTGTATTCGGAAGTTTGGATCTCCAGAGATCGTAGTCTTCAAGATAAAAAACAAGCTTTGGCGGAGCTCTCTTGTGAAAATAGCGCCAAGCAAGATATGCTGCAGAATTTTTTAAACTGAAAACCGAATTTGGAATTATTTTCGGGATATCCTTATTGGTCAGGTGATGATCAATTAAAATAACTTCGTTTTTTTCTAAAAGCGCTTTCATTTGGGAATGTCCGTAAGAAATATCTAAAAGAAAAATAATTTTATTTATTGTTTTAAGCGGTGTGTCGGAATGTTTGATCGCAAGATAATCGGCTTTTTTGCCGAACTTTTTCCAGGCCGCCCATGCAGCTCCGAAACCGTCATAGCAGTCTTTGTGATATAAAACTAAAATATTCTTCATTATTTCAAATACCCAATCTGGCGCAACCAATAATCGTTTTCCCATTCCCAGAGAGTTTTTGCCGCCATAAACGCTTTAACATCGCGGTAATAATAAGGAAATTCTTTGAGTTCCACGTCGCCCACGGGGTCGCACCAAACATGCTCTTCTTCGCTGCACGGCTTAACCCCGTTTGTCCGCCGACTGGCAGATCCATTTTTTATTTTTGTGCGCCCTCCTTTCTCGCGAAGCGTAGCCCCGCACTTTTCGCACACACGATGCTGATTTATGCGTAAAATCCAGCGCGTCTGGATATCTTCGGGTAAACCTATGGACATCTTTACAGAATATTCTTGGAGAGCTTGAAGATATGCCGCAGTTTGCAGGTTATATTCGGGGTAAAAGTTGGGCGAAGTCTTGATATCTAAAACACCGAATTTCCCATCAATCGTGCAAAGAGCATCAACCGTTCCGGCATAGCGGTGAGCCACGGACCATACGGGGCGCTCGATAAATTCGGGATAAAAAATAATACCTTTCTCTGCTCGAAGTTTCTCAAATGAAGATACGGCAGGCGCAATTTCGCGAGGTATCTCAACTGGTTCGCCCACAGCGACTTTTTGAACCACGGCATGCACGAGTGATCCTTCCTCCGCCGATTTATTCTTCACTTCTTCAGCCGCCGAATAGCTTTCCATTTCCTTCAAAAAAAACTCGATTGCGGGCTTCGCTTTAACATCTAAAATTTTTGTAACCCGCGGAAACCAAAAACCGTTTACCTCATGCCCGCAAGTGCTCTTAAAATGTTCGCCGTCCCTAAACCACATTAGAAAATTATACCTTATTTCCTTTTCAATGCTTCAATTCCGGGAAGAGTTTTGTTTGAAAGGAAATCCAGCATAGCCCCGCCGCCTGTAGAGATGAAAACATTTTTGGGAAATTTTCCTTCCAAAAAATCCGCCGTATCCCCGCCGCCAATAATTATTTCGGCTTTGGATTTTTTCAAAATTGAAACAAGTTTTTTTGTGCCTTCGATATAACCTTTTTCCATAAACCCTAAAGGCCCGTTCCAGACAACAAACCGGCTCATTTTTACTATATTCGCCCATTCTTTCAAACTTTCAGGTCCGACATCATAGATGCGCATTGAAGAGTTAATCTCATTTGAAGGCATGACCTTTTTGCCATCTGAAGTTTCAATAACAACGTCGTGAGGAAGTATTATTTTTTTCAAAACAAAATTTCGAGACGGTTTTACTTTGCCAGTTAAAAAATCATTTGCAATAATTCCCCCGAGCAAAACCTGATCGGCCGTTTTTGAAAGTGCATATAAAAGCGGGAGCTTGGTTTCTGTCTTCCCGCCGCCAAGAATAAATAGAAACGGCTTTTTCGGCCGAAAAGCGCGGGATATATTTTTCACCTCATTTTCGAAAAGCATTCCCATCGATGATGGAAGCAGCTTCGGCATCAAAACAATTGAAGCGTGGCTCCGGTGAGAAACAGAAAATGCTTCGTTGATATAAAAATCAGCCAGCTTAGATAAGTTCCGGGCGAATTTTTTATCGCATTTTTTTTCACCAGGATCGATTCTTAAATTTTCGAGAAACACCATTCCGCCTGGCCGAAGGTTCGCTACTAATTTTTCAGTTTTCCCTCCGAAAAGCTCGGGCGAGAAAATTAAACTGCCGAAGTATTTCGATTTCAATTTTTTTGCGAGTTCGCGAGTTGAAGGAATTTTTTTATCGTTGGATTCCGCGTGCGTCGCGAGAATAACTTTTGCACCTTGCCTTAGAAGAAATCTTATTGTTGGAAGTGTCCTGATAATTCTCGGCGCGTGCATATCGTAATTCGGAACATTAAAATCCACTCTCACAAAAACGCGTTTATTTCTGAATTTAATTTTTCTAAGATGATTCATATTCTCTTTGCAATCTCAATGATTTTCCAGAATTCATCGGGCTTTAAGCTCGCCCCTCCAACAAGCGCTCCGGAAATGCACTCAACTTTCAAAAAAGATTCAGCGTTTTTTGAATTCACAGAACCGCCGTATAAAATAGGCATTCGCATTGCCGCGTTGCGCCCCCAGATATCAAGCAGGACTCTTTTTATAAAAATTCCCATTTCAAAAAGATTTTGCGGGTTATCCGGACGCGCGCCTTTTGTGGTCGAAATCGCCCAGACAGGCTCATAGGCGATCAGGACGCGAGAAGAAAATTTCTTCGTAATTCCTTTCAAGCCCTCTTTTATTTCCCTACGGACCATTTCGGGCACAGCTTCCGGCTCGCGCACTTTTTCCCCCACGCATAAAACGACTTTTAGCCCCTTTGACAGTGCGGATTTTATTTTTTTATTGATCAGCTCGTCTGAATCTCCGAGTTCCCTTCTTTCGGAATGCCCGACAATTACATGAGAAATTTTTAAGGCTTTCAACATGCTCGCGGAAATCTCCCCAGTCCAAGGACCTGTGTCTTTGAGAAAAACATCCTGCGCCGCGAGCTTTACAACGCCGCTTTTTAAAACGGGCAAAAAAACAAATGGCGCAGCGACCATAAGTTCAACTTTTTTTGCCTTCCTTGCTACCCTACGCACAGACTCGAAAAGACGTTTCGCTTCCTTTGCGTTAGTCGGATTCATTTTCCAATTAGCAATTATTATTTTCTTCATGGATTCATTTTCTCCCGATTTTGTTCAAATTTCCAATTTGAATACAAAATCGCGGATCCTCGAAAAATTTGCAAAATCAAAGATTTTGAATTTTTCGGGACAATTAGCTATGATTATTTTCTTCATAAGTTTGCAGGCAGGAAATTATTGTTTAAAATCATTTCTGTTTTTAATAATGTGCCAGACGCCCGGGATAAACGAAATAATTATTACGGCAAGTATTACCGGCAGAAGATAATTATCAATATTGGGTACCACGCTTCCTAAAAAATATCCGAGGAAGCTCAATCCAAAAGTCCAGATAAACCCGCCAAATAAATTATAAAAAACAAATGTTCTATAATGCATCCTTCCAACGCCAGCCAAGATCGGTGCAAAAGTCCTCACAATTGGCACAAAACGCGCAAGCACAATCGTCGGCGGGCCGTTTTTCTCATAATAACTTTGTGCATAATGCAAATATTTTTTTTTAAAAATTCTGGAATCTTCCCGAGAAAAAAGCGCGGGGCCGATTCGTCGGCCAAAAGCATAACCGAAGTTATCGCCAAGCACTGCGCCTCCGAAAGCTATAAAAGCAAGTGCCCAGATATTTATGAAATTTTGCGAAGCTAGAAATCCTGCCGTGAATAAAAGACTGTCCCCCGGCAGGAAAAAGCCCACAAAAAGGCCCGATTCAGCGAAAATAATGCCGAAAACGCCTAGATATCCGACCGTTTTTATTAAGGTAACTAAATCGATGCCGCCAAAAATTTCAGTCATACCTTAGCCGCCCTCAAAATTTTAGCAGCATTTTCCGGGAGAATTCTTACAACTTCAATCCCCGTGCCAAGTTCAACCCCTCCCCAAATGTTCGTCCGCGGCAGAATCTCGAAATGCCAATGATAATGTTTGTAATTCTTGCTTTTTGGAGGGGCCGTATGAATGAAAAAGTTATAATCGGGATCATGCAAAGCCTTATTTAATTTGGCAAAAACAACGCGGACCGCCTCTACAAAACTATCGTATTGCGCTTCATGCATGTCTTCAAAGCGCGGATTGTGGGTAATAGGGAATAGCCTTATTTCGGCTGATACATGCGACGCGTAGGGACAGATCACGATAAAATGCTTATTTTTGTAAATCACTCTTTTTTTTGCCCTGCTTTCATCCTTGATCACTGTGCAATGCACGCAGCGCTTATGCTTTTCATAATAGCGGCTGGAGCCGTCGAGGCTCCTTTTCACATCGGTCGGAATTATCGGCAATGCGACAATCTGCGAATGCGGATGGCCCACCGTTGCTCCCGCTTTAAGGCCGTTGTTGTGATAAATTAATACATACTCTACGCATTTTTCCGACGAAAGAGCGCGGTAGCGCTCGCGGTAAGTTTCGAGCACCAGTTTTAGCTCTTCTCTCGTCATAAAGCCTAGCGAACGCGCGTGATTTCGCGTTACCACGATTTCGTGAAAACCCACTCCCCCAAAACTTTGCTCTGAGCCATTCTTAACAGTCACAGGACAAACTTTGTGTGGATTTAGTATTGGAAATTTATTTTTTACGACCTGGACAAACCAAGATGAGAATTTTTCCCGATTCTCACCGGACGCAGTAGGCAGCGGACGCCAAAAGAGCGCGTCTCCATTGCCGCTTTTTTGCGGATCTTCGAATGGACACTTTTTTATCGATGTCTTCTTTCTTCGATCTTCTTTTAAAAAATGGGGACGCTTCGCGCTCCCGGACGCAACTAAAATCCAATCGCCCGATACAATATCTTTTCTAAACTCGCTCATAAATTATATTTCCGCCTGGATAAATACCACCGAATTTTTACAACTTCCCACAAAAAGTGGATATAGCTCGAAAGCTTAATGCTGCTTTGGGCGCTGTTTATCCAGCGCGCAGAAACGATTCCGATTTTATAATCGAACTTCTGGGCAAGCGCAAGCACTTCCACATCGAATGCCCAGCGATTAATTTTTGCCATTTTGAATATTCTTTCTGCCGCCGTATCACGAAATGCCTTAAAGCCGTTTTGCGTGTCCCAAATCCCCCGAACCGTAAGGAGCTGTATGATAAGATTCCCGACATTTCCGAAAAGCCGCCTCCACCAGGGCTGGCGCACTTCTTCTCCGCCGGGCGCATCCCTTGGATCGCGCGAAGAAATTACAACTTCATAGCCTCGATCGAAAAAGGAGCGCATTTTATCGAAATGCGCGATGTCTGTACCATTATCAGCATCCATAAAAAGTCTGATTCTCCCCGAGGCCGCGAGCATTCCCTCTCTAACTGTAAAACCTTTGCCGCGATTTTTATGCCGCTCGAGAACCTTTAGATTTTTGATCTCGGGAATCAGATTTTTTGCTATTTCAATTGTATTGTCGCGCGGCCCATCTGTAGCAACGATGATTTCGTATGTAAATGGCTGGGTTGAAAAATATTCTTGCAGCCGATGCAGAGTATTCGTGATATCCTTAGAAACGTTGTAGGCGGGAACAATCACAGACAGATAAATATCGCTCGCGTTTTTGCGTTCGCCCAAAACAGAAACATTGGTTAAAATCGCTTTTGACGGATAAACCCCTACACCAATATCTACAACTCTTGTGCTTTTCGCCGATTTGCTCAAAACTTTGGCGTGAGGATAAATATCGCTCTTAAACATTACTTAATTCTAGCAATAAAAACTAAGAATTACTTGTTGATTGTTTTAACCGCAAAAGGTAATTTTCGAGGATTAAAGCCGCGGCGGAAGCATCCCGCATTTTGCCCGGCGCAGACCTGGATTTCAGAACCTGTTTAGTAGAAAGCAGCTCGTTTTCAAATGCTACGGGGATATCTAGGATTTTATTTATTTTTAAGCCGAATGCTCTCGCTTTTTTTGTTGAAAGCGTCTCCTGATTCTTAAAACCCAAAGGCAAACCGACAACAATTATTGAAACATCTTCTTTGTAAACAATATCTCTCAAGGCGCTCTCAAATTTCTCCCATTTATTTTCAATAACTGTTTTCGGAAATGCCAAATTTTTCTCTTCATCAGAGATTGCAACCCCTATTTTTTTTTCTCCGTAATCCAAGCAAAGAACCCGCGCCATGTTAAATTTTTGTGATAACTTCTCCGAAATTTTTCCCTATTATAATCGTATGTTCAAAATGAGCGGAGCGCTTGCCGTCTTTAGTTTTCCAAGTCCAGCCATCTTTTGCCAAATAAACCTCTTCGGAGCCTTCAGTTGTCATAGGCTCAATCGCAATCACCTCGTCTTCTCTAAAAACGTTTCCCTCTCCGGCTTTCCCCCAATTTGGAATTTCCGGATCTTCGTGAACTGCGCGGCCAACGCCATGTCCGACCAATTCCCTGATAATTCCAAAGTTATTTTCCGTTACATATTTTTCTATAGCGAATCCAACATCGCCCGTAGTCGCGCCCGCTTTTAAAATTGCGATCGCTCGTTCGAGTGAATTTTTTGTTACGTCAATTAACTTTTCCGAAACAGCATCAATTTTACCGACAGAAACAGTCTCAGCCATATCCGTAAATAAACCCCTATACTTCATCCCGATATCAAGCCCGACGATATCACCATTTGCTAATTCGCGCCCCGAAGGAATGCCGTGCACCACCTCGTCATTGATTGAAATGCAAACCGTTCCAGGATAAGGATTACGCGCTCCATATACCTTATAGCCCTTGAAAGAAGGCTCGCCTCCCGTTTCTAATATTAATTCTAAGGCAAGCTGGTCAATCGCTGCGGAAGTGACGCCAGCCTTGATTTCTTTTTTAAGCATAGCTAAAACGGCGGCCAACTTACGGCCGCCTTCTCGTAAAATTTCACGTTCTTCAGAATTCCTTATTATCATGCAAAAAATGAATCTAGTTTTTCGCAAAGTTCCTTAAAAACTTCTTCAGGCGTCTGCTCCCCATTAACTTTGATCAAATGTTTCCTTTTTTCATAGTAGTCAAGCGCAGGCCTAACATCAGTCTCAAACCAATCCATACGCGCATCAATAGCGGATTCGTTGTCGTCATAGCGCGCCCTAAGCAACAAGCGCTTTTTTGCTTCCTCCGGCGAAACCTCAAAATAAATTGCTATGGCTTGCGGCCTTCTTACAAATTCCAGCGCTTCGTCTATAAATCCAGCTTCCCGCAAACTGCGCGGCGAGCCGCTGGAAAAAACAATTTCTTCAGCGAAAACTTTTTCGCCAAAAAAACTTAACCAACCCAAAAAGGCGAACCAGTCCGGCTGGCGTTCGCCGTTATCCAGAATTTCTTTTGCGCGTTTTCCTAACAGAGACTCTTTCTCCGCAATATTCCGGAAAAAATCTCCAGTTGAGATTTCAATGGGCTTGGCCAAATCCGGGCGTCTGCGGAGCATTTCTACCTGCGTGTCCTTCCCCGATCCCGATCTGCAGGGAAATACGAATGTAGTTCCTTTTGGAATCATGCTTTATTTTTACAATTTTTTACAAAAATGCCAAATAATTTTATCCAGAATTTCTAGCACGCAAAATAAAAAGGAGCAAATATCGAAAGCGAAAACGGGCGAGCCAGTTTTCAGAGAAGAGCGAATTTAGATTTAATCGTATTCGCGCATTACAAGCTGGGCATCAACTTGTTTGACAGTCTCAAGCACAACGGAAACGGCAATTAATAAACTGGTGCCTCCGATAGTCAACCCGACATCTCCGGTAAGTCCTTGCGCAACGAACGGCAAAACCGCTATCAAGCCCAAAAATAGCGCCCCTACCAAGGTAATGCGATTTAAGATCCTAGCGAGAAAATCTGAAGTAGGATGCCCCGGGCGAATTCCAGGAACAAACGCTCCTTGCTTTTGGAGATTGGTCGAAATCTGATCGGGATCGAATGTAACTGCCGTATAAAAATAAGTAAAAAGAAAAACAAGCACAAAATAGAAAATTCCGTAAAGCCAGGTGCTATTTAAAAACCATAAGAGCGCTCCGGCAACGGACTGTGCAATTGAACTGCCCGATTTTGACAATATTCCCGCGAACATCTGCGGAAAAAGCAAAATTGAAAGCGCAAAGATTATCGGAATCACTCCAGCTTGATTTACGCGCAGGGGAAGATGCGTTGAAACTCCACCGTAAACTCTCATTCCGCGGATTCTTTTAGCGTAAGAAACTGGAATGGGGCGCTCCCCTTCCGTCACGATAACTACAGCCGCTATTACAGCGATCCCCGCGACCAGAAAGGCGAGAATGACTGGAATTTTAGAGGGATCAATGAAAGGAAAGCCCTGCTGCGAAATTTTAAAAAACTGCTGCTGAAGCGCAGAGGGGATGCTCGAAACAATGCCTGCAAAAATCAAAAGCGAGATCCCATTTCCAATTCCTTTTTCTGAAATCAACTCGCCAAGCCACATTAGAAAAACAGAGCCTCCGGTAATTATTACTATATTTACCAGCCTTGCCGCCATAGTTAAATTTTCGATTATACCTTGGCGCTCAAGCAAAACCAATAGGGCAAAACCCTGAAGAATCGCGAGCGGTACGGTCAAAAGCCTGGAATACTGATTGAATTTCTTTCGCCCCATTTCGCCTTCCTCGGAATAAATTTCCTTAAGGCGCGGAATAATCATTGTCAAGAGCTGCATAATAATGGAAGCCGTAATGTAGGGCCCCACTCCAAGCATCACAATCGAAAGGTTATCCAAAGCGCCTCCTGAAAAAATATTTAAAAGCCCGAAAAGCTGGTTGCCCTGAAAAAGACGCTCCAGTTCCGCCACATTTATGCCCGGAATAGGCAAAGCTGCTCCTATTCTAAACACCACCAAAATTCCGAGAACGAAAAGAATCTTTTTTCGAAGATCCTTATCTTTAAAAATTAATGCAAGTCTTTCAAACATTTAAATTAATCAGCTTGAACTTTTCCTCCGGCTTTTACTACAGCTTCGCGCGCGCTCTTCGAAAAATCAAGATCCTTGAAAACCAGCGCTTTTGTGATACTGCCTCTTCCCAATATTTTCACCTGCGGAGCTTTTCCAGAAACTCTTCGCACCATTTTTTTCTTAGCAAGAATCTCTGGAGAAATTACTTCCCCTGCTTTAAAATTTTTCTCGAGATCCAAAATATTGATCGCTTGAGGCTTCATGCGTGAACCTACCGTGCTCCTCGAACGATGTTTCCCATAACCTCGTTTTTTTGGAAGCTTTTTCAATATGTCGCGCAATTGCGGGCGGATTCTGCGCCCCGCACGGGCTTTCTGCCCCTTCATCCCGCGCCCGGAATAAGTGCCACGTTTTCCGCCACGGCCGACTCTTTTCTTGCTTTTTATTCCTTTGGGAGATTTAATATCGTGAAGCTGCATATATTTATTTTGTCAGTCTTAATTTTTCCAAAGCTCTGATGGCCGCTTTCGCGGTGTTAATTTTATTTTTTGTGTGCGACAAAACTTTTGCGGAAGTATTTTTGACGCCGGCCAAATCCAGCACTGCGCGGACCGCCCCGCCCGCAACCAAACCGCGCCCAGCTCTCGAAGGGCGCATCCTCACTTTCGCCGCTCCGAATTTCGCCTCGACTTCAAAACTGATAGCGCCTTCTTTATCAAGAGCGACGGTGATCATATTTTTTCTTGCTTCTCGCTTCGCTTTGTCCATTGCCAAAGACGCATCCGCTCCTTTACCGAGTCCGAACCCCACCCGTCCTTTTCTGTCTCCTAAAATAACAGCGGAGCGAAAACTGAACCTGCGGCCCCCCGCCACAACGCGCGCAACACGCCGCAAATCGATCATTTTTTGATCGAATTCAGATTTTTTCTGGAATCCTCTGTTTCTTATATCTGCCATATTTTATATAATTAGAATTCTAAGCCGCCTTTACGAAGGCTTTCCGCAAGACTTTTGATTCTTCCATGATACTGATATCCGCCGCGGTCAAAAACAACTTTTTTGAAACCTTCATCCGTTATTTTTTTTGCTGCAAGTTTGCCTAATTCAATGGCACGCTCCTGTTTCGTGCCTTTTTTAACTTTCAAATCGCTAAATCCGAACAGAGTTTTATGCTTCAAGTCATCGATAAGTTGGAGCTGAAGATACCTACTCGATCTGTAAACAGCCAAACGCAAGCGCCCGCCGCTTTTTAGCTTCGATGTAATTCTCTTGTGGCGCCTTAGCCTTTTAATTTGCTTGTTTCTGATTTTCATATTTCTATCCTACACTCGCAGCTTTTTTACCGGCCTTTCTTCTCACCACCTCACCATCATAGCGAATGCCTTTGCCTTTGTAGGGCTCGGGTTTTTTGAGTTCGCGGATTTCTGCGGCAGTCATACCGACTTTTTCTTTATCAATTCCGGACACAACAATGAAATTTTTTTCTACGTTGAACGAAATTCCCAAAGGAGCAGGAAATTTAACAGGGTGTGAAAAACCGAGCGAAAGCAATAAGTCTTTTCCTTCAAGCTGCGCTTTGTATCCGATCCCCTGCAGTTCAAGCCGTTTTGTATAGCCCTCTGTTACTCCCAAAATCATATTTTTTAAATGCGAGGCATAAGTCCCCCAAAGCGCGCGGGCAAGGCGAGTTTCTTTCGCGATTGAAAGCTGGAGAGTTTTATTTTCTTCCACCATTTTTATTTCATCCCGAAAATCCCTCGAAAGTTCTCCTTTCGGCCCTTTGACTGTAACCCGGCTTCCGTCTATCGCTACGCTCACGCCGGAAGGTATTGCGATTGGTTTTTTGCCTATTCTAGACATAATAATTTACCAGACTTCACAAATAACTTCTCCGCCAAGATGCTCTTTTCGCGCTTCGGTATCAGTTTTCAGGCCTTTGGAGGTCGAAACGATCGCCATCCCAAATCCCTGCTTAATCTTTTTCAAATCTTTCGAGATCTTATAAACGCGCCGAGAGGGCTTCGAAATTCTCTTAATTCCGGTAATAGCCGCTCTATCAGGATGATACTTCAAAGAGACTTCAATAAGTTTTCGGTTTTTTCGTCCCCTTCTTTCAACTGCCGCGAGATAGTCGTTTTCTTGCAAAATCCGCACAATTTCCATTTTGATTTTTGAGTACCCAAAAACAGCGGTCTCTTTTTTAACTGCGGATGCATTCTTTATTCTTGTGAGCATGTCTGCTATTGGATCTGTCATATTTTTTATTTACCAACTTGATTTTCTAATGCCCGGGATTAATCCTTCATTCGCCAATTCTCGAAAACAAATGCGGCAAATTTCAAAATCCCTCATGTAGCCGCGCTTGCGGCCGCAGCGAAAGCATCTTCGCACAATGCGGGTTTTGAATTTCGGTTTTTTCAGCGATCTTTGGTATGTAGATGTTTTTGCCATATTAAGAACGGAAAGGAAAACCTAATAATTTTAAAGTATCCATAACTTTTTCGCGATCGCGGGAATTCGTTGCGAATGTGATTGCGAGTCCGAAAACATTTCTGACATCTTCCCCGATTATTTCAGGAAAAACAATATGCTCCCTTACCCCAAGCGTCAAATTTCCGGAACTATCGAGCGACTTTGGCTCGAGCCCCCTAAAATCTCTCGTGCGTGGAAGAGCAACTCGAATAAAACGCGAAACAAAATCATACATTCTTTTGCCTCGGAGTGTGACCATTAAGCCAATGATGCTGCCCTGCCTTGACTTGAATGAAGCAATCGATTTTTTCGCTGGGCAAGGTTTTGGCTTTTGGCCGGAAATCAGCGCAAGCTGTTTTGCAATCAAGTCCCGAGTACCCTCGTCCGCAACGCGGCCAATCCCCACATTTAAAACGACTTTATCTATTTTCGGAACAGCCATCGGCGAATTTAAATGATGTTTTTTCATCATCTCCGGAATAACTTCTTTTTCATATTTCTCTTTCAAACCCATGTTTAATCTAAAAATTTATTAAAACGACTGTCCGCATTTTTTGCAGACTCTGGACCGTTTCCCGTCGGCAGAAACATTTATTCCCACCCGCACGGATTTTCCGCAGTGCGGGCATTTCGGCAACAGTTTCGATAAGTTTATCGGCGAAGGAACTGAAATAATGCTTCCTTTCTCGCCGCCCCGCTTCGGACGCTGATGCCTTTTAACCAATCCCAAGCCCTCCACCAAAGCGCGGTTTTCTTTGGTAAAAACTCTCAAGATCTTCCCTTCCCGGCCCTTATCCTTGCCAGCCACAACTGAAACAATATCGCCTTTTTTTACTCGCATGCTCATAATACTTCCGGCGCAAGCGAAATAATTTTTATAAAACCTCTATCTCTTAACTCTCTGGGCACAGGTCCGAAAATTCTTCCGCCCTTTGGTTCTTTTCCATCAAGAATAACCACGGCATTATCGTCGAAGCGGAGATAAGTTCCGTCTCGGCGCCTGAAATTATTTTTCTGCCGCACAACAACAGCGCGCAATACATCCTTCTTCTTTACGATTTTTCTAGGTTCAGCGCTTTTGACTGAAATCACAATAATGTCGCCGATCTGTGCGTAGCGCCGGCGCGTCCCGCCCAAAACTTTTATGCATTGCACGAGCTTCGCTCCGCTATTATCAGCCACATTCAACATAGATCTAAGCTGTATCATCGGATTCTCCTGATGCTTCGGCCGAAACGCTTTCCGGTCGTTCTATTAATTTGATAATTTTCCAGCGCTTGTCGCGGCTCTTCGGCGCAGTTTCCATTATTTCAACTTTGTCGCCGTCTATGTATTCATTCGAATCAAGATGCGCCTTGAATTTTTTTGAAATTTTCACGTATTTCCCATATTTCGGGAAACGCTTCAAGCGTGTGACTTCCACCACAGCCGTTTTCTGCATTTTTGTTGAGACTATGCGTCCCTGTAATATTTTTGATTTTCTTTCACTCATTTTTGATTTTTCTCATTAAGCAAAGTCAAAATTCTCGCAATTGCTCTTTTGATATTTCTTTTTTCTTTGGTATTTTTAACTCTTCCGGACTGCAGTTTGAATTGCACTGCCCTCAAGGCAGTTTCTTTTTCCGAAAGCAAGCGATTCAATTCTTCAGAGCTTTGGGCTCGCAGTTCTTTTTTCATCCCGTTAGAAAATTGGACAAACTGGCCGACGCGACGTTCGCCTTTTTAAATTTATAAATTTTATTAAAAATGGCATAAGTTGCAATTTTAACAAGATTCATCTTAGTCTCTGTAAATTAATTTTGTTTTAATCGGAAGTTTCGCGGCCGCTCTCTTCAAGGCCTGCTCGGCGATTTCGACAGGCACGCCGTCCATTTCAAAAAGGATTCTTCCCGGTTTAACCACCGCGACATATCCGATTGGATCGCCCTTGCCCGCGCCCATAGTTACTTCCGGCGGTTTTTGCGTAACGGGCTGATCTGGAAAAATTCGGATCCATATTTTCCCGCCTTTCTCGACATATCTTGTCATTGCTTTGCGGGAAGCCTCGATCTGCTGGGAAGTTATCCGGCTCGGTTCCATAGCTTTCAAGCCGAACCCGCCGAATGCCAAATTCGTGCCACGCGTTTCATTTCCCTTAAACTGGCCGCGGAGCCTCTGCCATTTTCTGTATTTAACTTTTTTAGGAAACAGCATGATATTTTCAATTATCTTTTATTGGAATTGTTTTTTGCGTTTTCAAACACTTCCCCTTTGTAAATCCAGACCTTGATTCCGATATCGCCATAGGGAAGGTGCGCCCGTTCCCGCGCAAAATCAACATTGGCGCGAAGTGTAGTTAAAGGAATCTTCCCTTTCTTCAGCCATTCATAGCGCGCCATTTCCGCGCCCCCCAATCTGCCGGACAAAGCAACTTTCACGCCTTCCACTTCTTTATTTGCCATAACTTTATCCAAGGTTTGTTTAAGGGCTCTGCGAAACGGCAAACGTTTTTCCAAATCATCAGCTACCATCTGCCCCACGATTTTCGCATGAGTTTCAGGAGCTTTGATTTCTTCAACTGAAATTTTCATATTTTTCGGCAAAGTCAATTTTTTCTTTCGCGCCCAAGCCTGAACTTCATTTTTTAATTTCTCAATTCCCTCACCTCCGCGCCCGATCAGTATTCCAGGACGCGAAGTTTTCAATATCAAGTTAAAATCATTCTGGTTGCGCTCTATTTCCACGTCAGAAATGAACATTCCGCGCAGTCGCTTCGAAAGCCATTCTCTTAAAAGCACATCTGTCTTGAAAAATTTCTTATAATTTTTTAAATTAAACCAACGCGACTTCCAGTCCCGAATAACTCCTAACCTGAATGAATATGGGTGAACACTGTGACTCATGTTTCTATTTTGTTTTTACTTTAGCCGCTGATTTTTTGTGCGCCTGGTTTCTCTCATCCGACAACACCAAATAAATATGGCTGGTTCGCTTCCTTATCTGATAAGCTCGGCCAAATGCGCGCGGCATAAATCTTTTTAATGTCGGACCTTCGTCAATTTTTATTTCTTTCACAAAAAGATTTTCGGATTTAACACGGCTATTTTTTGCGTTGGCATTCGCGGAATTGAGCAGTTTTTCGATCGCCCGCGCCGGACCTAGAGGCGCAAACTTTAAATAAGCTGCGGCTTCCTTAACCGATTTTCCCCGAATTAAATTTGCCCACCTGCGCATTTTTTGAGGAGAAGCTCTAAAATAACTCAATTTTGCTTTAACTTCAGCCATTTTATTTTTTAGCCTCCGGAGCGGCCGTTTCCTTTGCAGACGCTTCAATTTCACGCTGCATTTTCCCGCCGTGCCGTGTAAATTTACGCGTTTGAGAAAATTCGCCGAGCCGATGGCCAACCATGTCTTCAGTTACGCTTACAGAAATGAAATCTTTTCCGTTATGCACTCCGAAAATAAAACCTACCATCTCCGGCGATATTTGGGAATCCCTCGACCAAGTCTTAATAATTTCCCTAGAGCCTGACTTAAGCTTTGAAATTTTTTTCAGAAGCTTCGGATCCACGTAAGGGCCCTTTTTCGACGATCTCATTTTGTTCTCCTTCTTAAAATTAACATCTTTGAATATTTCTTTTTATTGCGCGTTTTAACTCCGCGGACTCCCTTGCCCCAGCGATTGATCGGACGGCGTCTGCCGCGAAGCGCTCTCCCTTCACCACCACCA
Organism: Candidatus Giovannonibacteria bacterium; assembly: GCA_016186825.1. GTDB lineage: Bacteria > Patescibacteriota > Minisyncoccia > JACPKW01 > UBA11713 > JACPKW01. The sequence goes on from JACPKW010000003.1 coordinate 43,523, forward strand.
TAAGGATGGTCTACCGGATTCATCGCTGAACCTCTGACAGTCGGGCGAATTCCCAAATGCCGCGATCGCCCGGCTTTTCCGATATTAACAAGATTGTTTTCCTCATTTGAAGTCTGTCCCAAAGACGCCCAGGAATTTGACAAAACTTTTCTGATTTCTCCTGAAGGAAGCTTGATCTGGGTATAAGGAAAATCCTGCGCTAAAACTTCGGCAAAGCTTCCTGCTGACCGCACCAGTTTTGCGCCCTGGCCGGAATAGGTTTCCACATTATAAATTTGATATCCAACCGGAATATTTTTCAAAAGCATGCGGTTCCCCTTTTTCAAAGGCGCAGTTTCTGAAGTAATCACTTCTTCTCCTAAAGAAACTCCGGCCGGCAGAAGCGCGTATCTCTTTTCTCCATCCGCGTAAACCAAAAGTCCGATGAAAGCCGAGCGGTTTGGGTCATATTCAATGCTTTCAACTTTCGCCGGAATATTTTTCTTATCATAAATAAAATCGACTTCCCGCCATAATCTTTTTGCGCCGCCGCCTTTGTGGCGGGTAGTTATTCGTCCGAAACTATTTCGTCCGACGTAGCGCTTGCGCCCAAACGTCAGTTTCTTTTCCGGTTTGGAGCGCGTCAAAACTTCGCGGTAATTGATTACCGTCATGTGCCTTCTGGATGGAGTTCTTGGTTTATAAACTTTCATGTTGATTACTTATTTTTTTATGCAACTTCTAATTTTTCACCGGCTTCCAGATAAACCACAGCTTTTCTGTGTCCGGCATGCATCCCGATCCGCCCCCGCAAATAGCGCTTTTTTGCTGGAATATTTATCAAATTTACGTGCCGCACTTTTACCCCGTAAAGCTCTTTAATAGCGAGCGCGATCTCTTTCTTGGTAGCTCCAGTTTTCACCTTAAAAATATAGGCTCCGGCGTTTGCGGCGAACGTCGCTTTTTCCGTAACATGCGGCACAACAAGCGTTCGAAAAGCTCGCTTGGAGTGCTGATTTATTTCTCTAAATCCTTCGGGCTCTGCTTTCTTTTCTTCTCCTGCATCGAGCTTTGTTGCCTTTTCTTTCTTCTCGGCTCTTTTGGAAGTAAACCGCTCAGATTCTTTTTTTCTTTTAAAAAAATCAAATAGCGCCATGACAATTTTTACAAATTACTATAACTTTGCAAAGGTTTTCTCTAAAACTTCGAGCGACTTTTTGGGCATCAGCAGAAATTTCTTCGAGAGGACGCGAAGCGTATTTATATTTCTCGTCTCGTCAACTTCAATATTTTTAATATTCCGAAGCGACCTAATCACGGACGTGTTCGGTTCAGGCAATAACACCAAAACGGATTTGGAATTTATTTTCTCAAAGTTCTCAACTTTTGAAAGATTTTTTATAACGCCTGCGCCATTTTTCGTTTTCGCTTCCGGAATTTTAAAATCATCCAGAATCAAAACTTCCTGATCGCGCAGTTTTTGCGAAAGCACAGTTAACAACGCTTTTCGTTTCATTCTTTTATTTATTTTCTTTTCGTAGTCCTTGTCTTTAGTCGGACCATGCGTAACTCCGCCGCCGATCCAGATCGGAGAGCGGATCGAGCCGTGACGGGCTCGGCCTGTTCCTTTCTGTCTCCAGGGTTTTTTGCCACCGCCTCTCACTTCGCCTCTGCCCTTGGCATGTGCAAGACCCTTGCGCTTGTTTGCTCTTTCCGATTCAGAAACTTGATAAACCAGAGCGGGATTCCAAGGCAAACTAAAAAATTTCTCTTCAACTTTCAGAGCCTCAACTTCGTCGCCTTTTTGATTGTAAACTTTAACTTCCATGCGAATTTTTAAAAATGCAATAATTCAATTTATTTCGCCGATTTGATTTCAATTAAACTTCCGCGTCCTCCGGGGAGCGCTCCCTTTACATAAATCAAATTATCCGCGGCATCGATTTTAACAATTTTCAAATTTTTCAAAGTAATTTTATTTCCGCCCATACGCCCCGCCATTCTTTTTCCCTTTAAAACCCGCTGCGGCCAGACGCTTCCAATCGAACCTGGCTCACGTTCCGAATGTTTTTGACCGTGGGTGCGCGGACCGCCGTGAAAACCGTGTCTTTTCACAACTCCCTGAAACCCGCGCCCTTTTACAATTCCGCTCGCAGTTACATTATCGCCTTCACTAAAAACCGAGGCATCAATTTTATCGCCTACTTGCATTACTTCGCCAGTTTTGAACTCTCTCAAAATCATCGGGCTCGCGCCGGAAGCTTTCAGGTGGCCTGCTTGCGGTTTTTTTATATTTTTTGTTTTGCGCTCGCCGAAACCGATCTGAACGCTCTCATAACCGTCTTTCTCCTTGGTTTTAACGAATGTGACTATATTCGGGAGAACCCGAAGAACCGTCACTGGCATGACGGCTCCATCTTCTCCGAAAATCTGGGACATCTGTATTTTTTTTGCAATCAAATGCGGCATGTTGTTTTTTTACCAAAAAATTCCGGGATACCGGAACTTTTTGAAGTGGTAATCCTTAGTTATGCTACGACATTTTGACCTCGATATCGACGCCGGCCGGAAGGCTCAAATTTGTAAGGGCATCGATAATCTTGGGCGTAGGGTTCAGGATATCTATTAATCTTTTATGCACCCTCATCTCGAACTGTTCGCGTGCATTTTTGTAAACAAAGGATGAGCGATTAACCGTATACTTGCGAATTTCCGTTGGAAGCGGGATCGGCCCAAGGATTTGGCCGCCGTAACGGAGCGCAGTATCTACAATTTGTCTTACCGAAGCGTCCAAAATCTTATGATCGTACGCTCTTACGCGAATTCGAAGTTTTTGGAGTTCCTCTGTTTCTCGAGCTTTCTCGGGCATAAAAAATATTAGTTTGCCAATGTTGTTAAAATTCCAAGCTTTGGCATCCAAAATCTCATTGGCAATGAGATTTTGGACCAACTCACTTTACTTAATAATTTTTGTCACTACTCCGGCTCCCACCGTCTTTCCGCCTTCACGAATGGCAAATCTCTGCTTTTCTTCCAACGCGACAGGCGCGATCAGTTTTACCGTAAACTTGATTGTATCACCCGGCATAACCATTTCTGTTCCGGCAGGCAATGCAACATCGCCAGTTACATCGGTAGTTCGGATATAAAACTGCGGCTTGTAACCCGTGAAAAACGGAGTGTGTCTCCCGCCTTCCTCTTTGGTTAAGATATATACTTCAGCCTCAAATTCAGTGTGCGGGGTAATCGAACCCGGTTTTGCAACCACCTGGCCGCGCTCTACATCTTCTTTCTTTAGACCGCGCAAAAGAATTCCGGCGTTGTCGCCCGCGATTCCCTCGTCAAGCTGTTTATTAAACATTTCAATTCCGGTGACAATCGTTTTCTGCGTGTCGCGCAGCCCGACGATTTCAATTTCTTCGTTTACTTTCACTTTTCCGCGCTCAATTCTTCCGGTTACCACTGTACCACGTCCTTCGATCGAAAATACATCTTCAACTGGCATCAAAAAAGGCTTTTCAATTTCGCGAACCGGCTCGGGAATATATTCATCGAGCGTTTTTGCAAGCTCGAGAACTGGTTTTGCCCACTCATCATCAACAGATTTAGCTTCAAGCGCCTTCACCGCAGAACCTCTGATTATCGGGGTCTTATCCCCAGGATATTCATATTTAGTTAACAGTTCACGGACTTCAGCTTCAACCAAATCAATAAGTTCTTTATCATCAACCATATCCACCTTGTTCAAAAATACAATTATAGAGGGCACACCCACTTGATGCGCAAGCAAGATGTGTTCTCTAGTCTGCGGCATTGGACCGTCAGCAGCTGAAACCACTAAAACAGCGCCATCCATTTGAGCAGCGCCAGTAATCATATTTTTAATATAATCGGCATGTCCCGGAGCATCGATGTGCGCATAATGTCTTTTCGCAGTCTCATATTCAGAATGGTGAAGCGCGATAGTGATGCCTCGCTGGCGCTCTTCAGGAGCTTTGTCGATCTGGTCGATGGATTCCAATTTAACCTTATTTCCAGCCAAATTTAAAACATGCAAAATAGCCGCTGTAAGCGACGTTTTTCCATGGTCCACATGCCCGATGGTTCCTACGTTAAGATGCGGCTTGGTTCTTTCAAATTTTCCTGCCATAAATAAAAAAAGACTTTAAATTTCCTATAAAATTAGGACTAATAATCGTAATTACAATAATAAGCTAAGGGCTAAATTCCGTCAACACCCCTTAAGTTTATAGGGGCAAATCATTGAGTGTCTTTACAAGCTCAAAATCATCTTTTAAAAGTTCTTCTGACATTAGAAAATCGACATTAGCCATATTTTCATCATGATCTTTTTTAATTTCGTCCTCAGTCCGCTCGTCCATTGATCTAATTCTTTATCGAAAAAAGAGTAAAATAAAGTGGCTATTTCTCGATAAATCGAGGAGCCCCTTATACAGACGCGTCAGTCGTCAGAGTTTTCATTTTCAAACTCTTCCATAAGAAGCATAAAAATGAAATCCGGCTCTATTTCTAGGGGGAAAACCGGACTTTTTTCCTCGGTTTTTCCCTTATAAGGATCGGTTTTAACCTTCTTGGTTGCGATCATAAGCCCTCCTTATCAAATTCTTCCAAACAAGGCGCTATTTCTTACCTTCTTTAATCAGTTCCGCAATATTTGAAGGCACCTCCTCATAATGGTCGAACTCCATCGTGTATGACGCGCGGCCCTCCGAAATGCTACGAAGCGTGGTGACGTATCCAAACATCTCGGAAAGAGGCACTTTGGCATCAATCACTTTTAAATTCAACCTGTCATTAATTGCTTCGATTCGCCCGCGTTTCGAATTCAAGTCGCCCGTAACATCGCCCATAAATTTGTCGGGCGTAATAACTTCAACTTTCATGATCGGTTCAAGAATAACCGGCTTTGCTCTTTTCGCTCCTTCCTGGAGCGCCAAAGATCCTGCAATTTTAAATGCGGCTTCTGAAGAATCAACTTCGTGGTAAGACCCGTCATAAATCGTAACCTTAACGTCCACCAAGGGATAGCCCGCAACAATCCCGCGCTCTGTAGCTTCTTTCACGCCCTTCTCAACCGCCGGAATAAATTCCTGCGGCACCACGCCCCCGCGAATTTTGTTTTCAAACTCAAATCCTTTTCCGCGCTCTAGAGGCTCAATTCGGAGCCAAACATGTCCGTATTGCCCGCGCCCGCCGGACTGGCGAATATATTTTCCTTCCGCCTCCGCAGTATTTTTAACCGTTTCTTTATAGGCAACTTGCGGACGCCCAACATTTGCTTCAACTTTAAATTCGCGCCGCATCCGGTCCACAATGACCTCGAGATGTAGCTCGCCCATTCCCGAAATAATGGTTTCCAATGTTTCCTCATCACCCTTGATTCTGAAGGTCGGATCTTCTTCGGAGAGCCTTCTCAAAGCCAAGCCCATTTTTTCCTGGTCAGCTTTTGTTTTTGGTTCAATTCGAAGCGAGACAACAGGCTCCGGGAAAGTAATTTTTTCAAGCACGATCGGATTTTCAGGATCCGAAAGCGTATCGCCAGTGCGCGTGCTTTTGAGTCCCACAATCGCGCCGATTTCGCCCGCATACATTTCCTTAACTTCTTCGCGGTGATTCGCATGCATGCGTACAATCCGCCCGACTCTTTCTTTCTCTCCGTTCGACGAATTTAAAACATACGACCCTGCTTTGATTGTTCCAGAATAAATTCGAAAATATGTTAGCTGCCCGATATACGGATCGGTCTGAAGTTTGAAAGCAAGCGCAGAAAAAGGCGCGGTATCACGAGTTTCTCTCGTTGCATCTCCTCCAGTTTTCGGATCATTTCCCTTTACCGGCGGAAGTTCGATTGGGCTTGGAAGATAATCAATTACTCCGTCCAGCATCATCTGCACACCTTTATTTTTCAAGGCAGACCCGCAAAAAACCGGAACTAATTTGTATAAAATAGTCGCTTCGCGCAAAGTTTTTTGAAGTTCCGCTTCGGAAATTTCTTTTCCTTCCAAAAATTTTTCTGCGAGCGCGTCATCAACTTCCGCAATTTTTTCCACCATTTTTGTCCTCCACTGGGCAGCTTCAGCTCTGTGGCTTTCAGGAATTTCTTCAACAACAAGTTTTTCTCCATGCTCACCTTCGAATTTAATAAACTTACTCCGCATGAGATCAATTACGCCGGAAAAATTTGCTTCAAGTCCCACCGGGATTGAAACAGCAACAGCATTCGGGGTCAAACGTTCGAGAATAGATTTAAAACTGAATTCAAAACTCGCGCCCATGCGGTCAAGCTTGTTTATAAAACAAATCCTTGGAACTTTATATTTGTCGGCCTGCCTCCAAACAGTTTCCGATTGCGGCTCAACTCCCGCAACGCCGTCAAAAACAACAACGCCGCCGTCGAGCACGCGAAGCGAGCGCTCAACTTCAACAGTAAAGTCCACATGCCCCGGAGTATCAATGATGTTTATTCGGTATTCTTCGCCTCCGCGAGTTGATTTCCAAAAACAGGTAGTTGCGGCCGCGGTAATAGTAATCCCGCGCTCGCGTTCCTGCTCCATCCAGTCCATTATCGCTTCCCCCTCATGCACCTCGCCTATTTTGTGGGAAACGCCGGTATAAAAAAGTACCCGTTCAGTAACGGTAGTTTTTCCTGCGTCGATGTGGGCAATAATGCCGATATCTCTCGTTTTTTCGATGGGATAATCCCTCATAGTTTAGCCATTCCTACCAAGCAAAATGTGCGAAAGCCCTGTTCGCTTCAGCCATTTTATGAGTATCTTCACGCTTTTTTACCGCAGCGCCCTCGTTTCTCGAAGCCGCCAGAAGTTCTTCAGAAATCTTTTCCGCCATTGGTTTTCCTTTTTTTGATCGCGCAGCCTGAATAATCCAGCGCATCGCAAGCGTGGCTTTCCGCTCGGGTCTGACTTCACGCGGCACTTGATAAGTAGCGCCCCCGACTCTACGTGATCTCACTTCAACGACAGGCGAAACATTCCTCATCGCCGTCTCCAAAATTTTAAGCGGCTCTTCCCCTTTGCTTTTATCCTTCATCAGCGAAAAAGCGTCATAAATGATTCTGCGCGCTGCATTCTTTTTTCCGCCATACATCAGATGGTTTACAAATTTCTCGACGAGCTCTGATTGAAAGCGCGGATCGGGACTTATTTTTGCTCTATGTTTGATTTTGCGTCTCATGCAAAAATTATACGAGTGTTAGCGAGTTAATAAAATAAATGGTTTGCAGTTCTCCGATGAAATTTTCACTAAAAATTTCGGGCAATTCGCTTTATTTAGGAGTTTTTGCGCCATATTTCGATCTCTGTTGCTTGCGGTTTTCAACTCCGGCTGCATCCAAAACTCCGCGAACGATATGATAGCGGACGCCCGGCAAATCCTTCACGCGGCCGCCTCGGATCATGACAACCGAGTGTTCCTGCAAATGATGCCCTTCGCCCGGAATATAAGCGCTTACCTCCATGCCATTTGTTAAACGCACCCGCGCCACTTTTCTCAAGGCAGAGTTCGGTTTTTTGGGAGTCATCGTGAAAACTTTCGTGCAAACTCCGCGCTTAAAAGGCGACGGATAAAATCGCGTCCGATTTTGTTTAATATTAAAACCGCGCGCTAGCGCCACTGCCTTCGATTTCTTTTTAGTCGCTTTTCTTCCGTGGCGAATTAATTGATGTATTGTCGGCATGCCAATTTTTTACAAAAATAACTTATTTTTCTTTTATAATCAATATTGTCCTAAAAATTGAGCACCCCGCCTTCTAAGCGGGATGGCTTCAAATATTAAATAATTTTCAGCCTTTTCTTTGAATTACACAAGTCGAAATGCATCTACATAGAAGGCGGGGTGAAGGTTTAGCTATCAAAATTTTCTTCTCCGGCTTCTAGCGGATCGAAAATTTTGAGCTAACTCGCTTCAAAGCTTAACAGAAAGAAATTGGGGCGTCAACCCCGTTAGAAATATTTTAAAAAAAATCGCGTGAAATTTTTTTTATACAGAGAACTGATTAGTCCAAACGGAAATTATCAGATTTCTAACGGGGTCAATTAATTCTTTAAGTAAAGCCTCCGACGCCCGTAATTAGAGAAAAAATGAAATTAGCCACGGGAGATATGATGTAAAAAGCGAGGAGGAGCGCAAGAATTATCCCAAAAGCGCCAGTCTGCATTGTAAAATTCTCCGTTTGGGGGAACAAATCGGTGAGAATTTTTGACCCGTCCAGAGGAGGAAATGGAATCAGATTGAAGAGAAAAAGCACTATATTAATGTAAATTATTGTGCTCAAAATCTGAAAAAACGTCTGTGATGCTGACTGCAAAATCATTGGAGATACAAGCGCGAATCTTAAAAATAACCCGAGCCCGAGCGCGATTATGAGATTTGCAGCCGGCCCCGCAAGCGCGACTTTCAAAGATCCGTATTTTTGGTCAGAAAGATTGTAGGGATTATAAGGAACAGGCTTTGCCCAGCCAATAAAGATTCCTCCGGAAAATAAAAGCGCAAGAGGCAGGAGCACTGTTCCGATCAAATCCATATGCGCGAAAGGATTTAGCGTAAGGCGCCCCGCATATTTCGCGGTTGGATCTCCGAGACGATAAGCGGCAAAACCGTGCGCGTATTCATGAAAAACTGCCGAGATCACGATTATCACGTATAGCATCAGCTTTGCCAGAATTTCTACTTGGTTATCCATAGGTTGAACTAAGCGTTTCCTTATTATATACTAGCCCCATTGTCATTTAAACTTTAAACCGATTCACATATGGCTAAGTTTTGTCCGATCTGCAATAAAGGGTCTCAAATATCCGGAACTCGCGTTTTGCTCCGAGGAAATTACAATCCTACAAAAACATCCAGAAAATACCCCAATCTTCAGTGGGCTTCTTTGCCTTCAGGCAGACGGATAAAAATCTGCACCGATTGCCTTAAAAAAGGCAGGTACTTGAAAGAGAAAATTAAATAATTTTATTGAAGTTTTTTAAAGTGTCCTCAATTCTAAACTTTGGGCGAACCCATTTTGAGGGGAAATGACCGCCTCCGCTTCGCTCGGCGGAACGCTCGGGCGCGGCGGAATCCCCCCCGTGACCCCCCTTCCGCCGCGCCCTCGCGGGAGGCAAAATTTTTTTCGACGGCATTCATGGATTTTCGGAATTTCTCCCAAAAATACTTTCGAATTGTTCTTTAAAATCCTCGAAATTCTTAAAAACAAGACCTCGCATCCCCGCCTCTTTCGCGGCGAGAACGTTGTTTTCAGAATCATCTACAAATAAACATTCCTCAGGCTTCAAAGCGATTTGATCAGAGGCATAACGGTATGCGTCAAGTGATGGCTTTTTCTTTTGAATATTGTATGAACTTACTACAGCATCAAACAAATGTTCGATATGAAAACGCTCCGCAAGATAATCCTCAATACCCTTTGGAAAATTTGAGAGTAACGCAACTTTATATTGCCGCTTCAATACAGTTATAAAATCAACCATCCGTTGATCAATAGAGGCGGACGCTTCCATCTCATCAAAAACTTCAGCTACAATATCAACGCCCACGGATGCCTCTGGTTTTGCCCTTTCGAAATAATCTTGAACGCTGTGATATGTTCCTTCGTGGGCAGCATTGAGATAATCCCAAATAATATCTTTGATGCTTTCCTTTGGCAATCCTAAAGCAAGTGAGCGTGCCTCACCTAAAGCGTCAGTTTTCCAAAAACAGATAACGTCGCCGAAATCGAAAATTATACCTCGTATCATACTCATAATGGTTTCTGTAAAAGTTTTTCAACTAAATTTGGTAAATTCTCAATATCGTCAAGATTAACATAATTTTGATACTCTTCTGCCGTGGGATAACGGCCACATGTAATGGGATTTTTTATCCAGATTGCTCGGATACCCAATTGTTGCGGCACATGCACATCAACATCGTAGTTGTCTCCAACCATTATACAATCCTCGGACTTTCTTCCAACGATTTCTAATGCGCGCTTGTAAAAATCTGGGGATTCTTTGCGAAGTCCAATATCTGAACTATACACAAAATAAGAAAAGAATTTTTCGATATCGAGTTCTCGCAATTCTAATTGCGTAAAAGAGCCTTGTGTGTGGCTTGCCGTTGATAGAGTATATTTTTTTGAAAGAGTGGAAAGCGTTTCAAAAACGCCAGGATATAATCGCAGCCAACCTCGATTTGCTTTACGGTAGACATAGACCAAATTCAATAATCCCTCCGGCGAGCGTTGAATATTAAAATCTTTTTCTAAAACTTCGGCTATTATTTTCTGCATATTGTGGTGATGGATGTTTTTATCTCTATTTGCAGAATAGAATTCATCTCGCCGCTTTTCATAGAGTTTTAAAAATTCATTAGCGGCAATGGTTATTCCGTATTTCTTTAATGCATCCGCGAATGGTTCCCAGCCAACCAATTCCTCTTTCGGTTTCATTGTTGGGTCTGTGGAACTTATTTTGACATCAAGAAGAGTCTGATAGAGATCGAAAAATATAACTCTGGAATGTTTTTCCATAATTTATTTGATTAACTCGTCTGCCGAAACACCAAGCGCGTCAGCCAATCTTTGAATTGTCGCAAGGGTGGGATTGCGCTTGCCGTTCTCAATTCCGCTTACATACGCTCTGTGTACTTCTAGGGCGCGCGCAATATCTCCTTGCGACATTTTTCTCCTTGTTCTGATGCGCTTGAGATTTCGGCCTAATTTTGACGATATTTCATTCATAAGTGATATCAACATTTTATCAGTTGTTGCATTATAGATAAATGGTGCATTATAATGAAACATATGAATGCCGTCGAAAAAAAATTTTGCCTCCCGCGAGGGCGCGGCGGAAGGGGGGTCACGGGGCGGGATTCCGCCGCGCCCGAGCGTTCCGCCAAGCGAAGCGGAGGCGGTCATTTCCCCTCAAAATGGGTTCGCCCAAAGTTTAGAATTGAGGACACGATAAGACTTTCGCGATTTTTGAGAGAAGTCGCCTCGCCGCTTTGCGGCTCGGCTTGGCGGCTTTGCGCAAGGCGCAAAGCCACATAATCCCACGCCGCAGAAAACGAAAAGGAAGCGGATAATGAATATCTAAAATCAATAATTTAAGACATTATGCTCAAACCAAAATATTTTCTCTACGCTCGCAAGAGCACTGAAGATGACGATAAACAAATGATGTCCATTGAGACGCAGTTATTTGAGTTGCGGGAATATGCTCGTAGAGAAAATTTTGAAATCATCCGCGAATTTCAAGAAGCAAAAAGCGCAAAGACACCGGGGCGAGAAAAATTTGCCGAAATGATAGATGAGGTAGAAAAGAGCGAGAGCGTAGGAATTCTCGCTTGGCATCCGGACAGATTGGCGCGAAATAGCGTTGATGGCGGGAAAGTTATCTATCTCGTAGATACCGGCAAAATCGTTTCTTTGCGCTTTCCGCAATTTTGGTTTGAGCCAACTCCGCAAGGAAAGTTCATGTTGCAAGTGGCGTTCGGACAATCTAAGTATTTCTCTGACAATCTTGTTGAAAATGTGAAGCGCGGAATCCGCCAAAAACTCCGCAGAGGAGAATGGTTGACGCTCGCACCTTTTGGCTATGTGAACAATCCGAAAACGAGGCAAATTGAACCGCACCCCGCAAAATCTAAAATTGTCGTGCGAGCGTTTGAGGAGTTCGCCAAAGGAACGCATACGCTCAAAAGTATGTCGGAGTTTTTGGCGGAACTTGGCGTTGAAACAAGAAACAGAACGCCACTTGCGAAATGTAGCATCCACCACTTGCTTACCAATCGCGCCTATCTCGGCTTTGTCGCGCACCACGGCGAATATCACGAAGGCACATTTCCGCCAATTCTTTCCCTCGCAATCTTTGAAGCCGTGCAGGAAGTATTGAAGCGGAAAGCGAAACCTCGCAAATCCAAGCAAAAGCACAATTTCTCTTTTACCGGATTGCTCACTTGCGGCGAGTGCGGCTCGGCGATCACCGCGCAATGGGCAAAAGGACACGGCGGACTATATCGCTACTATCGTTGCACCAAGAAAAATGGAAATTGTGCTCAAAGATATTTGCGAGAGGATTTGCTCGTTTCGCAATTAAAGGCACGGCTTCAAAGCGTTGCGCTTTGCGATGAGTGGACAAAAAAGATGTTGGCAAAAGTTGCGGAATGGGAAAAAGAAAAAGTCCACTCATCGCAATCATTCGTCCAAAATCTAGAAACCAAAAGAACGGCTACGCAAGAGAAACTGGATAAACTTACCTCGGCGTATATTGACGGCGACATACCCAAAGAAAACTATTTGAAAAAGAAAGAGGAGTTATTAAAGCAAAAAGTTTCTCTTGCGTCTCAAAAATCGGATTTTGGACGAACGGGAAAGAATTGGATTGAACCCTTGCGGAGTTGGATTTTAGATATACAGAAAGCCAAAAAATTGTCGCACAGCGACAATTTTCAGGACATTAAGGCATTTGTCCAAAAAGTCGGAACGAACCATCAACTTTTGGACAAGTCCGCTTCCTTTTCGTTTTCCGCGCCGTGGGATTATGCGGCTTTGCGCCTTGCGCAAAGCCGCCAAGCCGAGCCGCAAAGCGGCGAGGCGACTTCTCTCAAAAATCGCGAAAGTCTTATCGTGTCCGCCCAGTAGGAATCGAACCTACAACCTTGTCCTTAAGAGGGACCTGCTCTGCCAATTGAGCTATGGGCGGAAAAATGCGAACTGCTTCGCTTTTTTGTGGTACTCTGTATCCGGAACAAAACCGTTGCGAAGCAGGTTTTAAGCGGCCGCCTGCCGAGAAGCGAGCGGGGGTCATTCGCGAAATTTATTTTATCAGCTCTCGCGCTCTCTTTACAACATCATTCAGAGTCATGAAGCCGTAATATATGAATTCGTTTATGCCGAGCGCCTGCGCCTTCAAACGGTCATCTTCTTTCCCCAAGTGGGAATTCATCATAATGGGGATACTCGCAAATTCAGGATTCTTTTTCAAAGATTCAATCATCTGAAAACCCGTCATCTCCGGCATCTGAATACCCGTAAAAATAATGTCCGGATGATTTTTATGAACCAATTCAAGGCCGACTTTGCCGTTTTCGCCTTCAAAAACCTCAAACCCTTCAACTCTGAATTTTTCAGAGTACGTGCGGCGCTTATTCGCATCATCATCAACAATAACGATTTTCGGCTTTGGATTCATAAATATATCTTATAACTTTTAAATCTTTATCGAAATGTCGGGCCATCCGGAATCGAACCGGAGACATACCCACCCCAAGGGTACGTATTACCACTATACTATGGCCCGTGTTCAACAATAAAAATATAACCCGCTCGGGCTAAAAAAGATAATAGACCGCTTAAAACTAAGGTTAAAGGGCGCTAGACAGGATCCAAATAACAATAATCACAATAGCTATCGCGCCGAAAATTTTTACCCCCGAAACCTGGTTACTGCCCTTAACTGAAAAATATTCCAAAAGTTTCCCTTCGCGCTCAAGGGAGATTAAAACAATCAGAAAACTCGCAAAAGAAATAATCCCCATGGAAGTGAGAGATTTATAAACGTCTTCTTTGGCTATAACTTCCCAAATTGAGAGAATCCCCAGAAACGCAAAAAGAGCGACTGCGCCGATTAAAACTGCAATTGCCGATTTTCGAATTTGTGTAAACATATTAATTTATTTGGCTCGGTGTGCCGCCGGAGTGTGCCTCCCAGTAACGAGCAGCTGTAACTACTATTAGATAAGCAATAAAAAGAACGGCGAAGGAAAACACGGCCTTGAAAATAACATCTTTAATTTCTAAAAATTTCCAAACAGAAGCAACGGTGATTATCGCAAGCACCACAATGAACAAAATCAGCACGACCGCCATTATATCCCCCGCCATTTTTGTCGTTTCACTCATAGGTTAATTATATCATCAGTAGGCCAGCGTGGATATGTAAAATACTTTTTACTAGATTGCGCCCTCGACAAGAGTCGAACTTGTATTTCAGGCTTCGGAGGCCTACGTTCTGTCCATTGAACTACGAGGGCATTTGTGCGGGGCAAAAAGGCTTCGTATCATGGAATAAAAGTTAAGTATGCCGATCCGCCAATACAAACGCGCCGAATGAATCGGGCTTAATTACCGCTTCAAAGCCGTAGCCCTTCACCATCCCCACGACTGTATCAATCAAATCCTTGGTCGGGCCGTTTTCGCCAACATCGATATGCACAGAGATTTTTCCGTCCCAGAAAAATTCTTCGCCAAGTTTATCTTTCAGGCGCGAGCGTAACTCCTGCGTGCATAAAATAGAATGCATGGTTTCTTTATAAATCCGGTCGCGCAGAGTCGGCGCGTATGTTTCCTCCGATCGCGTCCAGTAATACCGCCCGCCGTTTCCAACGCGGAGAATCGCAACGCTTGTGATAAAGCGCACTTCTTTTTCGGCGCGCGAATCCGAACCCACCACGATTTTGTATTCGCGTTCCGGTTTTTCTTTAATGTAGGCGATCAACTCCTCGACAAGCTCGTCGAAGCCGACAAGTCTTCCTGCCCGATAAAATTTTACCCCGTTAGAATATGTTTCAGAATTGTTATTTTTATCCACGAAAGTTGGATATGTCTATGAAGCCCATTAGATGTTTTGCCCGATTCTAATGGGGTTTGTATCATCTGTCATTTTTGTAATCTCGGCGGAATTGTGTTTTTTTAAAACTTCTCGATTTTTTAACCCGGATCCTCGAGGGAGTCCTATATGCTACCCGGCCGGATCTCGCATTTTTTCTCGAATAGTTTTTCACGTTTTCAATTCTGCCTTTGATGGCTTCTATAATAGCGTCTTTTGGGCATCTTCTTCAAGCCGGTATGGTTTTGAAGTAATTCGTGCCCCTAAAACTTGGTCGGTTTTGAATATCTTTCGTCCTTTAAGCAAATTGCAATATCCTTCAAAAAAATTATTGCCGATTTTTTGGATATCAACAAGATAGGTACTCTTTTTTGCGGGACTCTGTTTCGGATCCGCCAGATAATCAATCTCAACGCGGAATCTGTTCTCGAATCCGTTTTTCAAAATTTGTGGAATGCTTAAAGTTATCCCCTCTCCCCAACTTACGGGAATTGCCGCACGATCCATTAAATCGCGGGAAAAATAAATTATATAATTATTTTTTTTGCCATACTCATACAGATCACGCGTTAACTTCACGTCATCCGTGCAATATTTTTTTATTTCATTGATTTTCCCTTCGCGAAACCATTTGACCGCATCAAGTCCGTTCGCAGATTTTTTTGCGCCCAGGGTAGATGAGCAAAGATTATCCAGTGAAATCCGAAAACCCGCTCCCTTAATAACGTCATCCATAAGATCAAGGACAGGAAGCAGAGACAAATTCAGCGAACAGTAGGGCTGTAAAACCGGCAGATCGAAACCTTTTATATTGAAGCCGACAACCTTGCCGGCGCTTTCAAGCATTGTTACGAAATGCTTCAAATCTTTTTCTTCGAAAGAATAAAATTTATTTTTTAAATAGGAGTAGGCGCAAAGCACTGAAACTTCCAAGAGAGCGAGGTTTTCGCGGCCACCAACTTCGGCGAAATCTTTTTTTGTTTCAATATCAAAAACAATTATGTCGTCTTTCATTTAGAACGGCTTATCCATCGCCCAGATTCCAGCGCCCAAAAGAATTAATGAAAGAGAAATCGCGAGCAAAGCTAAATTTGATTCGTAAGAGCGCGCAGATACGCCTTTCCAAAGTTTTCCGAGTGAAATCAGAGCCGCTAAAATCGCCGCCCCTTGAGTGTAAAGGCCCGCAATTAAGAAAATCCCCGTTAAAAGTTCAATAACCCCGATGATTTTAAGAAGCTGACGGTCAATTTTTATCCCGACCGAATCCACCGCTGCGCCGTCGCCTGAAAAATTGGAAAATGCACGATAGCCCCTCAAAACGAAAATAACCCCAAGCACAATACGCAATATGAAAGGCGCAACAAGCTGATACGCAAAGAGGCTCGGAAACAAGCTGAACATGATTAGATTATAAACCAAAAAGAAAAGAGGGTCACCGTGGGCAACCCTCATTCGCAGTTCATATAAACCACCTCCTTATTGAAAACTTCAGCTAAGTCGCGCGCGCCTTTTGCTTCTCGCGCACGACAAACTCGTTGAAAAACGAGTACCGATCTTCTCGCGGAAGCTTTTTAGCTTCCGCGAGAAGAAGATCATCCAGAACAATGGAAGAAACACCGGCGCATCGCTGGATTTCCTTACTCGCTTTTTCAAAAATTTCTTTCGTTTTTTTGATCTTAGCCATTTGGCACCTCCTCGTTATAGGATGCTACAAATATTACTTCTTGTCAAATCAAATCGTGTATAACATAATTAAAGCATGGATGAGAAAAACAAGGGCGGAGATTTAATTGGCGGGAGCTGGTTTTGGCTGATTTTAATTGTAGTCCTTGTAATTTTTTTCTCGGCGCGCGGCGGGCTTGGCGGAATTTTCAGCGGCGGTGGAATTAAGATCGGCGCGCCTTCTGAATCCGGAACTGTTGAAGAAAAACAGGAAGAATCTTTGCGATCGCTGCCTCCGACAAGGTCTCTTCCCGAACCGCAGCCGCTCCCTCAACCCCGTCCGCTTCCATATACTTCCGAAGGCCTCCCTCCGGCTTCCGGCGCCCAATCCATTTTTAGCCAATCGGTGGAACTTTCAGCCGCTCGCGCGCAAAGTGAAAATCCGGACGAAGAATATATTGAAATTTATTCAACGTATGGAACGGGGCAGAAAATTCTGCTTTCAAATTGGAGTATAGAAAATTCCAGAGGGGAAAGATATAAAATCGGAGCTGCCGCCGCGCTTCCTTATGCCGGGCAAGTAAACCCCGAGAGCCCGATTTTGCTCGAGCCCGGCGGCCGGATTTTTGTGGTCACTGGGAAAAGTCCGCTCGGGGCAAATTTCAGAACAAATATCTGCACAGGATACTTCAATCAATATTATAATTTTGAACCGAGGCTTTCGGACCAATGTCCGCGCCCCGAAGACGAGTTCTCGGCGAGAAATTTTGAATACGCCTGCATAAATTATTTGCAGTCGCTTCCTTCTTGCAGGCAGGCTCTTGAAGAAACATACGTTGAAGCTCCTTTAACTTGCAGGAATTGGGTAAATTCTGAAGTCAACTATTCGAACTGCGTTACAAGTCATAAAAACGATAAAGATTTTTATAAAAATGAATGGCATGTCTACTTGGGGCGTCCTTCCGAAATATGGAAAAACTGGAAAGAAACCATCACGCTTCGCGACGGAACGGGAAAAATTGTCAGCACAATTTCTTACTAATAATTTTCCGCAAAAAGAGCGGATTATGGTCCGCTCTCGAGACTGCCGTTTGATGATTTTTAGCTTTTCCCTACGCTTAAGATTCTGAGCTCTTCAAGGACAAAATCTAGCGAAACTGCTCCCCCGCTCTCTGAAATTTTTTCGATTTTCATAAAGAAAAAAGTGCGACTCCTGCGGCAACTGACACGTTCAAAGATTCTTTTTTACCGCGCATCGGAATTTGGATTATTTTGTCGCATTTTTTCAAAACCGCAGGCGCTATTCCGCGAACTTCGTTGCCCAATATAAGCGCCAGCGGATAATTCGGCCTAAATTTTTTAAAATTCATAGCATTCCTCGACTGTTCTAGCGCAATAATCTCTACCCCATCTTTTTTCAGCTTTTTTGTCAAACCTCTGATGTTTGACACTTTTCCCCATGGAAGGTATTTTTCCGCGCCGAGCGCAACTTTGGAAATTTCTTTACGATATTTTCCGAAAATATCCAAAGGCGCGGGAGTGTACCCTGTTAAAAAAATTTTTGAAACTCCCGCCGCGTCCGCCGTTCGAAAAATCGAGCCTACATTATGGAGGCTTCGGATGTTATGAAGAATTAAAAAAATTTCCCTTCTTTTTTGCAATTAAAATTAAAGCGGCTGCGTTTTATTTTTATAGAAATCGGGATCAATTGTGCGTTCAAAGCAAGCTTTGCCTTTCTCGTGCTTCCAATTTTCGCTGTCAAACTGCCCTCCCACAATAGACAATGGTCTTGGATAATTTCCATCCCGCAAAGATCCCGCTCGATTGAAATTCGCGCAAAGCCTGAATTTTAAGTCTCCTGTTTTTTGATACTCATAGAGCGAGCCTGTTTCGGGATCAACGGGGACGCTCCATTCACTAAGCGAATTTTTTAAAGAAAGCAAATCATCGGGCAACTTATTTTTTGCCTGCCAATAATTTACAATCTGCCATTGAATGTCTTGCAGACTCCGAATGCGCGTCTGGTCAAACTGCCGAAGTCTTTCTTCGGCTGGAGATCCCACGATGAAAAAAGCGCCGATTATCGCCGCAACAACGATTATTATCACTACATATACCAGTGGTTTCATTGTTTATTCGGTTTTAAACTTTCTAAGATCCATGTAGTAATACCCGAAAACAGCTCCCGAAGTCGCAAGCACCGTCAAAACCTTCAAAATAAATCTTGCAGTCAGTCCTCCTTGCAAAAGGTAATAAATCAATGTGACCAAATCTACTATAATAACTATTGCGGCGAGAAAAAGCGTGAAATAAATCAGCCACTTTCTAATCCGGAGATCCCTTTTAGATGGAGTTTGGAGATAACTTTTATTGAGCATCCAAGAAGTTGCAATAAACACAGGAAAAATAACTATCAAGGCTGCAACCGACCAACGAATCGCTTCATAATAATATGTCGGATCAAAATAAGGACCTTCTTCAACCGGATCGGGAAAATAAATATTAATAATCTGAAAAATCAGCGCCAAGAAACTGATCACGCTCACGTAGAGCGCAAGGATTGCCAAAAGGTGCATGAATACATCCTTTGGCGATGTTCTTTGGGTTGTTCCGTCCATAATTTAATAAAGTTATTTTATTTGATAAGTAACAGTAACGTTAACTACGACTTCATTTTCACCAGGCGGAAGACTTGGAGGCGTTGCATCGCTTGCCCCGCCCATTCCCTCTCTATAGTAAGGATAGGGGCTGACCGGTCCGCCATATTCGCCAAAGCCGATCACTCTGCCGAGGCGAACACCTAACTTATCCGTAAGCTCTTTTGCTTTTCTCGCAGCATCTTCGATCGCTTTATTTCTCGCTTCAAGCTGGGATGTCTCCGGATCTTCAGTCGTAAACGAAAGCCCTCCCACTTGATTCGCGCCTGCGCTCGTTCCAGCCGCCAAAATTTCACCTGCTCTTTCAAGATTTCTTATTTTTACCTGAAAATTTTGCGAGACCGTATATCCGATAATTTCTGGCGCACGCTGTGATCCGTCGGACATGGGCATATTGTAAAAATAATTGTATTTCGGGGTAATGGAATAATTCGTGGTCTTTATATCTTTTTCCTCGACTCCTTTTTCTTTGACTGCCGCGTAAATCCTGTTTGAAAGTGCCGTCGCCTCATCTTGCGCTTCTTTCACGGTTTTCTTTTCGACGACTACCGCGAAATTTATTTCGCCGATATCAGGTTTTACAAATACTCTTCCCTCGCCTGTTATCGAAATGCTCGGAGCAGTTATGTCAGGCTTTCTCAAAACTTCCACGATTTCCCACGTTTTCGCCGCCAGAAAAATTATTAAAAATAAACCAACTGCACTTAAGACCCATCTCTTAATCGAATAGCCCATAAACCTGTTTTCTTCGTTGTCCATTTTAGGTATTAAATTTAGTTATAATTATCTCAATTATACTGACGATTTGAGCTTATGGAAAGTTACAAAAAGCAACAAAGCCCCGGGCAACGCAAGGTCGCGAACGGGGCTTTGGGTTAATTCATGGGCGGCCTACTACACCTTGAGTCCACGAAGAGGAGAGCTTCATTCGTTAGAGCGGGGCTCCGACTCTCGAGATTCGTTTTCTTTTCTAGCCAGTTTCCGCGACCAACATCCCGCCCGGCCACTTCCATATTTTTTTTCGTTTTCAGCCGCCTCCGCCGGAGTATCTCCAAATCCTAGGCAAAAATCCTCGTCCATGCTGGTCAAGCAGAGCGCCTTGCCTCCGCTCTCCTCTGCCAATCGAAGCGCCTCGTCCTGCTGCTCTGAGACGGTTTTAAAATGACCGACGAAAAGGCGGTGCAAGATTCTACGTTTCCCGTCTGCCATATCTGCTAAACGTAAAGATACTCGATAATAACTGGCAGCTGCTGTCATCACAGAAAACTCTTCGTTGAGCTTCTGCTCCTGCGCCTTTGGAATTAACTTTCCCATTATTCACCTCCAAAAGAATTTTCTTTGATTTAACTGAAGCATAATTATGAAATTCCGTCAAACTAAAAATCCCGCCCCACGCATTGCGAGGCGGGATCATTTAAATCCGGTTCGAAGAAAATCAGCTCAAGAAATCTAAGCCGCCATCTTTGGATACATTGGGACGCTCTTTAAAACATGCACAAGAACCATCCCGTCCGGCGGTTTAAGTTCGAGAGCCTTTTTGGCCGCAATCGTGCCGCAGGATAAGTAGCCGAGCGAGAGCACCTTATCTCCTCTGCCATCGCCACATTCATTACGATACAGCGCGAAATACTCTTCGACACGATCAGTCATCTCGATGACTGATCGGTCGCCGGCAACAACCGCTGACAAAAGCCTAATGACAAGATCCGTTCCGAGATCGGGTACGACAAGCAATACCCGATTAAAAAAATAACTCGCGACCACATCTCCTTGGCCATTCTCCAGACGAGCTAATTCCTGCGCCGCCAATGCCGCCGCCGCGAGCAAAAAACCACGAACAGCAACTCCGGTTTGTTCAGACATTAGCTCTGCATGAGCGATGATGTCGCCCAATACTTCCTCAACCCGGCTTTCATCTTTTTGCATCTCTTTCTCCTCTCCGAAAAAATTTTTTGAAACGAACTACAAATCAAAATTAACGCTTCCGCGAGAAAACGTCAATTCATTTAAATTATTTATCCAACAGTGTCCGCAAATTAAATCTCGGAAAAACTTTTGAAAGAAGGAATCCAGGAACTAAACCAACAAGCAGCGGAATTATCATTAATTGAACAACAACTTCGGTAATTATAAATAATCTAGAAAAAATAAAAAATAATAAGAGAATTAAAATAATCCAAATATACTTATTCTGATCTCCGATAAAAGAAAAAACTAATGATAAAAAGAACGGTAGAGCAATAAAAAAACCCAAAATAGCATCTAATCCAAAACCCCACATTCCACTCCCACATTCAAAATTTTTACAGAACCAATCACCAACAGGTCGTGAAGCAAGACCAGCAATAATAAAAACTAATGCGCTGATCAGAATATTAAATATTAAATTCCGAAAAAATATTTTTAAATTTTCCATTTAATTATTTATCAGCCACTTAATATCATCTCTTAATATATTATACGCTCTTAAATCTATTTGATTAATTCTCTTTGCCACATCTAGATGTTTTAACGCAGTATTTAGAAGCGCCTTTCTGGCTATTTCATGATTGGACTTATCTGCTGACATAAGCAATCTAATCAATGAATTTTTCAGAGGAAAGCGAGCACCAAACCACCCAAGTTCCGCAGACCTTTTTACATCCGAAATAGTGCTTTCTATTTTCGCTGTGACTAGAAAATCAATATTAGTGCTAGTTGGGTTTCCTAAAAAATCAACAGCAGAAACGTATAATCTATGTTCACCCAGTTTTTCATAAAAAAGATCTATGCTTGATGTCCCACTAATAATCTTACCGTCGAATTTTATCGTAGAAGATGCCACACCTGATTCCAAATCAAAAATATTAACTTTCAAATAATCCGAATGCAGATATTTTTTATCGGGAGGCAGATTAATTTCAATTTGGGGCGGTTCGTTGTCGGCAGGCAGAATTTGGAGATTTTCAGGATGCAAATTATCAACATTTACCAACAACTCCTCTTCTTGTTCAGGCAAAGTTTCTGCGCTAAATTCTTTCTCAACAAAAGCATCATCAGAAATATATGCCGATAAAACAGTATATGATCCGCCATTATCCGTTCCCTTTGTATAAACTTTATATTCTCCATCGAGCGGATTTGGAATAGTAATATATTCATCATCCGTTAATTGACTTCTTCGTTTGTACTGAAGTTTCGCCCTATTTTTTTTCCATCCGGCGATACAACCAACATATCAGCCGGGGAAAGCATCTTGAAAATAATTATTCGCCACCCAGTGTCCGAACCAATAAATAACTTTTCAGCATCTCTTCCAGTTAACTCTTTAAAAACCAGTCCTTCCGCTTTAGTGGGAAGTTCGCCATGTTCTGATATAATAACATTCAAATTTTCTGTTATCCTGCCTGCACTATTATTTGGAACTGTTCCGTCACCTTGTCCTCTCTCCAGACCTCTATCCCCAATTTTTTCATAAAAACCTTCTGGATAGCCATATTCCCATTTTGGTAGTGCTTTGGAACTAACAACGCGAATTAATGTTATGGTATCGTCAGTTATTTTCAATCCTTGAAAATTAGCAACACGCACACGAGATTCAAGTTTAAAACGTGTATTATCTAAATTTTCAAGAAATATATTTCTAGGATAATCATAAGGATAATCATTAAGGTATTCGCTATTTTTGTCTCGGATGTATGCATAAACTGGTAATAGTTCTTTTATAGATAAAATAGGTTTTTTGTGAATGTACTCATACAAGTTATCATACCCAGCTTTTTCAGCTTCTCTAATCAGATAATATTTTAGTAACTGATTTCTAAAATTTATATCCGTTTCTCCTCCTTCCCACATTAAATAGTCATTAGGAGCCCCCAAATGCGGCGTGCCTAAAAATATCAACTGATCCACGTCATTTTCATACTCATCAGACTGAACATATTGGCGTGCGACGAGACCGCCCATTGAATGCGCGACAAGATCAACCTTTTCGCATCTGCAAACTTCCTGAACTTTATTAATTTTTTGCCGAAGTTTTTCCGCAGTAATAATATTAGACTCATGCCAATCGTAAGGAAAAGTGAAAAGATTTTTTTCTTTTTCATAACCGTTTTCGGCCAAAGTTTCGATCAAATTATCGTAAGTATGCAAAATGCGATCCATATACCAGGTGCTGTATACCTGCGTAGAGCCGAGAATTCCCGGAATAATTATTACGGGGTCCACCAAGGCAGGCGCTTTTTCAATCGGTTGGGGAGTAGAAACTACGGCGCTATTTGGAAAGCTGGTCAGCCCAAAAAATGAGACATAGCTTGCTTCCGACCCGTCGGGCAATAAATTGGAAAAATCTTGCGAGCAAAGAGAGCACTCCTCTTTCTGGTTAGTTTCATCGTTCCAAATTTCATAATGCGTAGGGCTCGTGAAGCGCACACTGAAATATCTGGTCCAACGCTTTATCCATGCGCTATATGGATCAGGCGGATCAAATGTTTTTTTAAGAACGCAATCTTCGTCATATAAAAATAAGCGCGGAAACCACCCGCGCCCATCGTCATACAAAGAATTAAAACGAAAATAGAGCTTTAGATAGCCGTTTTCATATTCTGATCTTTCGTAATTATCAAAGAAATCTCCGTTGGAAAAAAACTCTGGGCAAGCAATAGGTTTTGCAAGCGAAAAATTTCTGATAGGAGGTCCGGTCGCATCTCCCTTAATTCGATACGGCGAAGTCCTTATAAAACTAACAGATTCATAAGTGCTCCCTTGAAAAAAGAGCTCGTTGTAGTCTCCGACGACAGGAACATCACCTGAACAATATACGCAATCTTGGCGGACATCGAGCTCGTCATTCCAAATTTCATAATGCGTGGGTGTTATAAATCGAATGCTGAAATATTCGATTCCGGGATCGAGAAATAGCCATCTAACTTCATTCTTAATAAAGAAATTCTTGCAGTTATCATCAAGGATAGAATAATTTAGAATCCACGGGCGGCTGTCATTTTGAGGCGTTTTCAGTTTCAGATGAATTCGAAGCAGGTTGTTTATATACTCAACCCGCTCATAGTCATCGAAAAAATAGTTATTGTAAATTAGATTTCCCCAAGTTTTAAATCCATAGTCGGTGCATTCAGAAGCAGCGCGAACCTTGGAAGGCAAAATAAAAAAGCTGCCAATCATAGCCGCTCCTATCAAGAATGAAATTTTTTTATTCATATCCTTTCGACAAAGTTCTTTCTGCGCTCTTGGGACGCTGGCACTATTTTCAGGAAAGCAAGGTTTGAAAATAAAATCAACGTGGTGCCATCTTCCCACGATCGTGGAGAGATGGCGCCATAAAAAGAAGAGGCGGAGGGAATGGGCGAGATTCGCACATTTTATTTCCCTCCGCGCTCATTAAACCAAGCTATAACCTCATCCTCTGACCATTTGGAATCCTCAAGATAACGGCCCCTTTCGTCAACTAGCGACAAAAAATTTATGAGGCCGCTTTTTGGGCTCCATCCAATCCTGAAAATTCTGTCGCGGAGAGTTCTCCTGTTTGAAAAATAAAAATTGCGATAACTCGCAGTCTCCGCACGCAAAATTATAGAATAGACCGCAGATGTGATCAGTTCTTTTGCCCACGGTTTTAAAACTCTCACCGGGTTTCTCATATCCTGAAGCGGGATTCCAGCCCATAAAAGAAAGAGCTTGGGGTCAACTAGCTTTATTTCTTCTTTTGTTAAAACGATCATATTGCCCTCCTTGCTATACTTTCCAAGAAAACAGAAAACCGGAGAGAAATCAAGCATCCCTTTTTAAAAATCGCGAAATTATTTTTTTGCTGAAGATGAAGCTTTAATCTGTTTCCTTGAAATGGTTTTTCTGTCTTCTTCTGTTGGTTTCGGGGATTCGGCTGGGGGATTTTTGACTTTCTTGGCAAAGCGCGCGTAAAGTTCAGAAATTTTTTCGCGCCGAATTCCAAGATCTGAAAACTGCCCGCGGATACGGCTTTTTTCAAATCGAATAAATTTTCTCGAACTCTTTGGTAATCTTTTGATCATAAATAGTGAGGCCGCCGGCCAACTTTAAAAATCAGTAATCGGCCGGCGGCGGGTTTTGGATGAATTTTTCGGGGCGCACTATGTTAGCCGATAAAAACGTGTTGGCAAAATAAATGCCGAAAACAAGGAAGGCGACAAGCATCACCAGAATAAACTTATTCAAAATTTTCTCTGCCTGTTCTTCTTCTTTTTTCCTTTCCTCTTCTCGCTCAGAATCAGTCATACAGAGCTCCTTTCCGCACCCAAAAAATTCACCTGAAAAAATTATAATCTTCTTTCAGAAATTAGTCTAGCTAAAAAAGTTAGCCGCCGGTCGATGAAATTCGACGACCGGCGGTTTAAGGAAAAAGGGGCGACAAAATTGAGCTCGAAGGAACACTTACCAGTATCCCGAGCAGGACAAAAAACAAAAAAACGATAATCCATGGTCCCAAGTCATCGCCCTTTTTTAAACACGGGTTTTTTCTGTCATTCTTCATCTGCCACCTCGAGATAACTAAATTTTCAATATCAGCCGATAGTATAGCGCGCGGGCTCAAAATTAGTCCAGCCTTGAACTATTAAACAAATTTTCGAGTTCTTCGCGCGCAACACGGCGGTCGTCCCACGGCGTTTTCGTTCCGTGCGGACCCATAATCCAAGGCTCCGAACCTTTGCCGGTGATAACAACGGTTTCATTTTCAGCGGCAGACTTCAAAGCTTCGCGGATTGCAACTCTCCGGTCAAGAATCTTTTCGAAATTATGCGATCGCGACACCTGCTCAATAATTTCATTCGGATCCTCGTCATACGGGTCCTCATTCGTAACATAAATTTTCCTGCAATATTTTGCGGCGATATCTCCCAAAACTGAACGCTTCCATTTGTCGCGCCCTCCTCCCGCCGCACCCAAAACACAGACAAGGCTCGGGCTTTCTCTCCTCGTATATTCATAAAGCGTTTCCAAAGTCTGCGGCAAAAAAGCATAATCAACGAGAACTTTGAATTTCGGATTCACGCCCTCAGGCGGATTAATATATTCCATACGTCCAGGCAATGTAATTATTTTTTCAAGCGCACTTTTAGAAGTTTCATCTGAAATTTTCTCGTGGCGGGCAAAAGCGAGCGCAGCCATTGCGTTTGCCTTGTTAAAATCGCCCAAAAGCTTCAGCTTTATTGAATCGGGAAATCTCGAGGGATGAAAAAATACTTTGTCCAAAGAAGGCAGTTTGTTAAAAAAATCAAAATATTGGTCTTCCGCGTTCAAAACGTGAATCGGCGCCAGATAAAATATTTTAGCCTTCGAATCACGATAGTTTTCAAATCCACCATGCGCTTCCAAATGCTCCTTCGAAAGATTATTTAGTACCGCGGCGTAAAATTTTATAAATTTATGCCGGAATTGTTTTATCCCTTCCGAAGTAGTCTCAAGAAAAACATAATCGCATCCGGCATTCCGGGCATCCGCCAAAAACTTCTGTACGCGAAAGCGCCCCGGCATCGTCATTTTTAAAAGATTTGGCTCTGCTCTGTTTTGAATTTTAAACCGGAGGCCCGAAAGTGAAGCAGTTTTATATCGAGCCTCCGAAAAAATCGCATGGAGCATTTCAACAAGCGTTGTTTTTCCGGAAGTTCCAGTAACTGCAATGACTTTCATTTTTCGAGAGGGAAAACCGTAATAAACCGCGCCGATCAGCGCCAATATATAATGGTAGGCAGGCTGGAAAAATTTAAATGCTGAACGCGGCATTATTTTTTTTAAAATCCATAAAACTTTTTCCACGATTTATAAATTAATATTTATTAACTTGAGTGCTTCCCGAGCATTTTAAGCGCTTCTCTAACCCTTGCAGAGGTGCCTTCGACTTCTGAAGGAATTTTTTGCAAAGCTTCGCGCGCTTCGCGTAAAGAATACCCGAGCGATTCAAGCGCTTCGAGGGCATCCCGCTCCTCCTTCAATAGCGGCCCCTCGGGCGAAGCTTTCCCGAATTTCTCCCGAAGCTCCACCATAATTTTTTCGGCGGTTTTCCTTCCAATTCCCGAAACCTTAGTTAAATAAGAAAGCTCGCCTGATGCAATCGCGTGCTTCAGCATATCAAGCGGAGCCACATTGGTAATTCCTAAAGCTGTCCTCGGCCCCACGCCGGGAACGCCGATCAGAGTTTCGAAAAAGTTAAGTTCTGCCGGTAAAGAAAAACCGTAAAGCTCTATTGCGTCTTCCCGCTGATGCAAATGGGTCCAAATCTTTGTTTTTTCCTCTGCGAATGGAATTTTCGCCGAAGTTTCCGTGTTAATAAAAATCTTATAACCGACTCCGCTAACGTCCAATATAATGTAACGCTCGCCCTTAAAAACAACTTTTCCTTCCAAATAACCGATCATAAGTTCATGCTACTTAATTAAAGAAGCCTAGGCAAATAAAAACTCACATAGGTAAATAAATTTTTGTTTTCATGGTATAATGCAAGTTTCCAATCATGATTTTTTCTACAAAACATCTGCTAAAACCGGCCGGTGACCAGCCGCAGGCGATCAAGAAGCTTTCAAAACACATCAAGGAAGGCAAACCCTTTCAAACACTTTTGGGCGTTACAGGATCCGGAAAAACTTTGACAATGGCGCACGTAATTGCAAAATGCAATCGCCCCGCGATAATAATTTCGCATAATAAAACTCTTGCCGCGCAGCTCTATCAGGAATTCAAAGAATTTTTTCCCGAAAACTCGGTGCATTATTTTGTTTCTTACTATGATTATTACCAACCCGAAGCTTACCTTCCCGTAACAGATACTTATATTGAAAAGGACGCGAAAATAAATGCTTTCATCGACCAGCTCCGGCATGCCGCAACGCAAGATGCGCTCACGCGAAGGGATTTTGTGATTGTAGCCTCTGTCTCCTGCATTTACGGAATCGGAGATCCGGAAGAATACGAAAAAATGTCCGTCGATCTCAAAATCGGGCAAAAAACAAAACGCCAGGAACTTTTAGGGAGACTCGCCGATCTGCAATACGAAAGAAACGATTTTGAGCGAAAGCCCGGGAGTTATTCCGTGAAAGGAGATGCAATCAATATAACTTCTCCCGATGCTTCGAGCATAACTAAAATCGAGCTGTTTGGAGATGAGATTGAAAAAATTTCAGATCGAAAAAATGGCCTGGGATCGCTGGGCGCAGCGCTTAAGACAAAAAAGATTTTTCCGGCAAAGCATTTCGTCACCCCTAAGAACAAACTTGATCTGGCAATAAGAAACATCGAACGCGAACTGGAAGAACGCCTGAAAGAACTTCGAAAAGATGAAAAGCTGCTTGAAGCCGAGCGGCTCGAGCAAAAAACGCGCTTTGATCTCGAGATGCTCAAGACCACGGGATTTGCAAGCGGGATTGAAAACTATTCCAGGCAGCTTTCATTCAGAGCTCCCGGATCCCCGCCCGCCACCCTTTTTGATTATCTGCCTGATGATACGCTGGTCTTCATAGATGAGTCGCATATGACAATCCCGCAAATTCGCGGAATGTATTTTGGAGACAAATCGCGAAAGCAAACACTTGTTGACTATGGCTTTCGCCTCCCTTCTGCGCTTGATAATAGGCCTCTTAAATTTGATGAGTTTGAAAAAAGAATCAGCCAGGCAATTTTTGTCTCCGCCACACCGAGCCAATACGAAATTTCAAAGTCAGAGGCGCAGATCACAGAACAGCTCGTCCGCCCCACCGGACTTTTGGATCCAATCATCGAAGTCCGGCCCATTAATCCACCGGCTGGAGGCGCTCCCGAAGGAGGGCAAATTAAGGATGCGATTTCAGAAATTCAGAAAAGCGTAGCAAAAAAAGAGCGCGTGCTTTTGTTAACTCTAACGAAAAGGCTCGCGGAGGAAATTTCCGATTACCTGAAGGAGCATGATATCAAAGCGGAGTATCTCCACTCTGAAATAAAAACTCTCGAGCGCACGAATATTTTGAAAAAGCTGCGGGAAGGAGAATTTGACGTGCTTGTCGGAATAAACCTTTTGCGCGAAGGGCTCGATCTTCCCGAGGTCGCGTTAATTTTGGTCCTCGACGCAGATAAAGAAGGATTTTTGAGAAATAAGACGAGCTTGATTCAGACAGTCGGGCGCGCAGCGCGCCACGTAAACGGACGCGCAATTCTATACGCGGACCATATTACAGATTCAATAAAATTTACGATCGAAGAGACAATCCGCCGCAGGCGATATCAGGAAAATTTCAACAAAAAAAACGGCATTACCCCAAAGGCGATTAATAAACAGATCCGCCCGTCCATTTTTGAAGAAACAAAATCCGCTGGCTGGCGGACAGATGACCTGGCAAAAGAGCTTGAAAAACTTTCCAAAAAAGATCGGCTAGTCGCGAAGGCCGATCTTGAAAAAATGATGCTCGAAGCGGCCGCGCGCCTCGAATTCGAGAAAGCGGCCGAGTTGCGCGACATTCTGAAAACTTTTTCTTGAAATGAAAAATAAAAATCTCATCAAGGGAGGAGATTTTGACTTTTCAGTTGCATAAATTCTAAGATTAATTTAATATATCCAAGCATATGCCAATACTTAAATCAGCAAAAAAGGCGCTCAGGCAAGCCACAAGAAAGCGGGAACGGAATTTAATAAAGAAACGCGAGCTCGAAAAAGTTCTCAAAAATTTTTCGCGCTTATTAAAAGCAAAAAAAATCGATGAGGCTAAAAGCGCCTTCCCTAAACTTCAAAAAGCTATCGACAAGGCTGCAAAAAACAGAATTCTGAAAAGAAATAATGCCGCCAGAAAAAAATCCAGACTCGCAAAAGCGCTCCGGTAGTTAAAGCGCCAAAATCAAATTTTCGAGCCCTTCTTCAAAACTCGTTTCATTGCGCCTCACACGCGAAAATAAATCTACAAGATTCAGCGAAATTTTCCTAAGCTCTCCCGAGGAAAAATTTTTTAATTCTGCTTCAGATTTCCTCATGACAAACGGATGAATGCCGGAAATTTTTCCGCCGGATCCAATGAGGCGGAGCATTTTTATTTTCCAGCAAACTTTCCAATAAGCTTCCTCCCCTCCAAAGCCGTCTTTCTCATAGGAAAGCAGGAGCTTTAATGCCTGCTTTTTATTTTTTTCTGAAAAAGCATCAGCAAACTGGAAATAATTCGGCTCCGAAAAATTCTTTGCATGTTCATATTTACCTTCAAGGGAGAAGCGTTCCAGTTTTGAAGAAACTCTTTGCGGGTCATCTTCACCGGAAAGAAGATCATGCGTTTTTTCAGGGCTGATTCCGAGACGCTCTGCTTCGGCCTTACCAAAAGCGACTACGCGAGAGGAAGAATTTTCAAATTTTGCGATTTTTGCCCCAGCTTTCTCCGCATTTCTTAAAAAATCTTTTTCAAATTCTTCCTCAAAAAAAACAGCGATATTTTTCGACTCAACAAAAAAATCTGTCAGCCGCTGAAGCTCGCCTTTGTAAAAAGCGCTCGCCATAATATTTTCTCCGATCAGAAAAATTTTTCGTCCGAATAAATCTGGCGCTAAAAAGTTTGCTAAAGGATCACTCGATTCCCCCGTAAGTTTGTAAACAGAATAGTTTTTATCTACAGCTTTCTTCAAAAGCTCCTCGATTTTTTTCTTAGCCCAAAAATGGTCGCCCCAAAACAAAAAAAACATGGCTTAAAAATTATACATATTTTTTATTTAAAACTTGCTTCACTTTTTCAACAATTTCCCCGGGAGTGAAGTTCGCTTTTATCATAAAGTCTTCTGCGCCAAGCGAACGCGCGCGATCGATATCTTCGGATTGCCCCAAGTTAGAGAGAACAAGCACGGGTATACTCGACAGGTTAGCGTCATTGCGGAGCCGTTCAAGAATTTCAAAACCGTCGATTCCCGGCAGAATAAGGTCGAGCAGGATCAGCGCCGGACGCCTTTCGCCGATTTCCTTCATGCCAATTTCCCCATCGATAGCGGTGCGAACTTTGAACCCTTCCCTATTAAGCTTTTGCGAAATAAGGTCGCGCAGGAATTTATCGTCCTCAACTATCAAAATGTCCATTTTGCTAAGCCCAGTCCCCTTTTCATCCATACCTCAATAATAAGTTACAAACTACATTGACTCAAGGAAATTCTGCAAAGGCTTCTCGCCTTCCGGAATGAATTCTTTCTTGAGCGGAATTCTAAATTCGAAGCGCGTGCCAAAACCTGTTTTGGAGCTGAAGACAAGATCACCTCCGTGGCGCCTGACTATATTTTTTGCGATAAAGAGCCCGAGCCCCGAGCCTTCGGTTTGAATTCTGATTACGTTATCCGCTCTGAAAAATTTCGTGAAAACACGTCCCTGCTGGTTTTCCGGAATGCCGATGCCGCTATCTGTCAGCCCCACTTTCAAAAAAAGCCCTTCTTTTTTATATTCAAGCGTTACGTGTCCTCCCGGCAGGGTGTAATTAATCGCGTTATCAAGAAGGTTGAAAAGGACTATTTTTATGCGGCGCGGATCGAAAACAAATTTTTCTAATTTTTCCTGCGGGAACTTGATTTCCAGATTAATCGATCTTTTTTTAGCGATATCGCGGAAATAAGCTAGCGCATCTTCCGCCAAAACGCTGAAATCGGCTTCTTCAAATTCGTAGCCGAATCTTCCCTCCTCAATTTTGGACGCATCGAGCAAGTCGGAAACAAGGCCAATCATTCTCTCATTTGAAACGTAAGCTTTTTCTAGATATTCTTTCTGCTTAGGATCAAGTTTCCCGATTTCCTCCTCCAAGAGAACTTTAATCGTCCACTTTAATGCCGCCAAGGGAGTCCGGAGCTGGTGCGCGGCTACGGAAATAAATTCGGATTTTACGCGCGCGAGAAACAAGTCACGACTCACATCATGAATTACTTTTATGTAGCTTTTCTTCCCAAGATGAGTTGAAGAAAGAGTGGCAAGTTCAAGGTAACTTTTTTCGTGGACACCTTCCAATATAAACTGGCGCTGTTTATTGTCGCCAAACATGATTAATTTCAAAAGATTGTTCAACTTTTTCAGATCCGAGCTTTTTAAATCCACGCCCTTCGCTTCTTTCAGCTTTACTCCCGTAATTTCTTCGGCCCTCGGATTCATTAAAGAAATCCGAAAGTCAGAATCGTATTCAATGATCCCATCCGCGAGCGTATTTACGATAAAAGCGACGTGGTCTTTTTCTTCCTCTAAAACTTTCGAGGTATTTAACAGATTTCTTGAATTAATAATCAATAAGACCAGCAGAATTATCGCGGCAAGCGTCAAAAATATCGCAAAAATAAGAACGCGCTCTCTCCCCGCCAATATCTCCGAGGAAGGCGCCTCGATAACGACAGCCCAGGGGAAACCTGAAAGCATCGCGCTTGTAATAAGAACTTTTTTACCCGGGAAAAATATTTCGGATTCAAATTCTTCGCCGCGGATTTCACGCCTTGCTAAAATCTCTCCAGCGAGTTTTGTCCCTTTTAATAAAAGGCCGGACTCAAGACGCGCAGCCTTGTCGATAAAGAGCGCCTCCCCATTTTCACTCAATAGGTAAGTAATTTCAGAGCCGCCAAGCCCAATCTTTATAAATCCTTCGCTGAAATTTTCAAAATCCACAACCGCCCTTAAAATCGCTGAGCTCGATTCGAGCGGAACTGAAATCACAAAGCCGGTTTCCTTGTCCGGCAATGACACTGGACCGGAAATTTCATAGCCTCTCTTATAAAATTCTTCGAGACGAGTTTTTCTGGGCAAGATGCTTTTAAAATCAACGTTCGTTCCTGCTGATTCGATGATTTTTTCTCCCGCAAAGCTTTCTACAAATAAATATTTTAAATTCCGATCGCGCTTTTTCGCCTCTTCCATATTTTTCGAGATTTCGGAGAAATTGGAACCTGCCGCCGCCTGCTTCACGGAAGACACTTCTTGCTCAAAAAAATGTTCTAAAATTTCCTTGGCCCGCAGCATTAATTGAAGCTCGCTAAGCGAAGCAGTTTTTTTAATTTCATCAAGCGCGGGCAAAACAACCAGAAAATTCAGAGAAAATAAAACAAACGCCGCAAGCGCAATAAAAGACCAGGTTAAAAGCGGCGCAGGAAGTTTTTTCATGCCTGCTTATATTTTTGCATTTCGCCCCAGTTTACTCCAGTTTTTATATCAACGGCGAGTGTTATTTCATTTTTATAAACGCTCTCAAGAATTTCTTTGGTAGGCGGAATAAAAGCGCTGATATTTTGCTGTTTAACTTCAAACAAAAGTTCATCGTGAATCTGAAGGAGAAGATATGCGGATCCTTTAAATTTATCTTCAATCATCTCACCCGCGCGAATCATGCCTAATTTGGCCACGTCAGCTTCCGTGCCCTGGATCGGAGCGTTTACGGCCATCCGCTCGGCTTCTTTTCTAATGTATTCCGCCGCAGACGAGAGTTCCGGAAGATAGCGCCTGCGCCCAAAGACCGTTTCCACATATCCTTTTTCGTGCGCCATTTTTTTGGTGTCTGCAATGAATTTACTGACGCCTTCGAAGTCACGAAAATATTCGTTCCAAAAACGTTCTGCTTCATCTCGGGGAACTCCCATACCTTCAGCTAATGCGTTGATGCCCATTCCATATAATATCCCGAAGTTAATTACTTTAGCTTTACGCCTCATCTGTTCAGTTACCCTGTCTTCGGGAACATTGAAAATTTCAGCGGCCGTAATCGCGTGAATGTCTTTTCCCGTTTTAAAAGCTTCGAGCATTTTTTTATCGCGGGCTAAAATTGCCGCGATCCGCAGTTCAAGCTGGGAATAGTCAAACGCGACGAGTTCAAATCCCGGCGCAGCGCGGAAAGCTTTTCTGATTTTTCGTCCTTCCTCGGAGCGGATCGGGATATTCTGCAAGTTCGGTTCAAGTGAAGAAAGCCTCCCCGTAACAGTGCCCGTCTGATCAAAGGTCGTATGGACCCTTTCATCTTTGTCGGCAAGTTTAGGAATCGCATCAATATAAGTGGATTTTAATTTTGAAAGCTCGCGGTGAGCCAGAATCAATTCAATGATCGGATGCGCATTTTTTAATTTGAAAAGCTCGGACTCGCGCGTCGAGCGGCTCCCCTTCGCAGTTTTTTTAAGCCCTTTTGCCTGAAGCCCGATCCGCTCAAAAAGAATTTCACCGAGCTGTTTGGGAGAGCTGATGTTGAATTCAATTCCGGAAAGCTCATAAATTTTCGAAGATAAATCGATTATTTTTTCGCTCGACTCTTTTGAAAGTTTTTTCAAAAGCTCCGTGTCCGTCAAAATTCCCCGCGCTTCCATTCCAAAAAGCACCTTAATCAAGGGAAGCTCAATTTCGCCGTAAACTTTTTCTAATTTTTTTTCTTTAAGCTCGCGTGCTAGGGCCGCATAAATATCGGGCATCGTTTGCGCCATTCGCAGCATGTCTCCCTCCGAAAAGAAAATCTTCGGCAGATAGTTATGAATTGTTTCCAAAAGCGAAGGATTTTGGAGGCTTGGGCGCGCGAGCCAGGCCGCGATTTTTAAATCAAAGTGAACTTCCGGGTTAATGCCCACCGGGCGCAGTAAATGGAGAATTTTTTTGGCGTCGAAAAAGATGTGGTTCTTTTTTAGATTCAGAACCTTCTCGACATTCGCGGTATCTCCGTCCAAACTGAACTCCGATATTTTTTTTTCTGCGGATACTGCGTAAAGTTTTCGGTCCGTTTCTGAAAAATGCCAGAAGATGTTTTCTGAATCTTCGAGGAATTTTGAATCTGCTTCAGTTTTTATTTCGGGAAGTTCGCGCCGAGCCTCTGACTCTTCAGGCAGACGCGAAATAAGGCTCGCAAAACCAAGCTCTTTAAAAAGCTTGGCAGCTTCCTCCTTTTTAAAATATTTTTTCCAATCGAGCCGATCGAAAGAGAATTCTAGCGGCGCATCGCGCCTGATCTCGGCCAAAGCTTTTGAAAAAAGCGCCTCTTCCTCGTGCTCCTCCAAAAGTTTGAGCGTCCGCTCCTTGATGCCCGAGGCCAACATGCCTTTTTTGTCTTTTTTTAGAGCTTTAAATATTTTTTCGAGCGTCCCGAATTTTTGTATGAGTTCGGCTGCGGTTTTCTCTCCGATCCCCGGAACGCCTATGATATTGTCAGACGGATCGCCTTTCAGCCCCTTGAAATCGGCCAGAAACTTCGGATGAAATCCGTAGCGCTCTTTCACTTTTGCTTCATCGTAAACAATCGTATCCTGAAGCCCTTTTCGAAGCGTATAAACTTTCACGTGCGTTTTTTCAACAAGCTGCAGCGTGTCCAAGTCTCCCGATGCAATAATAATATCCAAATCTTTTTTTGATTTTGAAATTTCAACGAGCGATCCGATCATGTCATCTGCCTCGAATTTTTTATGCTCGAAAATCGGGATCGCGAAAACTTTCGTAATATCATAGGAGCGTTCAATCTGATTCGCTAAATCAGACTCTATTTTTTGGCGCGTTCCTTTATATTTTTCATATGCAATATGGCGAAAAGTCGGTTCGGGCAGATCATAGGCGGCGGCTATATAATCCGGCTTCAATTCTCGAAGCGCCTTCAATAAAAAAGCCGAGTAGCCGTAAAGCGCGCCCGTGGGTTCGCCCTTGGGAGACGAAAAAGACGGAAGCGCGTGAAAGGAACGGTGTAAAATCGCATGGGCGTCCAGGATTACGAATTTTTTATTTGTTTTTGCCATTTTGTTTTGAAAACTCTTTTTTCGCCATCACTTTTTCAGGAGAACGGCATAAATTTCTGCTGAAATTTTGCCTCGTTCTCGCCCGCCTACGCTGGCTCCGAAAGTCTCCTCGAAAAAGTATGGCTCAACGAGTTTCAAATTAGAAGTTTAATTTCGCGCGATGTTCTCGAAATTAATTTAAATTTTAATTTGAAATAATTTTTCGGAAGGATTTTTTGGACTAAGTCTGCCCACTCGATCAGCAAAATATTGTTAGGATTGTTTAAAAGGCTTTTGAAACCGAGCGCTAAAAATTCTTTTGAATCACTGATTCGGTAAGCATCAAAATGAAAGAAATGGGACTTTGACTTCGGAACTCTGAAAACACGCATTAAAATAAAAGTCGGGCTTTTCATCTCCTCTTTAATCCCGAGCCCTTTTGCAAATCCTTTTGTAAAGGAAGTCTTCCCCGCACCCAATTCACCCTCAAGACCTATTACTAGAGCTTTTTTCTGTCTGGTTCGGGCGCTAAAAATTTTCAGTTCCCGCGCGAAAAGCTCCGCAAATTTCTTCGTTTCTTTTTCGTTTTTTGTAGTAACCCGCAAAGCCTCCGTCATAGTAAATTCATATTACCCCGACAGAAAAATTTTCTCTAACGACGCCACAAACGAAAAAGAGCGCTCGCGGCCGAGGCAGAACCTCGTGGAGCGCTCTTTGAAATTGTTGGCGGGTCTGGTGGAGGCTACTGTTACCAGTAGCCGTAATACCGGTCACGATGCAGATCGTAACCCGTCCGGCGCGCTCGGTAGAGCGCGTCTTGGCGGTTTTGCCGCTCCGCTTCGGCGGCGCCGGCAAGACATTCTTGCCTTTCGACCTCCGAGTGATACCGCTCGCACGAGAGGCCGTAGCGGTAAACCTCGGCATGACGTTCATGCGGTCTTCGATCAAGAACGTCCGCAATAGCCCCACCGATTATGCCAATCCCTGCGCCAGCGGCGGCCCCGGGACCGCGGGCAACGCTATATCCAATTGCGCCTCCAGATGCAGCGCCGATTGTCGCCCAATGGCAACCGGAGAAAAAAAACGCCAACAACAACAAAATCGAAATTTTTTTCATGTACAAACCCTCCTTGATAATATTATAACATAACCACAATCTTTTTCAAGTCTCCTTAAGCTTGAGATTCTCCATACAGACGTGCTAAGAATGGCGGATGGACGAGAGAATGGAAGCAATAAAAAACCTTATGGCGGGGGCGTCTAAAGCCGCGCTCGTCATTCCCGCGAGCCCGACAGAAGAGGAATTTTTGCTTGAAGAAATTTTACGCGAGGCGCTCGAAAAGACCGGAAAAAAAGTTTATGTCTCGAAGGGCGACACCGAGAAATATAAAAATAACTGGCGCGATTTCATAAAATCGCCCGTTTCGCAGTTTCCAGAAAAAATTTACATAAGATTTCCCGGAAAAATAGAATTTGAGGGAATCTCGCAAACTAATGAAGCGCTCCTCACATTCGCGCCCGACGCGCCGATGCCGCTTGAAAACATCCAGATTCAAAAAGGGCTTGCCGTCCCCGACGCGCTGATCGCATTTGTCGAAAATAAAGATGCGCTTTCATCCAGAAACCTTGAAATTACTCTCCCTGAAGAAAGCAAAATGATTTTTCTCGGATCTAAAACACGCACACTTTCAGAAAAAATTTTTGATCTCGTTAAATTGATCTCGCCTGAAGTGGCGGGAAGCAAGTCGACAATGCTTTACGGAGCGCTTGCAATCGAAACGAAACAATTTTCAAAAAATTTAAGCGCGGGCGTTTTCGGACTCGCAAAAACTCTCCTTGAGGCAGGCGCGAAGCCAGACTCAATCTCCGGGCGGCTTAATAAAACAGAGAATCTTTCGGCCGGGGAGATTCAGCTTTTGGGCCGCGCGCTTGCGCGAAGCATGGATGATCAGGCGCTGAAGATTTTCTGGACTTTTTTGGCCGCAACAGATTTTGAAAAAACGCACATCGGCTCGAGCGAAGAAAAAATAATTTCACTCCAGCAAAGAATTGCAAAATATTCGCCCAAGGACTGCGTTATGCTTATTCTCTGGGAAAATAGCGACAGAAAAGTTTTTGGATTAGCGGCGGGTGAAGGCGAACGCCTAATTTTACTCGCAAACTCGCTTGGCGCGGCGCTCAAGAATAATAATTTATTTTTCGGGCCTTACGAAAATTTCTCGAGCGCAGAAAAAGCGCTCCGGGATATCTTCAAAGGGAAAAGCCAGGCTGAAATTTCGCGCAATTTGTCGGGAAATTCTCTTTCGGCCTTTGAAATAAAAACCGGAGAAGCGAACACGCATAAGCCCACGGACTTAATTTAGGATTAAAAATCGGGTGGGTAAACCCTTTTAGAGGCCAAATTAAAGTTTCTAAATTCTTTTGTGCTAAGAACTCCTAACGGGGTAAAATAAGGTATGACTAAATTTGATGAAGCAGAGGGCAAAAAGAAATTAGCGGAACTCTACGAAAAGGAGGCTGAAGATCTCGCAAGAATTCTTGCCCAAAAGCACGCCATCCCCTATTTAGATCTTTCGAGAATTACAATTGATCTCGATTCCCTAAAGATTCTCTCGGAAAATGAAGCCCGCGAAGGCGAAATGGCGGTATTCCAGTCCATCGGGAGGCGACTCCAGATTGCGGTAAAAAATCCGGAGCTTCTAAAAACCAAGGAAATCGTGGACGACCTTAGGAGAAAACAATACGAGCCGGAGCTTTTTCAGGTATCTGAAATGAGCATGAAAAAAGCTTTCTCGCGCTATCCGGAAATTCCAGCTTTTGTGGAAGTTTCTTCGGGCATTATTGATATCTCTCCCGCAAAGCTTGAAAGCTTTAAAGAAAAAGTTACGGGGCTTGAAAGTTTGAAAGAACTTTTGACACAAGTTTCAGCCGCACGGGAATCGCGAAAAGTCTCAGAGGTCGTTGAAATTCTCCTGGCGGGTTCGCTTTCGCTCGAAGCATCCGATATTCATATCGAGCCCGAAGAAGATCGCGCCAATATCCGCTTCAGGCTGGACGGCGTGCTTGTTGATGTAATTTCATTTACGAAAAACATTTACCAGCTGCTTGCCTCAAGAATAAAGCTGATCTCTGAAATAAAATTAAACATCAAAGACCGCGCGCAGGACGGGCGCTTCACAATCCGCACCAAAGAACACGATATTGAGGCAAGAACGGCGGTCCTTCCCGGGCCGTATGGGGAATCGATTGTGCTGCGCGTCTTGCAGCCGCAGGCAATCAGCATGTCTTTTGAAAATCTTGGAATGCGCCCGGAGCTTTTGGAAATAATTGCCTCTGAACTTAAAAGACCAAACGGGATGATTCTCACGACGGGACCGACAGGATCGGGGAAAACCACAACGCTTTATGCTTTCATAAAAAAAATTGCAACGCCCGAAATTAAAATTGTTACAATTGAAGACCCGATCGAATACCGTCTGCCCGGAATTACCCAAACCCAAGTTGACCAAAAGAAAGGGTATGACTTTTCCAACGGGCTGCGCTCTATTTTGCGCCAAGACCCAGATATAATTCTCGTCGGCGAGATCCGAGATTTTGAAACGGCAGAAATATCCATGCACGCCGCGCTCACCGGACACTTGGTTTTTTCAACCCTTCACACCAACGATGCCGCCGGAACTATTCCGCGCTTGATTGACCTTGGAGTAAAACCCAACATCATCGCGCCCGCAATAAATGTTTCCATGGCCCAGCGGCTCGTTCGAAAACTTTGCCCAAACTGCGCGAAAAAAACTGAAGCTGAAAATAATGAGTTGGAATTTATTAAAAAGGGCGTTCGTAGCCTGCCCGCAAAATATAAAAAACCTGAACTTGCTGGTTTAACTTTGCCACGGCCCGGAAAATGCAAAGCTTGTAATGAAACCGGCTACAAAGGCCGCGTTGGAATTTTTGAGGCAATTTTGATCGATGAAAAAATGGAACGGATGATTCTTGAAAGCCCATCCGAGGCGGCAATTCTGAACGCCGCGAAAGAACAGGGCATACTTACGCTCACGCAGGATGGAATATTAAAAGTTCTTGAGGGGATAACTTCCCTTGAAGAACTCCGGAGAGTTGCAGGAGAATAGAATTGGCAATTCCTACCTAAAGTCTCTAGGCAATTCTCGCACCAAGGGTAGCGCGAGTTAAGGAGCATTCTTGGGATAGGCCTCGCGTAAAACGCCGAAACGCCTGCCAGGACGTCCTACAAGTAAGACCCCAGTTTGAGCAATAAAGCTTAATCGCCTAGAGACTTTAGATAGGTATTGTTATTCGGAACGATTTATTAAAGCGGATATAGCTTAACAAAAAAATACTGCACTGTCAATAGCGCTAAATAATATCAAATGGCACTCACAAACCCCAAAATTCAAAAAGAAGATAATTCGCTCGATCAAACCCTGCGCCCGCAATCCTTTCAGGAATACATCGGGCAAGAAAATGTAAAAAATAATCTTAAAATCTTGATCCAGGCAGCCCAGGAGCGCTCCGAACCGATCGAGCATATTTTGTTTTACGGTCCTCCGGGCCTCGGAAAAACCACTCTCGCGCATCTGATCGCGCGGGAACTCCGCGCTCAAATCAAAGTTACCTCTGGGCCGGCAATCGAACGCGTCGGGGATCTCGCATCCATTCTTACAAATCTCTCGCCCGGCGATATTTTATTTATCGATGAGGCGCACCGCTTGAATAAACTGATTGAGGAAATTCTTTATCCCGCGCTCGAATCGCGTTCCCTTGATATCGTAATCGGAAAAGGGCCCTCCGCAAGAACTATCCAGCTCGAGCTCCCACCCTTCACTTTAATCGCGGCGACTACAAGGATCGCGCTCCTCTCTTCCCCGCTTCGCTCCCGATTTTCCGGCGGAACATACCGCTTGGAATATTACAGTTTTGCTGAGATAGAAAGTATTATCGAAAGGTCCGCAAAGTTGCTCGGTATTGAAATCGAAAAGGAAGCGGTAGGAGAAATTGCAAAAAGATCGCGTTTCACGCCGCGGGTTTCAAACAGGCTTTTAAAGCGGTGCAGAGACTTTGCTCAAGTTGAAAAGTCGGATCGGATCACAGCTCAATTTGCCCTGCAAGCACTGGATTTAATGCGGATCGATCCGATGGGGCTCGAGTCAACCGATCGGATGATTTTAAATACGCTAATTTCAAAATTCGGCGGCGGACCGGTCGGGCTTTCCACGCTCGCGGCCGCCACTTCGGAAGAAAGGGAAACGATTGAAGAAGTCTACGAGCCGTATTTGATGCAGTTGGGCTTTTTGGAGCGGACTTCGCGCGGCAGGCTCGCAACGAACAAAGCATTCGAACACCTAAAGCATAAAGCTCCCGTTGAAGCGCAATCGAAATTGGTTTAAAAAAAAGAATACCGCCACGGCTTTCACCGTGGCAGTTGAAAAAGCTGAAGGTCCTACAAACAAAAGCAATGAGCGAGCCTCTTTATGCCGAGCCAGGCGGCAATTTGCCGCCCAAGAATTTTATCGTCTTCCCAAAAAGTATCACCATCCGCTTCAGAGTAAAGAACCAAAAGCTTTTTTATTGAAGTTTCACCGTCCTTGCAGGCGATTTCCCGTTCAAGAAGCTCTGAAACTCTTTCGGCGAAATCGCGCGATTTTTCGAGACAACGAAATCTCGCTCGCATTTTCATCGTCTGATTGAGAAGATGAGACGGAAGCGCGCGTAACGGCATATGAAAGCACCACCCCGTTACTTCTCCAAATTCAGAGGCGTGCACTCCATATTCCTCTACTCTTGTGCCCGCCTTACGTCTAGCCGGAACAGAAAGTCTCGGCAACGCCGAACAAATTTTTTTCCTTTCTTCCGGGTCCGAAAGAATCCGAACGGGTTTTGGGAAAAGAAACACAATTAATTTATTTTGACCTTCGGATTCTACCGCAACTAAAACCTTGAGCGATTTAGCGATTTCGGGCGCTTCTTTTTGCAAGCCCTCCTTGTAAAGAGCCACCAACCTATCCAGAATGATTCGATAGTCCACTTTGAGACCCCCCTTGTCCGAGAATATTTCGATGAAATTATAGCAAAACCTTTATTAAATGCTAGGATAAACTTATGGCGCTCGCGTTTATATTTTTAATGATATTTTTTGCAGCCTATTTTATTTTCGCAGGAGCGATAATTTATCATCTGAAAATCTACGCTTTTTCGCGCTCCGCGAACTGGATGGTTAATTTGTTTCTTGTCGTCTCTGCACTACTCGCGGTTTTGGCAATAATAGTTTTTTGGAAAATAAATTGGCCGGAACTCTGGACGCTTTATGTTAAACCTTGAACCCGCGGAAAAAATTTTAATAGTCCTGCATCATCATTGGATCGCGATTCTTGGACCCGCTCTCCTTGTTATTTTTCTTGCACTACTTCCTTTAATTGCCCTTCCATTCCTAACAGGCATTCCGGACGCTTCG
Source organism: Candidatus Giovannonibacteria bacterium (assembly GCA_016186825.1). GTDB lineage: Bacteria > Patescibacteriota > Minisyncoccia > JACPKW01 > UBA11713 > JACPKW01. Next base: position 85,568 of record JACPKW010000003.1, read on the forward strand.
ATCGTAACCCCGCTCTATTTGCTTCTTTCTCTTTTATGGTGGCTTTTGGTTTTAATGCTCGGGTTTATTTTTTGGGTGGATTATTATTTGGATGTTTTGATAATTACTTCGCTTCGAATTATCAATGTGGATCAGGACGGCCTTTTCAGACGGGAATTTGCGGAATTCAAACTCGATAAGGTGCAGGATGTTTCAATTGAAATCCCAGGCTTTGTCGCAACATTTTTCGGGTATGGCGACGTGATTATCCAAACTGCTTCGGAATCGAATTTCACTATCAAAGAAGTCCCGCGGGTTTATGAAGCGAAAAATTTAATCCTAAAGCATTCGGGCGCTGCGAGCGCTAAAACTGTGCAAGGCTTTGGGCATCCAGGCGAGTAAATATGAAAAAAATTCGGAAAACTATAAATTAAAGGCATGTCAGGACATAGCAAGTGGGCGCAAATAAAACACAAAAAGGCGATCACGGACGCAAAACGCGGACAGCTTTTTTCAAAGTTTGCGCGCTTGATTACAATTGCCGCAAAAGAAGGCGGAGCCGATCCAAAAAATAACTCAAAACTCGCGGCTGTCATTCTGGAAGCAAGGAATGTGAACATGCCGAATGACAATATTGAACGCGCGTTAAAAAGAGCTTCGGAAAAATCAGAGGCGGAACTGAAAGAGGTAATTTACGAGGCTTTCGGCCCGGGAGGCTCTGCACTCATCATTACGGCAGTTACCAATAACTCCAACCGGACCACAAATGAAATCAAGCATGCGCTGTCCGAGCATGACGGGAAACTCGGCGTCGCGGGATCTGCAATGTGGGCTTTTGAAAAAAACGGCAATGAATTCGTATCAAAATTCCCGACAAAATTGAGCGAGTTGGATTCGAAAAAATTCGAAACTTTGCTGGAAGCGCTCGATAACCTTGAGGATGTAAATGAAGTTTACTCTAATGCCGACCTTGGCGAAACGCAAAGCTAAAGAAATGGTTGTGCTCGGAATCGACCCTGGAATTGAGCGCTTGGGCTGGGGGCTTGTGAAAAAAAACGCATCTAATTCCGAACGCCTTGACTCCGGGGTTAAAAAAACCTCGCAGAAAAAGGCGACCCCGGAAAGACTTTACGAAATAGAGGAATTCATGGATAATCTACTGTCGGACAAAAAGCCGGACCTGGTCAGCATTGAAAAATTATTTTTTTCAAAAAACGTCAAGACCGCGCTTTTGATCGGCGAAGTGCGCGGAGTAATACTCGCCGTGACCCAAAAGCATCGGATCCCCATTAGGGAGTTTTCACCTTCTGAAATTAAAATAGCGGTTTGCGGTTACGGCCAGGCGGACAAAAAAAGCGTTGCGGAAATGCTTAGGCTGCAGATAGAATTCCCTCAAAGAAAAATGATTGATGATGAAACCGATGCGCTCGCATGCGCGCTTTGCGGAATTTATTCCAGATGAGAGCCCCGAATTTAGTTTGGGTTATCCACATTTCCGCTTTGCAAACTCACAGAGACCCGCTATTTTCAAAAGAGGTTAATTTTAAATACAACCAGAAGGGAAATTATTATTAAAGGTCGCGACTAAATTCATAAACCTTTTTATGAACGACGAATATTTCAAGTCTTTCGAGGGCGAGGATGAAGAAAAGACAGAAGAACTGCCTGAAGAAGACGTGGATGAAGACCTCGAAGAAGAGGAAGAAGAATAGAAAAAATAGAAATCTCCCGGGCTAAAGCTCGGGAGATTTCTATTTTGGGATGATTTTCAAAAATTTCTTTTTTCCGACCCGGACTTTAATTTCTCCTTCAGGAGTCCAGTTAGAATCTTTAACGATTTCTTGATTTGCCTCAATTGCGCCTGCGCGAATGAGTCTCCGAAAATCGGAATTTGAGGAAACATATCCGGCTTTCTTCAAAATGCCGCCAAGGCTTTCTCCTGCCCGGTAGCTGAAAGATTCGGCTACTTCTGGGAGTCTTTTCTTTCGAAAGGTCATGTCAAAATAATTTCGAGCTTCCTTGGCTTTTTGGGGTCCGTGGTAAATTTCCACAATTTCAAACGCTAGGCGCTCCTTTGCTTCAAGCGCGGAAAGCTTCATTATTTTTTCAATTTCAACTTGTGTGAGGGACGTTAAAAGGCGGAAGTACTTTTCGGTCATCCGGTCTTTTAGCGACATGACTTTCCCAAACATCTCATTTGGCTTATCGGTTAATCCGATATAATTCCCGAAGCTTTTTGACATCTTTTTTTCGCCATCAAGCCCTTCAAGCAAAGGCACGGTAAGAATATCCTGCGGTTTCATTCCAAGGCGCTCCATTAATTGACGCCCCATCAGCAAATTGAAAAGCTGATCAGTTCCGCCGCATTCAATGTCAGCTTTAATTACAGCCGAATCATAAGCCTGCATGATGGGATAAAGCAATTCATGCATCCGGATAGAGTGGTGCGCTTTAAAACGGCTGTTAAAATCCTCGCGTTCCAAAAGTTGGTTTACACTTACAAGCCCTAAGATTTCGAAAATTTTTTCTCCATTCAATTTTTTAAGCCAGGAGCTGTTATAAAGAATCTCCGTTTTTTTGAGATCAATAATAACCCCGGCCTGCTTAAGATATCCTTTCATATTCGCCTCGACTTCGGATTTTTTTAAGGGCGGGCGGGCGGAGACCCTTCCGGAAGGGTCTCCGATCATTGCGGTAAAATCTCCAATAATAAAAACGATTTTGTGCCCGAGCTCCTGGAATTCCCTAATCTTTCTAAGCACTACAGCGTGCCCAAGGTGAAGATCGGGGCTCGTGGGGTCGACCCCCAATTTTATCCGCAGTTTTTTTCCTGAAGCCAGTTTTTTTTTGATATCTTCTTTGACGATTACGTTTGAGGTATTTTTTTCCAAAAGCTCTTTTATTTTCTTCTCCATTAGGTTAAATTTAGCATTTATTAGCCCATAGATCGAGGATTCAAAAAAGGGGCTAAAAAAGATAGAATAACATAATTGATGCTCGCTAAGCTGAGAAAAAATTATAAGAAGATCATCGCCTGGGGAGCGGGTGCGGTTTTTTTGGTATTTGCGCTTTTTTTAATTATTTATATCAATATCTCGCTCCCGGATTTTTCGGCCTTCGAAAACAGGCTTATCGTTGAATCCACAAAAATTTACGACCGCACGGGGAAGGTGCTTCTATATGACATCCATTCGGACATTAAAAGAACGGTTGTGCCGTTTGATTCAATCCCAAGGAACCTGAAAAACGCCACGATAGCGATCGAGGACGCAGATTTCTATAAGCACAGGGGCATAAGCTTTTTATCTATCGTCAGAGCTTTCCTGGTAGACCTTCTTTCTGGACGTCTCAAGCAGGGCGGGTCCACAATCACCCAGCAGCTTGTTAAAAAAGCGCTACTGACTGACGAGCGCACATTTACAAGAAAAATTAAAGAAATCGTGCTCGCCTTCAAAGTTGAAGCAAATTATTCAAAAGATGAAATTTTGGGGCTTTATTTGAATGAAATCCCATACGGTTACTCAAACTATGGAATTGAGGCCGCAAGCCAGAACTACTTCGGCAAACGTGCCGCGGAGCTGACGCTGGCAGAGTCAGCGTATCTTGCCGCGATACCAAAAGCCCCAACTTATTATTCACCTTTTGGAAACCATATGGATGCGCTTGAAGCTCGAAAAAATCTCGTGCTCGAACGGATGAAAGCTTTGGAATTCATAAGCGCCGATGAATACGAAGCCGCAAAAAATGAGATCGTAAGTTTCCAAAGCAGGTCGCTCGGAGGGATTAAGGCGCCGCATTTTATTTTTTACCTGAAAGATTACCTTGTAGAAAAATATGGAGAGGATGCGGTTGAAACCGGCGGGCTGCAGGTAATCTCGACTTTAAATTGGGATTGGCAGCAAAAAGCTGAAAAATTAGTGCAGGAATTCGGAGAAACAAATCAAATAAATTACAATGCGTGGAATGAGGGATTGGTAGCGCTTGACCCAAAAACCGGACAAGTTTTGGTTATGGTCGGGTCTAGAGATTATCAGGCAAAGCCTCTTCCGGAGGGATGCACGCCGGGGAAAAACTGCAAATTTGATCCGCAGGTAAATGTCACCGTGCGCTCACGGCAGCCCGGATCTTCTATAAAACCGGTTGTCTATGCGACTGCTTTCAATAAAGGGTTCACTCCTAACACAGTTCTCTTTGATCTCCCCACGGAATTCAATCCCGCTTGCAGTCCAGACGGCGTTACTTACGGCCGAGTCAGCCAGCTTGCATGCTATCATCCGAGGAATTTTGACGGCCGTTTCCGTGGTCCGGTTACAATGAAGAGCGCTCTTGCGCAATCTTTAAACCTTCCCTCGGTTAAAACCTTGTATTTGGCTGGTATCGAAGATTCAATTGACACCGCGGAGAAAATAGGGATAACGACCCTAAAAGACCCGAGTCGGATTGGTTTGTCGCTCGTTTTGGGAGGCGGAGAAGTTAAACTGCTCGAACTCGCAGGAGCATATAATGTGTTTGCCAATGACGGCATATTTCACCCTGAAACAGCAATCCTGGAAATAAAAGATTCTTCCGGAAAAGTGCTCGAGAAATATGAAGACCGCGGCAGAAGAGTTTTTGATCCAAATATTGCGCGGCAAATTACGGATATTTTAACTGATAACAACGCCCGTGCTCCGATTTTCGGCTCAAATTCGCCCTTGAATATCGCGGAGCGTCCCGTCGCGGTTAAAACCGGGACTACAAACGATTTTAAAGACGGGTGGGTTTTGAGCTACATGCCAAATTTAACCGTCGGAATCTGGATGGGAAATAGCGATAACACAACAATGGGAAGCAAGGCCGCAGGCGTTATTGTTACGCCCATGTGGAACGCATTTTTAAAAGAAATGTTTAAGGAGCTGCCGCGGGAAGACTTTAAACCGCCCGCACCAACTTATCCTCCAAAACCCGCCTTACGCGGCGAATGGAAAGGCGGGAGAGTTTATAAGATAGATAAAATCTCTGGGAAATTAGCGACCGAGTTCACGCCGGAAGAGTTGGTTGAAGAAAAAATAATTCCCGAAGTCCATTCAATTTTATATTGGGTGGACCCGCGGAACCCCACCGCGCCGTCCCCAATAAATCCGGGCGAGGATCCGCAGTTTAGAAACTGGGAAGCAAAAGTGAGGTCTTGGGCGTTCGCGCAGGGTTACTATGATGCGGGAGAGGGAATTATTCCCTCCGAGACTGATAACTCCCATCTTCCTGAAATGGCGCCCGTTGTAAAAATAGACGAGCCCCTCGAAGATCATTATCCCCCAAACACAAAGATAAGCTTTGTCTTATCGGTCGAAAGCAAATTCCCAATAGATCAAGTTGATTTCTTTTTAGACAATAAGTTTCTGGGTTCAGTAAAATCATCGCCCTATTCTTATTCGGTCGCGCTCTATGGTCTTCCAGGAGAAAACTTCAACCTTATTGCAAACGTCTACGACCAGGTGCGCAATAAGACATCTGTTTCGAAAACAATTACTATTTCCGAAAACTAATTTTATCCGGAGCGTTCTTTCCAAGTTGAGCTTGGAGCTCTGATAAAATTTTATCTTTTCGGAGGTAAATTTCGTTTTTTAAAACGGAACTTTTTGTAGAAATGAAAATTGTTTTCTCTTTATTTTCTACTTTGATGTGCGCTCTGGGAAAAAAACGCATTATCAAGTCCGACGCGGCTTTGTTTATATACTCCTGTTTAAGCGACTTCCTAGTATTAGAAAACTTTCCAAGAACATTTCCAATCTTCTTAAAAGCCATCAAATCCCCCGCATCGGCATTATTAAGTGCAGATATGAATTTTCTTCGTGGCCTCTTAAAAATAGCGCTTTGTCCCGTCCATTCATTCCTAAAAAAACTTTATCCCGCCCAATACTTGAGAGGGCTTCGAGTAAATAACGGTAATTAAAAACTGTTTCTACATCCTCGCCTGATATCTTGGCATTTGTAACTGATATATGTTCTCCGGTTTCACTAGAGCTAGATTTGACTTCAACGGTTTGTCCTTTTACACTCGCAGAAATTGAGACTTCTGAAAGGCGGCTTGAAAATACTCCCGCCGCCCGAAGTGCGGATGTAAGTTGATTTTTGTCCATTACAATCTGTGTTGAAAATGCTTTGGGAATAATACTTTGATAATCCGGAAACTTTCCCTCTGTAAGATTTGAAATAAAGTAAAACCCGCCGCCACTAAACGAGATTTGATTCTGATTAAAGATAACATCAATATTTCCCGCTACATTTTCAAAGATTCTCGCAACCTCTTGGGCATTTCTTTGGGGTAATAGGAGTGAGATGGGGGTTATATTAAAGCTAGTCTTTTGTTCGGCAAGCCTAAAAGAGTCGGTTGTAACGAGGGTCAGGGGGATTTTAGACTGGGCATGAAAAAAGACACTTGCTAATTCGGGTTTTGTATTTGAATTTGAAGTAAAAGAAATTACACGATCTATACCTTTAACAAGAATGTCTGCTGGAATTTCAAAATGATTTTCTTTTTTAATTTTTGGGATAACAGGAAATTCCTCGTGCGGGAAGCAATTAATAACCGTCGCAGAGCCTTTGGAAGAAACTTTTAAATTGGCAGAATTTTTTTCCAAATTAATATTTCCATCTGCAAGTGATCCTAAAAGTGAGGAGAGTGTTTTGGCGCTTAAAGCGGCCTCGCCGTCGCTCTCAATTTTGGCGTTTATTTGAGCCTCAAAACCAACCTCGAGATTTGTTGAAGAAATATGCATTTTATTTTTTGAAGTGCTGATTAAAAGAGCTGCGAGGATTGGGAGTGTTGTGTTTTTACTTGAACTTCGTTCCGCAAGATTTACAGCTTTTTGAAATTCATTTTTCGCACAAATTATTTTCACAATAATATTTTTATTTAATTAAATTTATTTTTTATTAAGAATATCTGTGACTTTGTGTGTAAGATTTTTTTCTTTGAATAAATCATTGTTTTTTAAATTAGTTATCTTTTAAAGGTGTGGGGAAAGTGGTGATATTTATGGGTATGAATTTGAGTTTAATGAAAATTTCCAAAACTCGGCAATTTTATTTACTTATTATTAATCCTTTATAAATTAAAAATTCACACCTTATCTACAGTAAATATAAAAACTTGAGCTGATGTCTTATACATTTTCATATTCGTAAAGTTCGCGGATTCTTTTAATCTCTTCAAAGACCTGACTTGATTTTTTAAATTCTTTTGCAACTTTTTCAAAAGCGTGAATAGCTGTGGTGTGATCACGGCCACCAAATTTTTGTCCAATAAAGGGGTATGAGCCGTTATAGTCCTCTCTTAATAAATACATTGCTATCTGACGAGGCTTTACAATTTCTTTTTTACGAGTTTTCTCATAGAGAATTTTCTCATTCATATCATAAAATTGCGCGACAGCTTTAATAATTTGGTTCGCGGTTATTAACCGCTTTGGTTGTATATTCTTTGCTAATATTTCCTTTACTTCGTTTGAGCTAAGAATTTTCCCAAGGAGTTTAGATTTTGCAATTGTGGCGTTTAGGGAGCCTTCAAGTTCGCGAATATTCTTTTGGACATTGGAAGCTATGAACTCAAGGATTTCATCGTTGATAAAAGCTTCTTTGCCATGGCATTTGCTTTTAAGAATCGCGAGGCGCGATTCATATTCAGGAAGGCTGATATCCGCCACCATTCCTCCCGCGAAGCGGCTCCGGAGCCTTTCCTCAAGTTCTGGAATCGCCTGGGGCGGTTTATCTGATGAAAAGACAATTTGGTGTCCTGATTCGTAAAGCGCGTTAAAAATATGAAAAAACTCCTCCTGTGTTTTTACTTTACCTGCTATAAATTGAATGTCGTCAATTACAAGTAGGTTGTATGACCGATATTTTTCCTTGAACCCGTTCACTTCATTATTCTGCATTGAATTAATGAGCTCGTTTGTAAACCGTTCTGAAGAAGTATAAAAAACCTTCAAGCGCGGATTGGCTTTTTTAACGGCGTTGCCAATTGACTGAAGTAAATGGGTTTTTCCTAAGCCGACGCCTCCATATATAAATAAAGGATTGTAGGTTGTCCCAAGATTTTTAGAGACAGCAAAAGCGGCGGCGTGTGCGAGCTCGTTGAAAGCCCCCACTATAAAGGTTTCAAATGTGTAGCGCGGATTTAAATTTGTTTCCCGATCAACAAAAAACTCTCTAAATTCCATCTGCTCTTCCTGTGGAAGATATCCGCGCTGGGCTTTTTGGCGGGCCAAGAGCGGCGGAAGCTGGGAGGATATGATGTATTCAACGCTCCTGACCTCTGGAGAAAGGGCTCTAAGCGCCTTTACAATGAATTTATGATATTTGTACTCAAGCCATTCTTTTGCGAAAGCATTGGGAACATGTAAAACCACTGCGCCTTCCTGCCTCGCTGCGATCGTTGTATTTTGAAACCATGTCGCAAAATTAGCCTTTGAAACCACAGTCTCTAATTCCGCCAAAGCTGACTGCCACAGCTCTTCATTGGTCATATCTTTTAAAAATGTTACGGGTGATAATTAATCTTATACTTTAAAGGAAAAATATCTATCCACGATGAACATTATTAGAATGTTAATAAACTGTTGATTATCTGTGAATCTTGAAAAAGAATGAATTTATTGTAAAATTGAAAACATGTCCAGAACATACCAACCAAAGAAACGCAAGCGTGCGCGATCGCATGGTTTTCTCGTCCGCAGAAGAACTTCAGGCGGCAGAGCTACTATAAAAAGAAGAAGGAAAAAGAAGCGAAGCCGACTGTCGTTCTAATAATATACTAAATAGTACTAAAATGTTAAAAAAAATGAATCGCCTCAAGAAAAGCGATATTGATTCTATTTTTAAATCCGGGAAATTCAGGAAGTTTGGCGCAATTTCAATGCACTTTAAAAAAAATAACTTGGGATATCCCCGCTTCGGCTTTGCGCTCTCTAAAAAAAATTTTAAAAAGGCCACCGAAAGGAATTTAGTGAAGCGAAGGGCGCGCGAGATTATCAGAATGCACGCCGCGGGCTCGGCTAGCGGCCATGACGTACTTTTAGTTTTTGGCAGTGAAATAAAAAATTTAACTTTCAGCGCTCTGAAGGAACAATTGATTGATGCGCTAAAAAGCGCTAGAATTTTATAATTGTTTATGCCGAGCAGACCCGTCAGGGATTTTTTAAAAAACGGACCGAAAAAAATCGCCATTGGGCTGATTTCTTTTTATCAGATCGTTTTATCGCCAGATCAAGGGATTTTTTCTAATAGAAAAAAATATTGCGTTTTTTATCCTAGTTGTTCCCAATACACCAAAGAAGCTATTAAACATGGCGGATTTTTTTATGGCATTAAAAGGGGGGTTTTCAGGATTGTCCGCTGCCATCCCTTTCAAAAAAATTATTTTGACCCATTTCGCCCATAAAATATTTTATGGCTATTCTAAAATTTATTTATTTTGAAATCCTCTACCGCCCGCTATTAAACGCGCTCGTGTTTTTAGCGGCGCTCATGCCCGGAAATGATATTGGCTTTTCAATAATCATTTTAACTTTAATCGTGCGCGCTATTCTTTTCCCTTTTTCACACCGCTCTCTCTTAACGCAAATAAAATTAAAGGACATTGAACCCGAAATTAAAAAAATCAAAGATGAAACAAAAAACAAAGCGGAGGAGCAGGGGAAAAAGATTATGGAACTCTACAAAAGGCACGGCGTGAGCCCTTTTTCCGGATGCCTGATGCTTTTGATCCAGCTTCCCATTCTAATCGCTTTATTCCATGTGTTCCAATCGAATTTATTATCTGAAGGCGGGAAGCTTTACTCGTTTATAAATATGCCCTCTGGCATCAATGTAAAATTTTTAAACCTCTTTGACTTATCAAAATCAAACTGGATCCTGGCGCTTACGGCCGGAGTTTCACAGTATTTTCAGATGCGTCTTGCAATGCCCGTTCTTCCGAAGGGAGGCGAAACTATGCGCGAAGAATTTTCACGAGCAATGGCGATTCAGTCGCTCTACATCTTCCCCATATTAATTTTTTATATTTCTTTCCGTTTTCCCGCCGCGCTCGCGCTTTATTGGACAGTAACAAACCTTTTTGCTACAGTTCATGAAAGTGTCGTTAGAAGTCGCGCAAAAAAAGAATATGGGGGAGAATCTGGAGAAGATAAAAAAAATAATTGAAGAAATTCTGAATAAAATGGGCATCCCCGGCATGGTGGATGTTTTTGAAACTATGGAAAATGTGAGATTTTCGCTACACAGCCCCGAAGCCGGTCTTTTAATTGGCGATAACGGACAGAATTTAATCGCGCTGAACCATGTTATAAAAAGAATTGTTGAAAAAAATCTTGGAAAAACCGAAATCGCTTTTTCGCTTGATGTAAACGATTACCAAAAACAGAAAGCTGAAGAAATAAAAGACTTGGCGCGCATGTCTGCCCAGCGCGTAAGATTTTTTAAAAAAGAAGTTACGCTTCGTCCCATGACCTCATACGAAAGAAGAATTGTGCACGCGGTTTTGACGGAATATCCAGATATCGTAACTGAATCAGTTGGCGAAGAGCCTCAAAGAAAAGTAATCATAAAACCCTTTTCGGGAAACTAGTTTTAAAAATGGGGGTTATTTGAGATTCGCTCTCCAGAGCGAGCCGTCATTTCTATTTACAAAGAAGAGTGCAGATTCGTCTTCTGATAAAAAGGGCTTTACAATATCAAAACCGTCTTCGATTTCGAACCCAGCGGCTGTCATGTCTACAATATTTATTTTCAAAATGGTGTCTGTGAAGAAAGAAACTTTGCCTTGGTACCAATCGTCCGGATATACAATTTCGGGGAATGGCGCGGGCAGGCCGCAGAACAGCGCATTTTTCTCCTTTCTTGACCAAACGCATTTTTCGGGGATGATTTTAAAATCAAGCGGGGTGATTTTCCCGGATTTGATATTTAAGATGGAACTCAAGATAGTCCTGTTGTCGCGGTCCGATTCGGAAAAAAGAACATTCGCTCCGTCGCTCGTAATCTGAAGCCCGAGCTTTGGCCCGAGCATTTTTTCGAGCGCGCCTGCGGCAATATTCAAGCGGTAAAGAAATCCGTCATTAAAAGCGGACGGCGCGTTTGCGAGATAGATATTGTTGTCGCTTACCCAGTTAATGCGCCAGTCGCCGAAGGGATTTTTTAAAAATGTTTTTTGATTTTTATTTTCGGGGGAAGCGGCTACTAGCAGATTATCATTGCTGTTCGGAACGGAATACAATATCCTGTCCCCTTTAGGCGAGAATACTATATCTTTTATGTTAGAGGGGAGAAAAATTCCTTCGGTAGTCGAGCTGATTTTTGCGGAGAAGATATTCAGGTTTCCGTTTGAAATATATTTCAGAATCGCTCGCGATCCGTCAGTAGAAAATATCACATCAAAAATCCCGGGAATTGTCGTATTAGAAATTTTCTTTTTATTTCCACCGTCCAGATCGATTTCATAAACGTGGCCAGTTCCACGTTCGATGTAGCGGATTCGCCCAGAGCTTGTCGAAGGGTTTTTTAACAAAATGGCTCCGGATATATTTTCGGAAACGAGTTTTTTTGTTGCGGACTCCTTCGTCTCAATGTCAGTCAAATCATTATCATCGTTTATATTGTTTTGATTATCGTTTCGATCACCTGAACCCGGAAATAGGCTAGAAAGAAATCCCCCGTCTCCCTCTTTATTTGCGTCAGGCCCGTCTCTAAAAAAGAAAAACCAAGTCGACCCAAGCACGATGGCCAAAGTTAGCGCACCTATTATTATTAAATTTCTTTTTGAAGAAAGCATATTGTTATTGCGCTGCTTCACATGAACCCCTAACAAGTCCGCTGACTTTTACATTTCTAACGCGGGATACGAATTCATCCGTGCATTTTACAAGACACTCTTTGCGGCCATTTACGCCAATATAGGGCCCGGCTACAACAGGGTTATAACCTCCTTTATATACGGCAAGGCAGTTATATTTCACGTCTTGACAGGTGTCCCCTGTGCAAATTTTAGCTTCCGGGCCGCCAGTTTGATATTGCTCGACATTCCCGCCGCTCTCGAATTTATTGAGTTCTGTAATTTGCAAGGCTGGCACGCTGATTTGCATCTTTAATAGCTGGGGATTAATAGTATAGAGAATCAAGAAAGATAGGACGGCGATTGCAAGCCCAAATAAAGCGCTATAAATTTTTTCTTTGGCTTGCGTGCGGAGCGCCACGTTTCCAAACGAACCCATCATTTGGATGCCTCCGATTACAATCATTAGAACTGCAAGGATTGCGGCGGCGGACAGGCCCAAGGGGAATAAAAATCTTGCCCAACCAAGAAAATCTTTTTCTTGAACGCTGCCTGATGTTTTTTGCGTGATTGTCCCCCCAGCAGTTTGCGCGAGTGCGTTAACAAAGGGAGCTAAAAAAAGAACGAGAATAAGTAGTGAGATATATAAATATTTATTCCGCATAGACTATAAATGAAGCTCTAACTTCTTCTAATACATTTCTCAAGTTACTGATCATTAATTTTATTATCGCCTCACCTTTCTCGCCCGAGTTTGATTTAATAGTAAATACACTTGGTTGGTCTGCGTCTGCTTCAACAATTTTATTATTGAAATTCCACTGAAAATTAAGATCGCGGAAAGTGGAAATATTCATGAATAATGGGACCGCCTCGATTTCCAAATTTGAACCAGAAGGGATAATTTTCGCGCTAATGGTTTCCACAAAAATTGTTCCCTCAAGCGGCTTTCGTTCATAAAATAAAATTTCAGGATTGTGTGTTTCAAAGGAAGTTTCCGCTGTTTTTACAATCAAACCATCTCTAGATTCTGCTTTGACTGAAACTGTCTGGATCGCGCCGGCTCCCCGCGCGGCTTTAAAAGAAAAACTTTGCTTCCCGATTCCAGACGTTTCCGGAACTTTTTCACCCTCAAGACTCCATGAAAAATTTAATGAAGATGGATTTAAAAGTATTCCTCCTGAAATAAAATTTGGGATGGCTGTAACTTTTACGTCGCTTTGCGGAGAAATTAAAGCGCTCCCCCTGTACCAAGGCGGAATAAAACTTTTTGATTCCACCAGAAGATCGATTTGAGATGATCTGACTTCAATGTTTTTTTCTATCTTTCCCCCCTCCGGAGTTGTAATGGATGCGCTAAGTTTATCAACAGATCCTACCGGACCCGCGTTAAAAACAATTTCTTTCTTGCCTTCTCCCTCTGAAAGCAAGCGCATGCCTAAGAACCAGCGAATGTTCGATTTATCGAGATCAAAACTGAAAGTTGTAAGCTTAGCTCGCACTTCAGCTCCCGGGTCAGGTGATTCAGGATAAACTTCCAAGGTTACGCTTGTAATGGCTTCAAATAATTGCGCGTTTGCGAAGAAAGCGACTCCGGTTGCAACAAAAGTTATTAGAATTAAATATTTATTCATATCGCTCGAACTCCCGTTAATTTTTGCCCAGCCTTGGAATTTAAACTGATTGTAAGGAGGGCATTTGAAGTGAAGTAAAGAGGCAGGTTTCCAATGATTGGAACGAATCTAATTAACGCAACGCCGCCCGGCGTCCAGGATAGATACTTCAGACGGCCTCGGTTTAATCCGCGGAGATGCACCCAGAGCCACATCAAGGCTCCGCCTATTAATCCTGTGAGTGCCCCAATAATCGGAATCAAGCCGAGCCCGTCGAAAATAAAAGATAAACCAACCACCAGCATTTTTTCCACGTCATTTAGCTTTTTTTTCTCTTCAATTTTTGATTGTCCTTTTGCCGAACGCATTGCGGCTCGCTGGTTTTGGGCTAATTCCATTTTGAACCTTTCTTCTTGTTCTCTTTCGTCCATAATCTATTTTAGCTTAGATTCGATCCACTTTGATAATCCTCGCGCGCCTTTTTTATTGCCAAAAGCTGGGCGGGGTCGGAAGTAATCAGCTGGTCTTCCGTGTAAGATGCAAGAATCTTGATTGCCACGTGCTTGAGCCCCGCAAAGAAAATTCCTTCCCCGACATCGGATTCGAGCAGCAAAAATTTTTCCTCTTCGGTCAAGTTGAATGTTTTTTGCAAAAGTTCGATTGTTGCGGGCGATTGTTTCAGCAGAAGCTGGATCGAGGAGTTTGTAATAATCGCCTTTCCGTATTCGGAGTTCAGAAAGTCTCCGACATCCTGCGTGATTGTGGCGAGCCCCAAATAATATTTTCGCGCGCGCTTTGCAATTCCAAAGAGAAACGAGCCGCCGTCTTCCGATTTCATAAGCCACCAAGCTTCATCGACAACGAGCAGCCTCTTTTTTATCTCGGAGCGGACAACATTCCAGATATGGTGGATAATCAGATAAATCGCGATCGGCCGGAGCTCGTCTTCCATGTCGCGGACGGAAAAAACAACGAGCTTCTTATTTATATCTACATTGGTGGGCTGGTTGATGAAACCCGCCCAGGTGCCTTGCGTATATTTTCTGATCCGCTGTGCGAGCGATTCCCCGCCTTCCATGTTTGCAAGCACAAGCTCGAGGTCCGAAAGGATTGGCGGCGCGATTTTTGAAAAATCAGATTCCGGCGAAATGTCACGCGACGCGTATGTTTCTGTAATCGCGCGGTCCAGGATTGAATCTTCCTCCGGAGTTAATCCGCCGAGCATTATTCTAAAAAGGCCGATCAAATTTATAATATTTGAACGCAGAACATCGGCGGGCGATTCGTCTTCGCGCGCAAGCGGAAGATCGAAAGGATTGATATGGTGATGGGAAGTCAGAGAAATATTAAAATATCTTCCGTCAACCGCCTCGGCAAGATATTCATATTCGCGTTCAGGATCGATTACGATTACCTCCGTATCGAACATGAGCGAGCGCAAAACTTCGAGCTTGGTCGCGTATGATTTTCCGGCGCCGGCTTTCGCGAATATGACGGAGTTGTAATTTTCCATGCTGAAGCGGTCAAAAAGGACGAGGCTCGAGTTGTGCCTGTTTATTCCGTAAAGAATTCCCTTGTTTGAAGTCAGGTCAAAGGAAACGAACGGGAAAAGACTCGAAACTGGCAGCGAAGGAAGTTTTGTGTTTGTCTCAATTAAATCCGTTCCAAATGGGAAAACAGTTTTAATACCCTCGCCCTGCTGGAAGAGCGCCGGTTTCGCATAGACCAATTTCGACTCAAGGATGGATCTGATTTCTGTTTCAATTTTCGAGAGCTCCTCAATCGTTTCTGCGTAAACTGTTACATAAAGTCCGAATGAAAAAAGTTTTTCCTGCGCTTGTTGCAACCGGTCGCGGAGATTTTCGAGATCCTGGAAAGCGGTATCAAGAATTGGATCCCGGACGAGCCCTTTGTCTTGGCGCATATTGATCTGCGACTGCACCTCGGCAACTTTTTTTTGGAGCTGCCGCATCACAGTTGCGGTTTCAACCGGATGAATAAAAATGGAAACGTCAAAAACTCGATCGAGATTTACTATCGGAGAAAACCAGTCGATCGAGAGATAACGCGGATAAGAAAAAATAAAGAGCGTGCGCGCTATTTTTTCTCCGAGCTTGACGTGGTTCGAATTTATTTCAAGCGCTGCAGGTGCGATGACGTCTTGCAGTTCTAAAACGCCGGATTCGTAAATTTCCTGCGGAAACACTGGAAGAATTTCTATGTCTTTTTTCGTTGCCTCATCTTTTTTTCCAAAACCTAGAAATGACATGTTATTTTGCGCCTCCCATTTCAGGCGCTTTGCCTTTTTCAAGTTCGCCCGGATTAAATAAATCATAATAAAGCTCAATCAGCTCTTCCGTGTTCAAAGGCGCCAAGCGAATTCCGGTTCGGATTAATCCCTGTGAAACCGTATCCACTCTCTGCCAGAGCTGTGTTTTATATTCCTCGAAATTTTCATCCGATATCCGCTCAAACGCGGCTGATTTATTCGGCATGACTGATCCAAGCAATGAATCGAGCGCTCCTTTTGCGGATTTAAATAAAGGCGGCTGATAGCCAACGACCACATAAAAATTTTTCGTCATTATATTCGAAGATTCCACGAAATTTTTCACGAATTCTATATATTCGCGGGTTTGGATTTTTAAAAGTTCGTTTGTTTGATTTTTTTCCGCGTCGCGTAGAAGGTCAAGATAGGAATTTATATTCAATTTCCTTGATTGCAGGAAAATTTGGACGGAAAAATCGAGCGAGTTTAGAAAATTTTGATACTGCATTATTATCGCTTCCTGCTCGTCGGCGGATTTCAAAGCGAAATTTACAGATGAAGTCATCAAAATCGCCTTGAGCGTTCCGTCTTTCATAATCACAATCCCATCCCTGATTTCCTGAATCGGGACAAACTCCTGCGCGCTTTTTGCTTTTATGGTCGCCATGAAATTATCTTGAATTTTTATTTTGAATATCCAAGGACCAGGCGAGCTCTTTTAATTTTGATTCTGTAAGCTTCGGCAGGTATTCGGGAGCTTTTTTTTGAGGCGAATTTTCTTTAGGCCTCGGGCGGTCAATTTTTTTCCAGATGTATAGTCGCGCATTGCTGTAGTGATCGAGGGCGTTTTCCAGCATTTTTACCATGGGCTGGCCGTTCACTTCATAAAAGGCGAGGCCTAAAAAGAATGCGCCCACCGGCAGGGCCAGAATGAACGCGAGCCAAAAAGGCAAAAAGACCCATAGAAGAAAAATTAAAGCCCCTCCTCCGAGCACATACAAAAATTGTTTGAGCGTAAGGGGCCCGAATATTTTATCTTCTACTTCTATAAATTGTGGAACTTGAAATTGGCGCATTATTCCATTTTTTCCCGATAAGGATCAGGTTTTTTATCAATATTTTTTTCTTCGACCTCCTGCTTAATTTCTGAAAATGGTTTTACTTCCTTTCTTGGGTGTCCTTTTTTATTTGATTCTAGAGTTATTTTATTCTCAGTAATTTCGGGAGGAGTGCGAAAAATCATTTCGGAGGTTTTGTCAGCGAAAGCAAGGCCGGGCGGGGGTGCCGGGGGGTTGTTTTCGGCTTTCGGCGCTTCGATTTTATCTTTCCGGTCCTCTTCTTTTTTAGGTTCTATTTGTTCGGGAATAATCTTTCTGATCTCGTCGGCGAGCTTGTCCGGTTCTGGAGTTTCTTTCTCGCGGTTTTCAAATTCGATCCGCATCGGATTAATAATTAACGGCTTAAGTTCTTTTTTCCCCGGTTTATCAGAGACGGGCTTCTTTATTTCAAATTTCGGCACTGGCATTGGCGCCGAAGGAGGCGGGGGAACTTTTGGCGGAATTCTCGGCGGAGTTGTTTTAACTTCTTTTGAATCAGTCGGCAATATTTTTTGATTTTCTGGAATTGTAGGCTTTATATCTGCGATTATTTTGGGGATTACCGGTTTCGATTCATCTTTGGGCTTATATTCGGGAAGCTTCGGCGGCGCGGGAGGCGTGACAGCATTTTTAGTTGCTGGGATTGAAGGAACTTTCATTTCCACGTCTTTACTAGGGAGCGGCGGCATTTTTGTCTCAAGTTTGATGGTTTTTTCAGAAATGATTTGTACTTCAGGCGGTTTTGTCGGTGGCTGCTCTATTACTAGAGTTTTTCCGGGCTGTATCGGAGGAGAAATTTTAATTTCTGAGCGTATCGCGGGCGGAGGCGTTTTTATTTCCGGAATTTTAATTTGGGGTGTTTTTTGCGGCTCGCGCCCAACCTCCGGTTTCAGTTCTATTTTCGGCTCAACTGGTGTTGTTTTTTCTTCTTCACTATCGCCCATTCCATGAAGCTTTTTTAAACTCTCTCTCACTTTCGCGAAGATTTGCTGATTTACATCCTCCGCAATTTTTCTTGCGGTTTCCTGACCTACTCCTAATTTTTGTTTCAGATTCGCGATAAAATCGCTTGGATGCGTTATTCCAAACATAACGAGCCCCGTTTCTTCAGCAAGCAACCCCATTTTATCTATTAAAAGTCCGTATTTTTTTGAAATACGCTCAATAATCTCCGGAGTATTTGCGCTATATATTGCGTCCATTAAATCAGGAGGAAGTTTTTCCGTGAGTGCGTCAAAGTTTATTTTGTTTTTATCGTCTTCGTTCATAAATTTATACATTTAATTCCCTTTGCCAGTCTCTTGCTGGGGTCATCGTCCCATAGTACCTTTCCGCTTCTATGGCCATAGAATTTCTAAAATCTCTTAATTGAACTGATAAAGCAGGATTTCGAAATAGCCCTCTAAGCAGACTCCTATTATCATTTAGTAATTCTCTAAATTGGTCAGCAGGAGAACCCATATTCGCTCGGCCGTTTTTAATAGCATCAATGGTCGTGCTTCCAAATTTTCTTAATGATGCAACCATTTCTTTTTCACCCATCGCGCGCACCATAGTTTCTTGAAGAATTTTGCTAGACGTTACGGCGATCTTATCCAGTTTTTCTTCTATATCCTTCTCGCTCATGTTTGCAACAACTTGCGTTATAGCTTTTACTTGCTGGGCCTTCTCGATTTTAGGATCTTTATCTTTATACTGCGGATCTTTTTCGATTAAATCCGGTCGAACTTTCAGAATATTATTTAAAGCCTTGGGATTATTTTTGTTTTGATCGTAGGCAACAGCCAGCTCTTTTTCGGAAAACTTTTCGAGCTTGCCTGTTTCTGACGCAATTCTCATTATGTTTTGCCGTTCTGAAGGCGTAACGGTCCCTCTATATATTGAAGCCAAAGAGCGCGGGGATAAGTCTTTATACTGCTTTTCTCTCTCAAGCACGGCTTTTTCCGTTGTCCTGAGTGCCCCTCCCGTAAATGCGGTAAGAGGCTTTGTGGCGACCCTTAATGCCCCGCCCACAAGTGGAGTTCTGCCCGGTAGAGTAGCTACAGTGTCAGCAATTTTAGCGATTCGATGCGAGCCGCGCTTCGCCCAATTTGAGAAAGAGGTCTGCATGTTTTTCCCGACGGAGTTAGCCCAGCCCAATGCGCCCGCGCTTCCATATATGCCCATCTGTTTGGCGGCCATTAGTGAAGCGATCATTAAAATTACAGTAAGTGCGGCCTGCATAAAAATTAAAAACATAAACTCGCCAATCGAGTTTATCTGACCGGCCTTGTTTAAAAATTGTCCGAAATCTCTTATTATTATCAAGGTAATTAACAATAAAAATAAGAACACTGGAGCAAAAATGGATTGGCTAAAAAGGGTTTGCCACCATCTTTGGGCATACGACTTTGTAGTCGGTAAAATCAAAAATACAAAACCGAAGGGAGCTAATATCAAAATCAGCCACAAAACAGCCATTCTCGTGATTAAGAAAAATGCCGTTATGAATAATATGATTGCCGCTATCAGAATGATTATTACTGCTGCGGTTTCAATTTCTATAATACCTATTAAAACTTTCAATGTATCCAGATTCGGTAATTTATCGAGCGGAACATCCTGCAATATTTTTTGCGGCTGAAATCCTGAAGTAATTGCAGCAGAAATATCCTGTGAATATTTCAGCCCGTAAAATGACTCGAGGGTGGATTTTTTCGCGCCAATATTTTGATAAATTTGAACAGTCAATGCGTTTGAAATAAATATGACGCTTTGAGCCACAAGGAAACTTAAATTTACAAGGAGCGCAATGATAATTAATCTCACAAGCAATTTCTTTTCTCCGTACTGTTCTAGCTGCAAGATGATGGCGATCGCGATGAATAAAAGAATGAATATGAAGAAAATATTTACTATATCCCTCGAAAATTCCCAGCCTGCTTTTAAGGCGCTTACTTTTTCATAAGTGTAATTTTCGTTATCAATTGTGACGCCGAGAGAGGCATTAAATACAAATCCTGCGATTGTCAAAAAGAAACCTGCTAAATCGACGAATAGAGACAAAACCCAAGCCATTCCTTTCGCAATACATTCTCCGCTGAAAGGTGATTTGCTGCCTGGCCAAAAACCGCAAGATATATCACCTTCGCTTTTCAAAGTATTTTGTAAATCCTGTGCTTTGTTGCCGGTTGGCTGGTTCGTCGGCGTTTGCGGCGGCGTTAGTAATGAGGAATTATCGGGCGGAATGCCGAAAGTCGTATTGTTATCGATAGTTTGGGCAAATGAAATTTGTCCAGATGAAAGAGCAGGAGAAAGAATTCCAAAGAACAAGGCAAAAATCAAAATTTTTCTAAAAAAGTTTTTCATTGGCTGCTAAACTGGCAAATAGACAAATCACGTTCAGCGTCCGACTCTTTGTCCTGCATCAAAAGGAGTTCATTTTCAGCTTGTGCGGGATTGTGGATTTTCGAGACAGTGCTATCGATCTGGCTTGAAAGTTGGTCAAGTTTAGTTATGGTATTCGCTTTCGAAACATCAGCGATTCTGACTTCAATTTCTTTCAGTATTGCGTTCGCTGACAAAATATCCAGAGCGAGACGAGGTTTCAGGTTTTCTATTTCAATTATTCGTGCTCCAGCTCCTGAATTTCCGCAGGTTTGAAGTTGTTTTAGCGCAACAACTGTTGTAGAAGCGATATCCAGCGAAGATTCTTTTGCGGTCAAGAAACGCGTTTCGAGCGACAGCGCAGTCTGCAGACGATCGAATACGAAATCCCGCGCCTGTCTGGTTGTTTCATTTGTGCGATTGAATGAATTAATGTCGAAATTTTTAAGCCCTTTTGATCCCCCGCCTCCAGTTATTGCCCAGCTCATTAAGCGGTCAATTCCAGCCGCAACAATTTCATCCATTTCGTCTGCAAGTTGCAAACGGATTCTGTCATCCGAAATTACATCCTTCATTGCGCCCGCTACCAATGATCCCGGAGTTACAGTTTGGCAATTAACTTTATAAACCGGATCATTTGAGCAGTCCTTGAATGAAAGAAATCCTCCGCCTGTTATTACGTCGTAAGAATTTTTCATAAAATTCTCCGCTAGAATTCGGTCTTTTTCGTCGAGCGCCAAAAGGAGCGATCCGATTAAATTATTTTGCGGCTCCAAGAGCGATTCCCATCCCGCCCAGCCTCCGACTGTAAAATCCACGCTGAAACTTTCGACATTTCTGACTATATCTGTAATTGTACAGCGCGCGCGCTGATTGAATGTGCGTTTGAGCATAGAAGTGTTAAGCAAAACTCCTAATTGAATCCTGAAAGGGCTGCAGAGCGTATTAAAAAAACGCGGATCTAAATACTGTTCAAGAAAAAGTCCCGCGGCGTTATCCGCTTCCCGTTTGAAAAATTCTCCGAAATCTTCGACAAAAAGCGACCCCCCGCGCGTTCCGCCGGTCCGAATCCAATTTACAATGCTTTGTGAAAGCGAACGGAGCATGAGTTGGGCTAAAGAATATGCCGCGGAATCAGAAGTTAGCGAGCCCAATAGTCCGCCGACAAGTCCGCCGCCGCTTCCCCCGAGGCTTGTGCTGATTTCACCTGGCAGAAACGAACTGATTGCGCTTCCGATGCCGCGGGAGGCCAAACCGCCAAGCCCGCCGAGCTCTTTTTGAATGTATTCAGGGCTGTCGCGGACAATAACAACCGGCACTGCGGCTTCTGTTACTTTCGCAGTGAGAAAAATGCTTTGGGAAAAAATCATTCCGCAGAGAATCGCGAGAATCCAGAATTTTTTAAAAAAGTTGCTCATTGGATATAACCAGCCGCTTTCGCCTGCGCGTAATAATCTACAAACGCATATCCCGGATCGCGATATGAAAAAATTATTGAATCTGTATTCATTTTTTTATTCATCGAAACGAGGAAGCCCTGCATGCGTCCCATCCCGTTTAGGTACTCCGAAATTCCAACGAGCGCTTTAAAAGGGTCGGATTCGATTTTTTGCATGTCTAAAACAGCGCGATCAGAGTTCGCGAGAATGTTCAAAAGTTCCGTGTGGAGATCGATCAGATCCGGAGTGGGTTTCAAGCTCGCGAGTTCCGCTATCGAGGCCGCGTAAGCTTTTCGAAAGCCCTCCAAATTTTTTAACTCCTCCATGTCATCCGATTTGAGAACGGAGATCATAATCTGGAGTTCGTTTCCGTCTAGCTTATCGAAATTTTTTTTCAAAACTCCGCCCGCCGCGTTCAGATATGTTTTTTTGTTAGCCTCTCCTTCTGCTGAAAATTTCACGTCCGCTTTTGAATATTTGTCCGAATAAACTTGTTTCTGTAAATTTTCCAGAAGCAAATCGGAAATGGCCTCTTTATCCGTTGTTCCGTCTCCAAAATTTTTTGAGGCAAGATAATTAGCTAAAAACTGCCGCGAAACAAACTCGGTCAAATTTTCACTGCTCGTTGCGGTTTCGTTTTTTGTCTGGGCCTCATTTAATGATGGATTTATCCCCGGCAAAGCGTCGTTGGGACCAGCAAGCGCAGGATTTCTTTTTAGCCGGATCTCCTCGCCGTCGGGAGTGCCGTCTTTGTCGCTATCGGCCAGGTTTGGATTTGATCCCCAGAGCCCCTCTTCCCAATCTTTCAAGCCGTCCCCATCGCTGTCAGCCCCGGTGTTATTTGTTTTGTTCTCGTATACTAGATTGTTTCCTCCCGCGTTGTTGTTTGATCCATAAAAATACGAGCCTAATACTCCAAGCAACCCCAAAGTGACACCCGCCAGCACTATTCCTTTTTTTGTGAAAATTGTTCGCAAAATATAAATATTTGGGTATAATCTCCCAGTTCTATTATACCTTTATATCTTGTGATAATTTTGTGTATAAACCCGGCTCCAGATGTTATCTATGTGGGGATAAAGTTTGCATTCCATCATGGGATAATAGAAGCATAGAACCATGGCGGACGGACGAAAAAACATAATTATATTAATTTTTGCAGTTGTTGTCTTGGCGCTAGGCTTCATTATTTTTGTATGGAGGGCGGCCCTAGAGAATTCGGCAGAGAAAAAGTCCATGGATAGCGCCCAAAATGTGCGAAAATCGTTGAGTTTGGCCGAAAATTGGCCACTTTCAAAAACGTTAGTCGTGCCAACACCCAAAATGGACGGCAATCCTTTGTCAAAATCGGATGAAAATCAGGCTCGGATTGAGAAACTAAGGGAAAATCTTTTGCCAGCCCAAGATTTTTACGCGTTTAGCATTCCAGCAAGCAAAACTGATGCGAAAACAGTTGATATGGAAAGAGAATTGCGAAAAAAATATTTCTCAACTCTTTACCCTTCTCAATATATGGATTTTTTAAAGGCAAATCAGGATTTTTTGATTTCAGAAGGGACTCTCAAGCCGGAAGAAAAGGTTCAGTTTGCGTCCGAAGATGAAATTTTTATTTTTTTGAAGAAATTGGACGTTTATTTGGTGTCGATTGGTCTAATACGTGCTCAAAGCGAGCCTGAATTTAAAGAAGATATTGAGAAATTGATTGAGTATCAAAATTTCGAAGTTAAAATAATGGAAAGTAAGCAGAGTTTAAGGAATATTTTTAAAACCGCTTTTAATAAGATTTTTGGGATTGAAGAAACAAGCGCGGCGAGTTTGTTGGGAACACTCACAGGAGGCATTGGCGTGGAACTTGGAATCGATACCTGCTGGCAAGATCCTACCTATAACGTGATGACGGGCGCTCAAAGTATTACGCCTTGCTGTGAATGCGGCTTGCAGAGATTTGGAAAAATTGTTGTTCCAATCACTGCATGCACAAAAATGTCAGGCGGAAAATGCAATGTGAGGAATTTTGGATGCTTAAATGGCCCAGGGTATAAAGCAAACGCCATTTGGGATTCAGTAACTAGGCTTTGCGGGTTTGACTCTAGTTTAGTCTCTGTAATTAATTAATTTTTTCCAATCTTCGAGCGGGAGTTCTTGTGGGCGTTTCTCTGAAAAAATTTCAGGAATTGGAAATTTTTTCAGAGAGTGCCTGAGCATTTTTCTTTTTTGGCGGAAAGCTGCTTGTAAAATTTCGAAAAATTTTTCAGGCGCGATATCGTTTTGCTTAAACCACCTGTCTGAAATTTCAGAAATTTTTATGATACCCGAATCAACTTTAGGTTCTGGAGAAAAATATTTTTTTGAAACTTTTTTGACAAATTTTGGTCTTCCGTAAGCTTGCACGGAAAGCGCAAGCAAATTCATTTCAGGCGGCCGCGCGCAGATTCTTTTAGCGACTTCATATTGGAGCATTAAAACCGCAAGCGCCGGACGCAGTTTTTTGTCCGATAAAAAAATTCTTAAAAATCTTGATGTTATGTAATAGGGCAAATTTGCGACAATTTTATAGCGGCCCGAATGACCCAAAAACTCGTCCGAGTAACCTAAGTGAAACTTTAAAATATCGCCCTGAAGTATTTTCACATTTTTTTGTTTTTGAAATTTTTCTCTAAGCAACCGGATCAAATCTGCGTCTTTTTCAACCGCGACGATTTTTTTTGCGCGGCTCGCCAAAATTTCCGTGAGTTCACCGTGCCCCGGGCCGATTTCCAAGATTGTGTCCCTTGAAGAAATTTCAGCGGCATCGGCAATTTCTCTCAAGGTTATCTTATTTTTCAAAAAATTTTGTCCGAGCCACTTTTTAGCTTTCATATTAGCTTTCACGTTATTCAAGAGTTATTATTTTTTCCGGCGCTTTTTCAATCAGCTCGTCCGGAATGTCGAATAGAAAATTTGACGGCCGGTTTACTTGGCGCGATCCAAAGATCGTTCTGAAAA
Source organism: Candidatus Giovannonibacteria bacterium (assembly GCA_016186825.1). Taxonomy (GTDB): domain Bacteria; phylum Patescibacteriota; class Minisyncoccia; order JACPKW01; family UBA11713; genus JACPKW01. Next base: position 110,125 of record JACPKW010000003.1, read on the forward strand.
CGGCATACGACAGATATACTTTTTCTTTTGCGCGCGTCAAGGCCACATAAAAAAGCCTTCGTTCCTCCTCGTCGCGAAGCTCTTTTTCTTCTTCCATGGAAGCGTGGTGCGGAAAGAGACCGTCTTCGAGCCCGGCGATAAAAACTGCTTTAAATTCAAGCCCTTTCGCCGCATGCACGGTCATCAGCTTCACCGAATTCTCGTCTTTTACGGTGTCCTGATCGGACATTAAAGCGGCCTCTTCCAAAAGCGTAAGAATTCCCTCGGGAGCTTTTTTTGCATCATATCTTTTTGCCAAACTTGCAAGTTCCGCGATGTTCGCGAGGCGCATTTCTCCTTCATCCGTCCCATTATCGAAATAATCTTCAAGCCCACTTCTTTTTATTAAATTTTTCAAAACTTCACTGGCAGGCTTTTCTTCCGCGTCTTTTTTCACCGCTTCCAAAAGTTTTTTGAAGTCCTCGATTTTTTTATTTTCCTTTTCGGAAAGGTTGCCTCCCGCGAGCATCTTTATAATAAGCGCTTTTCCAATTCCGCGCGGCGGCATACTTATGGCGCGTTTCAAGGCGATGAGATCTTCAGGATTTAAGGCCGAGCGCAAATATGATAGCGTATCTTTAATCTCTTTTCGTTCATAAAATTTTACGCCAATGACTTGATATGGGATTCCTGTCGCGATCATCTTTTCTTCAATAATCCGAGATTGAAAATTTGTCCGATACAAAACAGCCATCTCGGTCAGAGGAATTTTTTCTTTTTCATGGAGATAATTTACCAAGCCCGCAATAAAATCTCCCTCCTCTTCCTCGTTTATCGCTTCGAAGACGGAAATTTTTGATCCGGATTTTTTTTGGGAAAAAAGATTTTTTGGAACGCGAAATTTATTTTTTACAATTACGGCATTCGCGGCGTTTAATATGAGCTGGGTTGAGCGGTAATTTTCTTCGAGCGTAATTAAAACCGTGTTTGGCCAGTCGCGCTCGAAATGCATGATGTTCCTGAAGTCTGCCCCGCGCCAGGAATAAATAGCCTGGTCGATATCTCCGACAGCGCATATGTTTCCGTATTTTTGCGCGAGTAATTTCGTCAGATGATATTGGACAAGGTTTGTGTCTTGGTACTCATCAACATGAACGTAGCGCCAGCGCTCCTGATACATTTCAAGAACTCTCGGCTCTTTTGAAAAAAGCTCAACAGTTTTCAAAAGGAGGTCGTCAAAATCGAGCGCTTTCGATTTTTGAGTTTTTTCTTCGTATGCCGCCCAGACCCGCGCCAGAATTTTCGGAAAATACTCAAGGGCTTCCGTTTTAAATTGTTCAAGCGTGACGAGTTCATTTTTCTTTCGCGAAATGATCGAGCGGAGCCGCGTCGGCTGGAATTGCTTCGGATCGAGCGCCAAGTCCGCGAGTGCTTCTTTTATGAGTGAAAGCGCATCATCTTCGTCTAGAATCGTAAAATGTTTATTTATTCCGATCGCGCTCCCTGTTTCTCTCAAAATGGATACTGAAAGGCTGTGAAAAGTCCCCACCCATGGCAAGGCGCGTCCGAAGATCGCAGAGTCAGGCATTTCATGTCGCAAGTTTTCTTTTCCATGTTTCAGAAGATTTGAAATTCTGCTTTTCATCTCTCCGGCCGCTTTATTTGTAAACGTGATCGCCAAAATTGCTTCCGGCCTAACCCCCCTTTCGACCAAATGCGAAATTCTATGAGCAAGAACCCGAGTTTTTCCGGATCCGGCACCAGCAACTATAAGTACCGGACCTTCTGTTGTCAAGATTGCTTTCTCTTGAGCCTTGTTTAAGTCATTTTCCATAGTGTTGGGCAATTAAATATAACCTGATTTTAGCCCGGGAGCAAGGATCAATTTTCTTAGAATATGGCTTTAAATAAGGGTTTTTGACAATTTTTTCTCTAATATTGATAATATTTTAAGTGTATAAATATTTGAACAGAAATTCTGAAAATGGTAAAGTATTATTAGCTTGAAATTCAAAGAAATCTTGATCGACATTGATCGGCACATCGGTCGTAGGAGCTTTTAGCAGATCTAAATTCGAATTTAATCCAATTTATAAGAAATTTTCCGAGGCGCTCTTTTCTTTTCTTAAGAATAGAAATAGCCAAACGCGGATGCTTGTGAACGTTCTCCATTCCAGGGGTTTTTTTCCTGCATTAACTGGATTTTCAGTTATAATCTCAATTTCTTTTTCGATAATGTCGCCCGCGGAGGCGAACTTTTTTGATTTTCTCGGAAGATTGATGGGCGATTCCCAGACGGAATCAAAGACTTCTTCCACAAATTCACAACTCCTGCCTCTTTTGAACGCTCCCTTGAATCAAAACTTGCTTGCCCGAACCGGCGGCAGCGATATTGCTACTGTCCAAAATTCCGCCTTGCTTTCTCGAACTGGGCCTCTGGGCTCGATTGCTGATGTTGAAGAACAACAAAGCGAATCGATCAGCGTTTATGTTGTCCGTGAAGGCGATTCTTTATCATCTATTGCCGAACTTTATGGCGTTTCCGTGAATACGGTGCTTTGGGCGAATGATTTAAATAAAGGAAGCTATATTCAGCCTGGACAAGTTTTAGTGATACTTCCAGTTTCAGGAATTCAATACACTGTAAAGAAAGGCGATACGCTAAAATCGATCGCAAAAAAGTTCAAGGGCGATCAGACTGAAATACTCGCTTTTAACTCTTTTTCAAGCGAAGAAGACTTAGTTGCTGGAGTTTCTATTATTATTCCGAGCGGCGAAGTTGAGACTGAAGAGCCCCAGAAAAAATCTTCGTCTCCGTCATCATCCGGATCCGCTCCGAAGAAATCTTCCGGGCCGAATTATGCGGGCTATTATATTCGCCCGCTGATTGGCGGAGTAAAAACCCAAGGAATTCACGGAACAAATGGCGTTGATCTTGCGAGCTCTTGCGGGACGCCGCTTTTGGCATCCGCCACAGGCGATGTGATTATTTCGAAGCTGGCTGGCTGGAACGGAGGTTATGGAAAATATGTCGTCATTTCTCATCCGAACGGAACGCAGACCCTCTATGGCCATATGCAGGGAATAATAGTTTCTTCAGGCGCGCATGTAGTTCAGGGCCAGGCAATAGGGTATTTGGGAACTTCGGGCAATTCCACCGGCTGCCACGTCCACTTCGAAATCAGAGGCGCAAGAAATCCGTTTTAAAAGCGATCCGAAATCTGCGGAAGGATTTGCGCAAATTATTTTTCACAATTTCAACTTTTTGTTATATTGTAAATTCTTAATACTTAATCTTAATACTATGATACATCATAGTATTAAGATTAAGTGAAACAATAAAAATTGTATCGAAAGTTTTCCTAAAATTGCTATTTTAGATTTCTAAACACGTGAGCCCAGCGGCCGCGACCGCGAGGAGGAAGGCCGGCTTGTAGTATCGTTTCCAATGCTTCTATAAAATTTTGTATTTCACCTTTTTTCCGGCTACTTTTGTTAAGAATGTATTGGAACTCTCCCTTTTTAAGTTTTCGCCAGTATCTGCTCAGTGTTTGGGGGCTTAACTTGAGAGTTTTTTGAATTGCCTCGAATGAATAACCTTTCTTCAGCATAAGAATTACAGCGAGCCTTTTTGCAAGCATAGTCTGTTCGGTTTCAGTAAAGAACTCCCCAAAGAATCGTTTTATAAGAGCTTGGGAATTGAGAGTTGTAAAAACAGCCGCAAACTCGTTTTCTATGCGCGCGAAGGTTTTTCTTTTAATTTTTTTCTTTGAAATTTGTGGCATTTATTACTATGATGCATCATAGTAATAAAAAACTCAATTTTTTTTAAATTTAGTCACTCTTTTGGGGTAATTTAGATGTTCTCATGTATTCGGACCACCTTTTAAGTTTCGTATACGAAAAAGTTTTTGCGGGGGCGATACTGCAAAGCTTCCATCAGATGATCTTTAGAAATATCTTTTTTCCCGTCGAGGTCCGCAATTGTGCGCGCGAGCTTTATCACGCGATGATAAGCGCGCGCCGATAAATCGAGCTTGTGCGAAGCATCGTCCAGAATTTTCCGCTCGTTTTCGCCGAGCGGCGCAAATTCTTCCAAATCTTTGGGACGCATTTCTGAATTTATAGAAATTCCCCGTCCTTTGAATCTTTCGCGCTGAATCTCGCGCGCGTCTTCAACGCGCGCCCGAATCGCCTCGCTTTCGCGCTTGGATTTTTCTCTCATTTTTTCAGGTTCAAAATATGAAACTTCGAGCCAGAGATCAATCCGGTCTGCGATTGGCCCCGAAACTTTTCTTTGATAACGATATAAAGTTTGCGCGGGACAAAGGCAGGGCTTTCGATCCGATCCAAAGTTTCCGCAGGGGCAAGGGTTCATCGCAAAAACCATTAGTGCGCGCGCCGGATAAGTCATCGTGCCTTTCGCGCGTGAAACCGTGATAACCCCGTCTTCCAAGGGCTGACGCAATGCTTCTAAAACGCGCCTTTCAAATTCCGGAAACTCGTCCATGAATAACACTCCCTTATGCGCGAGCGTAATTTCTCCCGGACGCGGCGTCTGTCCCCCGCCGACCAGCGCAACATATGAAGCGGTGTGATGTGGTGATCGAAACGGGCGCTCGGCCATATAATCTTTTTTTAAATTTTCGGCAACCGAGTGTATTTTTGTAACTTCAAGTATTTCTTCAAAATCGAGCCGCGGCAGAATAGTGGGAAGCGCGCGGGCAAGCATAGTTTTTCCGGTTCCGGGCGGCCCGATCATCAAAACATGATGCCCGCCCGCGGCAGCAATTTCGAGTCCGCGTTTTGCAAGATTCTGCGCTTTAATTTCTCCGAAGTCCACTGGATAAGAAATTTCGTTTTTAATTTCGGCTGGAGGCTCCGGCGAAATTAAAATTTCTCCTTTCAAGTGCGAAATAACTTTGAGCAGATTTTTTGCTCCGTAAATTATCAGCCCCTCAACAAGGCTTGCTTCTTTTGCGTTCTCTTTGGGAAGAATTAATTCCTTAAATCCGTTTGCGCGCGCAGCGAGGGCAAGCGCAAGCACGCCTTTAATTCTCCGAAGATTCCCGTCGAGCGCGAGCTCTCCCAAAAAGATTTTCCGTTGAGGATCGAATTCGATTTGTTTTGAAGCCAGAAGATATCCGAGCGCAATTGCAAGATCAAAAAACGGACCTTCCTTTTTCAGGTCCGCAGGCGCGAGCGCTACTGTAATGCGCTGGTTTTTCTTTTGCGGCGAGCGCAGTTTGCAATTTTTTATGGCAGACGCAATCCGCTCTTTAGATTCCTCGACCGCTTTATCCGGAAGCCCCACGATCGCGAAATGAAAAAGCCCGCCCGATAAATCAACCTCAACATCGATGATCTCGCCCGAGAGCCCCGCAACTTGCGCTGAATGAAGTTTTACCGCCATGGCGGAAAGATTGCGTGTTTGATGCAACCTTTCGCGATTGGATTTGCTTTCAGTCTTTTTTCCTCGATCGGTTTTCCGCACTGTACGCATAGCCCGTATTTCCCCTCTGCCATATTTTTCAGGGCTTCATTTACTTTTTTCAAACGTTCTTCCAGCTGGTATTCAATTCCCGCTTGAGTTTCCAGCTCCTCAAAAACATCGGCAAGCTCGGACTGGTCGGAAACCATCGGATTCATCTGCGGCGCTTTTACTTGCCAGTCCTCTGGGTTATCAGGATTTTTCCGCGCAATAGAAGAAAGCTCGCGTTCAAGCTTTATTTTTTCTTCCTCTAAAATTTTTTTCTCTTCTTCAAATGGCATATTTTTATGCTACCGGAGATTTGATATTTGATCAATTTGCCCTTTTAGAAATATTTAATTCTAATTTGGCGGAAATATTTCGTAGCGCGTTATAATTTCCGCAAGCGCTCTATCTGAAGTCGTTATGATCAGCAGATTTTTGTTGAAGAAAGAGTATATAAGCACAGGATTTCCCTCATTTTTCAGCATCCGCGCGTCCTGGTTTTTAATGATAATGTCTTCAAATGTCTCGTTTGATTCCCCAAAAACTGGCAGATTCTCGAATACTCCTCTGAAGCCATTTACAATCAAACGCTCCCAATTAAGCATCTCGCGAAACGCGCCTTCCGGATCGCTGACTTTAAAAATAATGAAGGGAAAATTCTTTTCATCTTTCGAGAGCGCCCCCAAAGTATAGCTCCGCACATAGTCCATAAATTTATCCGGTGGCGAAATTTCCGAAATATTTACAAAATCTGCGGGGGGAAGATAAACTTTGCCCCCTTCGCGCGCGATTTGGAAATAGATTGCGCGTATTTTCCCTTGTTCGAACGGCTCATTTAGAGCGGCCTTAAATTTTTCGAGCAATGTATCTCTTTGGTCATCATCAAGCATCACCACTTTTTTCTCATCCACTGAAATCAAACTTTGTGGCATTTCCGGATCCTTGGCGGTTAAGTTCGCTTCCGGCCTGAAGAAAAAATAATAAATTCCGCCTGCGGAAGCCGCGATCAAAACAAAAAAAATCCCTGCGAAAATTATTTTATTGAAAAAGCCCGGCGGCCTTTTTTCAAACGAGGCTTTATTATTTCTTTCAATTTCGGCGGCGGCCGCGGAGACGAACGAAGTTTTTGACTTTGTCGCGAATATTTCCGCGTCTGTTTTGTACGTCCGGATCGCAGGCAAATCCGTTTTGTCTTTTTTTTGTTCGGATTCTGATGTTTGATTTTCAGGAGGCATAACTGAATTATACTTTAAAATTTTATGATAATTATCTTCTTCCTCCTCCGCGATGCCCTCCGCCGCGTCTTCGCATCTCCGGATGTCCGTCATGAAATCCGCGCTCCGGCGCTTTCGGCGCGCCTTCCTTCAGTTTTAGTTCGGTCATTGCCTTGATCGAAAGATTTATTCGTCCAAGCTCATCAATTCCCACAACTTTTACGGGCACGTCGTCGCCGACATCAACCACATCAGTTACGCGCTCAACTCGGAAGGGCGCAAGTTCTGAAATGTGCGCAAGCCCTTCAACTCCCGGTGCGATTTCAACCATGGCGCCAAAATCAAAAATTCTGGAAACTTTTCCTTGAAAAGTTTCCCCAACCTGATATTCGTGAGTGATCTCTTTTATTTTTTCGATTGCGGCTTCTGTTCCTTCGCGCGAGCCCGTTACGAAAATCGTCCCGTCCTGCTCAACGTCAACCTGCGCTCCGGTCGCGTCAATAATCGAATTGATCATTTTTCCGCCGGGGCCGATTACTTCCCGGATTTTATCGGGACTGATTTTGATCGAAAGAATTCTCGGCGCATATTGCGAAAGTTCTACTCGCGGATGTGCAATCGCTTCCGACATCACCGCCATAATTTTTTCGCGCGCGGTTTTGGCGTCTTCGAGCGTTTTTTCGAGAATTTCCAAAGTTACACCCTGAATTTTCACATCCATTTGGATTGCGGTAATGCCTTCCGATGTCCCCGCGGCTTTAAAATCCATATCGCCGTGGTGGTCTTCCGGCCCCTGAATGTCAGTAAGCACTTTAAAATTTTTCTCTCCGCCCTCCCCTGATTCCATCATCAAGCCCATCGCAATTCCCGCGACAGGCCTTTTGATCGGAACGCCCGCGTCCATCAGCGCCAACGTTGATCCGCAAGTTGAAGCCATCGAGGTCGAACCGTTTGAAGAAAGACATTCCGAAACGATGCGGATCGTGTAAGGGAATTCTTCAACTGCAGGAATTACAGGTATTAGCGCGCGTTCAGCCAAAGCGCCGTGTCCGATTTCGCGGCGTCCCGGGCTTCCCATGCGGCCGGTTTCTCCGGGGGCGAAGGGAGGAAAGTTATAGTGATGAATGTATCGCTTCTTTGTTTTAACAGACATGCCTTCAACCAGTTGTGTATCCTGCGGACCGCCCAAAGTGGCAAGCGAGAGCACGTGCGTTTCGCCGCGATAAAAAAGTCCGGAACCGTGTGTTCGAGGAATGATTCCGACATCTGCCCAAAGCGTGCGAAGTTCCGTGATCCTTCTTCCGTCAGGACGTTTTTCGCTTTCAAGAATGTTTTTGTGAACAATTTCGTCAATCCGTGCTTCGTAAAAACCATCCGCAACGCTTTTGAATTCCTCGCCAAAATCGCGCATGACAGCTTCATCCCACTCCTTTTTCAATTCATTCAGGCGCGAGTTTCGCGCAGGTTTAGATTTTAAATAAATATAATCCGAAAGGCGTTCGCGGAAATGTTTTTCAAAAAGTTCCGCCATTCCTTCCGGCTCTTCCGTTATCGCGGGCATAATTTTTTCTTTTCCGATCTCCGCAATAATATCTTTTTGGAATTTTTCTATTTTGTCGATTTCTTTTTGGGCATAAGCGAGAGCCTCAAGAACGATTTTTTCCGGAACTTCTTTTGCTCCGGCTTCAACCATGTTGATCTTCCCGTTTTTTCCGCAGACCACCAGATCAATATCAGATTTTTCAAGTTCTTGGCGTGTTGGATTTATTAAGAAATTTCCTTCAACTCTTCCGACGCGAAGTCCGCCGATCGGCCCGTCCCAAGGAATCGAAGAAGTTCCTAGGGAAAGCGAAGCGGCAAGTATCGCCGGAATGTCAGGCTCATTTTCGCCGTCAAACGAAAGCGCCAAAGCAACAATATGCACTTCGTTTCTAATTTTTTTGTCAAAAAGCGGCCGGAGTCCTCGATCAATCAAGCGGCAAATCAATACTGCTTCTTCTGATGGCCTGCCTTCGCGCTTCACAAAGCGCGAGCCGCCGATCATGCCCGCCGCGTAAAAGCGTTCTTCATAGTCCACGCTCAAAGGAAAATAATCTATTCCCTCGCGCGTTCCTTTGGACATTACCACAGTCCCTAAAATCACGGTGTCGCCGAGACGCACCAATGCGGAGCCGTGAGCTTGTTCGGCCAAATCGGTAAATTCGACCGACAAAGTTTTGCCGCCGAATTCGGTAGTATATTTTTTCGTATTCATATTTTTATAATCTCCTAACCGAGTTAGGAGGATGGATGGTCTCCAGATTTTAGACCGCGTCCTTCGAAGCGTAATGCGAAGCAGGACTACAATCTATCGATCCAAAGGCCATCCTTAATTAATAATTTCTTATTCTAGTCCATTTCCACTTTTTTGTCGAGCGTGTTGCAGAAAAACAAAATGCTTCCTATAGGGAGGCCTCAAGAGAGGGATCCCGCAGGCCGTCAGGCCTAATATAAATAGGGAGAGATGTGAGATGCCCCTCTCTTGCGCCGAGTCTTAGGAGGATATTTTGTTTTTTAAGCCTTACCTCTTAATTATATATTTTCCGGATTCTTCGCCGAGATCCACGAATTCGTCTGCAATTTCGCGAAGTTTTCCCGATGCGGAAGGTCCGAAAGCCATAACTTCCACTCGCCTGCCCTGGTTTTTCAAATATTCAACGAGCGGGATAAAATCTCCGTCGCCCGAAGCGATCACGATCGTATCAACAATTTCTGCAGTGCGGACCGCGTCAATCGCAAGTCCGACGTCCCAGTCCGCCTTTTTTGCGCCGCCGAAAAATTCCTGCAAATCTTTTTCGCGCGTCTCGATTCCAAGTTTCAAAAGCGCGTCTATGAAAGGTTTTTCTTCGCCCGTTTTCGTGCGGATCACATATCCAAAAGCGCGGATGAGCTGGCGTCCATCAACTGCGGTTTGCAAAAGCGCTTTAAAATTTAATCTCGCGCCGAAAAGGCTTCTGGCGGAGTGATACATATTCTGCGCGTCAATAAAAACAGCAACGCGCTGATTCTTATGCTTTATTACGTTCATCCCGTTAGAGGCAGATCACGATAATGCGATTCTACCTTAATATTAAATAATAATTTTTGCAAAATAAAAGTATAAAAATTTTTTTGGTAGCGGCTTCTAACGGGATTCATAAAATATAAAAAATTAGATTAATTTATAAAAAATGCGTTTTTCGAAATATTATTTCGAAATTTTTGCGCGAAGGCCCAGTTTTTTTGTTACCGCGTTATATCGGCGCACATTTTCGCGCGCCAAATAGTCTAAAAGCGACTTTCTTTTTGAAACCATCTTCAAAAGTCCGCGCCTCGAGTGGTTATCTTTCTTATGCTTCTTCAGATGCTCGGTTAGCCGCTTAATTTCTTCGGTCAAAACCGCAATTTGAACATCCGCCGAGCCCGTATCGGTCTCATGCGTCTTGAATTTTTCGATAACCTTTTGCTTTTCTTTGGTCGCTAACATTTTTATAAAATATCATATTTAGCGGCTTTTTTCAAGTTTTTATAGCGCTTTTTCGTTTTTTACTTAAATTTGGTGGGTTTTTAGCGAAATTCAACTTGACGTCTTACATGTTTTGATATATAATTGTATATCTTTAGGCTGTTGTAGGCTAGAGATGTTTTGAATGGTCATTGAAAACAAAATAGTGGCAAATTGGAAACTTAAAACAGACGACAAACAGAAATGGAGGTTTTATGGAACGGAGCGTTATTGATGCGGTTAGTGGCTGGGCTGATGGGTTTTCCCAAAGGCTCGGCGTTCAGAGGTGGCCTTGGTTGATCAGAATGATCATCGCAGTTGTGTGGGATATCATTGATATTTCTACACGCATGATTTTTTGGGTCCTTTTTATTGTCTTCCCACCAAGCAGAATAATCAGGAGTTTTCTTGACTTTATTCTGTTGGGGATCGGTGTGACGCTCTGGGGCGCTGTTGGATTCCTACAATTTATTGAGGTTTTTGGTAGCGGGTTCATAGCGGATTTGATCCCGATGCTCACGATTGGAGGGATTATATCCCGAAGGCGCGAGCGTGACGGAGAACAACAAGTGAAGACAGCTCATCAAACCATTCCACCTCAAACCATTCAACCACCGCCAACGCTGGCGGTAGAAGGGAATTTTTCCGTGGAGATTTTGGCAGTACTGGGGAGCGTTTTTGTCGGTGGTGGTTTGTGGTTGTTGGGCGTGGTGTCCGGCGGCGGTGCGTTTCTGATTTTCATTTTCGGGGCGCTACTCGCCGCGGTAACGCGGGCTTTAAGCGGAGTTGCAATTCCGAGAGCAATCTTTGGAGTTGCGGTTGCAATCATTGGCCTCTTTTTCTTAATCTCGTTGGGCAATTTGGGGTATTTTCGGTGGCGAACGTCGCCGGAAGATTACCGCAGAGTTGCATTCGAGGAGATGCGCGATCGCGGAGATTTAGCTTTCAGGACAGCCCAGAAGGCTGACCAGCTCGCAAAATCTGCCGAAGGCATCACCGATGCCGCAGGCAGGCTGATCGAGAAGGGTAAAGAAAGCGTGGTTTCCGGACTCGAGAAAAAACAATTCCGGTCGCGCGGCCTCAATCGTTTGAGAGATTCTATTTTCGGAGCTCTCAAGCCGAAAGAGGAGGAGAAAAAGGAAGAAACTCCAGAAACAGCCGAAGTTAAAAAAGCGGCTGATGGGCTGGGGCTTGGTTATTGGCAAAAAAAGTTTTATGCCTCTAACCATGTGCTTGAAGCGGCAGAAAAAATCAGGGACGGGAAAATTTCCTTCTGGAAAAATTCCTCGCTGATTTCATTTCTGCTCTTATTGGCTGTCGGAGTCCTTGCGCTTGCGCAGGAGCACCGACCTAACCAAACCGAGCGACCGGTTTTTAGGAATGATGGCGGCTCGATCGATGATTGGATATAGGAGGTAAATATGGCAGAGGGTGACGGACAAAGAAGAGATAGCCGCCCGCAGTATAGGATCGTATCGCTTAGCTACTTAAGAAATTTTGTTAAAGGCGATGCGAGTAAAATAGACTACCGAAAAAACGACCGTTGGGACATTGATGTGAGCGGCGTGGTCTTGTATCACGGAAAGGAGCCACCTCGCGAATTGAAGCAGGTGGAGCTAAACATCGGCGATAAAACTCTAAAAACTTCATCCCAGGCGAATGGGAAGTTCGAATTCGCTTTTTCTGTTTTTGAAGTCAAAGAGTTTCAGGCGCGGATTTGGCTGACAGAGTCTCCCGGACAGATTGTTCCTCTTGTGGTTACCACGCGGGAGAGAACTGAAATTGAAGAGCTGGAGGAGCGGAAGTGTCTAGCAAATCTTCGCTTCGAGGTCCAGCAGGCTGAGGAGAGACTTCAAAAAAGAGAGGACATTTTGGCGTCTCACGAGACGACGAAGTGCCATTTCTGTGGCGCGGAAGTTTCCGAGGACGCCCATCACTGTGAAAGGTGTAAAAGTGTCCAGCGGAAATTTAAGCGCCTTTGCCCGCGGTGCATGAAAGAGGTTGATACCAAGGCAAACAAATGCCTGCACTGCGGAAACAACTTTCCGCTCGTCGTCGGCGCAGAAAGATTTGCTTATATCCTTTGCGGAAACGCGAGGTGCGAGCGATCTAACCTCAATCCGCGGCCCAGCTGAAAGCGAAATATTTTTCAGCAGGTCATGTAGCGGTTGAGGAAACCACTCGCTTGCTGGAAGCGAGCGATGAAAGCCCATGGTGTTTTGCGTCACAAGCGCACGCCGCGGCCTTTCTCGCGAATTTTCCATGCATCTGCGGACATGCCACGTGGAAAATTTCCAAAGCGAAGTGGTTCGTAGATAAGTCTGCCCCCATTGTGAAAAAGGCAGCGAAGGCCACGGGCCGTGGTCTTTGGAGTCTGCTTAAGGGGGCATACAACGAATGGCGGCCAAAGAAGTAGGAGGATGATGTGAATACGCTCGGTATAATAGCCATTTTGGTTGTGCTCTACAATTTTCCGGTAGTCAACCGGATTATGCCGTTTCGCGAGGAGTTTCAGGCATTGTTG
>JACPKW010000007.1 GCA_016186825.1 Candidatus Giovannonibacteria bacterium
ACTCTGCCCTAACTGCAGACACTACCAGAGAATCAAACAGCGCAATCCCTTGAAGTTATGGAAAAGAACGTGCCAATGTGCTGGCATCAAATCTTCGAACAATCTATATAAAAACACTGTCGAACACGAACACGGTTCGAGCTCCTGTCCCAATGAGTTTGAGACGACATATGCGCCTGACCGCCCCGAAATCGTTTATTGCGAGGCGTGTTATTTGAGGGAGGTGGTATGATAAAGCTATGGTATACGATTTTAAGAAATTAGAAGAAAAAGTAGGAGGAGGAGTGAGGCATTTTGAAAGTGAAATTGCTTCGTTGCGAACCGGGCGTGCGAACCCCGCGCTTTTGGAAGAAATTAAGATTGATGCATACGATACGTCAAATCCTTTAAAAAATGTGGCGGCTATCAATGTCGAAGACGCGCGCACGCTAACCGTTCAGCCATGGGATAAATCACTAATGGAGGCGATAGAGAAGGGGATTCGGGCTTCTAATTTAGGTTTGAATGCAGTAGTTTCAAAAGATTTAATTAGAGTTACTCTGCCACAGCTTACGGAAGAGCGGAGGGGGCAACTGATGAAATTATTAAAAGAGAAGCTGGAAGAGGCGCGGGTTAATATAAGAAAAGCGCGGGATGAAGTTTGGAAAGAGATTCAAGATAAGGAGCGCGCTAAAGAAATTTCGGAGGATGAAAAGTTCCGTCTAAAAGAGCAGATGGAAGAAAAAATTAAAAAAGGAATCGAAAAACTCGACGAAATTTTCGCAAAAAAAGAGCGGGAGATTAAGGAATAGGGAGTATTTTGTTATTTAATTTCGGTGTTTACTAATACTTTTTCCAAGAGTAAAATAAGCCAATTATATGTTCGGAACTATATTGATATTTTTGTTAATCCTTCTGGTGCTCGTGCTTTCACACGAGTTCGGGCATTTTATTATAGCCAAATGGCGGGGAGTCAAAGTTGAAGAATTCGCGTTTGGATTTCCCCCGCGCCTTTTCAGCGTTAAAAAAGGAGAAACGAAATATTCTTTCAATCTTTTGCCGCTCGGCGGTTATGTAAAAATACCAGGCGAGGATGGAGAAACGGATGGAGATCCGCGGAGTTTTACAGCGCAGCCGTTTTTAACCAAATTCGGGATCATCATCGCAGGCGTAATTTTTAATTTAATTCTTGCTTACATTCTTATAAGCGCGAGTTTTATGATTGGAATTCCGGTTCCGCTTGAAGATGAAATTCAAAACGCTGGAGCGGAAGTGAAAATTGTAGCGGTTGAAAAAGGCTCTCCGGCCCAAATCGCGGGGATTGAGCCTGGAGACACGATTCGTAATGTCAGCTTTGGCGGGGAACAATTAAGCATAAACAAAATTACCGAAGTCAGAAATTTTATTTTAGATCACAAAGGAAAAGAAATTTCGCTTTCGCTTTTGCGCTCGGGAAATGTTATTGAAGCAAAAGCAGTGATTAGGTCCGAGGTTAGGGACGGACAGGGGGCGCTTGGAATTGAAATGGCGCGAATCGGGATTGAGCGCACCTCAATTTTTGGCGGATTGGCCAAAGGATTTTCGCATACGGCGGATATGACGGTTTTGACCGGGAAAGCGCTTTTCTCATTTTTTGGGTCGCTTTTCAGCGGCCGCGAGTCGTTTGAATCGGTTTCGGGGCCGATTGGAATTGCGCGCATTGTCAGAGATTTCTCGCGTTTTGGCTTCATTTTTCTAGTCCAGCTTACGGCGCTTCTATCAATCAATCTTGCAATCATCAACCTTATTCCCTTTCCGGGCCTCGACGGCGGAAGAGCGCTTTTGCTAATTATCGAGCAGTTAAAAGGCTCTCCCTTTAACGCAAAAGTAACGCGCGCGATTCATGCGACTGGTTTTGCTTTCCTGCTGGCTTTGATAGCTTTGGTTACTTACCATGATATTGTTAAAATGATGTAGCGATGAAGCAAAGCCAAATTTTTTCAAAAACTATCCGGGACAATCCCAAAGATGAGGAAAGTGTCAATGCGAAATTGCTGGTTCGTGCCGGATACGTTGAAAAAGTCATGGCCGGCGTTTACAATTTTCTTCCCCTCGGCCTTAGAGTTTTTAAAAAAATAGAGAATATTCTAAGAAAGGAGATGAACTTGCTCGAAGGGGAGGAGATTTTGCTGTCCGCACTTCAACCAAAAGAGAACTGGCTTGCGACCGGGCGTTGGGAGTCATATGACACGCTCTTTAAATTTTTGAGCCACTATTCTAAAACAGAATACGTTTTAGGCCCGACACACGAAGAAATTATCTCTCCCTTGGCTAAAAAAAATATTGTCTCATATAGAGATCTTCCAAGATATCTTTTTCAAATTCAGACTAAATTCAGGGATGAGAAAAGGGCAAAAGCGGGGCTACTTCGGGGAAGAGAATTTACCATGAAGGATCTTTATTCCTTTCACAGCGATGAAGCGGATCTCGATGAATATTATGAAAAAGTCCAAAAGGCGTATGAGCATATTTTTGAAAAAGCGGGCATCGGGGACCTTACTTATCTGACTTTTGCATTTGGAGGATCATTTTCTAAATATTCGCATGAGTTTCAGACTTTGACGCCTGCGGGAGAGGACACGATTTACATCTGCGATACATGCAAAATTGCGGTCAATCACGAAATAATTGGTGAACAGGATTCATGCCCGAAATGCGGAAATAAAAAGTTGCGAAAGGAAACAGCTGTTGAAGTGGGAAATATTTTCAAACTCAAAACAAAATTTTCTGAGCCTTTCGGACTGAAATTCAAAGATGAAAATGATCAGGAGCGCAACGTCCTGATGGGCTGCTATGGGATAGGGCTGAACCGGCTGATGGGAACAATTGTTGAAATTCACCATGATGAGAATGGAATAATTTGGCCGGAATCAGTTGCGCCTTTCAAAGCCCATTTGATTTTGATCGAAAATTCCGAAGGCGAGATAAAAAAATCGGCTGATGAAATTTACAATAATTTGCTCGCAGACAATATTGAAGTTTTGTATGATGACCGCGATCTTTCCGCAGGGGAGAAGTTCGCGGATGCGGATTTGATCGGAATTCCATGGAGAGTCGTGGTTTCCGAAAAAACTTTGCGCGAAGGCAAACTAGAGCTAAAATCACGGAAGAAAGAAACAGGCGAATTGATTAGCTATGATAATTTTGCAAAAGCAATAAATTAATGGGAATTTTTGACAGGCTTTGGGGATATTTTTCCCACGATATTGGAATTGATCTTGGAACTGCAAATACCCTCGTTTACGTGCGCGGACGGGGGATTATTATCAACGAGCCTTCTGTAGTCGCGGTTAACCAGAAAACGGGGCAGGTTGTTGCCGTTGGAAGCGAGGCGCGAAGAATGGTTGGCAGAACTCCCGCGCACATCGTGGCAGTGCGTCCGCTTGTGGAGGGCGTCATTTCTGATTTCGAAATAACGGAAGAGATGATTTCTTATTTTATTAAGAAAGTTCACTCCGACACCAATAAATTTTTTGCGCGTCCGAGAATTGTAATAGGAATTCCATCCGGCATCACGGAAGTTGAGCGCAGGGCAGTCCGCGATGCCGCGAGAAACGCGGGCGGGAGGGAGGTGTATCTCGTCGAAGAACCGATGGCGGCTGCGATTGGCGTCGGCCTTCCCGTTCAGGATCCCGTCGGCAATTTTGTGGTTGATGTTGGAGGTGGAACAACTGATGTCGCCGTAATTTCACTCGGCGGAATAGTAGCTGCAAAAAATTTGAGAGTCGCTGGAGATAAATTGAATCAGGATATTATTAATTATGTGCGGGACGAGTTTAAACTGCTTTTGGGCGAGCGGACTGCGGAAGATGTGAAAATCGCAATCGGTTCCGCCTGGAAGCTTCCGGAAACGCTCGAGACGCGCGTGCGCGGGAGAGATTTAGTTACAGGCCTTCCTCGGGAGGTAATTATTACCGATGCAGATGTACGTGAAGCCATGTCCAAATCAGTTAAAAGCATCGCGGAATCAGTTAAAGAAGTTATTGAACAAACTCCGCCAGAACTTATTTCCGATGTGATGCACCGCGGAATCGCGCTCGTCGGAGGAGGTTCGTTTTTAAAAGGGCTTGATAAGCTGATCGAAGTTGAAACAAAAATACCCGTGAAAGTTCCCGATGATCCAATAACTGCAGTTGTAAGAGGAACGGGAATTATTCTTGAAGACGTCGATTCTCTGCGCGAAGTTCTCGTTGAACATGAGGAAGAGCTCCCTCCAACTTAGGCGCCCTTTCATACGCGGAATAATTTTCACCGTCTTGGGTCTATTTTTGGCGCTCGGAATTTTTAGGTTTTTTGTTTTTGAATCAAGCGCGGGTTGGAATACAGTGCTTTCAAATATTTATGAAAAATTTACAATACCCTTCGATTTTTTAGAAAACAAAATTTTGGGATTTAAAATCCGCAATCTAGAGAGTGAGTTGGAAGCGGCGCGTTCTTTTAATAAGGAATTGGAAATAAAAAATTCTTTTTTGGAAAGCCGGGTTAGGGAATTTGAGAATCTAAACGTTTCGCTCGGCGGAAATTTTCCGAGCGGTAAAACCGCTTCCATTTTGAGCCTGCCGCCCCAGAGCCCATTTGATGTGATACTCGTAAACGCAGGGAAAAATGACGGAATAGGAACTGGCTTAAAAGCAGTAATCAAAGGAGGTATCTTGGTCGGAACAGTCGATAAAGTTTATGACAACTCTGCGGAAGTGAAGCTCTTGTCTTATCCGGGACTAAAAACTGAAGGATATCTCGAAGCTTCCGCGCTTAATGTTGCGTTGCAGGGGCTGGGTGCATCAAACCTTAAATTTTCCGTTCCAAAGGAAATCGAGTTGAAAACAGGAGACAGAGTAATTTCGAATACGAATCCAGCTTATCTAATTGGAGAGATAGCGTATATTAAAAAAGATCCTTCCGAGCCGCTACAGGAAGCCATTTTGCGCTTTCCACTGAACTTACGCAACGAGCGTTTTGTGGAATTTAAACGCTGATGGAAAGAATATTTATAATTTTTTTGTTAGGAGCGCTCGCATATACTTTCAGCTGGGAATTTTTGGTCGCAGGAATTATTTTTTTTGTAAGCCTCGAATCGAAAAATATCGAATATATTTTTCTTGCTCTTTTTTTTGATTATCTCTTGACAATGCCTTTTGCTTTTTTTGCACTGATCACCGCCGTCCTCTATGCGGCTAATCTTTTTTTTGGGCGGTATTTTAAGGAAAATAACTTGCCGAGCCTCTCAATAAAATTGGGCGTCGGGCTTTTAATGGCGCTTATTGTCATATCCGTTTATCTTGCGCTTGCTTTTCCGTTTGACGCGCGGGAAATTCTTAAAAATGCAGGATCGTTCGCTCTAAAGGCGCTGGGTTTGCTTATCCCATTGACCTTAATTATGAGCGTTCTATCTTATAGTGATGAGACGCGATCGATTTAAGGCAAGCTCGCTCGAGCCCGACGAAATTTTTTTAGATTCGAAAAACCTTCCCGGCTTTGATCAGGAACGTTTTGAAGGAAGGCTTGAACATCCCATTTCCCGAAGCTCTTACGTTTATCTGGTTTTGCTGCTTTTGGCTGTTATCAGCTCTTTTTTATATAAATCATTCGAACTTCAGGTTTTAAACGGCGCAAAATTTTGGGCGCGCGCGGAGTCAAACCGCCTGCGAATTGTTCCTGTCTGGCCGGAGCGCGGCTTGATTTACGACCGAAACGGGAAAATTCTTGCTTCCAATAAATCCGCTTTCCGGCTGCTCTTGGATCCGTTTTCCATGGAGGGACGAGGTGATCCTGAGAAAATTCAATTGCTTGAGAAAGAACTCAAAGAACAAAATAAGTGGGGAGAAGAAAGCATAGAAAAGGCATTGGAAATTGCCCGGAAGAAAAAAGAAAATTTAGTCCTCACAACTTTTTATAATTGGAAGGAGATTGATGATTTGGTGCGCAAGCATTCAGAGCTACCCCTAGCGATCGAACCCTTTTCTTCAAGAAGCTATGGCGCCGGGGAAGCTTTTTCTCATTTATTGGGCTATTTGAGCTATCCCAACGAAGAGGACGTGAAAAAAGAAATAATAGGAAGCTGGCAGGTTCCCGTGGGCAGAACTGGCGTTGAATCGCAATTCGAAGATCAGCTTAAAGGAAAAGCTGGATCGAAATTGAGCGAGGTAGATTCGCAGGGGAAAATTTTTTCGGAGTCAGTTGAAGATTTGCCCGAGCACGGAAAAAATATTTTTTTGACAATTGATTCGGATATCCAAGAGCGGACTTTTGAAAGCCTCAAAAATTCAGTAGATAATCTTGGATTCAGAGGCGGAGCGGCCGTAGTCGTCGACGTTAAATCAGGAGAACTTCTCACTTTAACAAGCTACCCGAGTTTTAATGCCGAGATTATGACGAAAGGCGAGCCTTATGAAGAAATAGGAAAACTTTTTGCAGATGCTTCGAAGCCATTATACAACCGCGCAATTGCCGGCCTTTACCCGTCCGGATCTATCATAAAGCCGCTGATGTCTGTTGCGGCGCTCGAGGAGGGCGTTATTTCTCCGGAGCGAGAAGTTCTCTCGACTGGAACGCTTACGATTCCGAATCCTTTCCATCCCGGTCAGCCGAGCATTTTTTATGACTGGAAAGCGCACGGCTGGGTAGACATGCGAAGAGCTTTAGCGGTCTCATCGAACATTTATTTTTATACTGTTGGGGGTGGATTTGGAGATATCAAAGGGCTTGGAATAAAAAAAATGCAGGAGTGGTTTGGAAAATTTGGCCTTGGGGAGAAAACGGGAATTGAGCTCGGCGGCGAAAAAGAAGGATTGGTGCCGGGGCCGGAATGGAAATCAGCAAACGATAAAGATAATCCAATTTGGCGGGTGGGGGACACTTATAACCTTTCGATTGGCCAGCAGGCTCTGACTGTAACGCCGCTCCAAATGGCAATGTACAATGCGGCGATCGCAAATGGCGGGGCAATTCTGAAGCCGCAAATTCTAAAGGAAGTTAGAGAACGCGATCGAACCGTGGAATCAAGAAAACCGGAAATCAGGAAAACGATCGCTATAAATGAGAATAATATTAGAGTGGTCCAAGAAGGGATGGAATTAATGACTCATAGCGGCAATGCGGCGCAGCAGCTTGCGGGGCTAAAAATCAATATGGCTGGAAAAACGGGAACCGCCGAAATCGGATCCGGGAAAACCATAAACTCTTGGTTCATAGGCTTCCTGCCTTATGAAAACCCGCAGATTGCTTTTGCGGTTGTGCTTGAAGCGGGACCTGCAAACGCTCCGGTCGGCGCTACCGGAGTCGCAAAGCAAATTGCCGAGTGGCTTTCCATTTATCAGCCGGAGCTGATTCGCTAGGAAAAATCAGCCAAAGACTATCCACAGACGAGATTTATCAAAAACCGTTGACAGTCAATTTGTTTCTGATATACTTCTCAAAACCTAAACGAAAATGCCAAATAATGTTGAAAATTCAGAGTATTTAAGCGAGTCTGGTTTCCAGCGTTTAAAGGAGGAGCTTCAGCAGTTAAAAGAAGTTAGGCGCAAAGAAATCGCAAGCCGCCTAGAATATGCGTTGAGTCTTGGAGATATTTCTGAAAACGCAGAATATTCCGAAGCTAAAGAAGAGCAGCTTACCTGCGAAGCGAGGATTTTGGGGTTGGAAGATATTTTGAACAGAGCGGTATTGATTTCTCATAAAAATGACGGCTTCATTAATCTCGGAGCCACGGTGCACGCGAAAAAAGAAGGCAGTGAACAAATTGAATCTTACTTTATTGTTGGTTCAGAAGAAGCAAATCCGGCAGAAAAAAAGATTTCCAATGAATCTCCACTCGGCAAATCATTCTTAGGAAAAAAGAAAGGGGACATCGTTTCCGTATATACACCCAAAGGCGAGATGCGCTATCATATCATTGATATCGCATAATAAACTCAACCGCGGATGGGACTCGAAGATTTAAGAAAAACTCGCATAGAAAAACTTGAGCTTTTAAAAAAGGCGGGGGTGAATCCATATCCTGCCAAGTCTGTTTTTAAATTGTCAGAGATTTCCGAACTCCGTAAAAATTTTAGGAAACTTGCGAGTGCGCGAAAAAAAATTGCGCTTGCCGGAAGAGTTATGGCAAAGCGGGGGCATGGCGGTATTTTTTTTGTTGATTTATTTGATGGTTCCTACGTGCTCACCACAAGTGGTTTGTCAGTTGCAAGTGATAACAGTAAACTGCAGGTCTTTTTTGCAAAAGACAAAATAGGCGATAAATCATTTGAATTTTTTTCCGAGAGTGTCGATGTTGGCGATTTTATTGCCGTTGAAGGCAAAGCTTTTTATACGAAGAAGAAGGAAGCGACTATTGAAGTTTCGAATTGGGAGATTCTCACGAAGTCATTGCTGCCGCTTCCTGAAAAATGGCATGGGCTTTCCGACAAAGAGGAAACGCTTAGAAAAAGATATCTCGACATATTATTTAATTCAGAAACGCGCGAAATGATTCAGAAAAAGGCGCTCTTTTGGAGCGCTGTTAGAGAATTTCATTTGAAACATGGATTTCTTGAAGTGGAAACGCCTGCGCTTGAAGTAACAACGGGAGGGGCTGACGCACGGCCGTTTGAAACGCATCACAACGCACTCGATATAGATGTTTATTTAAGAATTTCTGCGGGAGAGTTATGGCAGAAAAGATTAATGGTATCTGGGCTCAAAAAAACTTTTGAAATTGGAAGAATTTTCAGGAACGAAGGAATGTCAGCTGAGCACCTGCAGGATTATACGCAATGTGAAGCTTATTGGGCTTATGCAAATTTTGAAGATATGTATAAGTTTTTACAGGAATGCTATCGCTTCGTTGCCAAAAGAACTTTTGGCACTCTTAAATTTAAAATCAGTGATTTTAATGTCGATTTGGGTAAAAAATGGCCCCTTGTTGACTACACAGATGAAATCAAAAAACAGACCGGGATTGATATTTGGAATTCGACTGCAACAGAAATGGGAAAAGAATTGAACAATTTAAATATAGAGTATGATGTTTCTAACAGATTAAGGATGATCGATGCGCTTTGGAAATACTGCAGGAAAAACATTGGGGGCCCCGCAATTTTGATAAACGAACCGAAGGCGATGTCGCCCTTGGCAAAATCCTCACCAAAAAATCCTAAAATTACCGAGCGTTTTCATTTTCTGATCGCGGGATCAGAAATGGGGCAGGGGTATAGCGAATTAAATGATCCGATTGATCAAAGAGAAAGATTTGCTGCTCAGCAAAAATTGCGCGATGCAGGAGACGCGGAAGCGCAAATGGCCGATTTTGATTTTGTGGAAGCGCTTGAATACGGCATGCCTCCGACAGCAGGGCATGGTTTTTCAGAGCGTCTATTCAGTTTTTTGATTAACAAGCCTGTGCGCGAAGCGCAAATTTTCCCGCTGATGAGGCCGAAAGAGTGATCCAACGAAGTCAGTTAAACTGATCTGTTTCCTTTAAATCGCCTTCGGGCGGTTTTTTTGTTGGTTTTCCACAGAGAAACCCTTTTAAATATTTGCACGTTATATAAAAGTGGGATAAAATGAAATAAAAGTGGTAAATTGTGGATAATTCTGTGGATATGTTGATAACTACAATTTACCTTTGAAAATAAACGATATATTAGACAAATCTCACAATAATATAGCTCGAGTATGGCTCGCGAATCATGTTCATAGGCGAATACATCCATAGCATGGATGCCAAGAAACGCTTGGCAATCCCGGCTAAATTTAGAAAGGAATTGGGCAAAAAAGCTGTGCTCGCGCGCGGGCTTGATTCATGTTTGGCTTTATATCCGATAGATGAATGGTCAAAAGTTGCTTCAAAACTCGCCGAGCTTCCGACAGGACAGCGCGATGCGCGGAGTTTCGTAAGGCTCTTTCTCTCTGGCGCCGCAGAGGTTGAATGCGATCAGCTTGGAAGAATTTTAGTCCCGGAATATTTGAAAGATTATGCAAAACTTGGTGAGGAGATCGTGGTTACGGGAGTCTTCAGGCGAATCGAAATCTGGAACAAAGAGCGCTGGGAAGAGTACAAAAAGAAAATTGAAGGCTCCTCTGATGAACTGGCAGAAAAATTGGGTGAGATTGGAGCTTACTAAACATGAATGGGGCGGAAAGCAAAGGGGTCAGTGAATCACAAAAGCATATTCCCGTCCTTTTGAAGGAAAGTATTGAGGGACTGAATCTTAAAAAAAATTCTCTGGTTATGGATGTAACAGCAGACGGGGGAGGGCATCTCGGGGCAATCCTCGAAAAACTTGGCAAGAATGGAAAAATAATCGCCCTCGACTGGGATCCTGAAATGATAACGCGGCTTCAAAAAAAATTTGGCCGCGAGCAGAGAGTAAAAATTTTCAATTTAAACTTCCGATTTTTAGAGAAGTTAGCGAGTACCCTCGCCGCCGCATGGCGGAGGCCGGATGCAATTTTTTTCGACCTTGGGCTAAGCACTTTACAACTTATGGCATCCGGCCGAGGATTCTCGTTTCAAAAAACAGAGCCGCTTCTTATGACTTTCGAGCCGTCGCGGACGATCGATGCAAGAAAGCTAGTCAATGAAGAAAATGAAAAAACGCTTGCGGACATTATTTTTCGTTACGGCGAGGAAAGATTCTCGAGGCGCATCGCGAAAGCTATTGTGAACGCGAGAAGAATAAAAAAAATAGAGACATCCAACGAGCTTGCGCAAATTATTTTGCGGGCGGTGGGGCGAAGAGGGAAGATTCACCCTGCGACAAAAACATTTCAGGCGCTCCGGATCTACCTGAATGAAGAGCTGCTCAATTTGGAAGAAGGATTGAAAGGCGCATTCAAAATCCTTAAGCCGCAGGGGAGAATCGCAGTAATATCGTTCCATTCGCTTGAGGATAGAATTGTTAAAAATTATTTTCGGGAAAGAGCGAGGGAAGGATCCGCGAAGCTTATTACAAAAAAACCAAAGCGGCCCGGAGAAGGTGAAGTCGCATTAAACCCGAGCGCTAGATCATCAAAATTGAGAATTTTAGAAAAAATATGTTGAGATTTATAGATACAAATGTCAGAACCGCGGATAAGGCGGAGGCGCTGGGACAGGAACGCCTTGGCGCAATTTTTTTAATATTGATTCTCGCTTCTCTCGCGGTTTACATTGCAACGCTTAATTTTGCGATTTCCGAAAATTTTAGAAAAGAAAGCATTGAAAAAAAAATGCGCCTTGTAAAACAGGAAGTAAACGAAAAAGAAGAATTATTAATTTCCGCTTTGAACGAATATTATAACGAGAGAAGCTCGGCGCTTACGAAAGCTGAAGAAGGAGAGATAAAATTTGTATATCGAAACGGAGAAGTCGCAAAAGCTGAAGGTTTGAGCCTTTATAGATAAAAATGGCGGCTCCTTTGGCACAGGTAAATTTAGCGAAAAGAATCCGCTGGAGCTTCTTAATTTTCCTCGTTCTTGGATTAATTATCACAATCCGTCTTTTCTTTTTGCAAGTAATTTCCGGCGAATATTTTCGCACACTTGCCGTGAGGCAATATAATTTTTTTGGGGATATTTCGCCAAGGCGCGGCGATATCTTTCTCACTGATAAAAATAACGATCTTTACTCTGCCGCATCGACTAAAGAAGGTTATTTATTGTATATCAATCCCGATAAGCTGGTTGATTCGGAAGACGCATATGCTAAATTAAAAAATTATCTCGAACTCGACAAAGAAGATTTTATAATGCGCGCGGCAAAGAAAGCCGATCCTTATGAAGTCATTTCGCACAAAATTGATAAAAAAATAGCGGAGAAAGTTAATGCATTAAAAATTACTGGAGTGGGAACTGCGCCCGAAGAATGGAGATCCTACCCCTCAAAAACGCTCGCATCGCATGTGCTTGGGTTTCTCGGGTATAAAAATGATGAACTTGAAGGACGCTATGGGGTCGAGCGTTATTACGAAGATGTTTTGAAAGGAAAGGCTGGATATATCAGCGACAACCGCTCCGGCGCCGGGATGCTTATAGACATTGGTAGAAATTTCTTTTCGCCTCCCTCGGAAGGATATGATGTAGTCTTAACGCTTGAACGAAATGTACAGGCTTATCTTGAAAAAAATATCGAGGAAATTGATAAGAAGTGGAAGCCGAGCGAGGTTGGAGGAATTATTCTTGAGCCAGCCACGGGAAAAATTCTTGCAATGGCGGCATACCCGAACTTTGATCCTAATTCCTACGGAAAAACGGAGTCGCTCGAAACGTTTAAAAATCCTTTAGTTGAGAATATTTATGAATTCGGTTCGGTTTATAAACCCTTGACTATCGCCGCAGGAATTAATGAAAAACTTGTTACACCGGAGACAACTTACAAAGATGAAGGATTTGTTGCGATTGATGGGGCTGTCATCAAAAATTTCGATGGGCGGGGACGCGGGACAATCAATTTGCAGAGAGTTATTAATGAGTCACTCAATACGGGCGCGGTATTTGTTGCGCAAAAATTAGGCAAAGAAAATATGCGCAAATATTTTTTGAATTTCGGTATTGGCGAAAAGACAGAGATCACGCTTCCGGGAGAAGTTAGCGGAAATGTTTCCAATCTATATTCCAAGCACGATGTTGAATATTTTACAGCTTCATTCGGACAAGGGGTTGCAACGACGCCCTTGGCTTTTGTTAAAGCTTTTTCCGCGCTTGCAAACGGCGGGAAGTTAATGCGGCCTTACATTGTTGAGCGCGTGGTGCGGCCGGGGATGGGAAGCATTATTAATGAACCAAAGATGGAGCGCGAGGTAATATCGCCTGAAACTGCTGAATCAATTACGACGATGCTCGTGAAAGCGGTGGACGAGGCGCTGCTTGCAGGAAAAACTAAGTTTAAAAATTGGACATCTGCCGCGAAGACCGGAACTGCCGAAATCCCTTTGAAAGATAAAAAGGGCTATTCAAATGAAAGCCTCCATTCGTTTATTGCATTTGCACCTGCATATAATGCAAAATTTATTTTATTTTTATATATGCTGCGTCCCCAGGGAAATGCATTTTCTTCAGTAACGCTTGCGCCGTATTACGAAGATATCATGCGATTTCTGCTTACATATTACGAAATTCCGCCGGATCGGTAATTTTGCTCGCTATCAAGTTTTTGAGAGGTGAATTTTGAAATCGCCAACAGCTCTGTGGCCTTCGTGTTGCGGAGGGGAATTTTGCTATATAATATTTAAGTCAATTGTGAACCGATATGAAGCAATTTTTAAAGCAAATCGTAATTTTAATCCTCGCCTTGCAGGGGAAGTTAATCTTAAAAAAATATAAGCCGAAAATTGTTGCTATAACAGGGTCGGTTGGAAAAACTTCAGCGAAAGAAGCGATCGCAAAAGTTCTCGAAAGTTCGTTTAAAGTTCGCGCAAGTGAAAAAAGTTACAACAGTGACTTCGGCGTGCCTTTAACGATAATAGGCGCAAAAAGCGGTTGGGATTCGCCGGTAATGTGGATGAAAGCGATGCTAGAAGGATTTCGTATATTTTTTACGCGCGTGGATTATCCCGAGGTTCTGGTTTTAGAGGTCGGGGCGGACCGTCCGGGCGATATCAAGCGCATTCGCGGTTGGATGACGCCTGATGTTGCCGTGGTAACTGCGCTTGCCGCGACGCCTGTCCACATTGAATTTTTTCAAAATCCCGAAGAAGTTTTTGAAGAGAAGGCTGAACTTATTAAAAATCTTCCAAAAGATAACTGGGCGGTTTTGAATTTGGACGACCCGAATGTCCGCACAATCAGGGGTAGCACGCAGGCGAATATAAAAAGTTTTGGTTACGGCGACGGGCTTGAAGCCAGAGGATCCGATTACAAAATTATGCTTCGAAAAGAAGGCGTTCGGACGGTGCCGGAAGGAATTGAATTTAAAGCGATATGCGAAGGAAGTGAAGTTTCTATAAAAATCGAAGGGGCCTTTGGAAAACATCAAACTTATGCAGCACTCGCGGCTATCGCCGTTGGGTTGGTTTTTAAAATTTCACTTGAAGATTCTGCCAGAGCGCTCTCGCTATATGTCGCCCCGCCCGGCAGATTGCGCTTGATTAAGGGGATAAAAAATTCTTGGATTCTCGATGATACTTACAATTCTTCGCCGAAAGCCGTTGAGGCTGGGCTCGAAACGCTTTCTGAAATTCCGGCCGAGCGAAAAATTGCGGTTTTAGGCGATATGCTTGAACTTGGAAAATATACAATTACAGCGCACCGCGAGATTGGGAAAATGCTGGTTGGTAAAGTTGATATGCTTTATGCGGTCGGCCTTCGCGCCAAATTTTTTATCGAGGGAGCAATCAAGGGAAGATTCAAAAAAAGTGAGATTCTTTCCGCGCCAGATTCAGTGAGCGCGTCGGGAGAGCTCGAGAAGTTAATAAAGCCTGGCGATTTAATTTTAATAAAAGGGTCGCAAAGTATCCGGATGGAAAAAATTGTCGAGAATATCATGGCGGAGCCGGAACGCGCTTCCGAGCTTCTTTGCAGGCAAGAAAGAGAGTGGAAAGATAGATAATCTCCTGAAAAACTCAATTTTTTGATTAGTTTGCGGTACCATCTCGGGGCGATCGTGGGGAGATGGTACCTTTTCTGAATTTCAAACCACGAAAAACATTTCACACTGTGTAGTTATAATTATAAAAGGTCGATTATAAGTTTTATTCTGCAATATATTTATGACCTGGGAAAGATGGCTTAACGCGGTGCTCGGTCTCTGGTTGATAGTATCGCCGTTTTTAGGGTTTGCCGCCAACGCTATGATGATTAATCTCGTCGTGGTGGGTCTAGTGCTCGCCGCCGTTAACCTGTTTGCCACCGCAACTGGTCAAATCCAACGCCGAGCGCACATGTAGTCAAACAATTGAATATCGAAAGATAAAACAGCCGCGCGAGGCGGCTGTTTTTTATTTGAAATTTAAGAGAAAATGCGATAATATTTCATTGTTTTGCCCCTGTCGCCCCGAATGAATTGCAGAGCCAATTCTGACGGGGTAAATCTAGCAGGTGATTGATGGTTCCTTGCACCGTTAAAAATTTGCTATTGTGCCGCTATCGTCTAGTCCGGTCTAGGACGCATGGTTCTCATCCATGTAACCTGGGTTCAAATCCCAGTGGCGGCGCAAATTTTTAACGGTGTTAGCCATCAAACCCGGGTTCGAATCCCGGCGGGGGCGCTATGAAAAAACGCGGACCGTGGAAAATTAAAAAAACAAGAGTTGTTTATAAAAATCCTTGGATCACAGTTCGGGAGGATTCTGTTTTGCGTCCAGATGGAAAACCTGGAATTTTCGGAGTTGTTACGATGCTCCCTGGAGTGTCTGTTATTCCTCTCGACGAAAATGGAAATGTTTATTTAACTAAAGAATTTCATTACGGGGTTGGTCGAACAACTATCGAAGCTATTAGCGGTGGCATTGAAAAAGGTGAAAATTTATTAAAAACTGCAAAAAGGGAACTCAAAGAGGAAACCGGTCTGACTGCGAAAAAGTGGACTTACCTTGGAGTTGTGGATCCCTTTACAACAGTTGTAAATTCATCAAATCATATATACTTGGCGGAGCAATTGAATCATGGAAAATCAAATCCAGAAGGAACAGAAAAAATTAAGGTTATAAAAATGCCGTTCAAAAATGGATTGAAGATGGTGTTGGATAGTAAAATAACTCACTGCGCGACATGTGTGGCTATTCTCAAGATCGGCAGATTAAGATTTTAAATTTGATGGAATCAAAGGCGCGTCGGCAAAAGTTGGCGCTTCTTTTTTTTGAGATGATAATATGTATGCATGCTTTCAAAAGAATTTTTTGAAAATAATACTTTGGATGTCGCAAGGAATTTGATTGGAAAAGTGCTTGTCAGAAAATATCGCGGCAGAGCGATCGAGGGTGTCATCACCGAAACTGAAGCCTATATGGGGCATAACGACAAAGCATCTCATGCTTCGCGCGGAAGAACGCAACGAACGGAAATAATGTTTGGTGAAGCTGGGCATGTTTATGTTTACCTGATTTACGGAATGTACTATTGCTTGAACATTGTTACAGAAGCAAAAGATTATCCATCGGCCGTTTTAATTCGCGGCGTGGTTTCAAGTGGAATAAATTTGAATGGTCCAGGAAAGGTAGCTAGATATTTTCATATTGATAAAAAAATAAATACTTTGCCGCTCGGAAAAGAATCAGGACTTTGGGTTGAAAATGGAAAGTCTGCAGCATTAATAAAAATAAATCGGGGAGCGAGAGTAGGGGTTGATTACGCGGGCTGGTGGGCGAAGCGAAATTGGCGTTTTTATCTGAAAAAGTAGTTGTGTCTTTTAGACGTGCTAAAATACGAACATGAGTGATGCAATCGTTTTATTTGTTGGATTAATCGGCGGCGGACTTTTTATTTATTTCGTATTATCCAAGAAAACCGCTCCGAAAGATGTAGAAGGTATGGTCCTTTTGCAAAATCAAATGCAGGAGCTTGTGAGAAAGATTGACCATGGCCTTGGTCAATCGACGGATATGATGCAACGTCAATTCGGGGAGTCGGCAAAAATAATTAAAGAAGTCACGGAGCGGTTAACCAAACTTGATGAAACAAATCGTCAGGTAATTAACTTTGCCGATCAGCTCCGAAATTTGCAGGACATTTTACAAAATCCGAAACAGCGCGGGGTGCTTGGGGAATTTTATCTTGAAACAGTTTTAAAAAATGTCCTTCCACCCGGGAGTTATGAGGTCCAATATCCATTCAAAGACGGCACAATCGTTGATGCGATAATTCATGTGAAAGATAAAATTATTCCGATTGATTCGAAATTTTCGCTTGAAAATTATAATCGCATAATTGGCGAAAGGGATGAAGGCGAACGAGAGCGGCTTGAAAAACTATTTCGGCAGGATTTGAAAAACAGGATTGATGAGACTTCAAAATATGTAAAACCTTCTGAAGATACGATGGATTTTGCATTTATGTTCATCCCGTCGGAGGCTGTTTATTACGACCTTTTGATTAACAAAGTCGGCGCTGTAAAAATTGCAACGCAGGATTTAATTGAGTATGCCTTCAAAGAGCGGCACGTGATTATTGTCTCTCCAACTTCTTTTTTGGCTTATTTGCAGACGGTTTTGCAGGGATTAAAGGCATTACAGATTGAGGAATCTGCGAAGGAGATGGGAAAATTTGTGGAGGCGCTCGGCAGGCACCTTTTGAGCTATGAAGATTATTTAAAAAGGCTCGGTAAGAATTTGGGAACTACTGTCAGCATGTATGACCGCGCTTACGGCGAATTTCAAAAAATAGATAAAGATATCTATCATATCACTGGGGACAAAATCGGCGCAGAGCCGGTTTTGATCGGAAAACCGAGGTCTGAAGATAATGAATAGGATTGTGACATTTGCCATTGCTGACTAGTTTAATTTGTGCTTTAATTAAAACCAAAAGGAGGTATATATGAGAACCATAGTCTTTTTTGTATGTGCGGTGGTGTTGTCGGTCTTCGCCAGTATTTTTCTGGCCTTTACATGGGAGCTATGGGCGAGAGACAGAAAGTCTTTCAAGCAGAGCACCAAAGAAGGATGGAGCTCTGCCTTGGAGGGTGTTGGTCGACTGGCAGATTTGGGTCAATTGATTTTACGTTTTTTGCGTCGGCGTTTCAAACATTTCTTTGCCTAAATAAGATCTCGCGAATTTCAAGAGCCTACTCGAATGTGGGCTCTTGTTTTTTTTGAGATATCTTGCTAAATTTAATAAATCATTTTATGCCAAAATTTGCTGTAATTAAGACCGGAGGGAAACAATATTTAGTTACTCCCGGGATGAAACTAAAAATCGAAAAAGTTCCAAACCTGCCATCTAGCGGAGGCAAACTTGTATTTGACGAGGTTTTGGCTGTTGGAGATGAAAATGGGTTAGAGGCTGGTAAAAACGTATCGGGCGCAAAAGTAGAAGCCGAATGGCAAAGGGAGGGGAAAGGAAAAAAGATAATTGTAGCTAGATATCACTCAAAAACGCGCTACAGGCGCAAAAAAGGCCACAGGCAGCCTTTTACTGAAGTATTGATAAAAGATATAGTTAAATAATTTTTCGGCATTTTGAAATCAATTGCATGCTTTTTTAGGCGTGCTATTTTAATTTTAGGGAAGGAGGAATAAATGAAGCTCTTTGGAAAGAAACTAAAACTCGCAATTCTGGATGTGGACGGTACGATTCTCGACCTACTAAAAAACTTTGAAGTCAATCTTGTTCAAGCTGCGTCCTTGATGAGATTGCCACTTAAACCTTTCCACGATCACATGCGTGATTTAAGAAACGGAAAAACATCATTGCATGTTGATTTCGAAAAGGGCGTAAGTTCTTTTTGGCCCCATCTCTCCGGAGAAGAGATTAAAAATTTTGAATCTCTTTTTCGTGAGGCAGAATGTTCGCAACCTTACCCGCCCATAGAAGGGAGTATTGAAACATTGCTTCGATTCAAAGAGCTTGGAATGTCTGTGGCCGTTTGCACTTCGAACACCGAAAGCGTCATGCTGAAAAGATTTGAAGCTGCGGGAATTTCTCCAGCTCTTTTTGACGCGATGAGTGTTGCTGGAAATGGATGCCCGATGAAGCCTAATAAGGGTTGCCTGAATATAATCTTCAAGTCGACGGGATATGCTGCAGATCAAGCCTTTTATGTCGGAGATACTGAAGCTGATTTCCAAACTGCGAAAAATAACGGCGTTGATTTCTTTGCTGTTTTATCAGGCGGCGTAGGGTGCAAAGTTTTCGAACGTTTGGGAGTCGAGTCGGACAGGATTTTGAACAAACTGTCTGATATATTAACGATCTAAGAAGGGAGAGTGGGAAGCTTCTCCCTTCTTTTGTTTAAATCTACTTTCTATTCTCGAAAGCATGTTTAAGAGTGTCGCGATCGGAATATTCAAGTTCCGTGCCTGTCGAAAGGCCGCGGCCAAGGCGAGATATTTTTAACTTTCTTTTTGCTAAAATAGGCTCAATGATTTTTTCGATATAACGGACTGTCATATCGCCTTCGGTAGTGGAAGAGAGGCCGATAATAATTTCATTAATTTCTTTTGAACTTTCTACTTTCTTGAAAAGTTCGCGGAAGCGGAGCTTGTCTTGTTTTTCCGGCCGGAGAGGGGAGAGAAGCCCACCTAAAACATAATATTTTCCATCAAAGATTTTATTTTTTTCAAGATTTTCAAGATCCGCATCTTTTTCCAGTATTAAAAGTTTAGAATTATCTCGCGACTTATCCGCGCAAATATTGCATACCTCTGATTTTCCCTCGAAAATTCTGAAGCACACGGAACAGTGCGAAACTTCTTTAGAAAGCCTAGATAAAACATCAGAAAATTCTTCAATAATTTTTGGATTTTCGTCTACCAATGCATAAACAAAACGCCGAGCCTGCCGCGGCCCGATTCCCGGAAGTTTTTGAAAAATTTCGATGAGTTTAATTATTATTGAAGTTGCCATAATTGATAAATTATAGCATTTGATTCGCCTTTAAAAAAAGCGGCACTGGAGCTATTTTGCTCACAGTGCCGGTTGAACATTTGGTGATTAACACGCCTGTTTTTTGAAAACCATGATGTCAAACACTAGCTGCGTCCATTCCTCGGTCGCATCTATCCTGCATTTCGCTTCCTCGCGAAGCAGATAAATGCGAGTCCAGGCAAGTTCGCCAGGTGTCATCCAGGCCTTTGCCAAATCCCATGTTGCCCCTCTCAAATGGGAAGATGCTTTCGGGCCTCTTGCTGGCGCTGCGTTCTTATTTCGCATCCGCAAATCCTCTTGATATTCGATATAACGAACGGCCGAGGTAACAATGTGTGGCTTACGAAAAATGCCAAAAAAGATGCGGGTCATTTCGAGGAAAAAATCGTTTGCCCAAGGTCTTGAATAGCGGAGCTCTTTGCCAAGCCGCCGATCCACCTTCAAAAATCCATTTTCTGGAAGCGGAATCAGCAATTTCAATCGTCGAAACTTGGAAACATGCGTTTCATCACGGAGCGCAGTCAAATCTTGAAGATCAGCAACTCGGTTTCTGAAAATAAGAGAAAGACCGGATCCGTTTAAAGAGACTTCCGCATTCGCTATCGGGACAATAAGAAACAAAAAAATTAAAAGCAAAAATGTCATAGTTCCGCCCTCCTTTCCCAAATCAAAATTAGCAGTTTTTATTAAATTTTGTCAAACCAAACCAACCAAGGCAAATCTTATCCTACTTCGAAGGATTCAAAACCAGCTCCTTCGTCAAGAGAGCTGAAGGAGACTTTTTCCTGGTTAAAGTAGAGGTCTGCTTTCCCGACGGGGCCGTTTCTATGCTTTGCAATAAGTATTTCAGCTTGATTGGGTCTGGATGAATTTTCTCGGTAGCGGTCTTCGCGATAAATAAACATAACTACATCAGCATCCTGTTCAATTGAACCCGATTCACGAAGATCCGAAAGGCGAGGAATCGGAGGATGTCGTTGTTCAACGGCGCGCGAGAGCTGGGAGAGTGCGAGCACCGGAACGTTCAGTTCGCGCGCTAGGCCCTTCAGGGAGCGTGAGATTTCAGTAATTTGTTGAACCATGCTGTCGGACGTTGTTCGCGGCTGCATAAGCTGGAGGTAATCAATTACCAGAAGTCCCAGATTGCCGTGTTCAGCCTGCAGGCGGCGCGCCATCGCACGCATCTGCAAGATATTGTTTGACGCTTCATCATCGATATACAGCGGCGCTTTGGAGAGCCGATCAAGCGCATCTCTGATTCTTAGAAAATCATCTGAATTTTCCGAGAGGCGTCCTGTCCGAAGTTTCCAAAGATCAACATGCGCCTCGGCAGCAATGAAACGGTCAACCAATTGCTGCGTGGACATTTCAAGTGAAAAAATTCCGACCGGAATATTTTGGTGAACCGAAACGTTGCGGGCGATATCAAGCGCGAGCGCGGTTTTACCTATAGATGGGCGGGCGGCAATAATAACAAGATCGGATTTCTGAAGACCCGCAAGCAAGTTGTCCAGTTCTCGAAAGCCGGTGGGAACTCCGCGCATCTCGTTTTTATTTTTGTGCAAGTGATCAATCCGTTCCCAGGCTTCCTCGAGCACCGTTCCCAGCGATGAAAACTTTTGCGAAAGCGAACGCTGGGAGATCGCAAAAACTTTGCGTTCCGCCTCGTCGAGAATTTCATCAATTTCGCCGCTTTCCTTGTATCCGAGGTCCGCAATTTCTCCAGAAGCCTGAATCAATTCGCGGGAAACTCTTTTTTTTCTGACAATTTCCGCGTAATAGACAATATTTGATGCCGACGGAACAGCATTTACTAAATCGGCGAGATAGCCCGAACCACCAACCGAGTCGAGCTGTCCTTTTTCACGAAGTTTCGTGGAAACCGAAAGAAGATCAATTGGTTCGTGGCGTTCGAAAAGATCTATGACAGCACTAAAAATTATTTGATGCGCAGGCCTGTAAAAATCTTCCGCTCTTAAAATATCCGCAATTTTAATGATTGCGTTTTGATCGAGCATCAAAGCTCCAAGCGTAGAGATTTCAGCTTCAATTGCCTGCGGAGGAATGCGAACCTGCCCTGAAGCAAAAGGTGATTCCACCTGCCCGTTCGGCAGGCGGATTCCTAGCCCCGATTGCTTTTCTGGAAGCGCCATTTTTTAAGAATAAACCCCGCCATTAAACGTTACAACGAGACAAAAGTTGATAAGCTGTGCAGTCTAATGGATTTTTTCTATTACAGGGCCCCCCGGAGTGTCTTTGATATTAAATCCAAGCTTTTTAGCTTGCTTGCGAAGCGCATCTGCCTCTTTCCAGCTTTTAATTTTGCGGTATTCCTCGCGTTTTTTGGTAAGTATGAGTATTTCATCTGGAATTGCGTCACTTTTAAATTTATTCAGCGCCAGTCCCAATATGTGGTCTGCAAATAGGAGCAGCTCTTTTATGTTTTTGTTTTTTTTGAGATAAGCGTAAAGAATCGCGAGGGCGGCGGGAATGTTCAGATCATCATTTAATTTATTAGTAAATTCTTTTTTGAATGACTGGAATAATTTATTTCCGCCTGCGCCCTTATTTTTCAGATTTGAGGGTGCATCCTGATAAATATTTTGAAGACGCAATCTTCCAAGGCGGCTTGCTTTTAGCGCTTGCCAGGAAAATGAAAGGGGCGAGCGGTAGTGCGCGCTAAAAACAAAATAGCGGAAATCGAGCGGCTCAAAACCCTTTGCTTCGAGAGTATCGAGGGTAATTGCGTTTCCTTCCGATTTGCCCATGCGCGTTTTGCCCAAATTTAAAAACTCGGAGTGCATCCAAAAGCGCGCAAATTTTTTGCCAAATGCGGCTTCTGACTGGGCGATTTCATTTGTGTGATGCGGATGAATATGGTCCACCCCGCCTGCGTGAATATCGATGAGTAGTCCCAGATATTTTAAGCTCATAGCGGAGCACTCAATATGCCAGCCGGGGAAACCTACACCCCAGGGCGAGGGCCATTCCATTTGCCTTTGCTCAACTTTAGGCGAAAATTTCCAAAGCGCAAAGTCCATCGGATTTCTTTTCTCGCCTAGGCTCACGCGCGATCCTGCTCTTAACCCTTTCAGTTTTGATTTCACAAGAACTCCGTAATTTTTAAATTTTTTCGTATCAAAATAAATCCCGTCTTTGGTGCGGTAGGTATATTTTTTCTTTTCCAATTTTTTTATGAGCTCAATTTGCTCCTTAATATGCTCTGTTGCGCGCGGAAAAAAATCTGCCGGAAGAATATTTAATTTCTTAAGGTCTTCTTTAAATAGTTTTTCATACTCGCGCGAAATATCCCAAGCGGATTTTCTTTGCGCACGCGCTTCCTTTTCGATTTTATCTTCACCTGTGTCTAAATCATGTTCGAGATGCCCGACATCCGTGATATTCATTATATGCCTTACTTTAAAATTATTTAGAAGCAGAGTACGCTTGAGAATGTCTTCATTTATATAAGTTCTGAAGTTCCCAATGTGCGCTCTTTGGTAAACCGTCGGACCGCAAGCGTAAAAACGCACCTCTTGGGAGCGATTTGGCTTAAAATTTTCCTTTTTTTTTGAAAGCGAATTGTAAAGTTTCAGGGCCATGCTAGATCCAGTGCCTATATTTGAAAAATCCGTACATCAAGAATATTACTGCGATTAGAATCCCTACAATAATCCAGAAGTCGTTGGGATCGCCTACAATCGGGCGTCCCGCGGCGTCAATTGAAAAAACAGTGGCGATAAGCGAGAGGGGGAATGTGAAAAGCGCAAGCATCGTAAACATTTTTACGATTTCGTTTGTGCGGTGGGTAAGAAAAGAGTTGTTGGTTTCATAAAGAGTTTCAAGCGCGTCCTTGTTATTTTCGCTAAGACTCATAATGCGGCGCCACGA
Organism: Candidatus Giovannonibacteria bacterium; assembly: GCA_016186825.1. Classification (GTDB taxonomy): domain Bacteria; phylum Patescibacteriota; class Minisyncoccia; order JACPKW01; family UBA11713; genus JACPKW01. The sequence continues at coordinate 23,386 of JACPKW010000007.1, forward strand.
GCTCAAAAGTTTTCTGACAGAATCCAAAAAGTTGTCGCCAAAAAATTCGGGAGCAAGGCCGCGGAGCGCTTCCAAGACGCTTTCATGCGTTCGGACTGCGCGCAGGAAATCAAGAATATCGCGGCGGAGATATGAGATATCCTTGATCAGTGTTTTTTCGTTATCTTTAAAAATAAAAATTCTTTCTTCGATCCGGTCTACTTTAGACTGAATACGCTCGAGCTCTTTATAAATGCTTTCATAGAGCGTGCTCCAGAGGGCGTAGAGAAGAGCTGAGGGATTGTCAAAATGCTGATCGCGAACGGCCAAATTGAGGTCGCAGGAATCAAAAAAATCTGCGAGCGGGCGCATCGTGTCATAGTGGACTGTTAAGAGAAAATTTTTTCCGACTACTATATCAATTTCTTTTGACCGTAGTGAGTGCCGGTCTGGATCAGAAAGAGGGAAATAGAGAACAAAATATAAATGCGAATCGTAGCTGTCCGAGCGCGGGCGGAGGCTCGGACGAAGCAGTCCCTCCGAGACGAGAGGATGCAGGCTGAATTCCTTTGAGGCCTTTACGATGTCCTCGGCGGTAGGATTGTGGAGGTTCAACCATTTGAGGCCTTTATGTTCGATTCTTGAGATCATAATATTTTTAGTATACTATATGGAAATAAGGCCTTCTATGTATAACGAATCGAGACCAAGGAAGTCTTTTTTTATTATTAGCTCCATTGTCGTAATTATTGCGGCTTTCGCGCTCGGCGTGTTCTTTGGATTTTCAAAACGCCCGGCAATCGAGCAAATTACTGGAATTACGAGTAAAGAGCCGGAGATAGATAAAGCTCAAGAAGTTGATTTTTCGCCATTCTGGGCGGCTTGGAAGATTGTTGAAGAGCGATACGCGGGCTCTGAAAAAGTCGACCGTCAAAAGATGATTTGGGGCGCGATTCAGGGCGCGGTTTCGTCGGTAGGGGATCCTTATACGACTTTCTTCCCGCCGGAAGAGAAAAAACTTTTTGAATCTGAAATCAAAGGAAATTTCGAGGGTGTGGGAATGGAGATCGGCATTAAAAAAGGAATGCTTACTGTGGTTGCGCCGCTGAAAGACACGCCTGCTTTTCGCGCGGGCATAAAGCCTGGCGATAAAATTTTAAAAATAGGGGATAAGGAAACGATCGATATGACAACTGACGAGGCTGTGCGCTTAATCAGAGGCGAAGGGGGCACGAAAATTAAATTAATAATTCTTTCTGCAGACAGCGAGAAACCGCGCGAAGTTGAGCTTACGCGCGAGGTTATCAAAATTCCTGTGTTAGATACGGAGCAAAAAAGCGATGGAATATTCGTAATTAAACTTTATAATTTTTCGAGCGATTCGACAAACGAATTTCGAAAGGCGTTGCGCCAGTTTACAGATTCCGGCTCGAATAAATTGATATTGGATCTGCGCAGCAATCCGGGAGGATTTCTCGATGCTGCGGTTGACATCTCTAGCTGGTTTTTGGATATGTCGAAGATTGTAGTGCGGGAACATTTTAAAGACGGGCGCGAAGAGCTCTATCGTTCAAAAGGATATCCTATCAGCAGATTTCCGATGGTCGTATTGGTTAATAACGGCTCTGCTTCCGCTTCGGAGATCGTTGCCGGCGCCTTGCAGGATCAAGGCGCGGCGAAACTTGTTGGCGAAAAAACATTCGGCAAAGGTTCCGTCCAAGAGCTTGTTAGCGTGACGGACGATACTTCGCTCAAAGTTACTATCGCGCGCTGGCTCACACCTAAGGGGACGGACATTTCTAAGAACGGATTGACTCCGGACTTTGAAGTAAAAAATACTGAAGATGCAGAAGCGGAAGGGCGCGATTTGCAGTTTGAAAAAGCTCTTGAAGTATTAAAAAATTGGAAGTGACTATGATTAAAGTTGTTTTGCTAAAAGATGTCCCGCAAGTCGGCGTTTGCGGTGAAGTAAAGGAGCTTAAGGATGGCTTTGTCAGAAATTTTCTTCTGCCGCGCAGGCTTGCCGAGATTGCGTCAGCAAATAAAATCAGAGAAATCGAGAACACAAAAAGAAGAGCCGATCTTGAACGCCAAAATATTAATAATGAGTCAAGGAAAGAATTTGCTAAAATCGCAGGCATGAAGTTTACAATCGAATCAAAGTCAAACGAATCCGGACATCTTTTTAAAGGCATCTCTGCCGAGGATATCTCAAAGTTTCTTCAGAAAAAAGGTTTTGTCCAAATGAATGATGGGTGGGTAATTTTGGAAAAGCCAATTAAGGAGACGGGAAGCCATAAGATAAAACTGAAACACGGCGAAAACGAGGCCGAAATTGAGCTTGAGATCAACCCTCAAAGAAAGTAAATACTTTTAATTATGCGCTCCTTCCTTGAAATCATTCACAGAAAAGTGATAGTAAATTATGCGCACAGTAAAGAATCGGTCTCGAATCAATGATTATCTAAGAAGTTATAGCTTTGTTGGAAGTTTACGTTCGCTATTTTCGGATTATGAAAGTTTCCAAACGAAAGTAGATTTTTTAGAAATAGGAGAAAAAAAAATTCCGAAATACACAAATGAGTTTTGGACATCAAAGCAAAGACAGGCTTCTTCTCTTCACGAAATCGCATATCGCGCGTGTTTTAAACCTCAATTGCCGCGTTTTTTTATTAATCTGCTGACTAAAACAGGTGACAATGTTTATGATCCATTTTCTGGCCGAGGGACAACAGTTATTGAGGCTGGAATTTTGGGACGCAATATAATCTCGAATGATATAAATCCTTTAAGCCAAGTATTGTGCAGTCCAAGATTTTTTGTGCCAAATTTGCAGCAGGTTTTAACGCGAATAAAGAATATTAATATTGACTACAATTCCAGAGCCGATATAGATATTTCGATGTTTTATCATCAAAAAACAGAAGCGGAAATAGTGTCCTTGAAAAAATATTTTCAAAATTTAGCGGCAAGAAATAAATCAGATCATATTGATAAATGGATAAATATGGCCGCTACTAATAAGCTTACGGGCCACTCACCAGGTTTTTTCTCAGTTTATACGCTTCCTCCCAATCAGGCTGCTTCACAGAAAAGTCAGATCAGGATTAACGAAAAAAAGAAGCAGAGGCCGGAATATCGAAACGTAAAAGAAATAATATTGAAAAAAACCCTAAGTCTGACAAGAAATCTCAATATCTCCGAAAAGAATAACCTTTCGAATTCAGGAAAGAAAGCCGTGTTTCTGTGTGAAGATTCCGGAAATACACATAAAATTAAATCTCATTCAGTTCAATTGACTGTAACATCTCCTCCTTTTTTGGACATTGTTAGTTATCGCCAAGATAATTGGCTAAGATGTTGGTTTAACGACATTAATGCCCGTGAGATTTCAAATAAAATGTCAATTTCAAAAACTGTTGAAGATTGGTCCAATTCAATGGGCCGCGTTTTTGGAGAACTCTTTAGAATTACAAAAAAGGGTGGTTGGGTGGCCTTTGAGGTAGGCGAGGTCAGAAATGGCTCAATAAATCTTGATGAATTTGTTATACCGCTCGGTGTAAGTTCAGGATTTGAGTGCGAAGGAGTTCTTATCAATCAGCAGAGCTTCACGAAAACATCAAATATTTGGGGAGTAAAAAACAATTCTCGCGGCACAAATACAAATCGAATAGTATTATTTCACAAATGAGCAAGGAAGAAAATTGCAAATAAAATGGATCAAAATTGCTTTGCGATTACACGCACCATGTTAACGCGCTTTGCTTTTCCATTGAAGGAATGCCGGCGGGATGTATAAAAATCTACCGTCCCTGTTACAAGCGAGTATATTGTGTGGTCCTTCCCTAGCTTCGCGTTTGTTCCCGGAAAAAATTTCGTCCCGCGTTGGCGCACTATGATGGAACCAGCTTGGGCTTTTTCGCCCGCGAAAAGCTTAACTCCAAGAAATTTCGGCTGCGAGTCGCGCAGATTTGATGTCGAGCCAGTTGCTTTTGTATGTGCCATAAAATCAGTTTATAGTTAGTGGTTTTTAGTTTATAGTTAGACAAGAACAATGATAAGGGAAAAAATAGAAAAGATCAAGTTCTCCTTTCTGCCGCACGAAAATGATATTATTTTCGTGCTTGCTGTTATTTTAATCGGGGTAATCGGCTTTGGGCTTGGAAGAATTTCTGTTTCGAAGGAAAAATATGCGATAAAAATTGAACAAAATAAAATAGAACAAAAAAAAGCGCAAAAAACAGATGATCAAAGCGCTGCAATCATAAAAGCAGGGGAGAGCGCGCAAGTTGCAAAAAAAAATGAGCAGTTTGTAGGGTCAAAAAACGGCGATGTCTTCCATTTGCCTTCATGTCCCGGCGCCAAAAGAATAAAAGAAGAGAATAAAATTTATTTTACCTCAAAAGAAAATGCAGAAAAAGCGGGCTATCGGCCTGCGGAAAACTGCGAGGGTATTTAGGTCTTAGATAGTTTCAGGTTCAGTCCAAACATCCTGTTTCTTCCGGCTGACGGTGAGAGTCGATGTTTTTTTGACGTTAACTACGAGTTGGTTAATTTCTTTTTGAGTATCTGGAGATAAATTCTTCATTATCTTTTCCAGTTTCCTTTCATCCGCCTTCAGAATTTCATCCGCGCGTCCCAGTTTCAAAAGAATCTCCCTAACTTTTTCCATATCGTAAGTCCTTTTTTCTCCGCTCCGCCGCGTTATATAGCCTTCCTCGCCAAAAACACGTTCGTAGCCTTTATCATCCAAATACTGATGAATTTTTTGCTGGAGCATTTTTATTTTATCGTTATGGGACTCAACAGAATTTTTTAACTCAAAATAATCCTTAACAATATTTTTAATCTCATTTTCGTCGGGCGCGGATTCTTTTTGATAAAGGTGCTTCCACATCGGGCAGAGCTGACGATAAGAACACCACTGGCACCATGGGCCGGGGAGAGGCGGGAAATCATTGGTTTTTTCTTTTAACGAGATTTCTCTGATCGTGCCAAGCACATCATTTTTAGTTTTTTCAAGAGCTTCAGGCCCCCGCGCTGATGAAATCTTTTCACCGTGTTCCAGAAAAATGAGCGATAATTTTACCTGTTCCTGCTTGATGTGCGGCCAGCGCTTCATCAAGCCTAGATTGTAAATAGAAAGCTGAAGATTATTATCAATCATTTCCTGCGAAGGCATTTTTCTCGAAGTTTTATAATCAATAATTTCGTAAGAGTTTTCACTTGGCTTGTCTATACGATCAATAATTCCGGCGAGAATATGGTTTTCCGCGCGTTCATGGTCTTCAATTAATACTTCGAAGCGTGATTCCAGATCCAAAATATTAAAATTCCAAGGCTGATTTTTTACAAAAAACTTTTTAAGAAGCATTTTTCCCTGTTCATGATAAAAATCTTTTTCTGAATCAGGAATATTTATTTTTTCTTTGATGCCCTGCCAATATTTGGAATAGTAATCAAGAATCTCATCCAGGGTAGGGAAGACGGGGTTACGCGTAAACATGAAATGGAGGGCTTTATGAATCGCCGTCCCAAATACCTGCTCTTTTGACTTGGGCCCTTTAATTTTATCAATTGCGCTGTATTTATATCTAAGCGGGCAAATTTTAAATGTCTCGAGTGCTGAATAAGACGTTCTCATTTTGTAACTATAGCATGGCTATTTCATGTTCAGGGGGAGTGTGGATAAGGCGTATTTGTGCGCAATAGTATACTTCGTATAATGTAGGTAAAGCGATGTATAAACTATGTTGAAGCCACTACCCCACTATTTAACAGATTTTTTAGAATATTCGGAGGTCGAAAAGGGCCTCTCTCCTACTACCGTAAAAAACTATTCAAATTTTCTTAGGAAGTTTATTATTTGGCTTAACAAAAATAATTTAAAAAATATAAAACCAGCCGATCTCACTGAAGATCATATCTGGAAATATCGTCTATGGCTCTCCCATCTTCCAAATAACACGAGGCGCAACATGCGCGGGCTTAATACATCTACCCAAACCCGGTATTTGATAGCTTTGAGGTCATTTTTAGCCTTTTTTCATGAAAAAAATATACCATCTCTGCCGACAGAAAAAATTAAGCTTCCGAAGGAGCGCAGTGAACGCCATGTTAAATTTTTGGAGTTGGAACAAATCGACAAGCTCCTGAATGCTCCAAAAACTAAATCAATAATGGGAGTGCGTGATCGCGCCATATTGGAGATATTGTTCTCGACTGGGCTTCGCGTGCAGGAATTAGTTTCTTTGGATCGAAAAAATTTGGAAGGAGCTAAAAATAAAAACGATTTTGAGATGAGCGTGGTCGGCAAGGGCAATTATCCCCGCACAATTTATTTTTCCGAGCGTGCGCTTCATTGGACTAAGAAATATCTATCCTTGCGTGAAGATGACGATTCGGCTCTTTTTGTCAGGCTCAAAGGCCCAGAAAGCCAGTCCTTGAGAATGACAACGCGCTCAATTGAACTTTTAGTCCAAAAATATGCAAAAATCGCCGGTCTTTCAATTTTAGCTACGCCGCATACGCTTCGCCACAGTTTCGCGACAGATTTATTGAATCAAGGTGTTGATCTAAGGACCGTGCAGGAATTTTTGGGCCACAGAAATATTGCTACAACTCAGGTTTACACGCACGTAACTTCAAAAAGGCTTCGAGAAATTCATCGCAAATATCACGGCGGAAAAAATCTTTCTTAAATTGCTATTTTTGAAAAAATTTGCTGATGGGATCCAGCACAAAACTTACGAGCGTATGCCAAACGTAAACGGCGGGAGCTGCAAGAAAATTATTCCAGACATAATTTAGGGCTTTGAATGTGATTGAAAAATTGTCTTTAAGAACCTGATTTTGGAATAGTTCTCCGAGAGAGATTCCAAGCAGACTGACGATAATGATAGATAATACGATTATGACTATGAGCTGGATGAATCCCTTTTCCATCCTTTCATTATAAAGCGGATAATATTTTTTTATAAGTAATTCAGTGGATCGAGCGGTCCGCCGTAAGGCATGGGTCCGCAAAATCTGCTGTTGCGGATTTGGGATGTTTTTCCTCCGTAAACTGTGAAATGCAAATGAGGACCCGTAGTATATCCGGATTCACCGCTATAAGCGATTAAGTCTCCTCTTTTAACATTCTGGCCCGCTCTTATCTGAATCAGCGAGAGATGCCCGTAAACCGATGCGAGCCCGTTATTATGCCCAATCATGATCCATAGCCCGTAGGCTGCATTTGGGCAGAAATTGTCGCTGTTTCCTGTCCCTTTGACTACGCCGTCTTCTGAGGCAAAAATCGGCGTTCCAAGTGCGGCTCTCAAGTCAATGCCATTGTGCCCCGTTTTACCGTAAATGTCGCTATTTTTTTGGGCAAAAGCAGTCAAGCCAAACTTTTGAGTTACATATGGCCGAGAGACCGGCCAGGCAAGTACGCCTTTGCGGGGTTGCGGAAGGCTGGAAGGATCTATTGCGAGCCTTAATTCATCTTCGATTTTTTTCATCTCGTCAAGGATTTCTGCGCGTTTTTTTTCACGGTCTCTAAGAAGGCGCTGATATTCCGCTTCTTTATTTTTTGTATCGATGAGAAGAGTATTTTTGCTTTTCTGCGTATTCAATGATATAGATTTTCTTGAGGAAAGCTCGTCAGATAATTTTTCTAGCGAGACTTTAACTTCAGTTTCATTCGCTTCTTTCGACTCGAGCTCAGTTTTAAGTTCTGTCAACCTCGAGACATCAACTCTCAAGGCGTTTTGAAGGCTAAGCAACCGCTCAAGATCGCCGAAAAAGTCGGAGAGCTCGTCGTTTGAAATCAAGATCTCTACGATGTTGGAATTTTCACTCTGATAAAGCGCGCGGAGAGTTTGGGCAATGGCATTCTTGCGATTTTTGATATCGGAAGTTTTCTCATCGATTTCAATAGAAATTTTTTCAAGCGCAAGTTTGGATGCACTAATCTTTTGTTCAGTGAATCTAATGTCAGCGTTTAGTTTCTTTATGATCGATTCAAGCCGTGCGATTTCATTTTTTAGCGTTTTTGCTTCGCCTTCCCGCCTCTCAATTTGCTTTTGATATAAAGCAATTTCTTTTTGGATGGCTTCGATCTGCGATTCGCGTTCTATAATCTGCCCCTCAAGCTCTTCAATGTTTTTTGCCCCGCTTTGTGGCAAGAGCATAAAAGAGATTAAAAAAGCAAATAATATTTTTTCAAAAGCCTTCTTCATGGGCGTTATCCTCTCAATAATTCGATCGCTTTCTTAACGCGCCGGAGCGATTCCTCTTTTCCCAAAATTTCAGAAATTTCAAAGGGGCCCGGGGAAGACTCCTTGCCTGAAAGAGCTGCACGAAAAGGCCATAAGAGCTCTCCCCTATCTTTGAATTCTTTGGCGTGTTCAAGAAATATTTTTTCCAGATATTCTTTTGTGAAATTTGCATCATCAATCGATTCTATAATATTGTTCGAAATTTCAAGAGATTTGTTAATCTCGGCGTTTGTCATTTTCTTCCATTTAAGCAGCTCGGGATTGTATTTGGGTTCGACATTAAACATAAAAAATATTTTCGGAAGTTCGGAAAATGTGGTTAAGCGAGGCTTTTCAAGCTCTAGTATTTTGAGAACTCTTTCTTTATTAAACTCCACTCCGCCAATTTTGAAGCTTTGGTCTTTCTCTCCATATTCCTTAACTCGTTCAAATAAGGTTTCTACCGGCATTCTTTTAATATATTCTCTATTTATCCAGTCTAATTTTGTCATGTCAAAAATAGCTCCGGACTTCTGCACATGCTCAAGTCTGAATTCGTTTGTAAGTTCTTCTAAAGAAAAAAGTTCCTTGTCGGATTTGCTCGGATGCCAGCCTAAAAGAGCCACAAAATTTATAATCGCTTCTTTTAGATATCCTTTATGCAAAAAATCGTAAACGGACATTTCGCCTTCTCTTTTGGAAAGTTTTGCGCGATTTTTGTCCAGCAGGAGGGGTAGGTGCGCATATCTTGGTATTTCCCAGTCGAACGCTCGGTGGAGCGCTGCATATTTAGGCATAGATGATATAAATTCTTCGCCGCGGATAACGTGAGTAATAGCCATATCATGATCGTCTACTAAATGAGCCAGATTGTAAGTCGGGTAGCCATCCGATTTTAGAATAACGAAATCTTCCTGAAGTTTGTTTTCTATTTTGATCTCCCCGCGGATTATGTCCTCAAACACAGTCGCGCCGTCTTTTATCATTTTAAAGCGAACCGCATCTCCGTCCTTATACGCTGCCCCTTTATTGATCAGTTCTTGAGTGCATTCCCTGTATCTGTCTAAATTTTCTGATTGCCTAATCGGGCCTTTGTCAAAGTAGAGTCCAAATGTTTTTAAAGTCTCGATAATATTTTCTTCAGCTCCATCGACTGTGCGGGCTCGATCCGTATCTTCAATTCGCAAAATAAATTCTCCGCTATTTTGTTTAGCGAAAAGATAATTATAAAGAGCGGTCCTAAGACCGCCCAGATGAAGAAATCCAGTTGGGCTTGGGGCAAATCTTGTTTTAATTTCATGCATGCTCGAGGGCTAGTTTTACAATTTCTATCGCAATTTTATCCGCAGCGTCTATTTTCGAAAAAGTTTGCGCGACTTGCGACATGCCCTTTAACCTGTCGAGGTTAACCGCAAGTTTTCGGATTTCAGAAATCAAAATGTGCGGGGACAAATTTTGTTCTTCAATTACAATCGCCGCACCGGAGCGCGCGTAGTTATAGGCATTTTCACGCTGATGGTTTTCGGCGGAGTTTGATAGCGGAACTAATATTGCCGGTTTTGCCCAAGCAGAGATCTCAAAAATCATGCCCGCACTTGCGCGCGCAACGACAATCAACGCCGCTTTTGAGGCGTTTCTTAATTCGCCTTCGGAAAGAAAAGGAAGCGCATGAAAGCGTTTTGCAAATCTTTCATTTTCGAGGATGAGTTTTGCCCTTCCGCGTATTTCATTGATGTTGTTTCGTCCAGTTTGCAGAATAATCTGATAATCTTTGATCAATTCGGAAAGCGAATCCAAAATTATATCATTTATTTTCTGCGCTCCCTGTGAGGCTCCCAAAACCAAAATAACAGGTATTCCCGCCTCCAAGTCAAAGACGGTTTGCGCTTCGTCGATATTACCGCCAAGCACTTGTTTTCTGATGGGATTGCCTGTAAGCGCGGTTTTTGATTCGGGAAAAAATTTAAGGCTAGACGCAAATGAGATAGAAATTCTTTTCGCAAAATGTGAGGCCCAAAGGCCTGTTTTGCCTGGAATTGTGTCGGAAATGTGGATTACGACCGGAATCCTGAAAAATTTTGCCGCAAAAAGAGTCGGAAAACTTGCGTAACCTCCGTTCGAAAAAATGACATCGGGGAAATTCATATAAACTATAAGAAGCGTTTTTATCAAACCCCACCCAGTTTTAAAAAAATCAAAAAAATTGGAGAACGAAAAATATCTCCGTATTTTTCCGGCAGGGATTTTTAAAAATCCAATTTGCTCTTCGCGGAGCATTTCAGGGTCAAATGGATCATCAGAAATGAATTTTAAATTCATTTCAACAATGCGTTCGCGTTCCGCGATTTCTTTCAGTGCGCGCGCAACCGCAATCAGAGGGTAAAAATGCCCCCCAGTTCCTCCGCCTGCCAAAAGTATTTTCATCCCGTTAGAGGCAGATCGCGACGGGACTCGCTTTCTGCTTGATTTTAACTTTTATAAACATTTTGTTTTTTTTAATTAATTTAAATGTTTTAACTCTAACGGGATTCATCCGATAAAGTTTTAAATGCTTAACTAAATTTTTCGTGTCTTAGAGATATTTAAAAGAATTCCAACTTCGGCAAGCGTGATTGCTAAGGCGCTTCCTCCCTGTGATACAAACGAAAGGGGAATTCCTGTGAGCGGTATTAAGCCTGTGAGCGCGGCTATATTGATAAAAGATTGGAACAGAATAAGTATAACAATTCCTGTGGCTGACAGTCTAGAAAATGAATCTTCTGACCAAGCCGCAATAGAAAGCCCTCGCCATGCAAATGCAAGGAAAATGATAATTATTGACAGACTTCCAATAAAACCAAATTCTTCGCTAGCAACCGAGAAAATTGAATCACCTACTGGTTCAGGCAAATATTGAAACTTCTGCATGCTCATTCCGAAACCGCGGCCAAATAAGCCTCCCGAGCCAATAGCTATTAGCGACTGGCGCAGCTGGTATCCCGAGCCCTGCGGGTCGTGCTCTGGATTCATGAATACGAGGATGCGTTCCATTCGATAAGGTTCAAGGCGTACCAAAATATAAAAGGATGCAATGCATATCAAAAATAAAACAAGGACATGTTTTTTGTTCCCGCCCGCAATCAGGAAGAGTAAGAGACCGGATAAAACCAAAACGCCAAGAGTCCCTAGATCCGGCTGCAATATAAGCAAAATAGCGCTCAAACCCGTAATAAAAAGGAAAGGCAAGAAACCATATTTAAAAGTCGGCAAAGCCTTTGATTTTGACGATAGCCACGCCGCTAAATATAAAATATATCCGAATTTTAGAAGTTCGGATGGCTGAAAGTTGATGGGCCCGAGCACAATCCAGCGCGTCGCACCGGCGTATTTGAAAGAAATTTGCGGAATAAAAACAGCGGCAGTGAGTAAAATCCCAAAAATAAAAATTAAAAGAGAGAAACGTTTAAGTTTTTTGTAACTTGTGCGCGCAAAAAAAATCAAAGCCGCGAGTCCCACCAAGCCTCCGCTAAGAAACTGCCTCAAAAAATAATAATAAGAAGGAAGCTCTTTTTTGGTTGTGAGTCCGATTGAAGCTGAAGTGAGAATAAAAAAACCCATCAGCACGAGCGCTATTGTAAGCCATTTCAAAACCGGGTCCGCGCGCATAGTTAAAGGCGCCTGACTAATTTTTTAAAAATATCGCCGCGCTCCTCATAGCTTTTAAACTGATCAAAACTCGCAGTCGCCGGTGCAAGCAAGACAGCGTCACCGGGTATGGCTTTTTTATGCGCGATCAGGATTGCTGATTTTAAATCGACTGCCGTCTTATATTTATTCGCACCTAACTGCTTTAATTTTTTAGCTATTTCATTTTTTGATTTTCCGAATAAAACAGCGTAACTGACATCGTTCTCTAAAAGCCTCTTAGCGAGTGGCGTCATGTCGAGGTTTTTATTAAGTCCGCCTGCAAGAACTATTTTCCTACCATTTATTGCGTCTATGCCGGCAATTGCTGATTTAACATTGGTGGCTTTGGAATCATCATAATATTTTACGCCTTTGATATTCTTTACGAATTCAATTCTGTGCGGGAGCCCTCTGAATTGCTTAACAGTATTTCTGATTATTGTTGGTTTTACAGCGCACGAAATTGCCGCAAGGGTTGCCGCCATAATATTTTTTTGGTCGTGCTTCCCAACGAGTTTTATTTCAAAAAGCGGGATGACCTTTTTATTTTTATAAATTATCCAGCCGTTTTTTGTGAAAATCGAGGACGGATGTGATATAGAATATCCGAGTTTTTTTGCCCGAGACAAGCGCGCGATTTTTTTGGAGTATTTATTATCGGCTGCATAAATTAGAGTATCAGAATTATGCTGGTAGAGCGCAATGTTAGCTTTTGCGTTCAAATACTCCGCAAAATTTTTATGCATATTGAGATGTTCCTCGTAGATATCCAGAAGAATTGCGACCTCGGGAGATTTTTTTAAATCTTGGAGCTGAAAACTTGAGAGCTCCATCACTGTAATCGAATTTTTTTTGAGCCTATTTAGAATAGAAAGCGCGTTTATGCCAATATTTCCGCAAAGATAGGCATCTTTGCCGGCATTTCTTAAAATTTTATATAGCAGGGTCGCCGCCGTGGTTTTACCTGCTGAACCGGTAATCCCAATCACAGCCCCTTTTTTCAATTCGAAAAATAGTTTTGAGAGGCTCGATAATTTATTTTTTAAGCCACTGAATTCGGGGGAATTATAAGGAACGCCGGGACTACGAAAAATTATATCAAACCGTTCCAGATTTTTAAGATAAGCGGGCCCAAGAACGGCTGCTGCTCCGTTTGGAATTTTTAAATCCCTTTTTCTATCTAAAATGGTGAAGTTGTGTCCACCGCTTTTTTTTAGAAAATTAAAAAGCGCCTGCCCTTCAAGTCCAAACCCGATAATGGCGACTTCTTTTCTATGCATCATTTCTTTCTCAAAACTCTTCCTGAAAAGCCGGCGAAATTTCCGTTTGAGTAAGCAACCTCGCCGTTTATAAGGACGTGATCTATTCCATTAGGCGCTGCGTAGGGATTGCTGTAATCAGACCGACTTCCTATTTTTTCAGGCGAAAAAATTGTAATGTCCGCAAAAAAATCTCTTTCTATTTTGCCACGGTCATTAATGCCCATGATTTTTGCGGGCAATTCAGTAATTTTTTGAAGCATTGGGCCCCATTCTAAAATCTTCGATGATTTAGAAAACATCTCAAGAGCTTTCGGATAAGTCCCAAAGGAACGGGGATGCGGCAAATTATATGTCGGCTTGGGAGTCGAATTATATCCCACTCCGTCAGAAGATACGGCCGCATAATCTTTCGCGGCAAGCTCTCGAATATGCTCTTCTGAAATGACTTCGCTAAAAATGGAAACGTTCAATTCGTTTATTTCCAAAAGCTCGAGAATAAATTCTTCGGGCGAGATGCCAGAACTCTCACTTAGCAGTTTGACTGTTTTCCCGATGGGAGTTTGATCGCGCAGAGTTGACGCAATTGTAATTCTGTCATAGTGGAGGGTTAGGGATTTAAGATAAGAAATTGCTTCCTCGCGAGCAGGCGGACTTTTCAGGCTCGAGATGATTTTAGCTCTCGAGCCTTCAACGATCCACGGCGGAAGGAGGCTATATAATTCTGAACCGGTCCTCGTATATGGAAAAAAATCTAGGGTAAGATATTGGCCTGCATCACGCGCGTTTTCAATCAAGCTAAGCGCATCATGAAAAAACGGCCACGAATTTTTTCCGAGCACTTTGAAGTGCGAAAAATGCGTTCTGAAGCCCGCTCCCCTCTCGAGCTGGATTAGCTGAACGATGGCAGGTAAAATGTTTTTTCCTTCATCTTTGATGTGATGTTTGGCAAGGGCGGCATTATCTTTAACGATATTGAAAAGAGACGCAAGTTCGCGCTCGTCTGATGGGCGGCCGTGCGCCGCGCCTAAGTTCGTTGAAATTCCCCAGGCGCCTTCCTTTAGGGATTCATCCAAGAGAATTTTCATTTCTTTTATTTCTTCTTCGTTTGCTTTTCTTGCTTCATTGCCAACAATTCCCCGCCTTAGCGTGCCGTGCCCGATTAATGTTCCATAATTTACTCCGAGCGGATGTTTTTCGAGTTCATCAAGAAATTCAGAAATGCGGCGCCAATTGAAATTTATTTCCTTGACATCCACCCATTTTTGGATGCCTTCGATGTCTTCAATTTTAATAAGCGGAGCAAGCGATGCTCCGCAGTTTCCGCCAAGAACTGTCGTAATGCCTTGGGCGAGAAAACTTTCCTGTTCGGGATAGTTAAATAACGTCCAATGAGTATCGGAGTGCGAAGTTAAATCAATAAAGCCCGGCGAAACAAATTTTCCGGTTGCGTCAATAACCAATTCGGCATTATCACGGGAAAGATCACCGATCTTAGAAATTTTATCATTTTTCAATCCGACATCTACGCGTTCGAGCGCCTTTCCCTGCAAAACCATCCCGCCTTTGATTAAAATCGAGTATGCCATACAGCTCAATTATAAAATACAAATTGAGGCGACAAAAGGAGTCTCGCGCCAAAACTGCGGCGTCTATGCGCCCAAAAGGGCAATGACCATTCCCACAATAGCGGAGACTGCCGCAAGGACCCAGGCGCGCATTACAACTTTATAAGCGGGCCAGCCTTTTGCTTCAAAATGATGATGCAGGGGGGCAACCAAAAAAACTTTTCGTCCAAAAAATTTTTTAGAAAAAAGCTGGATGATGTCTGATCCCGCATCAAGGACCAAAGGAAGGGCAATGATCGGCAGCACCAACACCGCATTTGTTAAGAAAGCGATCACGGTAAGCGCCGCAGTCAGTCCGAGCATTCCGGTTTCTCCCATATAAAAACGCGCTGGCGGAATGTTAAACCAGAGAAAAGCGCCGATCGCTCCCGCAATCACTGCTGAAAATGCCGCAAGATCGATTTGATTTTGGAAGAATGCGATGCCGGCATAAGCCGCAAAAATTGACGCCATTACTCCTCCCGCGAGGCCGTCTAAGCCGTCGATTACACCGCCCGAAAAAGTCGCAAGCATCACAATTACGAAAAAGGACGGAAATAATAATCCCAATTCGTATTCGCCGAAAAATGGAACATGAACGGCGGAAACATCGAGTTTTACATAAAACCACCAGGCTCCTACAGCCGCGATTAAAATCACGAGCATTACTCTCCCCAAAAAGCTCATTCCGCCCGCAATATATTTTCCCCGGCCGCTAACCTGCATTAAATCGTCTGCCAAACCCACAAGTGCGGCGGCAACAAGCGTGAAGAGCGGAAGCCATGTCTGCGAACGAGAAAGAAAATTCAATTTATCGAATAACGCCCCGTCCAATAGCGAAATAATCCAGAATAAAATTGTAATTGCGAGCGGCACCGCCCAAACAAGAATACCTCCCATCCGTGGAACTTTGACCTCCCGCTCCTTGTGCAGCTCATGAAAAATCGGCGTAGCGGAGCCGTCGGGAGAATGCGTGCGAGCGTCTTTGCGCCACAGCTGATGTTTGTATAAATAATGCGTAAGGAGCGGAGTTACCAAAACGCCGATTGCAAAAGCAAAAGCGGAAAGCCCGAAAACTTTTAAGACATCCAGATTCATGAATTAAGACTGATTATTTTTTGCTCGAGCTTATCTGTTAGTTCCATGAATGCCTAAAAACATTATTTGTCCCGCAGAATCAACAATGAATGAAGAAATATTTCCTCCTACTGGAATGCGCCTCGCGCTCCAGGTAAGGCCTCTGTCTTCGGAAAGATAAACTTGGTTCCCCGCGCCCACTAAGAGAGTTGATGAACTTGCAGGGTTAGAAGCAATAGCTGTTACGGGCAGAGCTTCCGGCGGAAGCGTGATTGTCAAGTCTTTCCAAGTCGCGCCTTTGTCTTGCGATTTTAATATTCCGAAGTTCGATCCGTGGTACAAAACTCCCGAGCGTGTCTCATAGAACAAAACTTTAGGAACTTCTGTTCCAAAAAAATCGCGAAGTCCTTCCGTCAAATCCGTCCAGTCCCGCCCGCCGTTGGTTGATTTAAAAATGGAGCCCTGTCCGTCCGCAACCCAAATTTCAGCCGGATTAACCTCGTTAACTTCCAAAAGAATCAGACCTTCACTGAAACGTGCAAGCGTTAGCCATCTTGATCCTCCGTCGTTTGATTCATATAGTCCTCCGTCAGAACCAATCACGCGAATTGTTCTTTTATCTCGCGATATCCAGCCTTTGAAGAAAGCAAAGCTTTGAAGCGGGGTTTGGAGAAGCTCACGTCGCTCGGTTCCTCGCGATTCGATAATTCTTCCGAAGTTTCTGTAAAAAACAGAAGCAATGAGATTATCGATGCCCGCTGGCTCCAGAATATCCAAAACGCGCGAAGTCTCCCCTAGGCTTAACGGATATTGGTCCCAAACATCCCCGATTATTTTTCCTCGGTATAGGCCGTTTGCTTCAGTCCCCGCAAGAATATACTCCTCATTTTCTCCTCCCCAGGCGAGTTTTGAAATTTCTCCTCCCGGAAAGCTTTGAATGTTTTCCCATGTTTGGCCTCCGTCTTCACTTCGATACAATGAATTACCAACTATTTGTTGAGTTGCCTGACGCCCCACGAGGACCGGATAAAGCGTTCCGATTACAACAAGCGCAACAATAATTAAAAATATTATTATGACGACTTTCATCCCGTTAGAAATAGGATGCGGATAATCAAAATCATGGCTCTATTTTACTCCAAATACGTCTTAGATAAAATTACATGCTCGAGAAGCTGTCTGTTTGAGTAAGTCTTATCATAAAAACGTTTTTTAATCATCAAAAGATCATTGGTGAAGATGAGCATTCTTTTTAAATCAAGCGCGAGTGATTTTATTTTTTCCTCCGCCCAAAATTCAAAAGCTTCAAGCGCTTTTTCAGTCTTGGCGCGGTCCTTTGAATATGTAAGCGCTGTTTCGAGCATCTTTGAAGCATTTTTAGATTCGATATATTTGTTGAAATCCTCGTCCGGGGCTTTGGGAAGCGCAATTTTCAAAGTAGTTAAGCGCGAAAGCAGGGGAAGCGAAAAACCTCCGTCGCTCGGGCTTAAAAAAATAAAATACGAATTTGATCCTGGCTCCTCAAGCGTTTTTAAAAGTGTAGACTGGACGTCAAAAGCAAGCGATGACGCTTTGATTAAAAAAATTTTTGTTCCGGCCCAGGACGTAAGTCTGGAACGTGAGTAAATGTCCCTGGCATCTTCGATTTTTAGAGCGCTAGCCTCATAGATTTTGAGTCCGAATGGCGTAGCAGTCAGGCAGGCGCTGCATTTTTTGCAATAAATTTTATTTTTGCAGTTAAGAAATTTTATCAAGAGTTCGGCAGTCTTTTCAGTTTCGCGCCCGTCACCTAGAATTAAAAATGCATTTGACGGGAGTTTATTTTTAAAAATTTTTTCGAAGAAACTAAACGCCTCTCCCTGGATAATCATCTTTTTGCAAGAATATTTCGTTTGTAAACATCGAGGTGCTCGAGCGCGATTCCTGTGCCTTTCGCCACGCAAAGGAGCGGATCAGCGGCAACTTTTGCTTTTACTCCCGTGGAGCGATAAACAAGCTCTTCAATATTTCTAAGAAGCGAGCTTCCGCCGGTCATGACGATGCCCTGATCTATGATATCGGAAGCGAGTTCCGGAGGCGTTTCCTGCAGGACATTTTTTATCGCTTTCGTAATTTCGCGAAGCTCGCCATCAATTGCTTTTACAATTTCATTGGTGGAGATTGATGTGGAACGAGGCAGGCCTGTCAAAAAGTCGCGCCCTTTGATTTCAAATTTTTCATCTTTTTCAAGCGGAACGGCTGAACCAATCGCTATTTTAATTTCTTCGGCCGTCCGCTCCCCTATTACTAAATTAAATGTTTTTTTGATGTAATCAGCGATGGCCTGGTCAATTTTGTTGCCTGCAACTTTAACCGAAGTTGAAGCTACGATTCCGCCAAGCGAAATTACAGCCGCGTCTGTCGTCCCGCCTCCGATATCAACGATCATATGGCCAGTCGCTTCATGAATCGGAATTCCTGCGCCAATCGCGGCTAAAATCGGCTCTTTAATGACGTAAGCAGCGCGCGCGCCCGCTTTCACGGCCGCCTCAACAACGGATCTTCGCTCCGTGGAAGTTACCCCGGCAGGCACGGAAATCATAACTTCCGGCTTGAAAAAATTCCAGCGGCCGAGCGCCTTGTTGATGAAATAACGGAGCATTGCTTCCGTAACGCGGTAATCCGCAATCACCCCGTCTTTCATCGGACGATAGGCCGCAATGGAATCGGGAGTTTTTCCGACCATGTTTTTTGCTTCATTTCCGACTGCGAGAACCCTGTTTTCAGGAACAGAAACAGCTACGACAGAGGGCTCGTTTAAAACTACGCCTTCGTTTGGAACAAAGACAAGCGTATTTGCGGTTCCAAGGTCAATTCCAAGTTTTTTTATTAAAAATGGCATGTTATATTCTCTTTATGTCTGCCCCCAAACCATTTAATTTCTCAACTATATTCTCGTAGCCTCTATCTATATGGTTTGACGGATCGTTTATTATGCTTTTTCCCGGCGCAACTAAACTTGCCAAAAGCATATCCATACCTGCCCTGACGTCGTGAGAATTTAACTCCGCAGATTGCAAGTTAGTTGGGCCATAAACATTAGCGGCATAAGTTTCTCGTGCGTCATATTCGGAGTCGTTAAAGTTATAATAATCTGCTCCAAACTCGTCGGGATGATAAAGATCATAACGCAGTCCCATTTTTTGCAGTTCACCAAGATATCTCCAACGGGTTTCAAAAATACGCTCGTGGATCATAGATTTTCCATCCGCCATACATGCAAGAAGGAGCGTGATCAGGGGTTGCCAATCTGTCATAAATCCTGGATGCCAATCTGTAATAATGTTAGCTGGTTTTAAAGGACTCGCAATTTTAACTATTTTAGCGGTATTTCCATCAAATTTAACCTCAACCCCGATTTCCTTTAAAACTTTGATCAGTGGCTCCAAAAGTTCTTTAGAGGCGTTTTCAATCTCTATGCCCCCGCCGGTCATGACAGACAAGATTATGGCTGTTGCTGCTTCAAGGCGGTCGTAAATAGAAGAAGCCTCTGCTCCTTTTAATAATGGCTCAACTCCATTAATTTCAATTACTCTTGATTCGACTCTTTTTATTTTTGCCCCCATATCATTCAAGCATTTTATTAAGTTATCAACCTCTGGTTCCTCTGCGGCGTTTTTTAACGTTACCGCCCCCTGATTAAAAACCGAAGCCAAAATTAAATTTTCTGTCCCGCAGTGAGTATTTTTTTCAAATGTATATGTTGCTGATTTCGGTCGCGTCGGCATAGATATTTCCATACGGTTATTTCGTTCAAGCACTTTTCCGCCCAGGGCTTTGATGCCCGCAAGATGCCGATTGAGTGGTCTTTTGCCGATTGCGTCTCCTTTGGGCGGATAAATAATAACGCTTCCAGTGCGAGCTAATGTTGCGCCGATGAAAAGCACGGCTTGGCGCGCTGACATAGCTTCGAGAGGTATTTCCGAAGAATAAATATTGGAGCTTTCAATTTGGATCGAGTTTTTATCCGTAAAGCGAACAAAACACCCCAATGAAGTTAGGGCGTCGATAGTTCTATAAGTGTCCGAAATTCTGGGAATATTGTGGAAAATATTTTTTTCACAGCTCAACAAGGCGGTGATCGGAAGCTTCGGACCTGCGTTTTTTGCACCGGAGACAACATATGTGCCTTTTAACGGTTTGCCGCCCCAAACAACGAATTTGCTCATATTTTTGCTATTTTGGTTATTTATACACCTTACGCCAAATGGGCTTAAATTTCAAAGTTAAAACAGATTTTTCTCCTTTATTTTGCTGACATTCCCTGCTATGGTAAGGACAAATGCTGACTCGTAGAAAAAGGAAAATACTGTTTTGGGTTGCGGTTTTCATTTTTTTCGCGCTCACTCCATTCGTCATTCTTTATTCGCTTGGCTATAGAATCGATTCAAATTTCCAGCTTTATTCGACGGGCGGAATTTATATTTCATCTTCCCTGACTGGTTCGGAAATATATATTAACTCCGAGCTGAAAAGAACGACAAACTTTTTTCAATCAGGAATTTTCGTTCAGGATCTTTCTCCCGGAATATATGAAGTGATGATTCGTAAAGAGGGTTACAATATCTGGAAAAAAAATTTGAAAGTAGCTTCGCAGTTTGTAACAGAGGCGCGCTCGCTTTTGGTTCCCAAAGAGGCAAATGCGCGCGTTCTTTTGCGGGGCGCTTTCGTTGATTTTTCCGCGTCATCAAAAGACCCCATCCTGCTTCTAGTTGAAAGCGCAAAGAATGCGCGAAAAATGAATTTTTATCTCCCGCAAACTAACGAATTTCTTATCCCGGGCCTCAATCAGCTAAATCCTGAATTTCGAACAATTGAAATCGGAAACTGGCTCCCGCAGGAGCTTCTGGTAAAACTGGACGCTAAATATTATCAGATTAGATTTGACCTGAATCAGCGCACATTCAGTTTGGAGACAATTGCGGATCCATTAATAACGATGAGCCTTGACAACTATCGCCTTTCATTGAAAGAAGATGCCGGAGAAGATTTTGAAATTACTTGGAATGCTTCTTCGACCGAATTGAAGGCTCGATGGCTCCGCGACAGGATTCCACCTTATTACTTGGCGTCTTCAACTGAACCATTGATGAAAGATGTTAGTTTGAGAAACTTTGATTTTTTTCCGCAGAGGCGCGATGTGCTGATCGCATCATACGACAACGGAATTTGGGCAGTTGAGTTAGACAACCGTGAACGTCAGGCCTTCCCGCTTTACAAAGGGCGCAAGCCCGAGTTTGCGGTTTTCCCGTTTGGGGAAATGGTTTACGTTTTTGATGATGGAGTTTTGATGGAAATTTCAACTCTTGCGAGGGAGGATTCCTGATTTAAATTAAATTCGCAATTTTTTTCGCTTTTTGCCAGATATCTCCAGCACCCATGAAAAGGATAATTGTATCAGGATGTTTTTTTATTTTGCTAGCGAATTTTTCTAAACTAAATTCACTTAATTTGCAAACTAATTTGCCAGCTTTTTCGGTCTCTCTAATTAAGTCTTTGATACTGACAGCGCCGATTTTCTCGCGAGCCGAGGCATAAATTTCGTCAAAATAAACTTCGTCAGCTTTTGTAAAAGCTTTTGCAAAATCATTTAGAAAGGCGGCAGTGCGCGAAAATGTATGCGGCTGGAAGACGGCAATTATTTTTGAACTAGGATACTTTTGAGAAATCGCATCGAGTGTTGCCACAATTTCTTCCGGGTGATGAGCGTAATCATATATAATGGCCGGCTTTGCGCCCTCCTTTGTATAAAGATCCAGCCTTCTTCCCACACCCTTAAAATTATTTATTCCAGAAATTATTTTTTCAGATGCAATTCCGAATTTTTGCGATAGGTGAATTGCAAGAAGGCAGTTTGATTTATATTTTTCTCCAGGCATCAGAAATTTGGATTGATTGAAAATCACTTCATCATTAAAATCAGCAGATTCAAATTTTTTTCCAATCCTCTCCCCTGTTTCTTTTGTCGTAACCAGTGTGGCGTCTGGGTTTTCAGTAACGAATTTTTTGAAAGCTTCAAGATAAATTTCAGGCGTTTTGAAATAATCCGGGTGGTCGTAATCGAGCGAGGGAATTAAGATTGCAACAGGCCTGAAAAGGCGGAATTTTTCCTGATACTCATCTCCTTCAACAATCATGAATTCACCATGGCCGATTCTTACTGAATTTTCCCAAGCTTTGATTCGGTCTCCCGCAAGAACTACTGGGTCCAGATTTCCTGCTTCAAAGATTTGGCCCAAAAGCGCAGTGGTTGTAGTTTTACCATGTGTTCCTGTAATCACGATCACTTTTTTATTTGCAGCGAAAGCCGCAAGCGCGTCAGCGTAGTTAATTTGCTCAACTCCGAGTTCGCTTGCGCGCTTGCGCTCAATGTTATTTTCATCAAAAGCGGAGGAATAAATAACTAAATTAATGTCGGGTTTAATATTTTCCACCTTAAACTCTTCTGAAATAATTCCGGCTTTCTGAAGATTTTCATTTGACTGAAATTCCTCGCCCGAAACATCGGATCCGGAGACAATCGCATCTTCATTTTTGATCAACTGCGCAAGTCCTGAAACGCCCGTTCCCTTGATGCCAATAAAGTGAATTTTTTTATTTTTCCAACCGTATGTTTGCATGATTATAAAACCTCTTTCAAATAACGACTCTAAACATTCATTTTTATATTAAAATCGTTATACTATATTTATGTTTGTCTACGAAATAATTCCAATTTCGAGGAGCCGTTTTGCGGCCGATACTCTTTCATATTTTAGCACGAAAGAACTGAAAATTGGCGATTTGGTTGAGGTTGCCTTGCGCGGAAAAATTGTCCCGGGAATAGTCTCGGATGCGCGCGATGCGAAAGAATTAAAATCGGAGATCAAAAGAACATCGTTCAAGCTGAAGCCAGTAAAAAAAATAATCGTGCCCGGTTTTTATCAAAATTCCGATTTTGAGATTCTCGAAAAATTGAGCGCGGAAATGTTGATTTATAAAAGCGCTATTCTTTATGAGATGATTCCGAAGGCGCTGTTAAGTTCAAAATTTATCCGGCCTAATGCTCCCAACAGGACAAACATTCCGAAATACCATTCAAAAATAGCGTTGAGCGGATCTTTTGACGATCGGATTGGCTATTTTAAAACATTGATTCGCGAACACTTCGCGCGTTCGCAAAGCTTAATGATAATTTCTCCCCGCATTCAAATTGTAAATAGATTTGAAGAAGAACTCGGGAGGGGCATCTCCGATTACGTTTTTACTTTTACGGGCGCGCTTTCTTCAAAAAAATATTTTGATTTTTTTCAGAAAGCCTTGGAACTTCAACATCCTGTTTTGATCATTGGAACGCCGCAAATTTTATGTTTCTCAAGGCCGGATCTGGAAACTGTGATTCTTGAAGATGAGGCATCAGCTCTCTATGAAAATTTTGAACACGTTAGATTTAATTTCAAAAAAGCTGCAGAAATTATTACAGAAGTGAAAAAAAATAAATTGATCTTGTCCGGCGAGGTGTTGAAGGTTGAGACCGTCTGGAAGGCCGAACAGAGAGAAATTGAATCGCGCGGACGACCTCTTTTTCGCATTCAAGGGGGGCCGCAGACGGAACTCATCAAAATTCCTGACAAAATCGATAAAAATAATCTCACCTGGTTTCTGGATAAGCTGTCTCCCGATCTGGAAGAAGCGATTTTTAAAAAAGAACGCGTTTTGCTTTTTATTAACAGACGCGGCTATAGCTCGTTTACCGTTTGCGGGGACTGCGGGAAAAACCTAATTTGTCCAAATTGTTCTGTGCCTTTAGTCTTGCATGCTAAGAAAGACCAGCACAAAAATTTTGTCTGCCATCATTGCCTGCAAACACTTCCCCTTCCCTCGTCCTGTCCTGATTGCGGTTCCTGGAATTTAAGGGATTTTGGGATTGGGATCGAAAAAGTTGAATCAGCACTTAAAAAATTATTTCCGAAAGTAAATATTGCGCGCATCGATGGGGATGCTTCAAAAGGCTTGCCAAAAAATAAAAAAAGCCGCGATAATCAAAACTTTAAAGAAGGCGCTTTTGTTCTCGCGACGGAACTTATTTTTTCCGATCCGGATTCAAAATTCGATCTGACGTGTATCGTTACACTGGATCATCTTTTTACACTCCCCGACTTTCGCATGAATGAAAAAATATTTCGGCTCATCACAGAATTAAAAAGCCGCACAATAAAAAAAATGATTTTACAGACGCGCCTCGACGAAGGAGATTTGCTTGAGGATGCGCTTCAAGGAAATATTTCGAATTTCTACCGCCGAGAGTTGGAAGAAAGAAGAACTCTATTTTATCCTCCATTCTCTCGCCTGATAAAGCTTTCGCTCGAAGGTAACAATTTGATTCAAATCAAGCAGTCTGCGCAAAAAGTTTTAGAAACGCTTCGCGCTTACGATCCTTTAAGCTTTCCGGCGTTTCTAGAAAAAATTAAGGGCCGCCATCGCTGGAACATTTTAATAAAAACAGCGCCCGGCGAGTTTTCAAAAGATTTAAACTTGAGGGCAATTCTTAAAAATTTGAGAGGCGTATGGGATATTGCAGTCGATCCGGAATCGATAATTTAAAAATTGATTTTTTTCATTTAGCGTTGTTTAATGAGGTTGTTTAACATACTTATATGGCCAAATTGGAAATCATCCAGGAGCCCAACGCAATTTTGCGCCGCAAGGCTTCTTTGGTTTCGCCTGACGAAATAACTTCGCCAAAAATTCAGAAACTGATCCGGGACATGTCTGAAACGCTCCGAGGAATCGATATCGGGATCGGGCTTGCGGCGCCGCAAGTCGGTGTTTCAATTGCGCTTTTTCTTGTATCCAAAGAAGCCCTGCTTTCAAAACGCGATCAGGAAAAGCTCGATGCGGAAAAAATGAAAGCTTCCAAAAAATCAAAAAACTGGAAACATCTTGTTTTTATTAATCCGGAGATCGTGAAATCATCGAAGAAGAAAAGAAAGTTAGTTGAAGGCTGTCTCTCCGTGAATGACAAAGAGGGCAATCTGATTTCCGGGTTTGTTGGGCGCCTTGAAAAACTTACAGTTGTTGCCCGCGACGAAAAAGGTAAAAAATTTATGCGCGGCGCATCAGGCCTTTTTGCGCAAGTGATCCAACACGAATACGATCATTTGAACGGAGTTTTATTTATTGATAAAGCCGAAAAAATAGAAAAAATGAAGTTGGACGATAATGGAAAATAAAAAAACTAGAATCGTTTTTTTTGGAACTTCAGATACGCCTGTATTTTCATCTCTTCCTTTTCTCGAGGCTCTTTTTAAAGCTGGCTATAATATTGTGAAAGTTGTAACATTGTCGCCAAAACCATCCGGCAGGAAAAAAGAGTTGATCCCGTCTCCGGTTAAAGCCAAAGCGCTCGAACTTGGCTTGGATGTAATTGAGGCTGCGAGGCTTAAAGATATAAAAGAAAATATTTCTGAATCAGAACCGGACGTTGGAGTTATTGCCGCTTTCGGTAGAATTATTCCTAAAGATATCTTGAACATTCCAAAGAAGGGATTAATTAACGTTCATCCCTCTCTCCTTCCGCGCTGGCGTGGACCTGCTCCAATTCAATATACGTTGATGGCTGGTGACAAAGTTACGGGGGTTACGATTCATGTTACGGCTGATAAAGTCGATGCGGGAAATATTATAGCCAAAAAAGAAATTGCAATTTCCGATGGCGAGGATTATATAAAATTAAAAAAAAGACTGGAGATTTTAGGTGTGGAAACTTTACTGGAATGCTTACCCGACTATCTCGAGAAAAAAATTACTCCGCAGGCGCAAAACGAGGCGGCTGCGACTTACTCAAAATTTATTAAAACCGAAGATGCCAAGATCGACTTCTCCAAACCGGTAGAAACTATTTATAATCAGATCCGCGCTTTAAATCCGGATCCTGGCACTTTCGCTTTTTATAACTCAAAAAGGATTATTATTTCCAAAGCTTTCATGGAAAAGCGCGATCATAATTTCGAATTTGGCTCGATTAGCACGGAAGGAAATGTTCTCAAGATTGCGACTTTGGGCGGCTTTATTATTCCGGAGTTGATCAAATTTGAAGGAAGAAAAGAAATATATTCTAAAGCTTTCTTATTAGGCCACTCTGATATAGTCGGTAAAGTATTGAAATAGTTTTTCATAATGTCCAACCTCTTTTCATAATGTCCAACCTCTGATGTTTGACATTATATGGCCATTTGGGAATAATTAATTTATGAAGCGTGGCAAGTTCGGATCAGATCAATATTTTCATATATATAATCGAGGAGTTGAAAAGAGAACGATTTTCAACACAGACGATGATCGCTACCGATTTATGCTGTTATTGATATTAATGCAGGCTGATGTGCCGTGTCCTCAAATTGGGCGTCTGCTACCCTCTGTCAAACATCAGATGTTTGACAATGAGATATTCCCCCAAATCATAAATAAGAGGAGTGTCGAGCTCATTAGCTTTTGTTTGATGCCGAACCATTATCATTTGATTATAAGAGAATTGGCTGAAAATGGCATTTCAAAGTTTATGCAGCGACTCTCTGACTCATATACAAAATATTTTAATATTAAATATGACCGTTCAGGGCATTTATTTGGAAGTAAATTTCAGGCCATTAATATTGATAGGAACGAATACCTTAATTATTTGTCAGCTTATATACACTTAAATCCTAGAGAACTGAAAGATTATTATCATAAGGAAGTGCGGTACAAATGGTCAAGTTTTCAGGATTTTGTTTTCGAAAACAGGTGGGGTGCTTTTTTGAACCCATCAATAATATTAGATCAATTCGATGACGGGAATGAATATAAAATTTTTGTTGGGGAAACGCCAATTAAGGAAATCGCTTCAGAAGTTGAATCGCAATATTTGATCGATTCTTCATGAAGATGCTTTATTAGACTGCTAATTGTCAAACCTCTGATGTTTGACATTTTTTTATAAAACACACTTATGTCAAACATCAGAGGTTTGACAGAGAGGTTTTTACCTTTTTATTTTCCCATTTGATAGAGGCGTTTGATTTCGTCGGCCAAAAGAGCTCTATTATATATCCTTACATCGTCGATGGAGCCGTTCATTATTGACCCAAAACTGCTTGATTGCCCATCCCAGAATGCTCCTATGGTCGTCTTGGGTGTACTTGCGCTTGAATAATCGATCGTTTCTGTCGTTATCGTTCCAGATGCTGCCTCTGTGCCGTTTACAAAGATTTTGAGTGTGGCGCCAATCTTAGTTGCGGCAACATGATACCAAGTATCGGCGGAGTAAGTGGTTGTCGTGTCCACCTCGCCACCGGCCCATAAATTAGGATCACGTGCAACAAAATGCGTGAGGTGCCCCGTATTGTCGAACCGTAAATAAGCGCCCGCTATATCGGCCGTGCCACCTTCTGTCTGCAAGCCCACAACCATTTGATACGCGTTTGTTACATTTAATTTCACCCAAGCAGACATAGTATACGTCTGCAAAGCAAAATTTGAGTTGTTGCCAATTAGAACTAAATCATCCGTCCCGTCAAACGAGAGAGCTTGGCCGAGTTTGCCTATTACCTGCGCGGAAGACGTCGCCATGTTTTTCAGTTTTCCAGTGTTGCCGTTTCCAGAGCGATCCATTGCGAAATAATTATTCGGGCTTTTTGAAATATCTCCCCCATCCATAGTCCAATGCCCCACGAGGCCGTTGGAAAGCGTTCCTGTGCTTAAAGGACTATTTACTTTCAAGGTCGTGCCGATTTTGTAGAGCCTCTTAATCTCCTCCCCGCTCAAGGCTCTGTTATATATCCGGACATCGTCAATGGAGCCGCCAAAATAACCTGAACTTATGCGTCCGATATTAACCGCGCTTGCATTCAATGCTGTGTCGGTTGAAACAACTACTAAATGCCAATTTGTGTCATTAATGGATGAATTCTGAATGCCGTCAACATAAACTGTCGCACTTGGAGAGTAAGTTATTTCAACGTAAGGTTCACTTCCAGATGTTGTCCTCACATGAAAATAATCTTGGTGGTATGAACCATCAACTTCATCACTCAATCTAACTAAAACATTTACATGTCTATTTACATTATCAATCGCATCTTTCACAATGTTAGTTATAGTAGTGCCTACCCAAGTTCCATCCACTCCAGGCAGTGGGTTATAAGAACCCCCAGAAGGATTAGAAGTTACGTAACTTCCCGCTAAGTTGTTCCAGGTCGCAGTGCTTTCTCCCCAAGAGTCACTAGTAAGTTTGTAAATTTGCATCGTCATATTGTAGCCAGCAACGTTATTTGGAGCATTTTCTCTCATGTATAACGTTGCACTGCTTATGCTGCTAGAGGTGTCGGTAAAATCTGAAATATCAAAATACAAAGCGTCTCGCTGGGCATAACCCGAGGCCCCATTATTTAAAAGGTAAATATTCCCTGCGTAGTTGGTATCAGGTTGGTTCTGATATAGCATCGTGTTTTTGCCTGCGATTTTCGTATATGTTGACGAATCAGTAAAATTATTTGCAGTAATCGTTCCATTTGATAATGTAATATTTGCGGTTCCGTTTAAATCCATAATATTACCGGCATTTGTGCTTGTGGCGGCTTTTACCCAGAATGCAACTGTTTTGACACTTGAGGAGACATTCCCAGCATTCACATAATCATCCGTCCCGTCAAACGAGAGGGCTTGGCCGATTTTTCCTGCCAGTCTCGCAGAACTGGTTGCCATGTTTTTAAGCTTCCCGTTATTCGCGTTGCCTGAATTATCCAACGCAAAAACATTGTTCGGGCTCTGGGACATGTCTTTTCCATCAAAGCTCCATGATCCGACTAGGCCGTTCTGTAGGCTGTTTGAATAAATAGGGGTGTTAATTTTCGCCGTCGCTCCGATTTTGTAGAGCCTCTTAATCTCCTCCCCGCTCAAGGCTCTGTTATATATCCGTACATCGTCGATGGAGCCGTTCACATAGCCGTATCCTCCGCCATTGGAGCGGCCAATGTTCACAGTCGATGCGGTGTTGCGCATTGTAACAAACACGCCACCTTGACTGTTAGTGTTATCAGTTTGTATCCCGTCTACGTATATTTTTACTCCACTCGAAGATGTGCCCCCGTCATATGTCATTACTATATGATGCCAAGTATTAAGGCTCGGGATTGGGGCATTTCGTCCGATGTAACTTCCTCCTGCATTATCATAGATAAGTCCAGCTACGACGCCCGTGCCGTGCATGTTGAGTGTCCATTCGAACGGACTCTGATATTTGTCAATAAGTGAAGGGTGATTGGCTACAGACCGCACGTTAGCCCACAACGATACCGTCATTCCTGAACCACCGGCAGGAAAAGTGAAAGAATCTTGGTCGGCGATACCAACATAATCATCCGTCCCGTCAAACGAGAGGGCTTGGCCGATTTTGCCTTGAGTGTGAACACTTGAGGTAGCGGTGTTTTTTAATTTTCCATTATTACTATTACCGGAACGATCAAGTGCGAAAACGTTGTTTGGACTGACTGACATATCTTGATCATCGAATGACCACTGACCGACTAGGCCATTATTAAGGCCGATATATAATGGACGGTTGATGATGGTGGAAGCATGCACATTGGAGATTGGGAGAAATAAATAGAAATTTATAGAAATCAGAAAACTAGCAGGAATTATAAATAGATATCTATAGAATTTCTGTAACCGTTTAGTAATACTATTTTTAAATTTTATACTGTCATTTTCCATTTTGACCCCGTTAGAAATAGGCATAAATTTTTACGACCCGTTTTTATTTATTAATTTTATATATATTATATTTGGAATCATGTTGATTTTCTAACGGGGTTGATTTTCTAACGGCCTAAATTATATAATCTTTTAATTTCGTCTGCTGGCAGCGCACGATTGTAAATTCTTACATCGTCGATTTTTCCCAGCATAGGATTAGGATAGGTTGTATTTAAATAGCCGATTCTATAATTTTGCGTGCCTGAAGAAATCGAATTAAACCATTTTCCAGCGTTCGATCCGGCTACTACAGTTGATGACTGTAAGACCCCATCTATATAAAACTTCCATATAGAACCGTCGCTGGTAAGTGACACGTAATACCAAATTCCTGGCGATAATATTTTGTCCACCTGTACATTATCATTGAAATCAGGATCATCATAAGCTTGAACGTAAAGTTTCCCGGTATTTCCGGCCTGAACATTAACGCCAAATGCGAAAATTTTATTGTCATCACCAGAAGTTGTAGAAATTAAAATTTCTCTATAATCCGCGTTTGTGGTCGGTTTAATCCATGCAGTAATTGTGCCATTTGTGTCAGTGTCGCGTATGTCATTTCCTATATCGACATAGTCGTTATTCCCGTCAAACGAGAGGGCTTTGCCCATTTTTCCCGTTGGGCCGTCCACCCAGGAGGCGAATTTGTCCATTCCAGTGAGCGTTCCCGTATTATTATTTCCTGATAAGTCGAATGCTTTCAGTCCTTCAGAGCCAACGTCAAAATTCCAATAGCCGACAAGGCCTTGGTTTATTGGAACAGAAAATTTCGATTTCTGCGTTTTATATAATCTTTCAATCTCGCTCGCCGAAAGTGCTCTATTATATATCCTTACATCGTCAATGGAGCCGGGGAAAGGCAGCATGCTAGTAGAATAACTGCGGCGACCAATATTCAAATTAGCAGCAGTCGCTTGCATAGTTTGTGGAAAATCAGCAGCAGAAATTGCGGCGTCGTATGTGGCGTTTTTATCAATTGCATTAACATAAATTTCAAATTTGTTTCCAATTCGTTGCCCCAGAATGTGTTGCCACACGTTCGCTTGCACAGCAGCAGTCGCCTTGTAAACGGTATTTTGAGCGGCAGGGTTATCTGGCCCATAAAATAACTGCATATAACTGTCGCCATTGCTAGCTATACTGAAAGTGAGCTGCCTCCCATTCACGTCGTCGTCTTTTCCAATAATAAATCCCGTTGTTGCTAGTGTAGGTTTTATCCATGCAGAAAAAGCATAATTACCTGAACCAAAATCTACAACCGAGGTGTCACCCAAATCCACATAATCATCCGTCCCGTCAAACGAGAGGGCTTGGCCGCGGCCGGTTGGGCCATCAACCCACGCAGTCGCGGTGTTCATGCTTGTAAGCGTCCCAGTGTTTGCGTTGCCAGAGCGGTCATATGCTTTATCTCTCCCCTTTCCTGTATTGAAATCCCAATAGCCGACAAGGCCGTGT
Organism: Candidatus Giovannonibacteria bacterium; assembly: GCA_016186825.1. Classification (GTDB taxonomy): domain Bacteria; phylum Patescibacteriota; class Minisyncoccia; order JACPKW01; family UBA11713; genus JACPKW01. The sequence continues at coordinate 54,484 of JACPKW010000007.1, forward strand.
CCTAAACTATTTTGATTTGAAGCAACTTTCGATTTTGTAGTTTTATATAATCTCTCAACTTCTCTTTCCGAAAGCACTCTATTATATATCCTTACATCGTCAATGGAGCCGGAAGCCACTTGGATAAACGCTTCGCTGTCATAAGAATAACCTCCGATATATAGACCAAAGTCAGAGGCACCGGAGCCATTGCTGTTTGCGGTTGTAGTTATTAATGCGCCATCTGTAAATCTTCGTACATTAGTGCCGTCCCAAGAAAAGACCATGTGATACCAGGTATTGGCGATTGGTGAAAATGACCCCATGTCTGTTGCTAGGTTGTTTAGATGAAAATAAAGTTTGCCATCAGTATAATGATAACCGCCGTATAAAGCGGTCGAAACCGCTGAGCTTGACTTACTAATCAAGCCTTTATAGACTCCTGGGGCGCCTGAATAATCCGGTCGCCACCAAAATGAAATTGTTCCAGTGGTTAAATTGTCTAAAGATGCATTGTCAGCTATTCTCACATAATCATCCGTCCCGTCAAACGAGAGAGCTTGGCCACGGCCGGTTGGGCCGTCCACCCAAGCAATCGCAGTGTTCATACCTGTAAGGGTTCCCGTATTATTGTTGCCAGAGCGATCATAAGTTTTGTTTGTATTAACGCCGGTTTCCATGTCCCAGTAGCCAACAAGGCCGACGTTGAGAGGAGGACGGAGGATAGTTGCTGCCCTGGCATTGCTCTGCCAAAGAAAAAAGAAAAGTGCGGCAACTAAAATTTTCAATTTCCAATTTTCAATTTTCAGTGAATTTACAAACATAAAAAGTAATTTTCAAACATGATTTCTCGCTGACGAAGCGATTTTTTGGAATATTAAAGTTAATTCTTGGCATTCTTGCCATAATTTATTGATATCAATATTTTTATCGGGCACACAGATAATAAGCATACGCAGCCAATGCTTAGTTTCTTGGGCTTCTTTTTTACATATAAATATTTTGTTGATGAAATCTTTTTTAGAACTTGCGCCGTTTGCTTCCATGTAATTTGCACCGATACTTGTAGCAGATCTGATTAACTGGTTAATGATCGGCTTAGCGATTGAATCTTGTCTCATATTTTTGCACAACTGAATAACATTCTCACCGAATTTCGCAGTTCGCTCTTCAAGGTCATATTTATTGTTGTTTGAAAATTCTGTCATTAAAATTTATTGAAAATTAGAAATTGTAAAATTGAAAATTATTGTATTCGTATTGTTTCCATCAC